>CABUCM010000004.1 GCA_902490005.1 uncultured Ruminiclostridium sp.
CGCCTAAACTGTCTAAGCCGGCTTTAAAGAAACCCCGCCGGACGGGGAACGCATCGTAAGGCTTTACGATGCGTTCCCGATTCCGGCGGGGCTCTTTTTTCCACAAAATCCGCCGCTGCGGTGGAATAGCTGATTAAATAGAAAGGGAGTAGTTAGGAGATTCCTTTGTAATCTGGATATCGTGAGGATGGCTCTCTTTCAGGCCGGCGCCGGTAATCTTCACAAACTTGGCCTTTTCATGGAGCTCCTCGATGGTGCCGCAGCCGGTATACCCCATACCTGCCCGCAGGCCGCCGATCATCTGGAACACGGTGTCGGACAAAGCGCCCTTATAAGGCACCCGGCCCTCTACGCCCTCCGGCACCAGCTTTTTGTTGTCGGCTTGGAAATAACGGTCTTTGCTGCCGTGGCCCATGGCTGCAAGGCTGCCCATACCGCGGTATACCTTAAACTGGCGGCCCTGGTAAATTTCGCTGTCGCTGGGGGATTCCTCGCAGCCGGCGATCATAGAACCGATCATGACCACATTGGCGCCGGCTGCCAGCGCCTTGACGATATCGCCGCTGTATTTGATGCCGCCGTCGGCGATCACCGGGATACCGTATTTAGACGCCTCGCAGGCCGCGTCATAGACGGCCGTGATCTGGGGCACACCGATTCCCGCCACCACCCGGGTGGTGCAGATAGAGCCGGGGCCGATGCCTACCTTGATGCAGTCGGCACCCGCGTCGATCAGGGCCTTAGCGGCCTCGGCGGTGGCTATGTTGCCCGCGATGAGCTGAACATCCGGATAAGCCTTTTTCACCTTGCGTACGGTCTCCACCACATTGCTGTTGTGCCCGTGGGCGGAATCCAGCGCCAGAACGTCTACCTGCGCCTTTACCAGCTCCGCCACCCGTTCCAGCACGTCCGGTGTGGCGCCGATAGCGGCGCCGCAAAGAAGCCGTCCGTTTTCATCTCTGGAGGAGTTCGGATACTGGACCGCTTTCTCAATATCCTTAATGGTAATCAGGCCCTTGAGCCGGCCCTCGCCGTCCACGATGGGAAGCTTTTCAATCTTGTGCTTTCTCAGGATCTCCTGGGCCTGTTCCAGGGTGGTGCCCACCGGGGCGGTCACCAGGTTTTCCTTGGTCATCACGTCCGCGATCCGCTGGCTGTAATCCTGCTCGGTCATAAACCGCAGGTCACGGTTGGTGATGATACCCACCAGCCTATCGTTTTCGCAAATCGGCACGCCGGAAATCTTGTATTTCGCCATCAGGTTATTGGCGTCGCTGACATAGTGGTTTGGGGAAAGGAAAAACGGATTGACGATAACGCCGTTTTCGGACCGCTTTACCCGGTCTACCTGGTCCGCCTGCTGCTCAATGGTCATATTCTTATGAATGATGCCCACGCCGCCCTCTCTGGAAATGGCGATGGCCATGCGGGCTTCCGTTACCGTATCCATGGCGGCGGTAATCAAGGGCGTATTCAAATGGATTTTTTTGGTCAGCCAGGTTCCAACGTCCACCTCCTTGGGCTGTACGTTGGATTCTCCCGGAATCAGCAGGACATCGTCAAAAGTAAGGCCCTCTTTAATAAACTTTTCTTGGAAATTCGTGTTTAACATCCTAATACCGTCCTCCTTATCAAAAATAAATCGCTATCCCCTTGCTTCAGCGTTCAAAACAAGGCTGGATGCATCCCTCCAGCCTTAATTTATATAAGCTTTATTTTAGCAAATGTATGGGTGTTTTTCAAGTATTTCCGCCTAGAAAATAATCACGAGGAAACCTTTTGTTTTTTGTGCTTTTTATAGTTATTCCCAAGTTTAACGCTTTACAAATTTAACGGATTACCAACATAAAGCAGGCCGGGAAAAATTCCCGGCCTGCTTTTATTTTTTATTATCCCGGTCTTTCCCAGGCCTTTTACCGTTCCTTTTCGATTCTGTCGATTCCCAAATAAGGGCGGAGCACCTCTGGCACCGTAACGGAGCCGTCGTCGTTCTGGTACTGCTCTACAATGGCGGGGATCACCCGGCTGGTGGCCAGACCGGATGCGTTGAGGGTATGGGCCAGGTGCAGCTTTTTGTCCGCGCCGCGGTATTTCACATTGCCCCTGCGCGCCTGGTAGTCCCTGGCGTTGGACGCGGAGCTGACCTCCTTGTAAATGCCCATGCTGGGAATCCAAACCTCGATATCATAGGTCCGGGCCATGGAGAAAGAGCAGTCCCCCGCCGCCAGCTTGCTCAGGCGGTAATGGAGCCCCAGCTCCTGGACCAGGCGTTCCGCCTTGCCCACCAGCTCCTCAAAAGCGGCGTCGGACTGGTCCTCGGTGGTGTATTGGACCATTTCCACCTTATTGAACTGGTGGCCCCGGATCATGCCCCGCTCCTCCGCCCGGTAGCTGCCGGCCTCCCTGCGGTAGCAGGGGGTATAGGCGATATACTTTCTGGGCAGCTCCTCTTCGCTTAAAATTTCGTCCCGGTGGATGTTCACCAAGGCGGTTTCCGCGGTGGGCAGCATAAATTTCCGGTCGGAGCTGGTGGGATTCTCGATCCAATAGACCTCATCCCCGAATTTCGGGAACTGGCCCGCCACATAGCCGCAGTCATACCCCAGCATATGGGGCGGGAGGATAAACTCATAGCCGTCCTTAATGTGCTCGTTGACAAAGAAGTTCAATAGGGCCCATTCCAGCCGGGAGCCCCAGCCGCGGTACAGCCAGGAACCGGCGCCCGCGATTTTCGCGCCCCGCTGGTAATCGATCATCCCCAGGCTCTCGCACAGCTCCACATGGTTTTTGGGCTCATAGTCAAACTTGGGCTGCTCTTTAAAATAGCGGATGGGCTGGTTTTGCTCCTTGCCGCCGGCGCAAACGTCCTCATCCGGCAGGTTAGGCAGGGAAAGCAGCAGATCTTTCTGCCTCTCCTCCATCTCCGCCAGCTGGGCGTCCCCCTCCTTGATCTCCGCGGAAAGCGCCTTCATGCGCTCCATCAGCGGGGCGGTATCCTCCCCCGCCTTCTTTAGCTGCGGGATTTTTTTGCTGTCCGCGTTCTGCTCCGCTTTTTTGGCCTCCACCACGCCGGTGAGCTCCCGGCGCTTTTTATCCATGTCCAGAATTTCATCCACTATGGAATCCAGGTTCATTTCCCGTTTGCGAATCCGTTCCTTTACCTTATCCCCGTCGGTGCGAATCATTTTAATGTCTAACATAGCTTTTACCCCTTTTTATTCTTCGCCGCCCAGCAGGCGCGCTAAATTTTGCAAATCCTCTTGACTGTAGAACTCAATGGCCAAAACCCCTTTTTCCTTCCCTTTTTCCTGGATCTTGACCTTCCTTCCCAAATGCTCGTTCAGGGAAAGCTCTACTTCTTCGATGAAAACCGGGCGTTTCTTCCCCTTTTTTATCTTTTCGCCCTCGCCGTGAAGGGCCGCGTTGGCCTTCTTCGCCATTTTTTCCAGTTCCCGCACGGATAACCCCTGTTTTACCGCCTGTTTCGCGGCCTCCAGCTGGTCGTCCTCACTTTCAAAGGCCAGCAGGGTTCTGGCGTGGCCCGCGCTTAGCTTTCCATCTGAAACCATTTGGATAATCTCCTCCGGCAGCCGCAGCAGCCGCATGGCGTTGGTGATGGCCGGGCGGGATTTCCCCACAGACCGGCTGACCTCCTCCTGGGTGAAGTGGTAGTGCTCCATCAGGGTTTGATAGCCCTTGGCCTCTTCAATGGGGGAAAGGTCCTCCCTTTGCAGGTTCTCGATCAGGGCCAGCTCCATGACCTGCCCGTCGCTTAATTCCCGGATCACTACCGGCACCTCCTGGACCCCCGCCATACGACAGGCCCGGAAACGCCGCTCGCCGGCTACAATCTGATAGCCGCCCCCCGCGATGGGACGCACCAGCAGCGGCTGGAGCACCCCGTGCTGGGCGATAGAGTCCGCCAGCTCCGCCAGGGCCTCGTCGTCGAATTCCCGCCGGGGCTGGTCCTTGTTGGGTTCCAGCTCCGCTATTTTTAAGGTAACGGTGCTATTGCTGTTCTCGGTGGCGTTTTCCATAAAAATCGCGTCCAAGCCCTTGCCAAGCCCGCCTTTTTTTGCTGCCAAAATAGATTCCTCCTGTCTATCCCAATCTCTTTCTTTTTTCATCCGTAACGGCCTTACCGTCTTTTCATTCCCGCCGGGACGGAGAGCCCGGGGCCTCAGCCTATCGGCGGCCCTGTCCGGTTTTGGCCTTTACCGGTTATTTTTCTCCAGTTCCTCCGCCAGGCCCCGGTACGCCTCGGTGCCCCGGTTGCTTTTATCAAAGTACATAATGGGGACGCCGTAGCTTGGGGCCTCGGACAGCCTGACGCTTCTGGGAATTACGTTGCCGAACACCTTACGGGGAAAGTATTTTTTCACTTCCTCCACCACCTGCTGGGTCAGGTTCAGCCTGCCGTCGTACATGGTCAGCAGCACGCCTTCAATTTCCAGCCGTTCGTTATACTGCCGTTTCACCCGCCGGACGCTGTTCATCAGCTGGCTTAAGCCCTCCAGGGCGTAATATTCGCACTGAATGGGCACCAGCAGGGTATCGGCGGCGCAGAGGGCGTTGGTGGTGATAATCCCCAGCGACGGGGGGCAGTCAATAAACAGATACTCGTATTCCTCCCGGAGAGGCGCCAGGGCGGTTTTCAGCCGGGATTCCCGGTGCTGGAAATCCACCAGCTCCAGCTCCGCCCCAGCCAGGTTCAGGCTGCTTGGCAGAACCGCCAGATTGGGAAACTGGGTCTGCACCAGAGCTTCTTTCGCACCGGCCTCCCCGATGAGAAGCTCATAGGTGGACTTGTCCACGCCTCTGCGGTCGATTCCCACCCCGCTGGAGGCGTTCCCCTGGGGATCGATATCCACCAACAGAGTTTTGTGCCCTCTTTCCCCCATTGCGGCGGAAAGGTTGACCGCTGTTGTGGTTTTTCCCACACCGCCCTTTTGGTTGGCGATGGCGATAATCTTCCCCATATCCGATTCCCTCCTGTGTTCCCATTCATGAGCTTTTTTATCTGGTTCCCAAATTATTGTCAAAATATCCCGATTTTACATTTATGACTGCGCAATATGATTATTATATCACTTATCTGTGTTATTTAAAAGGGTTCTTGTTAAAATTCAGCGATTTTATGTTTCACGTGAAACATAAATATAGAACGGAAGAGGCCGGCGGAATGCATCCGCCGGCCTCTTCCGTTTTGGGGAATAAATTGGAAATAGGGCATGGATCTATAAAAACTTTGTCGTACGCTGTAATTATGCCGAGTGCCTGTCCAAAGCGGACGCCTTGGGAATCCTGACCACGCACTCTATGTAATCGTCGGTTTCATTTTGCGCGGCAAAGGCGTCGATTCCGGACAGCCGCATGGTATCCACCGCCTTGGTGATGGTATTGATAAAAATCCTGACGTCTTTGATAATAATGCGCCGGTGGCTTTTTCGTTCCTGTTCCCGGTCCTTTTCCAAAAGCCTCTCGACGAAATCCTCTGTTTGCTTTACGTTTAACCCCCGCTCTACCATATGCCGCAGGGCAATGGACCGCAAAGCCGGATCCTTCAGCTTCAAAATAGCCCTGGCGTGGCGCTCGGTGAGCCCCGCCTCCTGGATCGTCTGCCGTTCCTCCTGGGATAGCCGCAGCAGGCGCAGCTTATTGGCTATGGTGGATTGTTTCTTTCCCAGCCGTTTCGCCGCTTCTTCCTGGGTAATGTGCCACTGGCTGATAAGCTTTTCAATGCCCTCCGCTTCTTCAAAGGGGTCTAAATCCACCCGCTGAAGATTTTCCAGCAGGGAATAAATTGCCGCCTGCTGGTCGTCGCACTCAATGACCAGGCAGGGGACTCTTTCACATCCGGCCAATACCGCCGCCCGCATACGCCGTTCCCCGGCGATCAATTCAAACCCGTTCAGGCCCATTTTCCGAACGGTTAAGGGCTGTAACACGCCGTTTTCCTGAATGCTTTTCGCCAGCCCGATTAATTCCTCATTGGAGAAATTTTTTCTTGGCTGGGTTTTCCCCGGGCTGATTTGAACCAAGGGGATCTGCCTTACCCTATTGTCCTCTTTTGACTTTAAACGCATCGATGCGCCACCTCCAATGCTTGTCCATTTCCTTAAGACCATCATAGCACGGAAGGCGGCGCGTTTCCTGTCACATTATGAGCAAAGATTTTAGCATCTTTTGTCGCTTATAGAGGCTTCTTCGCTATTTTTGACCCATGCCGGGGATACTGGGCCGGCGTCGGTCTTTCCTTACGGATTACCACCAGGGTGCGGCGGCTTTCATCCGGCAGCCCGTAACGCGCCACCTTTTCCACGTTTCCCCCCAGCAGGCGGATCGCTTTTTCCCCCTGGGACAGCTCGTTTTCTATCTCCGGGCCTTTCGCCGCCAGGAACACCCCTCCGACCTTGACAAAGGGAAGGCAGTATTCCGCCAGCAGGTTCAGCGCCGCCACCGCCCTGGAGGCCGACACGTCAAACCGCTGCCGCAGGCTGGGAAGTTTTCCACCTTCCTCGGCGCGGCTGTGGATAAGTTTCGCCTCTAACCCCAAAACCTGGGAAACCTCCCGTAGGAACACCAGCCGCTTGTTCAGGCTGTCTAGTAAGGTCAGCTTAAGATCAGGCCGGGCGATTTTCAAGGGGATTCCCGGAAACCCGGCCCCGGTGCCCACATCGACGACCCCGGCGCCTTGGGGAATCTCCGCGTATTTCAGCAAGGCCAGGCTGTCGATAAAATGCTTTATCAAAACCCCCTCCGGCTCCCGGATCGCGGTGAGATTCATTTTTTCATTCCATTCCAAAAGAAGGCGGCAGTAGCTGTCAAACTGTTCTTCCTGCTCCTGGGTTAAGGCCACCCCGTATTCCCCGCTGTAAGCCGCCAGCTTTTCCCTGTCGATCATCTGCCTTCTCCTTTCTGGCTGAGCCAGATCAGCAGCACGGAAATATCCGCCGGGCTGACGCCGGAAATTCTGGAGGCCTGCCCGATATTGCCGGGCCGGACCCGGTTCAGCTTTTCCTGGGCCTCGGAGGATATGCCGTGAATTTCTTTATAATCCGCATCCTTTGGCAATCGCTTGCCCTCCAGCCGGCGCATTTCGTCGATCTGGGCCTTCTGCCGCCGGATATAGCCCTCGTACTTGATTTCTACCTCCACCTGTTCCAAAACGTTTGGGTCTAGATCAGGCCGGGTGGTATCCACCGGGGTTAAACAGGCGTAATCCACCTGAGGCCGCTTTAACAGCTCCAGCAGCCGGATTCCCGTTTCCACCGGGGATGTTTCACGTGAAACCAAAATCTCGTTTAATTCTTTTGTTGGCGGCAGGGATGTCTTTTTCAGCCTGGTAATCTCTTTCTTTTTCAGCGCCTGCTTTTCCGTAAACCGGTTCCAACGGCTGTCGTTAATCAAGCCGATTTCCCTGCCCAACGGGGTCAGCCGCTCGTCGGCGTTATCCTGCCGCAGCACCAGCCGGTATTCGGAACGGGAGGTCATCATTCGGTAAGGGTCCTCCACCCCCTTGGTCACCAAATCGTCGATCAGGGTGCCGATATAAGAACTGGCCCGGTCCAGCACCACCTGCTCCCTGCCCTTAATCTTCAGCGCCGCGTTAATCCCAGCCACCAGCCCCTGGGCGGCGGCCTCCTCATAGCCTGAGCTTCCGTTAAACTGCCCGGCGCCGTACAAACCGGGGAAATCCATAAACTCTAAAGTGGCCGCCATTTGCAGGGGGTCCACGCAATCATACTCGATGGCGTAGGCGCACCGCATCACCAGGCAGTGCTCCAACCCCTGAATCGAGTGGTAAAACTGAAGCTGCACCTCCTCCGGCAAAGAGGAGGACATACCCTGCAAATACATTTCCTCTGTGTTTTCGCCGCAGGGCTCGATAAAAAGCTGATGCCGTTCCTTGTCCCCGAACCGGACGATCTTATCCTCGATGCTGGGGCAGTACCGGGGGCCCACCCCCTCGATCTTGCCGCCATATAAGGGGGAACGGTGGATGTTATCTAAAATAATCCGCTTGGTCTTTTCATTGGTCCAGCCGATATGGCAGACGGCCTTATTCCGTAAGGGCTGTGTGGTATCATAGGAAAAAGGAATCACCGGGTCCTCCCCGGGCTGTTCCTGAAGCCTGGAAAAATCGATAGAGCTTTTCAGCACCCGGGCTGGGGTCCCGGTTTTGAACCGGCGCAAACGAAGGCCCAGCTCCTTTAAGCTTTTTCCTAAAAAGGCCGCCGGGAAGGTGCCGTCAGGGCCGCTTTCATAGGATACCTCCCCCACATAGATCCTGCCGCCTAAATAGGTTCCCGTTGCCACGATCACCGCCTTGGCCTCAAACACGGCGTTCATCCGGGTGACCACCTGCCAGTGGTCGTCCCCCAGCCTGCGGACCTCTGTAATCTCTCCCTGGCGCAGATCCAGATTTTCCTGAAGCTCCAGCTTGTGCTTCATCACCGCGCTGTATTCCCTCCGGTCGATCTGGGCCCGCAGGGAGTGAACCGCCGGGCCCTTCCCCCGGTTAAGCATCCGCATTTGCAGTAAACACGCGTCCGCGGTTTTTCCCATCTCTCCGCCCAGGGCGTCAATTTCCCGCACCAGGTGGCCCTTGGCGGTGCCGCCGATAGAGGGGTTGCAGGGGCAGTTTCCCACCGCATCCATATTGATGGTAAACACCGCGGTTTTACAGCCCAACCGGGCGGACGCCAGCGCCGCCTCGATGCCGGCGTGGCCCGCACCAATCACTATCACCTCGTATTGACCCGCTAAATATTCCATTATGGTATCAACTCCATTTTAGACCGATTCTTCCCTGATTTTTCCGCCGTTTCCCCGCGCCTTCTATTGGCCCGCTTCCGCGGCCCGCCATGCCGGTTCCCGCGAAAAACTTATCAACCTTTCGATTCGCCCTATTCGCGGAATCCAGCTATTATTTGCCGCCGGTCAAAAATCAGTTTTTTCCTTGTTACTTTCCTACGCAAAAACGGTGGAACACCTGGTCCACCACCGCCTCGCTGGCCCGTTCGCCGGTCAGCTCTAAAAGCGCCTGGATCGCGCCCTCGATAGACACTGTCACCGCGTCCAGGGTCATTCCCATATTGAGGGCATCCAGCCCCTCCTCCACACAGGATAAGGCTTCCTTTGCCGCCTGCTGCTGGCGCTCCGTGGCTAAAATCCCTTGGGATGGGTCCAGCTCCCTGGTGCCGGCGACCTCCTCTAATGCCCTTTGCAGCCCGTCTAGGCCAGCGCCCTGAGAAGCAACTAAAAATACTATTTGTTTTATTTTAGATTTAATATACTTAATGTCTATTTTAGATTCCAAATCCGTTTTGTTGACCACGGCGATGGCGGGGGCCCCCTGAAGGGAATCCAGCAGCGCCTTATCGTCTTCGTTCAGCGCCTGGGAGGCGTCGAACACCGCCAGCACCAAATCCGCCGATTCCACCCGGTTTTTCGCCAGGTCCACGCCGATCCGCTCCACCCTGTCCTGGGTGGACCGGATGCCCGCCGTGTCCGACAGGCGCAGGGTGATATCCCCCACCAAGACGGTTTCCTCCACCACATCCCGGGTAGTGCCGGGAATCTCCGTGACGATGGAACGCTCGCACCCCGACAACAGATTCATCAGGGTGGATTTTCCAACATTGGGCCTGCCGGCGATCACCGTATTCAGCCCTTCCCGTATGGCCCGTCCGGCGTCGTACTGGCTTAAAAGCCTGGACAGGGCTTTTTTTCCGGCTTCCAGCCGGGCGGAAAGCTCTTCCCGTTCCACCTGGGGGATGTCCTCCTCCGGGTAATCCGCCCAGGCGGAAAGATGCGCCGCCGCGAAAATTAGGCTGTCCTTCACCGAGCCAATCGCCCTGTGGATCGCCCCATCCCTGCCCGCCAGCGCGGCCCTGGCGGCCTGGCGGCCCTTGGCGCCGATCATGTCCATCACGGATTCCGCCTCAGTCAGCCCCATTTTCCCATTGAGAAAGGCACGCCTGGTAAATTCTCCCGGCTGGGCGGCCTCTGCGCCAGCGTCCAGCACCGCCCGCAGCACCCGGCGGGTCAGATAAAGGCCGCCGTGGCAGGAAAACTCCACCACGTCCTCCCCGGTATAGCTGTGAGGCGCCCGGAACACCAGGGCCACCGCCTCGTCAACCGCCTCGCCGTCCGCGACGATCCGGCCGTAGGCGGCGGTATAGCCGTCCAGGTTAGAAAGGGATTTTCCCTTTGCGCTTTGAAATACCCGGTCGCCCACCGCCAGCGCGTCCGCGCCGGAAACCCGGATCACGCCGATTCCCCCCACCCCTTGGGCGGTGGAAATGGCGGCAATGGTTTTTCCTTGTGTTATAGCTTTATTATTCAATCCTGCTCACCTACAAAAAACGGCGATTCATGTTGAATCGCCGCTCTGTTACTTTTGATTATTATTCACCTTTTGGGGGCGCTACCTTCCCATACAGGGGAGAAACCGGCGATTCATCCTTCACAGGCTTCTTCTCCCGCGCCGGCTTCGGCTGGGCCGGAATCCCGGGCACAATCTTTTCATAAGCCGCAGCGTTCTTTTTCGCCTCCGGCTTTATCTCAGGGCGGGGCTGAAATCCGGCGTTTTCCGTTCTGCCGCCATCCTGCCCCTGGGGACGGGGGCGGTAATTGTTGTTTCTCGGCCTGCCGCCATCCCTGCGGGGACGGAAATTCTGCTTTACCTTTGGATCGGGGCCAATCACCACATGGCGTCCCATATCCTCCCCCTCGGACCAGGAAACCGCGCCGCTGACTTTCTGCACCGTGGTATGGATGATCCTTCTCTCATAGGGGTTCATAGGCTCCAAAGAGCTGTTTCTTCCGGTTTTCACCGCCTTGATGGCCATCTTTCTAGCCAGGCTTTCCAGGGTTTTTTCTCTCTTTTCCCGGTAATTGCCTGTGTTAATGGTGATCCGGTAATAAGAGTTGTCCACATGGTTGGCGACCAGCCCGGTCAGGTACTGTAAGGCGTCAAGGGTCTCTCCCCTGTGGCCGATGACAAAACCGATATTGTCACCGGAAAGGTTCAATACCGCGCCGCCTTCCACTTCCTCAATGGTAATCTGAACGCCCTGAGCGCCCATTTTTTCCAAAATCTCCCGCAGGTAATCCGCCGCCGCGGAAGCCGGGGTAATGGAAATAAAGGCCCTCACCTTGGCGGGGGCGCCGCCGAACAAACCGAATTTTTTCTTTTCGGGCATTTGCAAAATTTCAAATTCTACCTCATGGGTTTCCATACCAAGCTGCGCGCAGGCAGCTTCCTGCGCTTCCAATACGGTCGCGCCGATACCAATTGCTTCTCTTTCCAAAAAGCTCACCCCTCTTTTAACCCTTCTTGCTTCCTAAATAATCACTGGTGGATTTATTGGGTCCCTTTTTCTTACCAGATGATTTTTTAGCGCCCTGCTGCTCCGCTGCCTTTTTGGAGGAAGGAAGGCTCCCCTGGTTTCTGGGACCCTCCGGCAAGGCGATCATTTTTACTTTCTGTTCCTCAAGTTCTCTCAGCGCGATTCTTCCCGCCTCCTGCTTGGCGATCATCGCGTCCGCGTTATAGAAGATATTCAAAACCCAGGTCTGTCCAAAAGTCAGTACCGTGTTGATGATCCAGTAGAAGCCCACGGCCGCCGGTACGGTATAAGCGATCCACGCGGAGAACAGGGGCAGAATAAACATCATCCATTTCATGCAGCCCTGCATGGCCATCTGGTTTCCGGTGATCTTCGGCATGAGCCACTGGGTTAAAATAGAACTGGCCAGGCACAGCACGGGAACCAGCCACAGCATAGAGCCAAAGGAGCTTCCCTGGGGGGTATCCAAAAGATTCAGGCCCAAGAAATTAAAACCCTGGCCGAAGGAAGAAATGCTGGCGGCCTCATCGGCGGAAAACATGGGCAGGAAATCCTTAAAAAACCCAAAATGCTTTACCAGGTCGATTTCCCCGTAAAAACCGCTGAACAGGTTTCCCACGCCGGGCACCTTCTGCAGCAGCTGCATCGCCTCTGAAACCTTGTCCCCGGCGATATGCAGGGTATTCTGCAGGGGGTTTACCACGGAATAGTAAATGCCCATCATAATAATCAGAGGGACGATGGAGGTCAGGCAGCCCCCCATGGGGTTGACCCCCTCCTGTTGGTACAGCTTCTGCATTTCCTCTGACATTTTTTGCTTGTTATCCGCATATTTTTTCTGAATTTCTTTCTGTTTTCCCTGCATCCTGGCATTATTCGCCATGGATTTCTGCTGCTTAATGGAAAACGGAAACATGATAATTTTCAATACAATGGTAAATAGAATAATCGAGACACCGTAATTTTTGGTGAACTCATAAAAAAACCAAAGAAGATAACCGAAAACGTTACCTATCCAACTAAAAACCTGCATACCTGCGATTTTCCTCCCAACGCCGCCGGACCGGCGGCCGGCCGTTACTTTTTATTCTTTTTTCTTTTTTCCTTTTTCTCCGGAACCGGGTCGTAGCCACCCTTGGAAAAAGGGTTGCACCTTAAGATCCGCCAAAGGGCCAGCAATCCGCCCTTCAGCGCGCCGAAGCGTTCAATTGCCTGCAAGCCGTAATTAGAACAGGTGGGATAATACTTGCAGCAGGGCTTGCTTAATGGGGAAATAGCCCTTTGATAAAACCGGATAAACCAAATAAGCGGGCGCTTCATTTGAAAACTCCCGCCTCTTTCAGCTGCTTTGTCATTGCCCTCTTTACGGCGTCGCACTTTACGAAAGGCGTTTTTCCCCGGGCCACAAAAACAAAATCGTATCCTGTTTTTAATTCCGGTGCAATCAGCCGGAACGCTTCCCTCATAATCCTGCGGGACCGGTTCCGCTGTACCGCGATTCCGGTTTTCTTGCTGGTAGTAAACCCGATACGCAGGCTTGATTCCCGATTTTTCATCACATAAGTAACTAAAACAGGAGAAACATAAGATTTTCCCCTGTGGTAAAGCCGGCGAAAATCCCTATTTTCTTTCAGCGTGGTATACGGTTTCATTTGCTCCCCTGTTTTTCGTTTCACGAAATTCAATTCCGCGTCCTTGTCCTTTTTCATCCATCATTTCAAAGCTTTTCGGCAGGCGGCAATTCCGCCTGCTTTCTTTTTCCGTTAAAAGCCTGGAATTCAGCCAATATTAATGAAAAAGAGTCCATTAATAAGAAAGGCGCTTTCTTCCCTTTGCCCTGCGGCGAGCCAATACTTTGCGGCCGTTTCTGTCAGCCATTCTTTTTCTGAAGCCATGCTCCTTTTTTCTATGGAGCTTCTTAGGCTGGTAAGTTCTCAGCATGAGTAACCCCCCTTTCCAGCGTAAAACCTTGCAATTTAGCATTATATATGAAAAACAGGCCAACTGTCAACCTTTTAAAGGAAGATAAAAACTAATCCTCTCATTTTTTTCCGGGTTTTAACCCAAAACCTAGTGAAGAAAAAGAGGGCTGTCCACAACATGATGAAATTTCACAAAAATAAAAAATTTTACTCCTTTTTCTTCCAAATGAAACATGTGGAAAACTATTTGTGTATTCCTTCAATTTGTGCTAAAATGATTCTATATAGTGCCTGTCCGCCAAGAGCGGCTGCCTTTCATTAATTAACCATCCGGAGGAAGATAGAATGGAATCCTTTCACGAAGCATGGAATCTGATCTGCGATTACTGTAAGGCCCATATTACAGACGTCGCCTATAAGACCTGGATCAGCCGGATCGAGCCCGTCAAGCTGGACTTTGACGCCGGGGACGCTATTTTAATGGTCCCCAACGAGTTTCACCGGCAAACCCTGAACCGCTGCTATATGCCCCTTTTAAATTCCGCCGTCAGCGAAATTTTCGGCTCCGGCATTAACATCATTTTCACCGTGCCCAACGAGGTGGATGAGAAAAAAGCGGAAATCAACGATAACCTGGCCATCGATTCGGAATATGAATTTACCTTTGACACCTATATCGTCGGCTCCTCCAATAAGTTCGCCCACGCGGCGTCCCTGGCGGTGGCGGCCAACCCCGCCGGCGCCTATAACCCATTATTCATTTACGGAAACTCCGGCCTGGGAAAAACCCATCTGCTTTACGCCATCTGCAACGATTTAAAGCGCAGCCATCCGGAGATGACCACCCTGTACATAAAGGGCGATGATTTCACCAACGAGCTCATCGACGCCATACAGCATGGGACGACCTCCACCTTCCATCAAAAATACCGGAAAACCGACGTGCTGCTGGTGGACGACATTCAGTTTATCGCGGGCAAGGATTCTACCCAGGAGGAATTTTTCCATACCTTCAATTCCCTTTATGAAGCGAAAAAGCAGATCGTCCTCACATCCGACCGCCCCCCAAAGGAAATCCAGACCCTGGAGGACAGGCTGCGCACCCGTTTTGAATGGGGCCTGATCGCGGACATCCAGCCTCCGGATTTTGAAACCCGGATCGCTATTATAAAAAGGAAAGCGGAAGCCCTGGATCTGGACCTTCCCAACGACATGTGCGAATACATCGCCACCAGATTGAAAACCAATATCCGGCAGCTGGAAGGCGCGGTAAAGAAAATGAAAGCAAACTGGCTGTTAAACGGGGACGCGCCCACCATGGCCAACGCCCAGACCGCCATATCAGATATTTTGAACAACGACCAGCCGCCGCCGCTGACGGTAGAAAAGATTATTGAAGAGGTGGGCCGCACCTTCGGGGTTTCCCCGGACGATATCCGGTCCTCTAAGCGCAGCGCGAATATTTCCAGCGCCAGGCAGATCGCCGTTTACGTGGTGCGGGAGATCACCCAGCTTTCCATGACCACCATCGGCGAGGAATTCGGCGGCAGGGACCACTCCACCGTGGTTTACGCGGTGCAGCAGGTAGAGAAAAACATGAAAAAAGATTCTAAAATGAAGGCTATGGTGGAGGATATCATCAAAAATATCCGGGACCGGTAATTTTTCACATCTCGGTGGATAAGCTTTCCACATTCCACAAAACCAGTGGAAAACCGGACGCTTCCCTTTCTTTTGTTTTCCACTTTTTTTCCACATTCCACCAACATCCTTTCACAGGGATGTGAATAACCGTTTGATCCCCGTTTTTTTTCCACACCCCGGCCACATCCATTCCACAGGGGTTTGTTCGCCTTTCTTCCCACCCGCTCCCGGAAAAACGGGCTTTTCCACTTTTGCACGGCCCCTACTACTATTGCTATTTATAAATACTATGCTATCCTTTCCAGAAAGCGTATTTTCCTTTTCCAGGAGAAACCGGCTTTTCAAAGGGGGTACCCCCTCTATAAAGAAGCCTTCCGTGGAAAATAAAACCCAACACCAAGAAAGCAGGAGGTTTTTATGAAAATTAATTGTCAAAAATCTCAGTTGGTGGAAGCGGTCTCCAATGTGCAGAGAGCCGTTTCTTCAAAATCCACCTTAGCCGCGTTAGAGGGAATTCTGCTGAAAACCACGCCTGACGGCGATTTGAAACTATGCGGCTATGACCTGGAACTGGGCATCACCACGGTGATCGAGGCCCAGGTGGACGAGCCGGGCGAGGTGGTCCTCAGCGCCCGGCTGTTCGGCGACATTGTGAGAAGGCTTCCCGACGATACGGTTTCCATCCTGGTGGATGAAAAAATGATTACCCAGATCACCTGCGGCGCTTCGGAATTTTCCATTGTGGGCATTCCCAGCTCCGAATATCCTGAGCTGCCTTCCGTGGAAGGGGCCTCCAGTATCGACCTGACCAGCCCGGTATTAAAAAGCATGATCCGCCAGACGCTGTTCGCGGTGGCGGATACCGACGCCAAGCCCGTGCATACCGGCACCCTGTTCAGCATTGAAAACGGGATCATCCGGCTGGTGTCTGTGGACGGCTACCGCCTGGCCATGCGGACGGAAATGATTAACCTGAAGTTCGAGGAAGAGGATGAAATCCGGTTTGTGGTGCCTGGAAAGACGCTGTCAGAGGTAATCAAGCTTCTTCCGGACCAGGACGAAAACGTGGAAATTCTCATTGGGCGCAGGCACATCGTCTTTAAGATTGAGAAATATTCCGTGATCTCCCGGCTGCTGGAAGGGGAATTTTTAGATTACAAGGCGGCGGTTCCCGCCCAGTTCACCACCGAGGTTACGGTGAATACCAGAAGCATGATCGACAGCGTGGAGCGCGTCTCCCTGCTGATTACCGACCGGCTGAAAAGCCCGGTGCGGTGCATTTTCGCGGAGGACGGGGAAATCAAGATTTCCTGCGTTACCTCCATCGGCAAGGCCAACGACGAAATTTCCGCCCAAATCGACGGGCCGGAGGTGGAAATTGGCTTTAATAACCGTTACCTGCTGGACGCCCTGCGGAACGCGGATACGGATGAGGTCAAGGTACAGCTTACAGGGCCGGTAAGCCCCATGAAGATCGTCCCCACAAAGGGGGATTCCTTCCTGTTCCTGGTGCTGCCCGTCCGCCTGAAGCAGGAATAAGGAGCTTTCATGAAAAAAGAACAAATCCATATTGACACGGAATTTATCCGTTTAGATTCCCTATTAAAGCTTTCCGGCGGCGCGGTCACCGGCGGCCAGGCCAAGGTTGTGATTCAAGGCGGCCAGGTTTTGGTGAACGGTCAGGTTTGTACCATGCGGGGCAAAAAGATGCGCCCTGGGGATACCGCCCAGATCGGGGACTTATTGATTGAGGTGCTGGCTTAAGTGAAGGTCAACCGGCTTGGATTTCGGAATTACCGCAATTTAAAAGAGAATGAATTGGTCCCGGGACCGGACGTCAACGTGATTTACGGGGACAACGCCCAGGGAAAAACCAATCTGCTGGAGGCTGTTTGGCTGTTTACCGGGGGGCGTTCCTTCCGGGGCGCCAAGGACCAGGAGCTGATCGCCTTTTCAGAGCCGTCCGGCGCGCGCCTTACGCTGGATTTCGAGGCGGAGGAACGGGAGCAGAACGCGAAAATCACCATCGACGGGACGCTGAAAAAACGGGCGGCCCAGCTCAACGGGGTGAACCAGCCGGCGGCTTCGGCGCTGATTGGAAAATTCTGCGCCGTGGTATTTTCCCCGGACCACCTGTCCCTGGTTAAGGAAGGCCCTTCTATGCGGCGGAAATTCATTGACGCGGCCCTCTGCCAGAAAAAGCCGGCCTATGCCAAGCTGCTGAACCAATACAGCCGGACCCTGGCCCAGAGGAATACCCTGCTGAAGGATATTTCCTTTCATTCCGAGCTTTTGGAAACCCTGGAAATTTGGGATGAAAAGCTTGCCAGGCTTGGAGCGGCCATTACCATAGAACGAAAGCGGTACGTTGAAAGGCTTTCCCAGGCCGCCGGGGAAATTTACGACGGCATTTCCAAGGGGAAGGAACAGTTTACAGCCTCCTATGACAGCGCCCTGGTAAAAAATGGCCTGGATGAGGCCGGGTATGGGGAATTTCTCTGCTCTCTTTTCAAAAACGGGCGGAAAGAGGACCTAAACGCCGGGTTCACCACCAAGGGACCCCACCGGGACGACCTGTCGGTAAAAATACAGGAAAAATCAGCCAGGGAATACGGCTCCCAGGGTCAGCAGCGTTCCTGCGTGCTGGCGTTAAAGCTGGCGGAAGCCTCCCTTCTGGCGGAAGGGCTGGGGGAAAAACCGGTGATTTTGCTGGACGACGTAATGAGCGAGCTGGACGCCTCCAGGCAGGATTACCTGCTGAATAAGATTCAGGGATGGCAGGTGTTTATTACCTGCTGCGACCCCAATTCGATATTGGGCCTGTCCCAGGGTAAAACCTTTTTTGTGAAAGACGGGACGGTCCAGCCTTAGGAGATTCCATTTTCAGAGGAGAGCAGAAATATGTATTTGCATCTGGGCCAGGAAACGGTGGTAAAAATGGACAGCATCGTGGGAATTTTCGATTTGGATACGTCCACCATTTCCAAATTCACCCGGAACTATCTGACCCAGGCGGAAAAAAGCGGCAGGGTGGTGAATGTTTCCATGGAACTGCCAAAATCCTTTGTGGTTTGCGCGGAAAAGGGAAAAACCACCGTGTATATCAGTCAGATTTCCTCTTCCACCCTATTGAAACGGATGGATTATTTAAAAACCACGGAAACCAATCTGATTGGAACCTGAAAGGGAACGCTTGATCTGGAAAGGGATGATGGAATATGAAAAATCAATTGCCGTTTTGCCCCTACTGCAAACAGAGAATGTCTTACCTGCAGGCCTGGGGCATTCATAAGGATGGAGAATACCGGTGCCCCCGCTGCGGGAAAATGTCCAATATCCGGTATACCAAAAGAATCAGGACCTTTGCCGCCGTGGCGTCCGTAATAGGATTCCTCATCGCGGTTATGCTGGTGATCTTTCGGGAAAGCATCCAGTTCGGCCATATCGTTCTGGTAGCCGTTCCATTTCTTCTTTTCTTTTTTCTCGCGCCGTTTACGCTGGTTTTGTCCCCTGTGAAAACCCGCAGAAAAAAGCATATCAGAAGGGCGGGGCCCTCCCACGCCTTCCAGGAGACGGCGCAAAGGGAGGTTCCCGGGAAAAAAGAGGATACGATGGTGGTTCCCCCCGTTTCCCATGGGGATTATTATTCCTCAAAGTATGATTTTTCCCTGTTTGAAGAAACCAGGCAAATGGAAAAAGTGAAAGAAAAGCCTTCCGGCTCCAGAAAAAGCCCTCCCGTAAAACGGCGGGTGGACTCCCCTAAAAGGGCCGCGGGTACGGAAGATGAAATAGATCGGATTTTACAGGACTTTATCGATGAATAAATGGAGGTTTCACCTTGGAAAACAATGAGATTACGCAAACCAATGAAGAGTACGGCGCAAGCGACATACAGGTTCTGGAAGGGCTGGAGGCGGTCCGGAAGCGTCCGGGCATGTATATCGGTTCCACCGGGCCAAGGGGCCTGCACCATCTGGTATATGAGATCGTTGACAACGCCATTGACGAGGCCCTGGCCGGCTACTGCGATAAAATCGACGTGAAGATCCTTCCCGGGGATATTATCACCGTGGAGGACAACGGCCGCGGCATCCCGGTGGGAATCCAGCCAAAGCTGGGCATCCCCGCGGTGACGGTGGTATTTACCGTGCTTCACGCCGGCGGAAAATTCGGCGGCGGCGGGTATAAGGTTTCCGGCGGCCTTCACGGCGTGGGCGCGTCGGTGGTAAACGCCCTTTCCTCCTGGCTGGAGGTAGAGGTCATGGACGGCGCCCATATTTACCGCCAGCGGTTCGAGCAGGGCAAGGCGGCCACGGACCTGGAAATCGTGGGGGATACGGAAGAAACCGGCTCCAAGGTCACGTTTCAGGCGGACCCGGAAATCTTCACGGAAAGCACGGTTTACGAGTATGAAACCCTGGAAACCCGGCTGCGGGAGCAGGCGTTTTTAAACGCGGGCATCCACATCGAGTTGGCGGATGAGCGGGACCCGGAAAACCGGGTTCAGAAGAACTTCCTATATGAGGGCGGAATCTCCAGCTTCGTGGATTTTCTCCATAAGAGAAAATCCCTGACGGTGATTCATCCGGATATCATCCACGTGAAAGGCGCCCTGGCCGACGGCTCCGCAGAGGCGGAGGTGGCCATGCAGTATAACGAAAGCTATAACGAGCTGATAATATCCTTCGCCAACAATATCCACACCACCGACGGCGGCACCCATGAAGAGGGCTTTAAACGGGCCCTCACCAGGATCATGAACGACTATGCCAGAAAATACAATATCCTCAAGGAAGGGGATAAAAACCTTTCCGGCGAGGATGTGCGGGAGGGCCTGACCGCTATCATCAGCGTCAAGCTGAAGGAAGCCCAGTTCGAGGGCCAGACCAAGGCGAAGCTGGGGAATACGGAAATCCGCACCCTGGTGGACAGCATGATAAGCGAAAAGCTGTCCGCTTATCTGGAGGAAAACCCGTCTACCGCCAGGGCTATTTTTGAAAAGGCGCTGGCCGCCAGCCACGCCAGAGAGGCCGCCAGAAAGGCAAGGGAGCTGGTGCGGAGAAAATCCGCGCTGGAAAGCGCCGCCCTGCCCGGCAAGCTGGCGGACTGCCAGTCCAGAAACCCGGAGGAGACGGAAATCTACATCGTAGAGGGAGATTCCGCCGGCGGCTCCGCCAAGGGCGGGCGGGACCGTAAATTCCAGGCTATTCTTCCCCTGTGGGGCAAAATGCTCAACGTGGAAAAGGCCAGGCTGGATAAGGTTTACGGCAACGATAAGCTGATGCCCGTCATCACCGCTTTGGGATGCGGCATCGGGGATGAGTTCGATCTTTCCAAGCTGCGCTACGGCAAGGTCATCATCATGGCGGATGCCGACGTGGACGGGTCCCATATCCGGACCCTGCTTTTGACGTTCTTCTTTCGGTTTATGAAGCCCCTCATCGAGGAAGGCCATATTTATATCGCCCAGCCGCCTCTTTACCGGCTGACCAAGGGGAAAAACCATTATTACGCCTATACCGACAAGGAACGGGATAACATGCTCCAGGAGATGACCGTTACCGCGCCGATCCAGCGGTATAAGGGCCTTGGTGAAATGGACTCGGAGCAGCTGTGGGAAACCACCATGAACCCGGAAACCAGGATCATGCTGAAGGTGGAGCTGGAGGACGCGGCGGCGGCGGACGAGACCTTTACCATTTTGATGGGGGACAAGGTAGAACCGCGGCGGGAATTTATCGAGAAAAACGCCAAGTACGTCCAAAATCTGGATGTTTAAGAAAACGGCCCCAAAAGGCCCGAAGCATAGATTTGAAATAAAAATCGTACTTTAAAACAGCCGCAAAAAGCGCGGAAGAAAACAGGATAGGATTAAAGGAGGAAACGGGATCGCTTATGGAAACCAACAACGACAGTCCTAATCCCATACGGGATGACGGCTTGGAAGAGGTTGCCGAGGAGGAATATCCCCAGGAGCTGGCGGAGGTGCTTCAGGCCGCCGACGTGGCGGAGCAGCTGGAACAGGCCCAGGAGGAGGAATACACCCCCGATTGGGACGGCACCGACGCGGAATTCGTGGAGGATGAGGACGCGGCGGAATATGAGGACAAATACGCGGGGATACGGCTTTCCTATACCCTTAGCCGGGAGGAAGCCATTGCCTGCCTGAAACGGGCTCATATTTATAAAACCACCGGCAGGCGGGCCTGGCTGGAAAGCGGGATTCTCGCCGTTGCCGCGGCGCTGTTTTTTGTATCCTTCGCCCTTTACCAGGGGGGTTATAACCTGATTTTGGGAATTTTAAGCCTTGTGCTTGTGGCGGCCATTTGGCTGGTTCCGTATTTCGACCTGCGGAAACGGGCGGATGAGGTGGCCGGCGGAAAGAAAATCGAAGTGGAAATTTATCCCGACGAGGTCGTGGTAGGCTCCGGCGAGGGCCAGTGGGAGATCCCTCTGGACGGCACCAGCAATTTTGAGGAATTTGACGACCTGATGGTGCTGTTTACCCCGAAAAACGCCATTTTAGCCATCCCCATGCGGGCCATGGAGCCTTCCGTCATCGCGGATATCCAGGGAATGCTCATCGCGGGCTGTATTCCCGAAAAATAGCGGACTTAAAAACGGAGGCGCTTATGATATCACAGAGTAAAATTGTGGTCCGGTATCAGGAAACCGACCAAATGGGCATCGCCCATCATTCCGTTTACCCGGTTTGGTTCGAGGTCGCCAGAACGGACTTTATCAAAAAGCTGGGGGTCAGCTATTCTGAAATAGAGAAAATGGGGGTTATGCTTCCCCTGACGGAGGTAACCTGCCGGTACTATAAGGGCACCCGTTACGAGGATGAGCTGACGGTGACGGCAAAGGTCCTCTCCATCTCTCCCAGCCGTATGACCTTTGGGTACCAGGTGTTCCTGCCGGGGGAGGAAAGGCCCGCCAGCGAAGGGACCACCACCCACGGCTTTGTGGACAGCGGCACCTTTCGGGCCATGAATCTGAAAAAGAGGTTTCCAAAGCTGTATCAGGATTTGTTTGACAGCATGGAACCGTAATTCCGCCGGGGCGCGGATGGAAAACCATGAGAAGCGAAAACATAAAAGGAAAACCCCGCTGGGCGGAATAGGCGGCGAAAAAAGGAGATTTTAAAACATGGATGAAAAAACTATGGAGCCAAGATCCAATGTGATCGAGGTGGATATTCAAAAAGAAATGCAGAAATCCTTTTTGGATTATTCCATGTCGGTGATTGTGTCCAGGGCTCTGCCGGATGTGAGAGACGGATTAAAGCCGGTGCACCGCCGGATCCTCTATTCCCAATATGAGGATGGGCTGGCCCCGGATAAAGCCTATAAAAAGTGCGCCACCACCGTGGGCAACGTGCTGGGCCGTTACCATCCCCACGGCGACGCCTCTGTTTACGACGCCTTGGTGCGGCTGGCCCAGGATTTCTCCATGCATTATCCCCTGGTGGACGGCCACGGGAACTTCGGCTCGGTGGACGGCGACCCGCCGGCCGCCTATCGTTACACGGAAGCCAGAATGAGCAAAATCTCCACGGAGATGCTGACGGATATCGATAAGGAAACGGTAAACTTTATCCCCAACTATGACGACAGCCGCAAAGAGCCGGAGGTCCTTCCCTCCCGGTTCCCCAACCTGCTGGTCAACGGTTCCACGGGCATCGCCGTGGGCATGGCCACCAACATCCCTCCCCATAATATGGGGGAAACCATCGACGCGGCGTGTTACCTCATCGACAACCCGGACGCCGGCTTGGAAGAGCTGATGGAATATATCAAGGGGCCGGACTTCCCCACCGGGGCCATGATTATGGGCCGGGCGGGAATCCGGGCCGCCTACGCCACCGGCCGGGGCAAGATCGCCGTGCGGGCCGTGGCGGAAATTGTGGAGGAGAAAAACGGCCGGTTTAAGATTATTGTCACCGAGCTGCCCTACCAGGTAAACAAGGCCCGGCTCATCGAGTCCATCGCCGATATGGTGAAGGATAAGCGGATCGAGGGCATTTCCAATATCGACGACCATTCTGACCGGAACGGCATGCACATCGAGATCGACCTGAAACGGGACGCTTCTCCCCAGATCGTCCTGAACCAGCTGTATTCCTATACCCAGATGCAGACCACCTTCGGCGTCATTATGCTCGCCATTGTCAACGGCGAGCCCAAAACCCTGACCCTGAAGGAGGTCCTTCAGGAGTATATCAAGTTCCAGCAGGAGGTTATCACCCGAAGGACGGTTTACGATCTGAAAAAGGCCCGGGAGCGCGCCCACATTTTAGAGGGCCTGAAAATCGCCCTGGACAATATCGACGAGATAATTTCCATTATCCGCAGTTCCAAGGACAGCCCCACCGCCAAGGCCAGGTTGACGGAAAAATTCGGCCTGGACGATATCCAGACCGAGGCCATCGTCCAGATGCGCTTGAGGCAGCTTACCGGCCTGGAGCGGCAGAAGATCGAGGATGAGTTGGCGGCGCTGGAATTGAAGATCAAGGATTACGAGGATATTTTAGCCCATGAGGAACGGGTAAAGGGGATCGTCAAGGAAGAGCTGACGGCTATCCGGAACAAGTACGCCGACGAGCGGAAGACCCAAATCATGGCGGTCACCGGCGAGGTGGACATCGAGGACCTGATTCCCCAGGAGGAATGCGTGCTGACCCTGACCAACTTTGGTTATGTGAAGCGCCAGAAAATGGATACCTACCGCACTCAGCGCAGGGGCGGCAGGGGCATCTCCGGCATGAGCCGGCGGGAAGAGGACGTGGCCACCGAGATGTTCGTCATCAATTCCCACGACTATGTTATGTTCTTTACCAGCACCGGCCGGGTGTACCGGCTGAAGTGCTATGAAATCCCCGAGGGGTCAAGGACCTCTAAGGGGATGAATATCGCCAACCTGCTGCCCATCACCGCCGACGAGAAAGTCACATCCATGATCCGGGTTCCGGAATTCGACGAGGAGAAGTACCTGGTGATGGTCACCCGCAGCGGCGTGATTAAGCGGACGCCGCTAAGCGCCTACAACACCGCCAGAAAGGGCGGCCTCATCGCCATCGAGCTGGATGAGGGCGACGAGCTGGCCTGGGTGCGGGTCACCGACGGCGGCAACGAGCTGATTGTGGCCACGAAAAAGGGCATGGCCATCCGGTTCCATGAGCGGGATGTCCGCCTGGTGGGGCGCACCGCCAGAGGCGTCAGGGCCATCACCCTGGGCGAGGATGACCGCGTGGTGGGTATGGCCAGGCTGCGGGAAGGCGGCAGGGTGCTGACGGTTTCTGAAACCGGCTACGGCAGGCTTTCCCCTATTTCCGATTACCGGATCCAGTTCCGGGGCGGCAAGGGCCTGCTGAACTACCACGTGGAGAAATACGGCGACGTGGCCGCCATCAAGGTGGTGGACCTGGACGACGACGTGATTCTCATTTCCGCCGACGGCGTGATTATCCGGATCCAGGCAAGCTCCATCCGGGAGTGCGCCAGGCCCAGCAAGGGCGTCCGGGTGATGCGCGTGGGCGAGGATAACAAGGTGGTTACCCTGGCGAGGGCTCCCCACGAGGACGAAGCGGAGGACGCTGAGGAGACGGAAGAAGGTATCAGCGAAAATCCGGAAGAGGGCGCCGCCGAGGTTCTGGAAACCGAAGCGGAGGAAACGCCGGGCGCGGAAGAATAAGGGTTACTGGCTTATAAAAGTCACAGTAGCTGTCAAAAAACTTGAAACGATAAAAAACAAGCGCGGGCAATTTTGCCCGCGCTTGTTTACGCTTATTTTACTTCCGGTTCCAGGTTTTCAAATAAGGGGTCGTTAAAGAAGTCAAGAATG
Source organism: uncultured Ruminiclostridium sp. (assembly GCA_902490005.1). GTDB lineage: Bacteria > Bacillota > Clostridia > Oscillospirales > Acutalibacteraceae > Clostridium_A. Next base: position 24,767 of record CABUCM010000004.1, read on the forward strand.
GTAATGCCAAGACCGTCGCAGATTTTCTGAAGGGTGGAAATGGTGGTAGTTCGGGTTTTCCCGCTGACAATACTGTCGATAGTGGATTGTGTAACGCTGCATAGGTTCGCCAGCCCATTCACCGTTAGCTTTCTTTTTCGGCATAAATCAAGGATATGCTTTTGTACGGCTTTTTCCATCGTCATAATATCATCCTAACTAAATTGGGATTACTCTAATTATATAGGACATAGAAGTATAATGATAATAAACCGTATAGGCTATTTATAGTGCATACAATTCAAACATAATGAAAACAGCGGTCCGTCACTTAGTGACGGACCGCTTTGAGATTTATATTGATGGCTTCGGAACGTAAATCTTCATATCCCGCTCTTCTCCCGCCACAAAGGCGGAAACGTCCTTCCCCGCTTTAATCAGGCAGCAGCTCTCCCCTTCCAGGGTCAAGACACGGCTGTTCAAGGAACCGCCCAGCAGGACAACGCCGTTCTGGAATTCCAGGGGAAGCTCCACCGTTTCGGCCTTTTCGCCGGCGCAGAAGGCGCACAGGATAGATTCTTCCTTCTTTTCCGGGTCCTCCCGCACATACGCCAGCACGCCGCCCCGGGCCTTGAGCAAACGGAATTCCCCTTCCCGGAACACCGGGTTTTCCTCGCGGATTTCCCCCAGCCGCCGGTACCAGGCCAGCAGCTCCTGGTTTTCCTGCCCCCAGGGATAGCAGCCCCGGTTAAAGGGGTCCTTGTACCCCTCCATGCCCGCCTCGTCCCCATAGTAGACGCAGGGCACGCCGGGCAGGGTAAACTGCATGGCGGAAGCCGCCTTCATGAGCCGCACGCCCCGTTCCCGCTGTTCCTGGGAAAGAAAATGGCTTGACTGCCATTCCCTGCCCCGGCCCTGGGAGGGCTCTCCCGCCAAAATGGTGAGAGCCCTCTCCGTGTCGTGGGTGCCGATGTGGTTCATCAGCAGCCGCACCACCTGAGGCGGGTAGTTTTCCAAAACGGACAAAATACCCTCGACGGCCTCATCGGCGTTCATCCCGGTGAAAAAGCCCAGCACCGCGTCGCGGAAGGGGTAATTCATTACGCTGTCAAGCTGGCGGCCCAGCAGGTACCTCCTGCGGCTGCCATAGCTTTCCTTGGTGGTGGCGTCCTCCCACACCTCGCCTAGTACCACCCCGTCGGCCTTCTCCTCCTTGGCGGCCTCAGAGAGCCGGTCTAAAAAGGAATCCGGAAGCTCGTCGGCCACATCCAGCCGCCAGCCGGCGGCCCCGTTTTTCAGCCATTTCCGAACCACGCCGTCAGCGCCGTTGATATACTCATTGTAATTATTATCTGTTTCTTCAACTTCTGGTAAAGTATCGAATCCCCACCAGGAGTGGTAATTTTCCGGCCAGGAAATAAAATGGTACCAGCTGTAATAAGGGGACTGCCGGGATTGGTAAGCCCCCGGGCCGGGGTAGCGGCCCTGGCGGTTAAAATATACGCTGTCGCTGCCGGTATGGCTGAACACCCCGTCCAGCAAAATGCGGATCCCTATTTTTTCCGCGGCGGCGCATAGGCGCTTAAAGTCCTCCTCCGTGCCCAGCACGGGATCGATTTTGGTATAATCCGCCGTGTTGTACCGGTGGTTGGAGTGGGCCTCGAAAATAGGGTTCAGGTAAAGGCAGGTGACATGCAGGGACTTTAAATAGGGCAGCTTTTCCTGGATGCCCTTCAGGGTGCCCCCGAAATAGTCGGAGTTGGTGACCTCCCCTTTTTCGTTGGGCCGCCAGTAAGGCTGGCCGCCCCAGTCCTCCCGGATATTCCGGTCGGCGAAGGGGTTGTTCACCGGGCCCGGCGGGCGGTAAAACCGGTCGGGGAAAATTTGATATAAAATCCCGCCGGAGAGCCAATCCGGGGTTTGAAAACCCTTTTCATACACCGTAAGCTGCCAAAAGCCGCCCGCGGAAAGGTCCCCCCTGCCGCCGGCGCCCCTGCGCAGGGTTTTGGGGCCCTGGCAGGTTTCCAGCTCGAACCGGTACCAATACAGGCCCGCCTCACGGGGGGTGAAATCGCATTCCCAATATTCAAAGTCGCTGCCGTCCATGCCGCACCAGAACATGCTGCTGACCACGTCGTTTTTGCTTTTGTCATCCTGGACCAGCAAATAGGACGCGGAACACCGCAGGAACCGGGGAAGCCGTATTTTAAAATGAATCTGGGCCCCTTCCTCCGCCGCGCCGGTGGGCCGGCGGTAAAAAGGGTCCCGGGAATCAAAAAGCTGGCTCATTGTGGTTTTTCTCCTTACCGCCGAAAACGGGCCCGCGCCGGAAACAGCCGGAAAGGGCGGCTTCCCCGGGGCCCGTTTCAGCATGATCCCTTAAAATGGGACCGCTTTGATTTTTTGCCGCGAAACGGCGCCGGCCAAAACGCCTTATTTACCGCCCTTTACCGGGGTGGCGCCCCAGATATCCCGGGCATATTCCCGAACCGCCCGGTCCGCGGCGAACCGGCCCGCTTGGGCGATATTGACCAGAGACATGCGGTTCCAGGCGGCCTGGTCGCCGTAAACCTGGCTGGCTTTCTCCTGGGCGGCGGCATAGTCGTTGTAGTCCGCCAGCACCATGTACCGGTCCGTGGTCAGCAGGTTTTGGGTAATCTGGCCGAATTTTATGCCGTTAAAGCCGCTTACCGTCATTTCGTCTATGGCCTTTTTCAAAACCGGGTTGTTGTTATAGCGCACAGAGGGCGCGTAGCCGTTCTGGCGCAGGCGGTCCACCTCCTCGGTGGTCATGCCGAACAGGAACATGTTGTCGCTGCCCACCGCCTCGTGGATCTCCACGTTGGCGCCGTCCAAGGTGCCCAGGGTGACCGCGCCGTTAATCATCAGCTTCATGTTGCTGGTGCCGGAGGCCTCGGTGCCCGCCAGGGAAATTTGCTGGCTGATCTCCGCCGCCGGGTTCAGGATCTCGGAAACAGTGACCCGGTAGTCCTCTAAATAGACCACCTTCAGCTTATCCTTCATGGCGGGGTCCCGGTTGATAACCTCGCCCAGCTCCGCGATAAAGCGGATGATCTCCTTGGCGAAATAATAGCCAGGGGCCGCCTTGGCGCCGAAGAAATAGGTTTTTGGGGTAAAATCGGCGTTGGGGTTTTCCCGCAGCCACTGGTAGGTGGAAAGAATGTGCAGGCCGTTTAACAGCTGGCGCTTGTATTCGTGCATCCGCTTGACCTGGCAGTCGAAAATAGAGCTGGGGTTGATCACCACGCCGTTTTGCCGCTTGACGTAAGCGGCGAGGCGCTTTTTGTTTTCCAGCTTGATCTTTTGCAGCTTCTGCAAAACCGCCTTGTCGTTTTTAAAGGCCATCAGCTTTTTCAGCTCGGCCGCGTCGTATACATAGCCGTCGCCGATCAGCTCGGTGACCAGCCCCGCCAGGCCGGGGTTGGCCTGGTTCAGCCAGCGGCGGTGGGCGATGCCGTTGGTGACGTTTTTAAACTTATCCGGCATGACCTGGTAAAAGTCCTTGAACACGGTTTCCTTCAGGATCTCGCTGTGAAGCTTGGAAACGCCGTTGATGGAATGGGAGCCGATCACCGCCAGGTTCGCCATGCGGACGATGCCGTCGTTAAGCACCGCCATGCGGCCCACCTGGTAGCCGTCCAGGCCCAAATCGTGCATCTGGGCGCAGAAGCGGCGGTTGATCTCCTCGATAATCTGGTAGTTCCTGGGCAGGCGGCGCTTGAACAGCTCCTGGTCCCAGCACTCCAGGGCCTCGGCCATCACCGTGTGGTTGGTATAGGCCACGGTCCGGGTGACGATGTCCCATGCCTCATCCCAGCCGTAGCCGCATTCGTCCAGAATGATCCGCATCATTTCAGAGATGGTCAGCACCGGATGGGTGTCGTTTAAGTGGATCGCCACCAGGTCCGGCAGGTTATCCAGGGAGCTGTAGGTGCGCAGGTGCCGGTGGATAATATCCTGTATGGTGGCGGAAACTAGGAAATACTGCTGGGAAAGCCGCAGGCTCTTGCCCTCGGGATGGTTATCCTCGGGATAAAGCACCTTGGTGATGACCTCCGCCATGGCGTTTTGCTCCATGGCCCTCAGGTAATCGCCGCCGTTGAACAGGTTCATATCGAAATCCTGAGACTTGGCGGCCCAAAGGCGCAGCCGGCTGACGCCGCTGCCGTCCTTGCCGGAAACCATCATGTCGTAAGGCACCGCCAGGATCTTGGTGGCGTCCTTCAATTCAATAGAGTGGAAGCTTCCATCCCAGCGCTCCTCCAGGTGGCCGTTGAACTTTACGGTCACCGCCTTTTCCGGATGGGCCTGCAGCCATACGCCGCCGCCGGGCAGCCAGAAATCCGGCAGCTCGGTCTGCCAGCCGTCCACCAGCTTCTGGCGGAAAATACCGTACTCATACCGCAGGGAATACCCCATGGCCGGATAACGCTGGGTGGCCAGGCCGTCTAAAAAGCAGGCGGCAAGCCGGCCTAAGCCGCCGTTGCCCAGGCCCGCGTCAGGCTCCTGGTTGTAAATGTTCTCCAGCTTCAGCCCCATGCTGCTCAGCGCGGAGGACACCGCGTCCTCCAGGCCCAGGTTGTAAAGGTTGTTCCGCAGGGAACGGCCCATGAGAAATTCCATGCACAGATAATAGACCTGCTTGCGGTTTTCTTTTTCCGCCTGGTCGATAAATTCCTTGCGGCCCTGGGTCAGCAGGTCCCGCAGGATCAAAGCCACCGCTTTATAGTAATGCTCGTCAGTGGCCTCGGCGGGTGTGACTCCAAAATTGTGGGAAAGCTTCGCGACGATCAATTCCCGGATTTCACTGGCGGATAATTTGTAATTCATATGGCACCTCCAAAATTTCAGGGTTTTCCATCCGTTTATTGTAACGGAATTCTAGAAAAATTATACCTGATCGGGCGGTGTAATTCAAGGGAACCGGGGCCCGGGGACTTGCTTTCTGAGGAATTTCAGCATATTACAACCTTTCTTTCCATGGACAGCCTGGAAATTTGTATGAGATTCAAACCGGTTTTCACGGCGGGAGAACCGGGCTTAACCTGAGGATAACCCTAGGATAACCCCAGGAAAACATGGGGCCAAACACGAAATAAAGCGCCCGGGGCTTGGGCCGCCGGAAAAAACTTGAGACACAAAACTTGATATTCATTGAAAATCATTTATAATAAAATTAGGCATGGGCAAATTGGGGATAGTTTGCCCGGAAAGCTTAACGAACAGGAAGGGGCTGCTTTTATGGCGAAAAACAGGATCAAGGTCAGCATTCTCGGGTCTGACTATATTATTACCTCGGAAGAGGAAGAAAATTACGTCCGCCAGATTGCGGCGGAAACAGAAAAGCGGATCGCGGGCATCACCAAGGATAACCCCCGGCTGTCCGTCACCATGGCGGCGGTGCTGGCGGCCCTGGATTACTGCGACGAGGCAGTAAAGGCCACGGAGAGCGCCGATAACCTGCGCTCCCAGATCAAGGATTATTTAGAGGATTCCTCCCAGGCCAGAATGGAGGCGGAGGAAGCCAGAAGAGAAATTGAAAAGCTGAAGAAGGAAGTCCAGACCCTGCGGGGGAGGCTGGAAGGCCAGGCCGCCGAGCCGAAAAAGAGCGTTCCGGTTCCCGGCAGGACGGTGGCCGCCCCGGCGCCCATTTCCCGGCCCGCCGGCCAAAGCAGGCATTACAGCCAGCCGGAGCCGGAGAAAAAGGAAAAGAGCAAGCTGGACCAGGAGATTATGGACTTTTTCCAATCCGGCGAGGCGGAGGAATAACCTCCCCGAGACAGCCGGCGGCTGATCCAGGCGAAAAAAAGGAGTTGTAGCCTCTTGAACCATCCAATGGAAATTTTAGCCCCTGCCGGGTCCATGGAAAGCGTGTACCCCGCGGTGCGTATGGGCGCGGACGCCGTCTATTTGGGCGCGGAGCAGTTCAGCGCCAGGGCGGGCGCCCGGAATTTCAGCCGCCAGGAGCTGAAGGAGGCGGTGGAATACTGCCATATCCGCAACGTGAAGGTGTACCTGGCCGTGAACACCCTGGTCAGGGACCCGGAGATGAAGGACGCGCTGGGCCTGGCGGAATACGCAGCCTCCCTGCCGGTGGATGGGTTTATCGTCCAGGATATGGGGCTTTCCTCCCTGCTGCGGGAGGCGGCGCCGAAAATGCGCCTTCACGCCTCCACCCAGATGTCGGTGCACACCCCCGCCGGCGCGGCGGCGCTTTACGACGCCGGCTTTTCCCGGGTGGTGCTTTCCAGGGAGCTTTCCCTGGAGGAAATCAAGGAAATCCGCAAGGCGTCCCCCATAGAGCTGGAGGTGTTCGTCCACGGCGCTTTGTGCATGTCGGTTTCCGGCCAATGCTATTTCAGCGCCATGCTGGGTTCCCGCAGCGGGAACCGGGGCCAGTGCGCCCAGCCGTGCCGCCTGCCTTTTTCCGTACAGGGCGGCACGGGCTTTGACCTGAGCCTGAAGGATTATTCCATCGTCTCCCGGCTGAAGGAGCTGGAGGCGGCGGGGGTGGCCTCGGCTAAAATCGAGGGCAGGATGAAGCGGCCGGAATACGTGGCCGCCGCCACCGCCGTCTGCCGTTACGCCGCCGACGGGAAAGAGATCCCGGCGGGCCTGTCCCAAAAGCTGGAGGCGGTGTTCTCCCGGTCCGGGTTTACCGACGGGTATCTCACCGGGAACCTGGGAAAGGATATGTTCGGCACCCGGCAGAAGGAGGATGTGGAGGCCGCCACCAGCGATGTGCTCAAGGAGCTGCGACAGCTTTATAAAGACGAAAAGCAAACCATCCCCCTGGCCTTCCGGGTGGAAATCCATAAGGGGCGGCCCGCCGCCCTGCACGGCAAGGACGGGGATGGCCACAGCGCCATGGCCCAGGGGCAGCCGCCCCAGCGGGCTCAGACCCTGCCCATCACCCAGGCGCGGTGCCTGGAGCAGCTGCAGAAAACCGGGGGCACCCCGTTTTTCTGCGAGAAGCTGGAGGCCCATATCGACCCGGGCCTTTCCATCCCGGTTTCCGAGCTGAACCAAATGCGCCGGGCGGTGGTGGAATCCATTGAAAAGCAGCGGAAGGAACGGAAGCCCGCGGCGTTTTCCGTGGTCGCGCCTCCCAAAGGGGAAAACCACCAGCCGTTAAAAAGGCAGAAGCTGCGGGTGTGGTTTGAGCACGATCAGGTGCCTCAAAGCATGATGGGCTGCGATTTGGTTTACGTGCCCCTATCCACCCCGGCCCAGCGGCTGGAGGAGCTTTTGAACCGGGATGTGAACCTGGCGGTCCACATGCCCCGGGGCATGTTCGGCCGGGAGGAAGAAATCCGCCGGCAGCTGAAGCAGGCGGAAGAGGTGGGCGTCAGCCACGTTTGGGTGGGCAATTTAGGGGCCTTGGCCCTGGCCCAGGAAACGGACATGTTCCTTCACGGCGGGTTCAGCCTGAATATTTTCAATACCGCCTCGGTGGAATGGTGCGAGGATAACGGCCTCAGCGACGTGGAGCTTTCCTTTGAGCTGACGGCGGAGCAGGCCAGGCGGATCGGCGGAAGGCTCCCCAGGGGCCTGATCGCCTACGGGCACCTGCCCTTGATGCTGACCCGGAACTGCCCCAACAAGAACGGGGCCGGGTGCTCCGGCTGCCAGGGCGCCTCATTTTTAAAAGACAGAAAAGAAATTATTTTTCCGATGATTTGCGATCATATCTGCACACAAATCCTCAATTCCGTGCCGCTGGAAATGGAAGACCGCAAATCCGACTTTTCCGGAATGGATTTCACCGTTTTAAGGTTCACTGTGGAAAACTCTGTGGAAAGTGAGGAAAAATTTCACGCTTTCCACAGCGGACAAGCCCCGAAAGATGGCTTCACACGTGGATTATATTATCGAGGTGTGGATTAATTTGTCGGATTTTAACGGCTGGTTAGAAGCGGGGGAAAACTCGGTTAACAGCCGGTTAAACTGCGAAGAAAGAATTATATGGCGCCGGGCGGCGGTTTGAGTTTAGTTCATCAAGCCGCTTTTAACAGACTGCTTTCCCCGGGTTTTCCCCCAAGGCCGGATTTTAGAATTTAATTCTGAGGGAAATACAAAATTTTTATGAGGTGTGGAGTATGGACCAGATTTTGAAAATAAAAAAACTTCGGGAGGGCGCGGTTGTGCCCCAAAGGGCCACGGAGGGCTCCGCCGGGCTGGACCTTCGGGCGTGTATCGACAGCCCCATTACCCTGGCGCCGGGAGATTTGGCCATGATCCCCGCCGGAATCGCCATCAGCCTGCCTGACAGCGGCTACGCGGCGTTTGTGTTCGCCCGCAGCGGCCTGGGGGTCAAGCATGGCGTTTCCCTGTCCAACGGGGTCGGGGTCATCGACAGCGACTACCGCGGGGAAATCTGCGTGGGCCTGTGCAACCTGGGCAGCCAGCCCTATGAAATCCAGCCTGGGGAGCGGGTGGCCCAGCTTGTGGTGATGCCCGTGTGCCCCCTGCCGGTGCGGCAGGTGGAAGAGCTGGACGAAACCCAGCGGGGGGCCGGCGGCTTCGGCTCCACCGGGAAAAACTGAAAAGCGGGCTTGCCGGGACGAGGGGTCATTTATGGAAAATTTGAGAATGCTGCGGCTGGAAAGACGGCTGTCTCAAATGCAGGTGCAGAAAGAGACGGGGATCAACCAGGGGGAGCTGTCAAAATATGAGCGGGGCCAAACCCGGCCCACCATGGAAAACCTGTTGGTTTTAGCGGCGTATTTCGGCACCAGCCTGGATTATCTCATGGGCCTGACGGATGAGAGAAAGCCCTATCCCCCCAAAAAGGAACCCTGACGCATCGCAAGGGCGCGGGCCTGAGGAAACCCCTGGGCCGCGCCTTTTTTATTTTGCCATCACAAACCGCGGGAAAGCAACCCAGGAAAGGAGGGCGAACGCCATGGAAAACCTGAGAAGGCTCCGGCTGAAAAAACATATGACCCAGGTGGCCCTGCAAATGGAAACCGGCATCCCCCAGGGCGCCCTCTCCAAATACGAACGGGGCGCCGCCCTGCCCACGGCGGATAACCTGGCGGCGCTGGCGGCGTATTTTCACACCAGCATGGATTACCTGATGGGCTTGACGGATGAGGAGAAGCCCTATCCCCCAAAAAGAAAAAACCGGCCCTGAAAACCTGGAATGAGGAAAGATCGCCTGGAATTTTGTGCCATTCGGATAGCCGTGACGGAAAATAAAACCAGAATTATGTAAATTATGGAAATTTTTTAAAAAATTTGTAACGGCTGGAATTATTTGTTGAGAATTTATTAGTTTCGGGGTATAATGTATCCATATGCAGAATGGAAAAAGAGTTGGATTCTATCAATAAGAGATAAAGGGGAAAATAAATTATGTTTTCAAAGGACATTGGAATCGACCTGGGTACCGCGAATACCCTGGTTTTTATGAAGGGAAAAGGAATCGTTATGCGGGAGCCCTCCGTGGTGGCGGTGGACGTCCGCTCTGATACCGTATTGGCGGTTGGCTCTCAGGCGAAAGAAATGATCGGCCGCACCCCCGGCTCTATTGTGGCCGTCCGTCCCCTGAAGGACGGCGTCATCGCGGATTTCGACATTACCGCCACCATGCTGAAGCATTTTATCCGCAAGGCGGTAAAGGCTTCCCTGTTCAGCAAACCCAGGGTGGTGGTGTGCATCCCCTCCGGCGTCACCGAGGTGGAGCGCCGGGCCGTTGAGGACGCCGCCAGGCAGGCGGGCGCCTCTGAGGTGGATTTGATCGAGGAGCCCATGGCGGCGGCGATCGGCGCGGGCCTGCCCGTGGCCGAGCCTACCGGCAGCATGGTGGTGGACATCGGCGGCGGCACCTCTGAGGTGGCCGTGATCTCCCTGGGGGATATCGTTACCGCCTGCTCGGTGAGAGTGGCCGGGGACAAGTTCGACGAAGCCATCATCTCTTATGTGAAGAAAAAATATAACCTGCTCATCGGCGAGCGCACCGCGGAGGAAATCAAGATCAGCATCGGCTCCGCTTATCCCTATGAGGACGAGGGCAGCGTGCAGATTAAGGGCCGCAACCTGGTGGACGGCCTGCCGAAAAACGTGACGATCTCCGCCTCTGAGGTGCGGGAGGCTTTGGCGGACCCGCTGGTGACCATTGTGGACGCCATCAAAAGCACCCTGGAGAAAACGCCTCCGGAGTTATCCGCCGATATTATCGACCACGGCATCATGCTCACCGGCGGCGGCGCGCTGCTGCGGGGGCTGGATCTTCTGGTGGCCCAGGAAACCGGCATGCCGGTGCATGTGGCGGAAAGCCCCCTGGACTGCGTCGTGGACGGCACTGGAAAGCGGCTGGAGGTAACCATGCCCAAGGAGTACTATAAAACCAGAAGACGCTGATTCAAAGTGATTCAAAGCGCGGCGGCAGGAGGAGAAAATCACATTGATCTTTTCCTTCCGCCGTTTTTTATTCCTGAAATCAAAATGAAACGGCGGTTTCAGGATTCCCGGGAAAAAGGAGGTTTCATAGGTGAGAGATTTTTTCAAGGGCCGCAGCTTCAAGGTCCTGGCGGGAGCGGTTTTGGTGCTGCTGGGGGTGGTGCTGTTTACCGCCGCCACAGGCAACTCTTTTTTATCATCCCTGATGGGCTTTGTCACCACGCCGGTGCAGCAGCTTTCTAACCAGGCCGCCACCGCGGCGGGGGCGGTGGGCCCCAGCGGAAAAACCATCGAGGAGCTGGAGGCGGAAAACGCCGAACTGCAGGAGAAACTCAACCAGATGATCGCCTTGACCGTGGATTATTATGATATTAAACGGGAAAACGAGCAAAACGTGAAATATCTGGAGCTGAAGGAGCGGAAAAAGGATTACCAGTTCGCCCTGGCCTCTGTCATCGGCAGGGACCCGGCGGACCTGTTCTACGGCTTCACCATCGACCAGGGTTCCCTTTCCGGCATTGAGAAAAACGACCCGGTCATCACCGACAAGGGCCTGGTGGGCTGGGTGTCGGCGGTATACCCCACCTACAGCCATGTCACCACCATTTTGTCCCCGGAAACCAACGTCAGCGTGCTGGACCAGGTGACCCAGGATACCGGCGTGGCGGCGGGGAGCATGAAATACGCCGAGTCGGGCCAGGTGGAGATGCGGTTTCTAACCGCCCAGAACAAGCTTAAGGCCGGGGATATTATCATTACCTCCGGGGTGGGCGGTATTTATCCGGGAGAGCTGCCGGTGGGCGAGGTTGTGGAAAAGAAGCAGGAGGAAAACGCCGATTCCATCACCGCGGTGATTCAGCCCTACGAGGACATTAAGACCGTGACCAACGTGTGCGTCATCACCGAGTTTTTGGGCCAGGGCTCTACCATGCCCGATGTAAACGCTCCTGACGGCGGCTCAAGCGGGGCGGAGGAATAACCAATGGCGCTTAAGTATAAAATCATCCGCTGCGTGGCGTATACCATCGAAATTATTATCCTGTTCGTTTTGCAGGAAATCCCTTATCTGATCCCCAGCCTGCTGGGGGTAAGGCCCCTGCTGCTCATCGCGGCGCCTATGACCATCGCCATTTTGGAAAATGAAAAAATGGGCCTGGGGTTCGGCATTTTCGCCGGCCTGCTGATGGATATGGGCTACGGGCCCGTGGTGGGCTTCTATGCTATTATGCTGGGCCTGCTGGGCTTTTTAATCGGCCTGCTGGCGGTGAACCTGGTAAAAACCAACGTGCTCACCTCCCTGCTTTGCACCGCCGTGGCGGTGTTTACGGTGATTTCCTTACATTTTGTGTTTTTCTATTTACTCCAGGGCTACGATATGGCCGCCCACGCCTACCAGAAGTATTACCTGCCCATGATGCTTTACAGCTTCCTGCCCACGCCCATTCTTTATTATTTCAATAAAGCCTTTGTGGTGGGCGTCCGGGAGCGGGAAACCATTTGACCTTACCAGAGAAAGGAGCGCCCATGGAAGAGAACAATAAGGGAAATAAAGGCCAGTCCATTAGAATCCTGGCCCTGGTGCTGGGGGTTCTGGCCATCTTTGTGGTGTTCGGCGCGCAGCTGGTCAACTGGCAGCTGGTTCAGGGCGCCCAATACCGGGAAAAGGCGGACAGCACCAATATTTATACGGTAAAAACCGACGCCTCCCGGGGGGAGATCCTGGACGCCAACGGCGTCAGCCTGGCGGTGAACGAAACCGGGTATAAGGTGGTGTTCAACAAGCTGTATGTGACCAAGGGCTCTCAGAACACCTCGATTTTGCAGCTGGTGGCCCTGTTCCAGGCGCGTAACGAGGAGTGGATCGATACCTTTCCCATCGTGGTGGACGAAAACGGCAATTTCGCGTTCAAGCAGGACGACGGCGACGGCGCCGTGGACAGGGCCGTCAGCCAGCTGAAAAGCGATTACCGGCTGCAGCAGTACGCCACCGCGGAGGAATGCGTCGCCATGATGGCCAGCGAACAGTGGTATGACTGCGAGAATTATAACAACAACGATAAGCGCGCTATTTTGGCGGTGCGCTATAATATGGCAAAAAACGGCTATAATAACGAAACGAAATATACCTTCGCCGAGGGGATCTCCAACGAAATGGTGGCCATCGTGTCGGAAAACAGCCAAAAGCTTCCCGGCGTGTCGGTGGAAACCTATTCTGAGCGGAAATACGTCCACGGCGACCTGGCCCCCGGCATTGTGGGGTATATCAACTCCATTACGGAAAGCCAATATGACGCGGTAAAGGACACGGGCCTTTACCTGCTGGATTCCAAATACGGGCAGACCGGTATCGAGGCGGCGCTGGAGGAGAAGCTGGTGGGCCGCAGGGGCGAACAGCTGGTAGAGGTCACCCCCGGCGGCGCCATCGTCAGCGAGACGGAAAAAACGCCGGCTACCTCCGGCAACACGGTGTATTTGACCCTGGACGCCAGGCTTCAAAAAATCGCCCTGGACGCGCTGAAGGAAAACGTGGAGGCGGCCCAGCGGGAGGAAACCCACGGCTCCCAGTGCACCGGCTCCGTGGTGGTGCTGGATGTGAAGGATTTCAGCATACTGTGCGCCCAAAGCTATCCCAATTACGACCTGACAAAATATATGGACGACCCCCAATACCGGGAGGACGTGCTTTTGAATAAGGACGGCACCTACCCCATGTTTAACCGGTGCTTCGAGGGCGAATATCCGATCGGCTCCACCATGAAGCCGGCGGTGGCGCTGGCGGCGCTGCAGGAGGGGATTATCAATACCTCCACCCAGTTCCGGTGCGGCCATATCTACTATAACGAGGATATGCCCACCTTCCATCCCCAGTGCCTGGGAACCCACGGCTTTCTCAACGTGACGAGGGCGCTGACTGTATCCTGTAATATTTTCTTTTACGACACCGGCTACGCCCTGGGGATCAACAACATGAACCTTTACCAGAAACGGCTGGGGCTGGGCGAGCCCACCGGCGTGGAGATTTATGAAAGCGACGGCACCCTGGCCGGCCCGGACACCAAATCGGACTGGTACGGCGGCGATACCATCATGGCGGCGATCGGGCAGTCCATCAACGGGATCACCCCGGTGCAGCTGGCCACCTACGCGGCCACCATCGCCAACAACGGCACCCGGATGCGGACCCATTTGGTTGATAAGGTGACGGATTACAGCCGCCAGACGGTTTTGGAGGAAACCCAGCCCGAGGTGGTGGAGGAAAACACCTTTGACCAGCAGGTGCTGGATACGGTGAAAGAGGCTATGCGCAGCGTGGTGACCGACCCCTCGGGTACCGGTTATTACAGCTACGGTTCCTATGAAATCCCCATAGGGGCAAAGACCGGTACCGCGGAAACCTACCTGCAAAACGGGGACGCGGACGTGGACCATATCACCCTGATCGCCTTCGCCCCCTATGACGATCCCCAGATCGCCATCGGCATCGTTATGGAGCACGGCGGGAAAAGCGTTTACGCCGCCAACGTGGCCAAAGCGATTATGACCGGATATTTCCATCCGGAAACCATGCCGGCGGTGGAATAGCGCCATGGCTCTTATAACAAAAAAATTCGTTATTTTTTAACATAAAAATCAAAAAAACGCTTTGACGTATTGCGTTTTTTGTGTTAACATGTTAAATATGAGGATAGTATCAGTATGGGAACAATCACAGTAATTACATCAGGAAAAGGCGGCGTGGGAAAATCCGTATTTACCGCCGGGCTGGGCTACGCCCTGGCCGGCAGGGGAAGGCGGGTTTTGCTTGTGGACTGCGACGCCGGCTTAAGAAGCCTGGACTTTATGCTGGGTATGGGAGAAAAGCTGGTGTTCGATCTGGCTGACCTGGTGAAAGGGAACTGCCGGCCCGCCGATGCGGTTTATGAAAGCCCGTCAAAAGGGCTTTACCTGCTTCCGGCGCCGCTGGAAACAGAGGATGTGATCAGTCCCAGGCTGATGAAGCCGTTGATCCAAGCGTTCGCCCCCTATTACGACCATATTCTGATCGACTGCCCGGCGGGGTTTGGAAGAGGCTTCCGGGCCGCGTGCGCCCCGGCGGGAAGAGGTCTCGTTGTGGCGAATACGGATCCGGTTTGTATCCGAAACACCCAGAAGGCGGGAAAGCTGCTGAAGGAGGCGGGCATCCAGGAAACCCGCCTGGTAATCAGCCGGTTTTCGGAAAAAAGCTTCCGCAGGCTCAATTGCTTTGAGGATTTGGATCAAGTGATTGATGAAAGCGGGCTGCAGCTGCTGGGGATTATTCCCGAGGATTTGGCTGTGGTAGAGGCTGTCGTTCACGGAAAACCAATTCTGAACGCGAAAAACGCTCCCGCCGCGCAGGCGTTCGGCCGTGTGGCCGCCCGTTTTGAGGGGGAAAATGTTCCTTTACTCCATTTCCATAATTAGTCATTCTCTTGCACTTAATAAAAACGATGAATCATTCTTATTTTTAGGAGGGAACTACTGAAATGAATATAGCATTGATTTCCCATGATGCGAAAAAAGAACTGATGGTGCAGTTTTGCATCGCTTATTGCGGCATTTTGAGCCGGCATAACCTTTCGGCCACCGGAACCACCGGTAAAATGGTCAGCGAGGCCACAGGGCTGACCATTCAAAAATTCTTGTCCGGCCCTCAGGGCGGCGACCAGCAGATCGCGGCGCGCATCGCCTGCAACGAAGTGGACTTGCTCCTGTTCTTCCGGGACCCCCTGGACCCCAAGCCCCACGAGCCCAACGATATCAATTTGCTGCGGCTTTGCGATATGCATAATATTCCGGTGGCAACCAACATCGCCACCGCGGAAGTCCTGATCCACGGCCTGGAAAGAGGCGACCTGGATTGGAGAAATATTTTAAACCCCAGATATTAACGCGGAATTTCAGATAAACTGAAAAGCTTTGACCAGGAAGAGTATTTTCTTCGCTCGCCCAGAGAGAGCGCGCACGGCGGTATCGGCCGGGCTGAAAGCGCGCTTGCGACGGTACGTGGAAAAGAAGACGCCTGTTAGCTGATCCCGCGCCGAACGGCGAAGGGAATCCGGGCCGGCCCCCGTTATCAGGCCCCAAAAGCGGGCGCTTTGCGCCTGGAATTAGGGTGGCACCACGAGGCGAAAGCCTTCGTCCCTATCCCCGCCGGAGTGGATTGGCGGAGATAGGGATGAAGGCTTTTTTCATGGTGAACTGCAAACGCAGAGAATAAGCCTTCGTTTTCCCTAACATGGCAAACGCGGGCGGAAAAGGAAGCTGATTCCCCGCGGGGACAACACGCCCGCCTTGAGGGGTCGGGCCATGCGCAAAATAAAATTAGAAGGCAAGCCTTTGTTTCCCTAAAGGTGGCAAACGCGGGCGGAAAAGGAAACCGGTTCCCTCAGGGACAACGCGCCCGCCTTGAGGGGTCGGGCCATGCGCAAAATAAAATTAGAAGGCAAGCCTTCGTTTTCCCTAAAGGTGGCAAACGCGGGCGGAAAAGGAAGCTGATTCCCCGCGGGGGCAACGTGCCCGCCTTGAGGGGTCGGGCCATGCGCAAAATAAAATTAGAAGGCAAGCCTTCGTTTTCCCTAAAGGTGGCAAACGCGGGCGGAAAAGGAAGCTGATTCCCCACGGGGACAACGCGCCCGCCTTGAGCGGTCGTGCCATGCGCAAAATAAAATTAGAAGGCAAGCCCTCGTTTCCCTAAAGGTGGCAAACGCGGGCGGAAAAGGAAGCTGATTCCCCACGGGGACAACGCGCCCGCCTTGAGCGGTCGTGCCATGCGCAAAATAAAATTAGAAGGCAAGCCCTCGTTTCCCTAAAGGTGGCAAACGCGGGCGGAAAAGGAAGCTGATTCCCCACGGGGACAACGCGCCCGCCTTGAGCGGTCGTGCCATGCGCAAAATAAAATTAGAAGGCAAGCCCTCGTTTCCCTAAAGGTGGCAAACGCGGGCGGAAAAGGAAGCTGATTCCCCACGGGGACAACGGGCCCGCCTTGAGCGGGCGCGCCATGCGCGAAATAAAAAAGGAGGAAGTTATGGGATTGTTGACAAAGGGGCCCAGAGGGACCCAGGATGTATTGCCAAAGGAAAGCTATCAGTGGCAGGTGGTGGAGGATGTGATGCGCCGGGTTTGCAGCGCATATGGATTTAAGGAGATCCGCACCCCTGTGTTTGAGCATACGGAGCTGTTCCAGCGGTCGGTGGGAGAAACCACCGACGTGGTGCAGAAGGAGATGTATACGTTCCAGGATAAGGGCGGTAGGTCCATCACTCTGCGGCCGGAGGGCACCGCCGGGGCGGTGCGGGCTATGGTGGAGCACGGATTATATAACGACGCCCTGCCCATTAAGGCGTATTATTTCACTTCCTGCTACCGCTATGAAAAGCCTCAGGCGGGCCGGCTGAGAGAATTCCACCAGTTCGGCGTGGAGGTGTTCGGCGCGGGCGCTCCTTCCGCGGACGCCGAGGTGATCTGCCTGGCGAAATCCGTGTTTGACCTGCTGGGGGTTCGGGATTTGTCCCTGGAGATCAACTCCATCGGCTGCCCCGAATGCCGGGCCAAGTACCACAAGGCCCTGCGGGAATATTTCCAGGGCTACAAAGACCAGCTTTGCGACACCTGCCAGGGCAGGCTGGAGCGGAATCCCATGCGGATTTTGGACTGCAAAAGCCCGGTGTGCTCTAAAATCGCCGAGGGCGCCCCGGTGATGCTGGATTATTTGTGCGACGACTGCAAGACCCACTTTGAGGGGGTCAAGGGATGTCTGGATACCATGGAGATCGCCTATACGGTGAACCCTACCATCGTCCGGGGCCTGGATTATTATACAAAGACCGTTTTTGAATTTGTTTCCACCGGCATCGGCGCCCAGGGCACCGTGTGCGGCGGCGGCCGGTACGACGGTCTGGTGGAGGAAATGGGCGGGCCGTCGATGCCCTCGCTGGGCTTCGGCCTGGGGCTGGAGCGGCTTATGCTGGTGCTTGCCCAGCCGGACAGCGCGTTGGCGGGGGTGGCCCCCCCTACCTGCGATTTGTATGTGGCCTCCTTGGGAGAAAACGCCAAGGCCCATGCGTTCCGCCTGGCGGAGCTGGTGAGGACCACCTCCCTGAACGCGGAATGCGACCTGGTGGGCAGAAGCCTGAAAGCCCAGATGAAATACGCCGATAAGCTGGGGGCCAAGTTCAGCCTGGTGCTGGGGGACAGCGAGCTGGAGGAGAAAAAGGCAAAGGTGAAAAACATGGCTACCGGCGAGCAAAAAGAAATCTCCCTGGGAGAAGCCTTCGTGGATGAATTTACCCAGATCTATTTTGAGGCTCAGGACAGCCTGAAGCTGTAACAGGGCTTAGAGGATATTTGGCCCGCCGCGGCCCAAAGGGAAACCGCTTTTGCGTCGGCGGGGGTGTTTTGGGGTCTCGCGGGGCCGGAGACGGCGCCTGGATTATTTGCCCGCCGGAAAAAGAACGGCTGGAATGACAACGATTGGAAGAACGGAAGGAAGAAATGAAATGGCAGAAGTGATGACAGGACTGAAAAGAACCCATTACTGCGGGGAGCCGCGGCTTTCCGATGTGGGAAAAGAAGTGGTGGTCTGCGGCTGGGCCCAGCGGCAGCGGGATTTGGGACAGCTGATCTTTATCGATCTGCGGGACCGCTCCGGCATCGTTCAGCTGGCCTTTGACGACCACACGGACAAGGAGATTTTCGATAAGGCATTCGGCGTCCGGGCGGAATTCGTCCTGGCGGCCAAAGGCGTGGTGCGGGAGCGATCCAGCAAGAATATGGAAATCCCCACCGGCGAAATCGAAATCCAGGTTAACGAGCTGAGGGTGCTTTCCAAAAGTGAGACCCCGCCTTTTGAAATCACCGCGGACAGCAAGGTCAAGGAAGAACTGCGGCTGAAATACCGCTATTTGGACCTGCGGCGGCCCGACGTGCAGGATAAGATCATCGCCCGGCACAAGATTGTGAAAATCTGCCGTGATTACTTTGATAAAAACGGGTTCGTCGAGGTGGAAACCCCAATCCTAATTAAATCCACCCCCGAGGGGGCCAGGGACTATTTGGTGCCCAGCCGGGTGTTCCCCGGCAGCTTTTTCGCCCTGCCCCAGTCCCCCCAGCTGTATAAGCAGATGACCATGCTGGCGGGCTTCGACCGGTACCTGCAGATCGCCCGGTGCTTCCGGGATGAGGACCTGCGGGCCGACCGGCAGCCGGAATTTACCCAAATCGACCTGGAAATGTCCTTTATCGACGAGGACGATATTATGTCCATGGCGGAAGGCTTTATGAAAACCGTTTATAAGGAAGTGCTGGATGTGGAGATCCCCACCCCCTTCCCGCGGATGCCCTACGCCGAGGGCATGGAGCGGTTCGGCTCCGATAAGCCGGACCTGCGGTTCGGGTACGAGCTGAAAGACCTGACGGATGTCCTGAAAAACACCGAGTTCCGGGTGTTCGCCGGGGCCATTGCCGCCGGCGGCTGCGTACGGGGTATTAACGTCAAGGGCGGCGCCGCCTATACCAGAAAAGAAATCGACAAGCTGGCGGAGTGGGTAAAGTCCTACGGCGCCAAGGGCCTGGCCTGGACTAAGCTGAACCCGGACGGGACCTCCAGTTCCTCTTATGAAAAATTCCTGAAGGAGGAGGAAGCCGCCGGGGTGCGGTCCGCCTTGGAAGCGGAGAACGGCGACCTGCTGTTCATCGTGGCCAGCGACAAGGGCCAGGTGGTGTTCGATACCCTGGGGGCCCTGCGGTGCGAGTGCGCCAAGCGCATGGGCGCTATCGACGAAAGCAAGCCCAGCCTTCTGTGGATCACCGACTTCCCACTGTTTGAATATGACGAGGAAGAAAACCGGTATGTGGCCAAGCACCATCCCTTTACCCACCCCAACGACGAGGATTTGGGCCAATTGGAAACCAACCCCGGCGCTGTCCGCGCCCGGGCCTACGATATGGTGTTAAACGGCAACGAGGTGGGCGGCGGCTCCATCCGGATCAACGACCCGGAGCTGCAGCGGCGGATGTTCAAGGCCCTGGGCTTTACCCGGGAGGAAGCCCAGGAGCGGTTCGGCTTTTTGATCGACGCGTTCCGCTACGGCGCGCCGCCCCACGGCGGCATGGCCTTCGGGCTGGATCGTTTGGTGATGCTGATGCTGGGCTGCGACAGCATCCGGGATGTGATCGCTTATCCCAAGGTGGCAAATTCCAGTGAACTAATGACGGCTTCTCCGGCGCCGGTGGACCAAAAGCAGCTGGATGAGCTGGGCGTTTCTATCAATATAGAGGAGGAACCAAGAGAATGATTACGAAAAAAGAAGCGGGAAAAGTACAGGGCTCCGTGGTTTACCAATACACCATGGAAAACGCCAACGGCCTGAAAATATCCTTTTATACTTACGGCGGCGTGGTTCAGTCTCTGCTGGTGAAGGACCGGCAGGGGATTCCGCGGGATGTGCAGTTTGGGTATGACGACCTGGACGGCTACCTGAAAACCCCGGGCTGCTACGGCGCGGCGGTGGGCCGCTACGCCAACAGGATCGGCGGAGGGAAATTTACCATCGACGGCAGGGAGTACCATCTCACCATCAATGAAAACGGCAATACCCTTCACGGCGGCGACGGCTTTACCTTCCGCAACTGGCAGGGGGTCAGGGAAGACGATGGCGAGGAGCCCTCGGTGACCCTGCGGCTGGAAAGCCCAGACGGGGATAACGGTTTCCCGGGAAATTTAACCATGGATATGACCTACACCCTCACCAAGGACAACGGGTGGAAAATTGAATACCGGGGCACTACCGACCAGAAGTGCCCGGTGAATATGACCAACCATTCCTTCTTCAATCTTTCCGGCGACGGGGAAACGGCTTTGGACCATATCCTTTGGATTGACGCGGATTACTTTACCGCCGCCAATGAAGCACTGCTGCCTACCGGCGAGCTGGCCCCGGTGAAGGGCACGCCCTTCGACTTTACCTCCCCCAAGGCGGTGGGCCGGGATATCGGGGCGGATGTGCCGTTTTTAAAGGATAACAACGGCTACGACCTGAATTACGTCATCAACGGCTGGGACGGCGCCACAAAGCGGATCGCCTCCCTGTCCTCCCCAAAAACCGGCATTCAGATGGATGTTTATACGGATAAGCCTGGGGTGCAGCTTTACACCGCCAACCAGGACGGTCCCGCCCCGGGGAAAGGCGGCAAGCACTATCCCGCCCACGGCGGCGTGTGCCTGGAAACCCAGCTGTTCCCAGATTCTCCCAACCACCCGGAATTTCCCGGCGGAATCACCAGCCCCGGCGAGATGTATCATTACACCACGGAATACCGGTTCCATCTGTAAGCCGGCGTTCTTTCACGAAAAAGGCGGAAAATCCTCGGATTTTCCGCCTTTTAGAGTATAATACATCTATGTTTATACTATTTGTATTGAAACCAAAGACAAAAAAGCCTTTTTTTCCTTTTTTTGAAGAAACAAAGCTGGCCCAGGTAAAAAATTTTTTTCCGGGAGCTGTCCCGCCCTTGACAAGTAAAATTTCCCGTGATAGGATAGTGGGACCATAGGAACAAAAGGAAAAAGAAGGCGGGCGCTGGATGGCTTTCCCCAGGAAGGCCACAGGCGCTTTTCCTGTTATTTTCCCTGAAAGGAGGCGTGTTCCATGAGAAAAAACCAAGGGGTTTTCCGTCAGTTCGCAAAGTATGTTTCCCTGAATGTGCTGAGCATGGTGGGGCTTTCCTGCTATATCCTGGCGGATACCTATTTTATTTCCGCCGGGGTGGGAAGCGACGGCATTGCCGCTTTGAATCTGGTGCTGCCGGCCTACAGCCTGCTCAACGGCCTGGGATTGATGGTGGGGATGGGAGGCGCCACCCGTTACGCCATTCTGCGGGGCGAGGGCCGGCGGGCGGAGGCCAACCGGGTTTTCACCCACGCCGGGGCGCTGGCGGCGGTCCTGGGGATTGTGTTCACCGGGGCCGGCCTGCTGTTTTCCTGGCAGATCGCCGGGGCGCTGGGGGCCTCGGGACAGGTGCAGGAGCTTGCAAGCGTTTATCTGCGGACCCTGCTCACCTTTTCCCTGCTGTTTTTGGGCAATAACCTTTTGGTCTGCTTTGTCCGCAACGACGGGCAGCCCAACCTGGCCATGGCGGCTATGCTGGTGGGATGCCTGAGCAACGTGGTGCTGGATTATCTTTTCATCTTCCCCCTGGGCATGGGGATGTTCGGCGCGGCTTTGGCTACCTGCGTGGCGCCCTGTATCGGTATCTTAATTTCCGCTACCCATTTTCTCAGAAGGAAAAACAAGTTCCGGCTTGTCCGGTGCGCGCCCAGCGGAAAATTAGCCAGGGGGATTCTCTCCCTAGGGGTTTCATCCTTTATTACAGAGGTTTCCTCCGGCGTGGTGATGCTGATTTTCAACCAAATCATCCTTTCCCTGGCCGGGAACGTCGGGGTGGCGGCCTACGGGATCATCGCCAACCTGGCGCTGATCGTGGTGTCTATTTTTACCGGTGTGGCACAGGGGATCCAGCCCATTGTCAGCGTGAATTTCGGCAGCGGGCAGATGGGGAATGTAAAAAAGATATTCCATTACGGCCTGGTGACGGCGGCAGCCTTCGGTGCGCTGTTTTTGGCGGCGGGCTGGCTTTTGCCCGGGCCTATTGTGGGAATCTTCAACCACGAAAACAACCTGGAGATGGCGCGGCTGGCCAGCCAGGGCCTGCCACTGTATTTTCTGGCTTTCCCCCTGATGGGGATCAACATCGTGGCCTCCTCTTACCTGGCCTCCCTCTCTAAAGCGGCGCCGTCCTTTCTCCTGTCCGTCCTAAGAGGCGCCGTGGCGGTGATCCCGGCGGTGCTGCTGCTGTCCTCGCTTTTCGGGACCGAGGGCGTGTGGCTGGCGGTGCCCTGCGCCGAGGCCGCCACGTTCCTGGTTTTGCTGGGGCTGGCCCCGTTCTGCTTCCGCCATGGGCCGGACCGCGGCGCCCGGACGGAGGACCGGCGGTAAAGGCTGGGCTTGTCCCGGCGGCGGAAAAAAGCCTCTAGGGCCCCGGGAAGGGCTAGAGGCTTTTTGCTTTTCCAACCGCCGCCGGCGGCTTACTTTTTGGCGGTCAGGCGCTCCGCCGAGTACTTCTGCTTGGTAGCCAGCCCGCCGCGGATATGGCGCTGGGCCTTGTTAATCTCCAGCACGGTTTTTACTCTTTTATATAATTGCGGGTCCACATATTTTAAACGCTCTGCAACGTCCTTATGTACGGTGCTTTTGCTGACGCCGAATTTTTTCGCGGCCTTGCGCACGGTGGCTTTGCTTTCAATAATATATTCCCCTAGTTCGATGGCTCTTTCCTCAACAATGCCTTTCACCCTGTACCCTCCCTTTATGAATACGTTTGGTAATGTCTATGCGGGAGCGGCCGGGAATATTAATCTTAATCAGGGAAAAGCTTTGGCGCCGCCATCTTTAAAAAAATGTTACATTCATTGCTAATAGGACGCGCGTGTGGTATAATTATTTAAAACTTTTAAATGCTTACAGGAGAATCAAAATGAAATTAAAAAAAATCGCCGCCATTCTTTTGGCGGCCAGCATGCTTCCTCTCAGCGCCTGTCAAGATTCTAACCACGTCCAGCTGGACCCCAGCGCCCCTACCGCAATTGAGATCTGGCACTATTACAATGGCGCGCAGAAAGAGGCGTTTGATTCCCTGGTAACGGAATTTAATGAAACTGTGGGCCGGGAACAAGGAATCGTGGTGGAGGCCTTTAGCCAGGGCAACGTTAACGACCTGATTCAAAAGGTGATGGACGCCGCCGATAAGAAGGTGGGCGCCAGCGAGATCCCGGATATTTTCGCCGCTTATGTGGACACGGCCTATGCCGTGGACCAGCGGGGCCTGGTGGCTTCCCTGGACCCCTATCTCAGCGAGGAGGACCTGAGCCAGTATGTGGACGCCTACATTGAGGAGGGCCGGTTTGACCAGGAGGGGAACCTGAAAATCTTCCCGGTGGCCAAGTCTACCGAGGTGTTTATGCTCAATAAAACCGATTGGGATAAATTTGCCTCCGCCACCGGCGCAAGCCTGGATTCTCTCGCCACAATGGAAGGCATCACCGAAACCGCGGCCCAATATTACGACTGGTCCGGCGGCCAAGCGTTTTTCGGCAGGGACGCTGTGGCCAACTTTTTCATCACCGGGTGCAAGCAGCTTGGCCATGAAATTTTCGCGGTTAAGGATGGAAAAGTGACCTTCGACACAGATGAAGATACCTTAAAAAGGATTTGGGACAACTACTATGTGCCCATGGTCAGCGGCCATTTCGGCGCCTATGGAAAATTCCGCTCTGACGACGTGAAGACCGGGGACCTGATCGCCCTGGTGGGCTCCACCTCCGGCTCGGCCTATTTCCCCACCCAGGTGACCATCAACGACACCGAAAGCTACGGGATCGAAACCCTGGTGCTGCCGCCTCCTGTTTTTAAGGGCGCGGACAACTACGCGGTTCAGCAGGGCGCCGGCATGGTGGTTACCAAGAGCGACGAAAAGCAGGAGTACGCCTCGGTGGAATTCTTGAAATGGTTTACCGACGCCCAGAGAAACCTGCAGTTTTCCACGGAATCGGGCTACCTTCCGGTGAAAAAAGAGGCGAACAGCGTCGAGGCGCTGGAGGCCGCCGACCTAGATAACGCCACCGACGCTTTGCGCAAGACCCTGACCGTGGCAATCGGTGTGGTGAATGATTTTACCCTTTATACTAATAAAGCGTTTGAAAACGGTACGAAAGCCAGAAACGTATTAGAATATAACATGTCAGATAAGATTCAGGCGGATCTGGAACAGATACAGGCCCTGGTAGACGGAGGCGTGTCCCATGACGACGCGGTAGCCCAGTTTACCACAGAAGAAAACTTCCAGAACTGGCTCGAGGATTTCCGCCAGCAGCTGGAGGAGTCGATTCAATAAACAAACTGGAAAGCGGGAGCAGTCATGAGAGTAAAGTTCCGCAAAAACTCTATAGGCGCCAGAATGCTTTTGGTAATGGGGATTGTTTTGCTGCTGCAAACAGGCCTTTTCATCGGGTCCATTATGGGAAGCGGCGCTATTGATAAGCTGAGTGAAAACTCTTATGACATTTTCAACCAGAAAATCATTACGCGAAAGAACTATTTGGAATATGAAATGATTTCCCGGTGGTCCAACCTGACGGAGATCGAGCAGAAGGTCCAGGCACACTTTTCCTCGGTGCT
This sequence comes from uncultured Ruminiclostridium sp., assembly GCA_902490005.1. GTDB lineage: Bacteria > Bacillota > Clostridia > Oscillospirales > Acutalibacteraceae > Clostridium_A. The sequence goes on from CABUCM010000004.1 coordinate 49,423, forward strand.
GGCGGAAAACAACGCCGGGTTCGAGGATATCGAAACCAATTCGGATCTGGCGGTAGAGCTGCTGAGAAGCAGCTCCGCCGACGTGATCGAGCTTTTGCGGCGCAACAGCGTTACAGGGGCGTTTCTTATCTTAGAGGGCACCCCGGTCACTGATGACAGCGGGAACTCCGTGAAAAACGGGCTGTATTTCCGCGACATGGACCCTTCCTCCACCTCGGAGGACAATTCGGATATTTTGATCGAGCGGGCCCCCACCACCCTGACCAAGGAACTCAGCATCCCCATGGACTCCCAGTGGCACCCGGTGTTCCAGTTCACCGGGGAAAACGAGGAACGGAATTTATTTTATCAAAACCCCATTGAAGCGGCGGAAAAGTATCCGGACGCCGACACGCAGGACCTGGGGTATTGGAGCAAGCCCTTTTATTTGGATGAGCTCAGCGTGCCGGTGGTGACCTGTTCGATCCCCCTGGTGTCCAAGGAAGGGACGGCCTACGGCGTGCTGGGGGTGGAGGTTACCCTGGATTACCTGAGTAAAATGATGCCCTATACCGAGCTGTCGGATGAAACCAACGCCTCTTATGTGCTGGCGGTCCGCCAGCCGGATTCCGACGAATATGTCCCGGTTGCCACCACGGGCCCCCTTTACACCTATCTGTATTCCGGCGCCGGTACCAGCCTTACCGCCGGGGCGGCGGTGAAGGATAATTGCTTCGCCCTGGTGGACAACGGTAATTTTACCGATACCACGTACGCCTGCGTTCAAAGCATCAAGCTTTACAATAATAACGCGCCCTTCGAAAACGACCAGTGGGTGCTGATGGGCGTGATTGAAAACCAATATCTTTTCGGTGTGGCCGATAAGGTGCGCACCCCGTTTTTCATTGCCATCGCCTTAGCGACGCTCATCGGCGCCGCCAGCATATTCCTGACCATCAAGCTGACCACCAGGCCGATCCAGTCCCTGGTGACCCAGGCCCAGGAGCTGAATCCCAGGCAGCCAGTCCGGTTCCAGCGGATCCACATCCAGGAATTTGACGAGCTCACCAGCGCCATTGAAACCATGAGCAACGCGGTAGCGGATTCCGCCTCTAAGCTATCCCAGATTGTGGAGATGGCCAGCTTCCCCTTCGGGGCGTTTGAGTATCACGTGGGGAGCCACGAGGTGTTTTTCACCACTAATTTCTTCAAAATTTTCCTGATGGACCAGGAAGGAAGCCAGCAGTACCTTCCCTTAGAGGAGTTTAGGGAAAGGCTGGCTGGCATAGGAAAATATATCGACCCCTCCCTTTCCAGCGAGGGAATCAAAACCTTCCGCCTGGCCGGCCAGCAGGGCAAATCGGTTTGGGTGCGGATGAAGCTGATCGAAAATGACCAGCATATACTGGGAATCGTGGAGGATGTCACTCAGGAGATTCTGGAAAAGCAAAAGATCGAGTATGAGCGGGACTATGACCTGCTGACCAATTTATTGAACCGCCGGGCGTTCCACGCCCAGATGCAGCAGCTGTTCCGGCCTTCCGGCAAGCTGAAGGTGGCGGCCCTGATTATGATGGACCTGGATAATCTGAAGTATATCAACGACACCTTCGGCCATGATTACGGCGACCAGTATATCCGGGCCGCCGCCAACGCGCTGCGGATCGGCACGCCGGATAGCGCGGTGCTTTCCCGTATGTCCGGGGATGAATTTTATATTTTCCTCTATGGCTACGATACCGAGGACCAGGTGCGGGAAAAGATCGACCAGCTGCAAAAGAGCATACAGACCTCTACCCTGGACCTGCCCAACCGGCCTTCTTTCCGCATCCGCGCCTCCGCCGGCGTGGCCTGGTATCCCAAGGATTCGGAAAACTATGAGCAGCTGATCCGTTACGCGGACTTCGCCATGTATTCGGTGAAGAGCATGACGAAGGGCCAGTTCGCGGAATTTAATATTACCAATTATGAAAAGTCGGCCTATCTGCTCCACAACAGCGAGGAGCTGAACCGGCTCATTGACGAGGAACTGCTGGATTACAATTTTCAGCCCATCATCGACGCCCATACCGGCCGGCTATTCGGCTATGAGGCGCTGATGCGGCCCCGGCTTACCTCTCTGGAAACGCCCCTGGAGGTGCTTTCCCTGGCGAAAAGCCAATCTCAGCTTTATCAAATTGAGCGGCTGACCTGGTTTTTGTCCCTGAAAAGCTTCGCCCGGTTTAGCAACCTGCCGCCGGACTGCAGGCTGTTCATCAATTCCATTTCCAACCAGGGCCTTTCAGAAACCGATGAGAGCGTGCTTGAGTCGTGCTACGGTCCCTATCTTAACCGCCTGGTGGTGGAATTGACAGAGGAAGAGGAACGGGTGGAAAGCCATACCATAAGGAAGCTGGCGTTCTTAAAGCGGTGCAGCGGCCAGGTGGCCCTGGATGATTTTGGCGCCGGCTATAACAGCGAGGTTTCCCTGCTGGCGGTGAAGCCGGACTTTATCAAGGTGGATATGTCCATTGTGCGGAACTGCCACCAGGATAAAAACCGGCAGGAGATGATTTCCAATATGATTTCCTTTGCCAGAAAGAACCAAAGCCTGGTGATCGCCGAGGGGATCCAATGCCGTGAGGAAATGGAGACGGTAATCAGGCTGGGAGTGGATTACCTTCAGGGCTTTTACCTTGGGGTGCCCAGTTTGATTCCCCAGCCGGTTTCCCAAGAGGCCGCCCGGGAAATATTAGACTTAAACCGGTAAAAGATTTCTAAATAAAGAAGAGAAGGCAGCTAGAAACCGCTTGCCTTCTCTTCTTTTTTATTCTGTTTTTGCGCCCCTAAAACGAAACGGGGGCAGGTTCCGCTTACTCTTTTGCGTCGGATAGCACGTCCATAGGATTGATCCAAACGCCATCCTTTTTCAGCCCAAGATGCAGATGGGAGGCGTCCAGAATCTCGCTGGGGACCTCCTTGACGGAGCCGATGTCCTGGCCGGGATAAACCGAGTCGCCCACGTTCACCAGGGTGGTTTCCCCCAAACCGCAGTAATAGGCCTCATAGCCGCCGTTATGGGAAATAATAATGGTTTTTCCCAGCATGGGGTCGTCGTAGATTTCTTTAACCTGGCCGCCGGTAAAGGCTTTGACAACGGCGCCCTTGTCCGCGGCGAAATCGGCGCCTTCGTGGACGCGCCAGTCGTTAAAGGTGACGGAGTACACCGGTGACTCGCCGCTGAATTCCTTTATCACGCTGCCGTCCACCGGCAGCACGATGGAATCCATATCGCTGGTCTGGGCCGCGGTTTGGGCCGCGCCGTCGTCCTGGGGAATATCGCTTACCTCGGGCTGGGACTGCTCAGATCCTGATTCCGCCGCGGAGGACGCCGCTTCGCTGGAAGAAGCGCTGCTGGCCGGCTCCTTGACGCCGCTGACTGTGTTGCCGGCCTGCTGGGTGGATTCCACGGCGGATTCCGCCTGCTGTGAGGAAGTCGATTGCTCGGGGGAAAAATATTGAGAGACATTTTGGTAGGTAAGGAACGCGGCGGCCCCCACGGCAATCAGGCACACGCCTAACGCCACGAAGAAGCCCTTTCCTCCCTTTCCGGATTTTTTCGGGGATGCATAACGCATATTGCTCATTTTATTTCACCTCTGCGCTTATTCTTGCCGGGTTTTTTGGGGAATATTCGGCAAAGGTTCAATAAAATAAAAACAAAAAAGAAGAAGCCGAATCCTAAACGGATTCGGCTTCTTCCTTTTAGCTTGAGGGGTACATTGAGGAGGGTAGAACATATACTCACGATGGTGCGGCTCCATCTTCTTGAGTACGGTTTTATTATAGTCTATTTGGCTAAAATAGTTGTGAATTTCTTGTAAATAAAATTTAAAAAATCCTAAGATATTTTATGTAAATGAAAACATTTGTTTGATTTTTTAAAAAGAATATGTTATACTATGGGTAACTAGGAAAGGAGGCGTTGTTTCATTGAAGAAGCTAAATAAGAGCCAGCAGAAAATTTTGGATTATTTGCGGGAGCGCTCCCAAGACGGGGTGCCGCCTTCTGTCCGCGAAATATGCGCGGCCACAGGGCTGAAGTCCACCTCTACGGTTCACGCGCATTTAAAAACCTTGGAAGAGAACGGGTTCATTTCCCGAGACGCCGGGCTGAACCGGGCGATCCACATTTCCGGCGTGGAGAGGAGCGTCCAGGTTCCGGTGCTGGGCCGGGTTACCGCGGGCCTGCCCATTTTGGCGGTGGAGGATGTGGAGGGGTATCTTCCCATCAATGAAAGCCAATGCCGGGGCCGGGAGCTGTTTGCCCTGCGGGTTGTGGGAGAAAGCATGATTAACGCCGGTATTTTAGACGGCGACTATGTGGTGGCCCACAAAACGCCGGTGGCGGAAAACGGCGATATCGTGGTGGCCCTGTTAGAGGATGAGGCCACGGTCAAGCGCTTCTTCCGGGAAAACGGGTATATCCGCCTTCAGCCGGAAAACCCGGACTTTGAGCCGATCATCGCCGAGCGGGTGGTTATTTTAGGCCGGGTGGTTTCCTTGATCCGCAACTATCACTGATTTTTACAAAGGCGGGGATTTTTAATCCCCGCCTTTTTTGTTTAGCTGATCTTTTTTTGGAATGCTGTTTGATTGAAAACCGCGGGTTTGGCGGAAAACGGCGGCTTTTCCTGGAACAATATGAGAAAAACTCGTTGTTTTTTTAACAATATGTCTTTATATTTTTGTTCCGATGTTGTATAATAATCTTCAGAAACCTCTGCTTTTCCGGATTTTTACAAACGGTGCGGGGCGTGGGAAAGGCCCGAAACGCCCGCGGAGGTTAATTTAAAACAGGAGTGATTTCAAAATGCCTCTGGTAAACACAAGAGAGATGTTCAAGCGGGCTTACGAGGAAGGCTATGCAATCGGCGCTTTTAATGTCAACAATATGGAAATTGTGCAGGGGATTACTGAAGCCTGTAAGGAGCTGAATGCTCCCGTCATTCTTCAGGTGTCCGCCGGCGCCCGTAAATACGCCAACCACACCTATCTGACCAAACTAGTGGAAGCCGCTGAAATCGAAACCGGCCTGCCCATCGCCCTTCATCTGGACCACGGCTCCTCTTTTGAACTGTGCAAGGACTGCATCGACGGCGGGTTCACCTCCGTGATGATCGACGGTTCCCACCTGGACTATGAGGAGAACGTGGCGCTGGCGAAAAAGGTCGCGGACTACGCCCATCCTCGCAACGTGACCGTGGAAGCGGAGCTTGGCCGCCTGGCGGGCATCGAGGACGCCGTTAACGTCAGCGACGCCGACGCCTCTTACACCGATCCCGCCCAGGTGCAGGATTTCGTAGAGCGCACCGGCGTGGATTCCCTGGCGATCGCCATCGGCACCAGCCACGGCGCTTATAAATTCAAACCCGGCCAGAAGCCCCAGCTTCGGTTCGATATCCTGAAAGAGGTTTCCGAGCGTCTGCCCGGCTTCCCCATCGTGCTCCACGGCGCTTCCTCCGTTATTCCGGAGTATGTGGAAATGATTAACCAATTCGGGGGCAAAATGCCCGACGCCATCGGCATTCCCGAGGATATGCTGAGAGAGGCCGCGAAAATGGCCGTTTGCAAGATCAACGTGGACTCTGACCTGCGGCTGGCAATGACCGCCGCAATCCGCAAGTACCTGGTGGAGAATCCCTCCCACTTCGATCCCCGCCAGTATCTGAGCCCGGCCCGCGACGCCATCAAGTCTATCGTTATGCACAAGATCGAGACTGTTTTGGGCTGCGGCGGCAAGGCATAAGTCCGCGCTGTTTCAACAAAACATTCAGAGCCGCCTGAAGGGGCGACGGCGCCGCAACCTTGGTTGCGGCGCCCGCCCTCCAAGGCGGCTCTTGTTTTATTGGGCGGCCCAGGAAAAGAGCTTAAACCGTTGGGTTTCCGGCGGTTTTGATGTTAACCGGAAAGAAGGGGATTTAAAAATGCGGGAATATCAGCTGGTCCGCTCCCGGCGGAAAACGGTGGCCCTGACCGTAAAGGGGGATGGCGGCCTGGAGGTGCGTGCGCCGTGGAAGCTTTCCCGGAAATGGATCGACGGCTTTGTGGCTCAAAAGGAAAGCTGGATTCAAAAGAAAACCGAAGAGCTGGCCCGAAAGGAGGCGAACCGGCGGGAGCTTACCCCGGAGGAGGAAGCCGCCCTGAAAGAGCGGGCCCGGGAGTACCTGCCCCGGCGGGCCTGGGAGCTTTCCCAAGAGACCGGATTGGTTCCCGCCGGGGTCAAGGTCACCGGCGCGAAAACCCGGTGGGGCTCCTGCTCGGGGAAAAACAGCGTCTGCCTTTCCTGGCGGCTGATGGAAAAGCCGCCGGAGGTCATTGACTATGTGATTATCCATGAGCTGTGCCACACCGTCCACCACGACCACTCCCGGGAATTTTGGGCGCTGGTGGCGTCTTTTTTGCCGGACTGCCAAAGGCTGCGGCGGCGCCTGGCGAATGAGTAAAAACAGCTAAAAGCGGACGGAACCGGAGTGTGTATTAGGCAAACCTAACCATTGACAAAAAGTTTCCCTAAGCTTACAATTAAGACAGTAAAAACGGCGTTTGGAGGGGAAGCTTTTGACATTAGATGAATTAAAGCTGGAACAGCAAGCCAAGGTCACCGTGGTAGGCGGAGAGGGCGCGCTGCGGAGAAGGCTGCTGGATATGGGCATCACGCCGGGGACCGGCGTGATGATCCGAAAGAGGGCGCCCATGGGCGACCCCATTGAAATTCATTTGCGGGGCTATGAGCTGACGCTTCGGATTGAGGACGCTAAAAAAATTCAGGTAGAGAAGGAGCGGCTCAAATGATTTTTGCGTTAGGCGGCAATCAAAACAGCGGAAAAACCACCCTGTTCAATCAATTGACCGGCTCCAACCAGCACGTGGGTAATTTCCCCGGCGTTACCGTGGAACGGAAGGAAGGCGTTATCCGCAACCATTCCAACGCCACCCTGGTAGATCTGCCCGGTATTTATTCCCTTTCCCCTTATACCAATGAAGAAATTGTCACCCGGGATTTTTTGGTGGAGCAGCATCCCGACGGCATCATTAATATTGTGGACGCCACCAATATCGAGCGGAATTTATATCTTTCCTTGCAATTAATCGAGCTGAATATCCCCATGGTGATCGCCCTGAACATGATGGATGAAATTCGGAATAACGGTTCCGCCATCGATGTGAAGAAGCTTTCAGAGGAAATCGGCGTTCCGGTAGTGCCCATCGCCGCCAACAAAAACGAAGGCGTGGACGAGCTGATCCGGGTCATGATTGAGACCGCGGAAAAGAAGGAACGGCCGAAACGGATGGATTTCTGCGCCGGCGCGGTACATAGGGCGATCCACGCCCTTTCCCATATGGTGGAGGACCACGCCGAGCGGCTGGGCGTGCCGCCCCGGTTTGCCGCCACCAAGCTGGTGGAGGGCGACGAGCCGATGATGCGCAAGCTAAAGCTTTCGGAAAACGAAATCGACATGGTGGGCCATATCGTGAAAGAAATGGAGCAGGAGCTGGGTACCGACCGGGAAGCGGCCCTGGCGGATATGCGGTACCAGTTCATCGATAAGCTGTGCGCCGGCGCGGTGGTGAAAAACGGGGAATCTAAGGAACACCGCCGCAGCATTCAGATCGATAAAATCCTCACCCATAAGGTTTTCGCCATCCCGATTTTCCTGGCGATCATGCTGCTTGTGTTTTGGCTGACCTTCGGGCTGATCGGCTCATGGCTCAGCGATTTGCTCTCCATGGGCATCGAGGCTTTGACCCAGGCGGCCGACGGAGGGTTGTCCGCCTACGGCATCAACCCGGTGATCCACTCCCTGATTATTGACGGGGTGTTCGCCGGCGTGGGGAGCGTGCTGTCGTTCCTTCCCATTATCGTGGTGCTGTTCTTCTTCCTGTCTATTTTAGAGGACAGCGGGTATATGGCCCGGGTGGCCTTTGTCATGGATAAGGCCTTGCGGAAAATCGGCCTTTCCGGAAGAAGCTTCGTCCCCATGCTCATCGGCTTCGGCTGCACGGTGCCGGCGATTATGGCGGCCCGCACCCTCAGCAGCGAGCGGGACCGGAAAATGACCGTTTTGCTAACGCCCTTTATGAGCTGCAGCGCCAAGCTGCCCATTTACGCGATTTTTACCGTAACCTTTTTCCAGCGTTACCAGGCCCTGGTGATGATCTGCTTGTATGTGTTCGGGATCATCATGGGAATTTTAAGCGGCTTGGTGCTGAAAAAGACCGCGTTTCAGGGAAAACCGGTGCCCTTTGTGATGGAGCTGCCCAACTACCGGCTGCCAAGCGCCAAAAGCGTGGGCCTGCTGCTGTGGGATAAGGCCAAGGACTTTTTGGAGCGGGCTTTTACGGTGATTTTTGTGGCTACCATTGTCATCTGGTTTTTGCAGACCTTCGATACCCGGATCAATGTGGTGGCGGACAGCGCGGACAGCATGCTGGCCCAGATCGGCCGGTTTATCTCCCCTGTTTTCGCGCCTTTGGGCTTCAGCGACTGGCGGGCTTCCACCGCCTTAATCACCGGTTTTACCGCCAAGGAGGCGGTGGTCAGCACCCTGGCGGTGCTGACCGGTACCAATATGGCCGGGCTGCCTGCCGCCCTCAGCGGGATTTTCTCCCCTCTGGCGGCGTGCTCGTTTTTGGCGTTCACCGTGCTGTATACCCCCTGTATTGCGGCGGTGAATACAGTGAGAAAGGAGCTTGGCAGTGGAAAATACGCCCTTTGGATGGTTTTATTCCAAACCGGCGTGGCCTGGATCATGGGAACCCTGATTTTCCAGATCGGCTCCCTGCTTTAAGAAACAGAGGCGATTATGAACTGGTTTGATTGGATTTTAATAGGGATTCTGGCCGTCCTTTTTGTCTTGGCCCTTCGGCATGTGGTCCGCCAGGTGAAAAAGGGGCGCTGCTGCGGCTGTTCTGGATGCGAAAGTTGCCCTGGGCGCGCCGGCGGCGTTGATGGCGCCGGGGGCAAGGGTTGCGCAAACTGTGCCGGGCGCGCCAAAGGTGAGGGGAATCAACCGCCCGCGGCTGGCGGAAACAAAAAATAAAAGCGGGCATTGCGCCCGCTTTTTTAAATTATTTTATTCCGTAGTCCTCTTCCGTAACGGCGATCTCGCCGTTTTCTTTTTCATAGCGTTTGATTTCCTGTTTGATCAAATGGTCTATCATATTTGTAAGGGAACGGTTATCTTCCTGGGCGATCTTTTGAATTTTGCAATGGGTTACGACATCTAAACGTAAGGTAAACTGAGTTTTAATGACAGCCATAAAATCCCTCCTAGTTATTACTATGGTATCATTTAGAGAGAAATATTTATGGAGCCATATTGACACCAAGATGACACCGTAATATACTAAAAAGGGTGAATTTTATGCTATGTGAAAATCTATTTTGCGTTTATTGGGAAGAGGATCAATGCTTATTGGACGAAATTAGTTTGAGCATTACAGGCAGCTGTCAAGAGTGCATTTATGTTTCCCTCGATCAGGAGATTTTGAACGTCAGGCGAAAACAGGCGCTAAAAAGGTTAGGTGATTTGCCTGAGCCATGATTTGTGATTCTCTTGACAAGCGCATTTCTTTTGACTATAATAATTGTAAACCGAATTTACAAAATATTAGTTTACAATTGGAGGAGAGCCCCGTGAAGAAAAATTCCATCAAGCAGATCACCGTCACCGCTATGTTTGTGGCGTTGACGATTGTGCTGTCTCAAATCGCAATCCCCCTGCCGTTTACAGACGTGCCCCTGAGCCTGGCAACCCTGGCGGTGTTTCTTTCCGGCGCGGTTCTGGGGCCGGCGCGGGGTACCATTGCCCAGGCCGTTTATGTGGTGATGGGCTTGGTGGGCCTGCCGGTGTTCGCCAACTTTTCCGGGGGCTTCGCCCGGGTGCTGGGCCCCACGGGAGGCTACATCTGGGGTTATATTGTGGCGGCGTTTTTAATCGGCCTGATCGTTTCTAAGGCGGGCCGCCATTTCTGGATTTATCCAGTGGCGATGGCGGCAGGCATGGCCGGCTGCTATGCCCTGGGCACCGCCTGGTATATGATTTACGCCGGGGTTAATATCTGGGCGGCGCTGCTTCTTTGCGTGGTGCCGTTTCTCGTGGGAGACGCTATTAAAATCGTTTTGGCGTCGGTGCTGGCCTACCGCCTGCGGCCGGTGCTGGGCCGGATGGCCGCGGCCGCGTAAAACAACTGGAAAAAGACAACCTGCTCCCGCATATACTGTAAGGATCGTTTCTAGAGGAGCAAACCCACATTGGGCGTGCAAGGCGGCCTAAAATACGCTGTTATCGTATGATTTCGGCGGATGATTATCATTTATGCGGTTTTACCTTACTGAGCGTGCTCATGGGCAAACGGCAATAGGCTCGTTTCATAGAAAGATCGTTACTTATGGAAAGGGGAATGGGTTTTGGAAAAGAATGTGCTGCATTATTTTATCGACACCAACAGCTCCCGGGGATTCGTGAGCTTTTGGGAATCAAATTTTGGAAAGCTGAAAAACGTGGTTAAGCTGGACGGTTATCCCGACCTGCTGGCGGCCCAGATATTAAGCCAGGTTTGCGCCCAGGCGCTGGGAGAGGACCTGGAGGTGGAGCTAATCCACAATTGCCTGGACAACAGCCTGCAGGGGATCATTTTGCCCGGGCTTGACGCGGGGCTGGTGAATTTTCCCGCTTATTCGGATGAATCCTATTCCGTCCGGCTGACGGCGGATGAAAATTTGTCCAAGGCCAGGGCCGGGATCCAGGAAGCTTACGGCTGCTTTGCCCAGGCGCTGGCGATTCATGACGACTGGGAAAAGATCTATATTTCCAACATAGACTTCAAGGCCTTGGATACATTGGCGGAAGAGACCGTGGCAAAGCTTTTGGGCGACGGGAAAACGGAGAACGCCGGCAGTGGTGTGGACCGCTTCTTCGGCGCCGCTACGGTAAACGGCTCGTATGATTACATCCCCAATATTACCCAGGAAATCCCCAAGCGGTATTTTCTGAAAGGCCGTCCGGGCACCGGGAAATCCACCTTCCTGAAGAAAATCAGCAAGGCGGCCCAGGAGCGGGGGTACCGGGTGGAAATTTATCACTGTGCCTTCGACCCCAACAGCCTGGATATGGTCGTCATCCGGGAGCTGGGAGTGTGCGTTTTCGACAGCACATCCCCCCACGAGTATTTCCCGGAGCGGGAAACCGACGAAATCATCGATATTTATGAGGCCGCGGTGAAGCCGGGGACGGACGAAACGTTCCAGAAGGAGATCGCCGACTGCAGCGCGGGCTATAAGGCCAAGGTGAAGGAGGCCGCCCAGCGCCTGGGAGAGGCGAGGCTCGCTTACCACCAATATCAAAGGGGTGTTTTAGACGCCGTGAATCCAGACCGGAGAATCGGGTCTATGGATTGGGTGATCGGAAAGCTGTTCGGGCGGTAAATTAAAAAAACGGCCGGGACTGATTCCATATTTTCACAAGGTGTGCTATGATAGGGTTAGAATATAGTAGGCGGGTGAGAAAATGGAGCAGTCAAAAAAAGGGGCTATTTTTACGAAAACCGGCGTGGTGGTTTTACTGGCGGCAGTGTGCGCCATTTTGTGGGGCAGCGCGTTCCCCTGCGTGAAAACCGGGTATGAGCTGTTTCAGATCGCTCCGGATGACAGCGCCAGCAAGCTGCTGTTTGCCGGCATCCGGTTCGGCATGGCGGGGCTGGTCACCATTTTATTCGCCAGCCTGAAAAGAAAGCGGATGTGCCTGCCAAACCAGCGCAACATCGTGGGGATCCTGGTGCTGGGCCTAGTGCAGACCACCCTGCAGTATGTGTTCTTTTATTTGGGCCTGGCAAACACCACCGGGGTGAAGGCTTCTATTTTCGGCGCGGTCAGCACCTTTTTCGCCGTGGTTCTGGCCCACTTTATTTACCGCAACGATAAGCTGAACCGGTTTAAGGTGGTTGGCTGTATCGCCGGGTTTACCGGCGTGGTGATTGTGAACCTGGGGCTGGGCGGGCTGGAGGCCAGCTTCTCCTTCCAGGGCGAGGGCTTTATCATTCTGGCGGCGTTATCGTCCGCCGTGGGCGCCCTATTGAGCAAAAATGTGGCGTCCAACGGGGATTCCATGACCATCACCGGATGGCAGCTGCTCATCGGCGGCGCGGTGCTGTGCCTGATCGGCCTGCCTAGGGGAAGGTTGAATCCGGTGGGCCCGGAAGCGTTTTTGCTGCTGGGTTACATGATCCTTCTGTCCGCGGTGGCCTTTGTCATCTGGACCGCCCTGCTGTATTATAATCCAGTGGGCAAAATTACGGTGTATAATTTTATGACCCCGGTGTTCGGCGTGATCCTTTCCGCCGCCTTCCTGGGAGAAAACCTTTGGGATTGGCGGTATCTGGCGGCGCTGGCCCTGGTCTGCTTCGGTATCTTCGCGGTGAACCGGGTGAAACAGCCTAAGGAGCGGGAGAAAAATTTGAACAAAACCCCGCCGATGAAATAAAAAACGGCGCCGGCTTCGGCCGGGGATAAAAAAGGGCTGGCCCGGATCCGGGCCGGCCCTTTTTGGATAGGAACCCCTGGAGTACAGGCCGGGATCGCGGCCTAACCGGGCCGAAAGCGTTTTTCCCGCCGGCCGCGGCCCTCCCATAGAAAAAAGCGCCTCTGGTAAAACCAGAGGCGCTTTTGCAGTGCAGAGAAAACTTATTTGCTGGACTTAATCGCAGCCTGGGCAGCGGCCAACCGGGCGATCGGCACGCGGAACGGAGAGCAGGAAACATAATTGAGGCCGATGTTATGGCAGAACTCGACGGAGGTCGGGTCGCCGCCATGCTCGCCGCAGATGCCAAGCTTGATGTCGGGGCGGGTCTTGCGGCCGCCTTCGACAGCCATCTTGACCAGCTTGCCAACACCCTTCTGGTCCAGTCTGGCGAAGGGATCGTTCTCATAGATCTTGTTCTCATAATAGGAATCCAGGAACTTGCCAGCGTCGTCACGGCTGAAGCCGAAGGTCATCTGGGTTAAGTCGTTGGTGCCGAAGCTGAAGAACTCGGCTTCCTGGGCGATCTCGTCGGCCAGCAGGGCGGCTCTCGGGATCTCGATCATGGTGCCCACATGATACTTCATGTCGCTGCCGGCGGCGGCGATCAGCTTGTCGGCGGTGGAGGTCACGATGTCCTTCACGAACTTCAATTCCTTAACCTCGCCTACCAGCGGGATCATGATCTCAGGCACAATGTTGAATTCCGGATGCTCCTTGTTCACAACCAGAGCCGCGTTGATGACAGCGGTGGTCTGCATTTCGGCGATTTCCGGATAAGTGACGGCCAGACGGCAGCCACGGTGGCCCATCATGGGGTTGAACTCGTGGAGGCCGGCGATAACGGCCTTCAGCTCGTCAACAGTGATGTTCAGCTCGCCCGCCAGCTCGATGATATCCTCTTCCTTCTGGGGAACGAACTCATGCAGAGGCGGATCCAGGAAACGGACGGTCATGGGACGGCCTTCCAGCACCCGGTACATGGCCTCAAAGTCGCCCTGCTGATAAGGCAGGATCTTAGCCAAGGCAGCCTTTCTGGCTTCGGGGGTCTTGGCAACGATCATCTCGCGGATAGCCTTGATGCGGTCGCCCTCGAAGAACATGTGCTCGGTACGGCACAGGCCGATGCCCTCGGCGCCAAAGGCCACAGCCTGGGCGGCGTCACGGGGAGTGTCGGCGTTGGTGCGGACCTTCAGGGTTCTCTTGGCGTCGGCCCACTTCATGAAGCGGTCGAAATCGCCGGAGATGGAGGCGGCAACGGTGGGGATAGCCTCGCCATAGATGTTGCCGGTGGAACCGTCGATAGAGATGTAGTCGCCTTCCTTAATGGTCAGGCCGCCCAGCTCAAATTCCTTGGCTTCCTCGTTCATCTTGATGTCGCCGCAGCCAGATACGCAGCAGGTGCCCATACCGCGGGCAACAACGGCGGCGTGAGAGGTCATACCGCCGCGAACGGTCAGAATACCCTCGGCGGCAGCCATGCCCTCGATGTCCTCAGGAGAGGTCTCCAGACGGACCAGAACGACCTTTTCGCCGTTCTCATGCCAGGCCTTGGCATCCTCGGCGGTGAATACCACCTTGCCGCAGGCGGCGCCGGGAGAAGCGGCCAGGCCCTTGCCGATGGCCTTGGCGGCCTTCAGAGCCTTGGCGTCAAACTGGGGATGGAGCAGAGCGTCCAGCTGCTTGGGCTCCACGCGGAGAACAGCGGTGTCCTCAGAGATCTTGCCCTCGTCCACCAGGTCTACGGCGATCTTCAGAGCGGCGGCAGCGGTTCTCTTGCCGTTTCTGGTCTGAAGCATATACAGCTTGCCGTTCTCAATGGTGAATTCCATATCCTGCATGTCGGCATAGTGCTCTTCCAGGCGGTTCGCGATGTCGGCAAACTGCTTGTACACCTCGGGCATATCCTCGGCCAGCTTGGAGATGTGGCTGGGGGTACGGATACCGGCCACCACGTCCTCGCCCTGGGCGTTGATGAGATACTCGCCGAACAGCGCTCTTTCGCCGGTGGCGGGGTCACGGGTAAAGGCGACGCCGGTACCGGAGTTTTCGTTCAGGTTGCCGAACACCATGGGCTGCACGTTGACAGCGGTGCCCCAGCTGTAGGGGATCTCGTTCATACGGCGGTATACGTTGGCGCGGGGGTTGTCCCAAGAACGGAATACAGCCTTGACAGATTCCATCAGCTGAGCCTTCGGATCGGACGGGAAGTCCTCGCCCATTTCCTTCTTATAGTGGGCCTTGAAGAGCTTGACCAGCTCTTTCATATCGTCGGCATCCAGGTCGATGTCGTTCTTAACGCCCTTCTTCTCCTTGACCTCGTCGATGATGACCTCAAAGGTGGACTTTGCCAAGCCCATAACAACGTCGGAGAACATCTGGATGAAACGGCGGTAAGAGTCGTATACGAAACGGACGAACTTGATGTCGGGGTTCTTGGCGATCATGCTGGCGGCAACGTCGTCGTTCAGGCCCAGGTTCAAGATGGTGTCCATCATGCCGGGCATGGAGGCTCTCGCGCCGGAACGCACGGAAACCAGCAGCGGGTTTTCCTTATCGCCGAATTTCTTGCCGTTGATCTCTTCCATCTTGGCAAGGTTCGCGTAGATTTCCTCCTCGATTTCAGGAGCAATCTTTTTGCCGTCCTCGTAATAACGGGTGCAGGCCTCCGTGGAAACGGTGAAGCCCTGGGGTACTGGCATGCCCAAAACGGTCATTTCAGCCAGGTTGGCGCCTTTTCCTCCGAGCAGTTCCCGCATGGAACCGTTGCCCTCAGAGAAAAGGTATACATACTTGTGGCTCATTGGTATCTACCTCCTATAAAATTAAGCGCGAAGCGCTTGAGCAGATTGAGCTTTTCTTAGAGATCCTAACTTCTTCAAAGCTCTCAAAATCATTATAACAAAACGGCTGAGGATTTTCCACATCTTTTTGCCAACAAATAGGGATTTTTTTCAAATTTCCGAAAAGAAAAACCGCCGCTGGGAAAATTCGTCAATTCCCGACGGAAAAGGCTTGAAAAATCCGAAGGTTATGAGATAATAAGATTAGCTTTTCATTAAGATTTCGGCGGGCGGAGGAAACGCCTGCCAAGGGGAGGACTATATGCCAGAGGTTTGTGGGATTATCCTGGCCGCGGGAGAGGGCAAGCGGATGAAATCCAATCTGCCCAAGGTGCTGAGCCGGGTGCTGAATAAACCCATGCTGAAATGGGTCATCGACGCCGCCCGGCAGGCAGGTATCGGTGACCTGTGTGTTGTAGAGGGCTTTAAGCGGGAGGAAGTGGAAAAGTACCTGGCCACCCTGCCGGAGACGTTTGAAACGGCTTTCCAGGCGGAGCGGAAGGGCACCGCCCACGCGGTGATGCAGGCCAAAAGCTTTTTGGAGCGCCGCCGGGGCGGCGACGTGCTGATTTTAAACGGGGATGCCCCGTTTATGGATGCGGAAACGATCCGGGGCGCTTATGAACGCCACCGGGACGGGGGCCACGCGGTGACGCTGATCTCCGCCTATTTGGACGACCCCTTCGGCTACGGCAGGGTTCTGCGGGATAAGGACGGGGGCGGGCTTGCCGCGGTGGTAGAGGAAAAGGACGCGGATGAAACCCAGAAGGGGATCAAGGAGGTCAGCTCCGGGGCATATTGGTTCCGGGTGGAGAAGCTGTTAAGCGTGCTGTCGTCCATTGAGAACCACAACGCCCAGGGGGAGTATTACCTGCCGGACGCGGTAAAGCTTCTGCTGGAAAAGGGCGAGGCGGCGGACGCTTACCCGGCGAAAAGCCCCGATGCGGTAATGGGGGCGAACGACGCCGGCCAGCTGCGGGAACTGAACGAAATCGCCAGGCAAAAGGGGTATCAATAAGGTTGGTACCGTCACAGACGGGTATGGATACGAACGTGCAAAACGAGGGGGAATTTATCATGAATTTTCATGGGAAAGACATCAAAATCTTCACAGCTAATTCCAACCCAATGGTCGCCAAACGGATCGCCGAGTGCTTGGGGCTGCCCTTGGGAAAATCAGAGGTCAGCACCTTCAGCGACGGGGAAATCGCCGTTTCCCTGTTCGAGTCGGTCCGGGGCTCCGACTGCTTTATTGTCCAGTCCACCTGTTCGCCGGTGAACAACAACATTATGGAGCTTCTGATTATGATCGACGCCATGAAGCGGGCGTCCGCCGCCAGGATCACGGCGGTGATCCCCTATTTCGGCTACGCCCGGCAGGACCGGAAGGCCAAGGCCAGGGACCCGATCTCCGCCAAGCTGGTGGCGGATTTAATCACCACCGCTGGGGCGGACCGGGTGCTGACCATGGACCTGCACGCCCCCCAGATCCAGGGGTTTTTCAATATCCCGGTGGACCATTTGGTGGGCGCCCCTACCCTGGCCGCCTTTTTAAGAGGGCGGATCGGCAGGGACAACGAGGAGTATGTGGTGGTCTCCCCCGATTTAGGTTCGGTGACACGGGCCAGGAACTTCGCGGACCGTCTGGGCTGCCCTTTGGCCATCATCGATAAGCGGCGGCAAAAGGCCAATGTGTGCGAGGTGATGAACATCATCGGCGACGTAAAGGATAAAAGGGTTATCCTAGTGGATGATATGATCGATACCGCGGGTACCCTGTGCAACGGGGCCGCCGCCATTATGGAAAAGGGCGGCGCGGTGGAGGTCACCGCGGCGGCAACCCACGGGGTTCTTTCCGGCCCCGCCATTGAGCGGATCAGGAACAGCCCCATTAAGGAGCTGATCCTGCTGGATACGGTGCCGGTGACCGGAGAGCGGAAGCTTGAGAACATGACGATTTTGTCCGTGGCCCCCCTGTTTGCCGAGGCCATTGAGCGCATTTATGAGGATAAGCCGGTTTCCCCCATGTTCCTGTAACCGGCCGGTTTTGGCGGAATAAAAACAACGAGGCGGGATGGAGCTTCCATCCCGCCATAATGCGTTGCTGTGCCGAATGTGGTTTTTACCGGACCTGGCCGTTTAAGGGCTGGTTGAAGGAGGACAAAATAAATTGGCGGACATAATTGCAGTTTTCCGCGTTTTTGCCGTAATCGATCAGCGTGGTGGCCAAAGCGGGCTTGGATTCCACAATAATGCGGCAGCCGCCGTCCAGGGGATCATAAAAAGAGATGGTGATATGTTCGCCCCAGGTGAGCATATTTGCCCGGTGCTTTAAGAAAATTTTGAAGTTAGCGCGGTCTACCGCCGCCATTTTCATTTTATAGATTTCATTTTGAGACGCTACATAGTTAAATACATCCATGACCGGGACGGGAAGATAAAAATCCAATTGACGTTCACAAGCCACAGTGCACCCCCCTTTCCTTTTTGATGTATTTATGATATCATTTTTTTCGCCGGAAAACAACGGCAAAAACCAGGAGGATACGGATAAAATGTTTGACATTTTTAAGAAGCTGGAGGGGCTCAGGCCCTCCGCCCCGGCGGGGCCGGTGGAATATATCGTGGCGGGGCTGGGCAATCCGGGCCGGCAATATGAAAACACCAGGCACAACGCCGGCTTTTTCACCTTGGACCAAATCGCCGCCCAATGCGGCGCCAGCGTCACCCGGCTGAAATATAAATCCTTGTGCGCCGACGCCGTTTTCGGCGGCAGGCGGGTACTTTTGATGAAGCCCCAGACCTTTATGAACCTGAGCGGCCAGGCGGTGGCCGAGGCAATGAATTTTTATAAAATCCCCCCGGAACGGGTAATCGTGATTTTCGACGACGTTTCCCTGGACCCCGGCAAGCTGCGGATCCGCCGGAAAGGCAGCGACGGCGGGCATAACGGTATGAAAAACATCATATACCTGTCAGGAAAGGACACGTTTCCCCGGATTAAAATGGGCGTGGGCAAAAAGCCCAGGCCGGACTATAACCTGGCGGACTGGGTGCTGTCCCGGTTTACCCAGGATGAGCAAAAGGCGTTAGGCGAGGCCGCCAAGCGGGCTGTCCAGGCGGCGGAGCTGATGGTCCAGGGGAAGATCGACCAGGCCATGAACCAATTTAACTCTTAACTGGCGCGGCCCTGAGATTGAACATCACGATTTACGACGAAAACGGCCTTGGGCCGCGAATATCTGCGCCCTGCCTGACGCCCCGCGGCGCCGGGCCCCGGGGCGTCAGGCAGGAGAAAGCAGCCTATGAAATTTTTGAGCAGCCTTTTAGACGGCGTAGCCGAATACGAAACCCTGGTGACGGCGGTAGAGGGCCACAAGACCCCCGCGGCGGTTACCGGGGTCTCCGGCATCCATAAGGCCCATCTGGTCCACTCCCTTTGCGCTAGAACCGGCCGCAATGCCCTGGTGATCGCTTCCGACGAGGGCGAGGGCCAGCGGCTTTGCAACGACCTGGCGTCTATGGGGACCACCGCCCTGGTGTACCCCGCCCGGGATTTTAACTTCCGGGCCGCCGAGGGCCAGTCCCGGGAATACGAGCACCAGCGGCTCCAGGTGATGGCGAAAATGCTGGAGGGGGATTATCAGGTGGTGATCGCCTGCATCGACGCGGCCTTGCAGTATACCATACCGCCGGACGAGCTGAAAACCAGGCGGCTCACCCTTAGGGCCGGCCAGGAGGTGCCACTGCCCCGGATCGAGGCGCTGCTGGGCGCCTCCGGGTACGAGCGGTACCAGCAGGTGGAGGGGCCGGGCCAGTACGCGGTCCGTGGCGGTATTTTAGACTTTTTCACCCCTGATGCGTCCGCTCCCATCCGGGTGGAGTTCTGGGGGGACGAAATCGACACCCTGTGCTATTTTGATCCGGAAACCCAGCGGCGCACCGACGAGCCCCTGGAGGAAATCACCCTGGCGCCGTCTACGGAGGTTCTGATTTCCAACCCTGGGAGCCTGGCGAAGAAAATAGAAAAGCTGGCCTCCGCCCTCCGGGGAAAAACGGCGGTAAAGGCGAAAGAAACGCTCAGCCGGGAGGCGGAACAGCTGGTGGGCGGCAGGCGCCCCGGCAGCGCGGATAAATTTCTGCCCCTGCTCTACCCTTCCCCGGCTACCCTGCTGGATTACCTGGAGCCGGAGGCTATGGTGTTCCAGTCGGAGCCTATCAAAATCAAGGAACGGCTACGGTCCGTGGCGTGGCAGTGGAGCGAGGATATCAAAGACTATCTGGAAGAGGGAATCCTGTGCAAGGGCCTGGATACCTATTCCGGAGACTATACTTATGCCCAAAAACAGCTGGAAAGCCGGGACTGCGTGTATCTGGACGCCTTCGTCCGGGGCAGCTATGACACCCCTCTTTCCTCCTTAATTAATTTGAGCGCCCGGCAGCTTTCGGTTTGGGGCGGCGGCATGCAGCTTTTGCAGGAGGATTTAAACGCGATTTTGTCCCCGAAAATGCGGGTTGTGGTGCTGGGGGGCACCCAGCGGTCCGCCCGGGCCGCCGCCGAGGATTTGCAAAACCTGGGCATTCCCTGCGAGTACCGGGATGACGCGAAAACCCTTTCCCTGGGCCGGGTAACGGTGCTGCCCGGCAGCCTGTCCGCGGGGTTTGAGTACCCCACGGCTAATTTTGCCCTGATTACCCACGGGCATTTTGCCTCCACGCCCCAAAAAACCAGAAAGCGCCAGAAAAACGCGAAAGAGATTTACAGCCTTTCCGAGCTGGCGCCGGGAGATTACGTGGTGCATTCCGCCCACGGCATCGGCGTGTTCGAGGGGATCCATAAGCTGGAAATGCAGGGGGTCACCAAGGATTATTTAAAGGTCCGCTATGCCAAAGGGGACATTTTATACGTGCCCGTCACCCAGCTCGATATGGTGTCCAAATATATCGGGCCAAAGGAGGAGGTCAAGGTCCGGCTGAACCGCTTAGGCGGCCAGGATTGGCAGAAAACCAAGGCCCGGGTCCGGTCGGCGGTGAAGGATATCGCCAAGGAGCTGATTAAGCTGTACGCGGAGCGGATGAAGCTGAAAGGCCACGCGTTCCCGCCGGATTCCAGCTGGCAGCGGGATTTTGAGTCCCGGTTCGAGTATGACGAAACCGAGGACCAGCTGCGGTGCATCCAGGAGATTAAGGACGACATGGAGCGGGAGCAGCCCATGGACCGGCTGCTGTGCGGCGACGTGGGCTTTGGCAAAACCGAGGTGGCCCTGCGGGCCGCCTTTAAATGCGTCACCGATTCCAAGCAGTGCGCCCTGCTGGTGCCCACCACCATTCTGGCCTGGCAGCATTACCAGACCGTCACCCAGCGGTTCGAGGGCTTTCCCGTTAAGGTGGAGGTCCTTTCCCGGTTCCGCACCCCCAAGCAGCAGGCGGAGATTATCAGGCAGCTGAAGCGGGGGGAGGTCGACATGGTCATCGGCACCCACCGGCTGGTGCAGAAGGACGTCCAGTTCCGGGACCTGGGGCTGGTGATTATCGACGAGGAGCAGCGGTTCGGGGTGGCCCAGAAGGAGCGGTTTAAGGCGGTGACCAAAAACGTGGATGTGCTGACCCTTTCCGCCACCCCCATCCCCCGCACCCTCAATATGGCCCTGTCCGGGATAAGGGATATGTCCTCCCTGGAGGAGGCCCCCCAAGACAGGCACCCGGTGCAGACCTATGTGCTGGAATACGACCAGGCGGTGCTGAACGACGCCATCCGCAGGGAGCTTCGCCGGGGCGGCCAGGTTTACTATCTTCACAACAAGGTGGAATCCATCGAGCGGGTGGCCGCCAGGATCCAGGTCCAGATCCCCGAGGCCAAGGTGGGCTTCGGCCACGGCAAAATGCCGGAGGGGGAGCTTTCCGAGGTTTGGCGGAAGGTGATGGAACAGGAGATCAACGTGCTGGTGTGTACCACCATCATCGAAACCGGCGTGGACGTGCCCAACGTGAACACCATTATCATCGAGGACGCGGACCATATGGGCCTTTCCCAGCTTCACCAGATCCGGGGCCGGGTGGGCCGCAGCAGCCGGCGGGCCTACGCTTATCTGACCTTTACCCGGAACAAGGTCCTTTCCGAGATCAGCCAGAAGCGGCTTTCCGCCATCCGGGAGTTCACCGAGTTCGGCTCCGGGTTTAAAATCGCTATGCGTGACCTGGAGCTGCGGGGCGCCGGCAACATTTTAGGCGGCGAGCAGCACGGCCATATGGAAACCGTGGGCTATGATATGTATCTGCGCCTGCTGGGGGAGGCTGTCAGCGAGGAAAAGGGGGAAGAAGCCTCCTCCTACGAGCTGGAGTGCCTGGTGGACGTCCAGGTCCAGGCCCATATCCCGGAGGATTATATCCAGAGCCTGAGCCAGCGGCTGGAAATTTACCGCCGGATTTCCGATATCCGCAGCCAGGACGACGCCATGGACGTGCTGGATGAGCTCATCGACCGGTTCGGGGAGCCTCCCGCCTCGGTGAAGGGCCTCATCGACGTGGCCCTGGTCCGGAACACCGCAGCCTCCCTGGGCATTTACGAGATCAAGCAGAACGCCGGGGCGCTGCTGCTGTACCAGCGCAAGCTGGATATGGAGTTTGTCAGCGGGCTCATCGGCAGGTTTCAGAAGCGGGTGCTGGTCAACGCCGGCGCCAAGCCCTATATTTCCGTGAAGCTTTTCCCCGGGGATTCCCCCCTGGAGACCCTGCGCCAGGTGTTTCAGGCCTCTGGCCCGGAAACCGTAAAAAGTAAAAGCCAAGTCAAAGAATAGCAACGCTTTCCGGCCAATTCCATGGGCGGCGGGACGCCCCTCAAAGGGCGCAGCCGGACAAATCCATAAAATTTCTGGACAAATCAGGCGCGGGCGTGTATAATTTAGTTTATATGCGAGCGTTTGCTATAGGAGGATAACGATCTATGAAAACCGGATTTATCAAAAAAGCCGCCGCGGTATTCATGGCCGGCGCTATGGCGGCCAGCCTTGCGGGTTGCGCCGACGATAGCTGGAGCGCCAAGGATGATTCCCAGACCCTGGCGGCCGGCGTTTATATCTACAATCTTTATTCCGCTTATCAGGAGGCCCAGAACAAGGTGATGATGGAAGCCCTTAGTTCCGGCAACAGCTCCGGCTCCACGGATTTTTATTCCCAGCAGATCGATGGGAAAAGCGTCACCCAGTGGATGCAGGACAAGGCGATGCTGAAAACCAAGGAAACCCTTTACCTGGACGCTAAAATGAAGGCCGAGGGCATTGAGTGGACCGAGGAGGACCAGAAAAATACGGAAGAGGCGGGAACCTCTGTCTGGGCCCAGCAAAAGAACACCCTGGAGGCCTTTGGTATTTCCAAGGACAGCTTTTTGAAGGCTTACAGCCTTTATAACGCCAAGTATCTGAAAGTTTTCCAGTCCATCTATGGGGAAGGCGGCACCGAGGCGGTGAGCGACCAGGATCTGGAGGAATTTTTCCTGGACAGCTATTCCGAGTACCGGTATTTTTCCAAGAGCCTGACCACCAAGGATGACAGCGGCAATACCCAGAACCTGAGCGACGATGAGATTTCCGCCATTGAGAAGGAATTTGAGGAATACGCCAAGCAGGTCACCGATGGGGACAAGACCCCGGAGGAGGTAGCCTCCGCGTATCAGGCGTCGGAGGGCCTGGAAAGCAGCCCGTTAAACGGCAGCGTAACCCTGACGGATAACATCGTCCTTTCCTCCGACCTGCAGACCGCCTATGACGAAATGAAGGAAGGCGAGGCCAGGGCCATCAAGTCCGGGACGTCTTACTATTTCCTGTACAAGGGCAAGATCAAGGACCACCTGGATGAGATGTCCACAGAGGACGGCAGAATGAGCGTTCTGGCCGCCATGAAGCAGGACGAGTTCCAGGAGAGAATGGAACAGGAAACCGGCGAGTACAGCTGCACCATAAACGACGCGGCGGTGAACAGCTACCAGCCAAACCGGTTTGATAAGTAAAACCCCGCGCCGCGTTTCCATGAACCATGATAGAAAAAACACCGTCCGGAAAGCTTGCTTTTTCGGACGGTGTTCTGTTTTCCCGCCGCGGCGGCGGGAGTTTGGGAGGTAGGAAATGAAAAATCAATTTCTGGAAGAAATGAGCCGGGAGCAGCTCATCGCGCTGATCGAGCTTTACTCGAAAAACTGGCTGGCAATGGACGGCGTATGGTTTCAGTCGGTGGAAAAAAAGCTGGGCATGGATGAAGCCATGGAGCACGACGCCAACGCCTGGGCCCGGTTCACGGTGATCGAGGCAAAAAAGATCAAGGCGTTTCTCGGCCTGCCGGAGCGGGCCGGGCTGGAGGGGCTTGCGAAAGCCCTGCGGCTGCGGTTTTACGCCAACATCAACGAGGATGAGATCATATTGGAGGGCAATACCCTGGTGTACCGGACCCTGGAATGCCGGGTGCAGGCCGCCAGAAAGCGGAAGGGGATGCCCTTTCATCCCTGCAAGCCCGTGGGGGAGATTGAATACAGCGGGTTTGCCAAAACCATTGACGACCGGATCCTCTGCCAGGCCCTGAGCTGTTACCCTGATATGACCGACGAAACCTGCTGCTGCGCTTGGAAATTTACGCTGGAGGAAGACGGCGCCCAGAAGTAACATGATATGATGCCCTTTGAAAAAAGAAAGGCCCGCCCCACCGGCGGGGAACCTCTTTTTTAATGGGCCCGGGCTTGCTTTCCCCCGGCGCTTTCCGCCGGAGAAAATGGCAAAAAGCAAAAAAGAGCGGCTTGAAGCCGCTTAAAACGCGGAACAGTCCTTTTCCGCGCTACCGCTCGCTTTCCCGCCGCTCTTCCCCTTCAAAAATCAGATCGTCCACGTCTCTGCCGTCGCCGGACCAAACAGGCTGAAAGTCCATTGCCGCGCCTCCCTTCTGAAAAACAGGTTTCTAGCAGTATATGCGGGCGTTTGCCCGGGATTGCCTGTCTTTTTCCAAAGGGTTAAAATTTTGTTGCTTTGGTTGACTAGGCCGTTGTCCGGGGACTATAATAAAAGAACACGTTTCACACAGAACAGAGGAGATACTATGGAGCCGTTTTTAAAAAGGACCTGGGCCCAGGTGGACCTGGACGCCTTGGATCATAATATGGAGGAAATCCGGCGGGCCATCGACCCGCGGGCGAAGCTGATGTGCGTTATCAAGGCCGACGGCTACGGCCACGGCGCGGTGCCCCTGGCGCGGGAAAGCGAGGCCATGGGCGCGGACTGGTTCGCGGTTTCCAATTTAGAGGAGGCGCAGGAGCTGCGGGAGGCCGGGATTCAAAGGCCTATTTTGATCCTAGGCTTTACCCCGGACAGCGACGCCGGCCTCCTGGCCCAGATGGACATTTCCCAGGCAATCCTTTCCGAGAGCTATGGGCGGCAGCTTTCCGCCTATGCCCAGGAGGCCGGGGTGCGGGTGAAGGTTCATATCGCCGTGGATACGGGCATGACCCGGATCGGGTTAAACGCCCAGAATGAAGCCCAGGCGCTGGAGGCCGCCGGCGCGGCCCAGCGGATCGCGGCGCTGCCGGGATTGGTTTTGGAGGGGCTGTTTACCCATTTCGCCGTGGCGGATGAGGCCGGGGATGGGGAAGCCTATACCAAAAGGCAGTATGAATGCTTCCGGCTGGTGGCGGACACCCTGCGGGACCGGGGGGTTCCCGTGCCCTTGTGCCATTGCAGCAACAGCGCCGGGATTTTAGATTATCCGGAAATGAATTTCAACCTGGTGCGGGCGGGAATCATCTTATACGGCCTGGAGCCCTCCTCCAAGGTGCGCCGGCCCTTAAACCTGAAGCCGCTGATGGAGCTGAAATCCGTGGTTTCCATGGTGAAAACCGTGGATCCTGGGGTGGACGTGAGCTATGGAAGAACCTACACCACCCAAGGGGAAACGAAAATTGCCACCGTGCCCATCGGCTATGCCGACGGTTACCCCAGGGCCCTTTCCAATTTAGGGGAAATGCTGGTGCGGGGAAAGCGCGCCAGGATCATCGGCCGGGTGTGCATGGACCAGCTGATGCTGGATGTGACCCATATCCCCGGGGTGGAGGAAGGGGACGTGGTGACGGTGTTCGGCCGGGACGGCGGCGCGTTTCTGCCTGTGGAGGAGGTCTCCTCCCTGGACCAGACCATCAATTATGAAACGGTGTGCCAGCTTACCAAACGGGTGCCCAGAATCTACCGGGGCGGCAGGCTGCGAAAGGAAATAAAATGATATCAAAAGCCCGCCGGGGGATCTCACGGCGGGCTTTTGATCGCCGCCTAAAAACGGCAAAAAAAGGCCGGAAAGCGGGAAAGCTCTCCGGCCCAATATTTTTGTGATTAGAACGCCCGCTTAATAAAGCCCACCTTTTTCATGGCCTTGCCCAGGGTGCGCTGGGAAATTTGCAGGGCGATTTCCGCGCTCTTAGTATAGCACTGCTCTAAATAGGACTTGTCGCCGATGAGCCGGTTGAACTCCTCCTGGATAGGACGCAGGTGGCATACCACCGCTTCGCCCACCGCCTGTTTAAAATCGCCGTAGCCCCTGCCGTCGAACTCCCGTTCAATTTCCTCGTTGGTCTTGCCGGTCATCACGGAGTAAATCCCCATCAGGTTGTTGATGCCGTCCTTACCCTCGCCGTACCGCACCTGGGCGTCGCTGTCGGTGATGGCCCGCTTGAATTTCCGCATAATGTCGTCGGGCTTATCCAGCAAGGCCACATAGCTGTTGACGTTTTCATCCGACTTGGACATCTTCCTGGTGGGGTCCTGCAGGGACATGATCTTCGCCCCCACCTTGGGAATGTAGGGGTCCGGCACCTTGAAGGTCTGGCCGTAGATGCCGTTAAACCGCTCGGCAATGTTCCGGGTCAGCTCCAGGTGCTGCTTCTGGTCCAGGCCCACCGGCACCATATCCGCCTGATAGGCCAGAATATCCGCCGCCATCAGGCTGGGATAAGCGAACAGGCCCACGTTGACGTTGTCGGCGTGCTTCTGGGATTTATCCTTAAACTGGGTCATGCGGGAAAGCTCACCAAACTGGGTGTAGCAGTTCAGAAGCCAGGCCAGCTCCGCGTGGGTGTGGACGTGGCTCTGGATGAAGAACAGGCTTTTGTCCAGGTCGATGCCGCAGGCCAGCAGCAGGGCGTAAGCCTCCAGGGCGTTTTTACGGAATTTCGCCGGGTCCTGCCGCACCGTGATGGTGTGCAGGTCCGCCAAGGCGAAAATACAGTCGTATTCATCCTGCAAGCCAACCCAGTTCCGCAGGGCGCCCACGTAATTGCCAAGGGTGATGGTGCCGCTGGGCTGGATGGCGCTGAAAATTACCTTTTTACGCTCAGGAGCGTTTGCTGTTTCCATGGGAAGGGCCTCCTTATACGAGTTCGTTGATAAGCTGGCCGAGAATCTTGATCCCCTTTTCCAGCTGCTGGTCGGTGGGTGTGGAGAAATTGGTGCGGAAGCACTGGCAGGGCTGGCTTTCATCGGTTAAAAACGCGTTGCCTGGCACCACGCACACCTTGCGCAGCACCGCCTGCTTGCAGAAATCAGGCATATCCACCCCGTCGGGCAGGGTGCACCAAATGAACAGGCCGCCCTGGATGGGCTTATAGGTGATCTTCGGCAGCAGGTATTGGTCCATCAGGTCCATGGCGAATCTTGCTTTTTTCCGATAAAGCTCCCGCAGGGACTGGAGATGGGCCGGATAATCGTATTTGGTCATAAACTCGTGGGCGATCATCTGGGCCAGAATGTTGGTGTGCACATCCTCGCCCTGCTTGCAGACGATCATTTTCTGGCATACCGGGGCGGGCCCGATGCAGTAGCCTACCCGGATCCCCGGGGCCAGCACCTTGGAGAAGGTGCCCGCGTACATCACCAGCCCATCCTCGTCAAAGCTTTTGACGCAGGGCAGGTCATCCCCCTCGATCCGCAGGTCGCCGTAGGGGTTATCCTCCAGAATCAGCACGCCGTAGCGTTTGGACAGCTCGTACAGCTTTTTCCGCTTCTCCAGGCTCATGGTGATGCCCGAGGGGTTTTGGAAATTGGGGATGGTGTAAATAAACTTAGCGGTGGGCTCTTCCTTTAAGGCGGTTTCCAGCGCCTCCATATTCATGCCGTCGTCATCCATGGGCACGCCCCGAAGCCGTACCCCATAGGAACGGAAAGAGTTTAAGGAGCCGATAAAGCTGGGGGCCTCGCAGATCACCACGTCTCCCGAATTGCACAGGGACTTGGTGAACAAATCCATCACCTGCTGGGCGCCGGAGGTGATAATCAGGTCGTCGAACGGCCGGCCCGCGTGATGAGTTTCTTTCATGTAAGCCTTCAGGGTTTCCCGCAGGGGCACATACCCCTCGGTCACGCTGTACTGCAGCGCGGCGATGGGGTTCTTCTCCAAAATGGAGGCGGTGATTTCCTCTATGGCCTGGGTAGGGAACGCGTCGGGGGACGGGTTCCCCGCGGACAGGGAGATGACCTCCGGGTCCGCCGCGTACTTGAAAATCTCACGGATCGCAGAAGGCTTCAGCGTCTGCACCCGGTCGGAAAATTTATATTCCATTTTCTGCACCAACCTATCAAAAAATAATCGGCCGCGGGGGGCACTTCCCCAGACACGGGAAAAGCCGCCCCAAAGCTGTCTTTTATTTTATCACATTTTACAGGGTGAATCAATGGAAAACCCAAAGATCGGGGGCCGCCGATGGCGCCGGGAAAAAGAAAAAACGCCTATGGTGGTTTTCCACAAATTATGGGGAAAATAAAACACAAACTTTTTTATTAAAATAAGCAATTTACGCCATGTATTAATGAAATATTCACAATAACATGATAAAATATAATCAACTTAAGCATGAGGAGGCTTATTCATTATGAATGCTCAAAAATTCACTCAGAAATCCCTTGAGGCCATTCAGGAGGCCCAAAATATAGCGTTGGAGCACAACAATATGCAAATCGAGCAGGAGCACCTGGTCTGCGCCCTGCTGAAGCAAAACGACGGGCTGATCCCCCAGCTGATGAAAAAAATGGGGATCGAGCCGGATGCCCTGCTGCACGCCGTGGCACAGCGGGTGGAGAGCCTGCCCGGGGTCACCGGGCCCGGCAGGGAAAGCGGGAAAATCTATGTTTCCGGCGATGTGGACCAAAACCTGATCGCCGCGGAGCGAGAAGCCGAACGGATGAAGGACGAATACGTTTCCGTGGAGCACATCATGCTGGCAATTTTGGAAAAGCCCAACGCCGGCATGAGCCGGATTTTCCAGCAGTTCAATGTAAAGAAAGACCAGTTCTTGTCCGTTCTGGCCACGGTGAGGGGCAACACCCGGGTGACCAGCGACAGTCCGGAGGAAACCTACGATTCCCTGTCCAAATACGGCCAGGACCTGGTGGAGCTGGCGAAAAACCATAAGCTGGACCCGGTGATCGGCCGCGATTCGGAGATTCGCAACGTGATCCGGATCCTTTCCCGGAAAACCAAAAACAACCCGGTGCTCATCGGCGAGCCCGGCGTGGGCAAAACCGCCATCGCCGAGGGGCTGGCCCTGCGGATCGTCCGGGGGGACGTGCCCAACAACCTGAAGGACCGGAAGCTGTTTTCCCTGGATATGGGCGCCCTGATCGCGGGCGCCAAGTTCCGGGGCGAGTTTGAGGAGAGGCTGAAGGCCGTGCTGGGCGAGGTGAAAAAAAGCGAGGGCAAAATTATTTTGTTCATCGACGAGCTGCACACCATTGTGGGGGCGGGCAAAACCGAGGGCTCCATGGACGCGGGCAACCTGTTAAAGCCCCTGCTTGCCCGGGGCGAGCTCCACTGTATCGGCGCCACCACCCTGGACGAATACCGGCAGTATATCGAAAAGGACCCGGCTTTGGAGCGGCGGTTCCAGCCTGTGCTGGTGGATGAGCCCTCTGTGGCGGATACCATCTCCATTTTGAGAGGGCTGAAAGAGCGGTACGAGGTGTTCCATGGGGTAAAAATCCAGGATCAGGCCCTGATCGCCGCCGCCACCCTGTCCAACCGGTATATTTCCGACCGGTTTCTGCCGGATAAGGCCATCGACCTGGTGGACGAGGCTTGTGCCATGGTCCGCACGGAGATCGACTCCATGCCCAGCGAGCTGGACGAAATTTCCCGGAAGATCATGCAGCTGGAAATCGAGGAGGCGGCCCTGAAAAAAGAGACGGACGCCCTTTCCCAGGAGCATTTGCAGGAGCTGCAAAAGGAGCTTGCGGAGCTCCGTTCCCAGTTTAAAGAGATGAAGGCCAAATGGGAAAACGAGAAAGAGGCCATCGGCAAGGTGCAGAAGCTGCGGGAGGAGATCGACCAGGTGAACGGGGAGATCGAGAAGGCCGAGCGCAGCTACGATTTGAATAAGCTGGCCGAGCTGAAATACGGCCGCCTGCCGGCCCTGCAAAAGGAGCTTCAGGAGGAAGAACGCCTGGCGGAAGAGGGCCAGAACAACACCAACCTGCTTCACGACAGGGTCACCGACGAGGAAATCGCCAAGATCGTGGGCCGGTGGACCGGCATCCCGGTTTCCAAGCTGATGGAGGGCGAGCGGGATAAGCTGCTTCGGCTGGAGGATATTCTTCACCAGCGGGTCATCGGCCAGGACGAGGCGGTGGAAAAGGTCACCGAGGCCATTCTGCGTTCCCGGGCGGGCATTCAGGACCCGGACCGTCCTATCGGTTCCTTCCTGTTTTTGGGCCCTACCGGCGTGGGCAAAACCGAGCTTGCCAAGGCCCTTGCCCAAACCCTGTTTGACGACGAGCGAAACATGGTCCGGATCGACATGACCGAATATATGGAAAAGTATTCTGTCTCCCGGCTGGTGGGGGCGCCTCCCGGCTATGTGGGCTATGAGGAGGGCGGCCAGCTGACCGAAGCGGTGCGCCGGCATCCCTATTCCGTGGTGCTGTTCGACGAGGTGGAAAAAGCTCATCCTGATGTGTTCAATATCTTGCTTCAGGTGCTGGACGACGGGCGGATCACCGACTCTCAGGGCCGGACGGTGGACTTTAAAAACACCATTATCATCTTGACCTCTAACCTGGGCTCCAACTATATTTTGGAGGGTATCGGCCAGGATGGCCAGATCAGCGAGGAAGCCAGAGACATGGTGGAGGGCCTGCTGAAACAGCAGTTCCGCCCGGAATTTTTGAACCGGCTGGACGATATCGTGTTCTACAAACCCCTGACCAAGGAGGAGATCACCAAGATCGTGGACCTGATGATTGTGGACCTGCAGAAGCGCCTGGAGGAAAAGCAGCTCACCGTGGAGCTGACCCAGGCCGCCAAGGATTACGTGGTGGACAGCGGCTACGACCCGGTTTACGGCGCCCGTCCCCTCCGCAGGTTCCTGCAGAGCAAGGTGGAAACCGCCATTGCCAAGGCCATTATTTCCAGGGACCTCAGGCCCCGCACCCACCTAGTGGTGGATTACGACGGCAATACCTTGACGGTGGAGCCGGTAACCATCATGGCAAAGGAAAGCTAAGAGAGCCAAAAATAAAAAGCAAAGGCCCCGAAAAGACAAAGGCCCCCGCGAATAGCGGGGGCCTTTTTGTATTTTGGAATCCCGGTACAGGGACGGGAACGAAAAGGGAATTGCATAGGGGTTCGCGCTGGGAAAGACGGTTAGCTGAAGGACGGCGGCGTGACGTCGGTTTTCGGGAACGGGCTGTCCGCGGGCGACGGCTCGGACATGCTGAAATACATCTTTGCCGCCTTGGTGGTCCCAAAATCCCGGTTGGAGCCAGTGTTCTGCACTTTATTGAACGCCTCCCGGAACATAGCGTTGTGGGCTTCCTCCCGGTTCAGCAGAAAATCGATGGTTTCCTTGACCTTTTTGTCGTTGATTTGCCGGTACAGGTATTCATAAACCACCTTGGCCCGCTGCTCGGAGGCAATATTGGAAAGAAGATCCGCGCAGAGATCCCCGGTGACGGTAACATAGTCGCCGGTCCAGGAATAGCCGGAGGCATTGATTAGGCCGGGGTTCAGCCCCAAAAGCACATGAGACTGAATCTCTCCCGCGGGGACGCTGGCGGCGTCAACGTCATGGCCGTTGAGAAGGCTAATGGTTTGGGCCACCATTTCCATGTGGCCCAGTTCTTCCGCGGCGATGTCCAGAAATAGATCTTTAATTTCCGGGTCCTTGATACGAAAGCTTTGGGACATATACTGCAAGGCGGCCTTTAATTCGCCGTTGGCGCCTCCAAGCTGTTCTTGAAGTAGAGCGGCGTATTGTGGGTTTGGACTGTCTACGGCAACGGGATGAAATAGCATTTTTTCATGTTTAAACATAGAATAACCTCACTTTCTAACCATAGTATTTCAGGTTATCCTAATGATATTCAGGAAAGGAGCCGGCTTTCAATCCGTAAAATTAGAAAAATGACATATCGAAAACGCAAGGGCGGCCTTTGCGCGATGATAGGAGCTGGAAAAGGCTAAGTTATCAATGGCTTCCGGGCGGTGGGCAGGAAACCTTTATCTCCCAAAACATTTCAAGACTGAAACCGCTCAACAGAAAACGGCTATGGCGCGATGTATAATCATTCCAGTTTACACATATCTTAACTTGGGTGATGATATATGAATAAACGTGCATTGAAAGCTTACGCCTTTTGGATTCTTTTTGTGGAGGCGGTGGGCGGTCTGTCGGGATGGCTGACCCGGCAGGGCGTGGAAATTTACAATGAAACCATTAAACAGCCGCCGTTGTCCCCGCCTAGTATCGTGTTCCCTATCGTTTGGAGTATTCTTTTTGCCCTTATGGGCATTGGGGCGGCGCGGATATACTTGGCCCCGACGGCGAAAGCGAAGCCCCGAAGCCTGGGGCTGTTTTTCACACAGCTGGCCTTCAATTTCCTGTGGACCATTATTTTCTTTAATCTGCAGGCCTTTGATTTCGCTTTTTTCTGGCTGCTGGCCCTTTGGGGACTGATTCTGTGGATGATAATTTCTTTTTATAAGGTGGATAAACCAGCCGCATGGCTGCAGGTGCCGTATCTGTTATGGGTGGCGTTCGCGGGCTACCTGAACCTGGGGGTATGGCTGCTAAACTGATAGCCCAGGTCCTTGGATAGATACTGGGAGCAAAATTTTTGCGTAACAATAAAGCTGTGCGAAAATTTGATATGCCAAAGTGGGGTTGCCCTTTCATCTTCAGGTGTAGCTTTGCCTTTCATAAAGGGTCAATTTAACCCCCAAAACAGAGAAGCCGCCATATCTTGGCGGCTTCTCTGTTTTTTTTGTTAACGGAAACCACCGGGTCTGTCGGTGGAGGAATCCCGGAAAAAAGCTTTAGCTTTAAGCGTCGAGCGAAGCGAGCTGCTAACAGCCAGCCTTACGATGAAGGAAAGCTTCCGTTAGAATGGGGATTCGCCCGTTTACGGGCAGTGGGGCAGGTGATGCAAGTGAAGTAAATTTCAGTGCGTCTTGAGACGCTTGTCGGTAATAAGCCCTTATAGGGCTTACTCAAGCCACCGGCTTTGCCGGTGGTTATGACTTGGAGGAAGCACTGGCAAAAAATACCCGCTTTAGCGCGGGCGCAAAAGAAAACACACCTCACAAAGTGAGGCGCGCGATTTGCGTGCAGGCTCAGCCTGCTGGGTTACCTTGACAAAAAATACCTGTTTCAGCGCGGGCGCAAAAGAAAACACACCTCACAAAGTGAGGTGTGCGACTTGGGTACGGCAACTTGCCGCTGGTCGGAGTGAAGGGACTCGAAGGCGGCCCTTTTGCACATGGCGTTCCGCCAGTCCCTCATTCTGCCTTTTCGGCTTCTTTCTCTATCAGGTTCTCCCTACTTGCTCTCGGGGGTTCTTCGTCTGCCCCCCTCGCGCAAAAAAAGCACCGCCCACGCTGGCGCGTGATCGGTGCTTTTTTGGTCGGAGTGAAGGGATTCGAACCCCCGGCATCCTGCTCCCAAAGCAGGCGCGCTACCAACTGCGCTACACCCCGTTTTGTTTTTAAAAGCTGTTTTGTGAAAAACGCATCCGCGGCAAGGTTTCTCACCAGACAGCTTTCTTATTATATGCAATCCTTGTGAAAATGTCAAGGGACGGGGATAAATCCCAGGATTTCATTGACTTTTTTCCTTGGCTGGATTACTATTATAAAGTATCGAAAAATTTAGTTTAGGGGGAAATTCCTTATGATGCCCAACAGTGAAAAAACCATGGAAAAAGTCGTCGGCCTGTGCAAAAACCGCGGCTTTGTTTATTCCGGTTCCGAAATATACGGCGGCCTTTCCAACACATGGGACTACGGCCCGTTAGGAGTGGAATTTAAAAATAACGTGAAAAACGCCTGGCATAAAAAGTTTGTTCAGGAGAATCCCTATAACGTGGCCTTGGATTCCGCGATTCTGATGAATCCCCAGGTATGGGTGGCTTCCGGCCATGTGGGCGGCTTTTCCGACCCGCTGATGGACTGTAAGGACTGCAAAACCCGCCACCGCGCGGATAAGCTCATTGAGGACGCCGGCGGCGACGCCAACGGCATGACCTTTGAGCAGATGAGCGATTACATCAAAGGCCACGGCATCACCTGCCCGGAATGCGGCTCCGCCAATTTTACCGAGATCCGCAAATTCAACCTGATGTTCAAAACCTTTCAGGGCGTTACCGAGGACGCGAAAAATGAAATTTTCCTCCGGCCGGAAACCGCCCAGGGCATCTTTGTGAATTTTGCCAATATCCAGCGCACCACCAGAAGAAAGCTGCCTTTCGGCGTCTGCCAAATCGGAAAATCCTTCCGCAACGAGATTACCCCCGGCAACTTTACCTTCCGCACCCGGGAGTTTGAACAAATGGAGCTGGAATTCTTCTGCAAGCCGGATACGGACCTGGAATGGTTCTATTATTGGAAGGATTACTGCAAAAATTGGCTGCTCTCCTTGGGAATGAAAGAGGAAAACATGCGCCTGAGAGACCATGAGAAGGAAGAGCTTTCCTTCTACTCCAAGGCTACCACGGATATCGAGTACCTATTCCCCTTCGGCTGGGGCGAGCTTTGGGGCATCGCCGACCGGACTAACTACGACCTGAAGCAGCACCAGGACCACTCTGGAAAAAGCCTGGAATATTTCGACCCCGCCGACAATACCCGGTATATCCCTTATGTGGTGGAGCCCTCCCTGGGCGCGGACCGTGTGGCCTTGGCGTTTTTGTGCGAGGCCTATGACGAGGAGGAAGTGGGCGAAAAGGATACCCGCGTGGTGATGCACCTCCATCCGGCGCTGGCCCCCTATAAGTGCGCGGTTTTGCCCCTGTCCAAGAAGCTGAACGAAAACGCCGAAAAGGTTTATCATATGCTCCAAAAGCATTTTATGGTGGAATATGACGACGCCGGTTCCATTGGCAAGCGCTACCGCCGCCAGGACGAAATCGGCACCCCCTTCTGCCTGACCTATGACTTTGATTCTGAAACCGACGGCTGCGTTACCATCCGGGACCGCGACACCATGGCCCAGGAGCGCGTTGCTATCGACCGCCTGGTAGAATATATAGAGGCCAGGCTGGAATTCTAAAAAAGCGTGAAAAAAGGCCCATCCGAATAGCGGATGGGCCTTTTTGGAGCAGCCGGGCCTTGTAAATTAATCAGAAAGCCTTTTTTCCAGGTACACCATATCCACAAGCTGTTTTCCTCCCTCAAAGATAGGCTTTTCATAGTTGTCCAAAAAGAAATTGGGCACCCGGTGGGAAACGTGAAACCCGCATTTTTCATAAAAAGGGATGGTGAGGGGGCTGTCTCCGGTGCCCACCAAAAGCCGGTGGCACCGTCCCTGATACCGCCGGCACACAAAGGCCACCATCTGTTTTCCATAGCCCTGGTTCTGGGCGCCGGGGGCGGTAGCGAGGTTTTTGATTTCGAAAACCCGGTCCCCCTCCCTGGTGACCACGCACACGGTTTTGACCCCGTTGTCAAACAGGACGAAAAGCTCGCCCCGGCCTAAATAGCGGTCGATCATCGATTCCTGTTCATCCCCCAGAAGCAGAAGCTCTAAATAGTCTTTTTTATTTTTTGTGATTTTTTGAATTTCCATAAAACCTCTCTAAAATAAATACAAATTGTATTAATCGATAAGTATATTTGTTTTGGTATAAATAATAGCCGCTAAAATTATTTGTATTTGTAATATAAATAAAAAATATTACAATAAGGATAATAAATAAAATACGGTGAAACTGAAAAACGGATAAGCGGCAGCTTATCCGTTTTTTACGGCTCCATATTTCCCGAAGCGTACATGACCACCGACAGCGCCGCCAGAGGGGCGGTTTCAGTCCGCAAAATGCGTTTGCCTAAGGTCACAGGAACGCCACCGGCTTTTTGCACCGCTTCAGCCTCCGCCATGGAAAAACCGCCCTCGGGCCCAATGAACACGGAAACGGTTTTGGTTTCCCGGTTAACCAGGCTGGAAACGCTTTCCCCGCCGCCCTCATAGCAAAACAAGAACGATTGGGCTTCCGCCGCCTGGGCCAGGGCCTGGCCGAAAGAGGTCAGCGGGGAGACCTGGGGCAGGATTCCCCGGCCGCACTGCTTGGCGGCCTCATTGGCGATTTTCTGCCAGCGCGCCGTCTTTTTCTGGGCGGATTTTTGATCCGGCCGGGACACGCACCGCTCCATTTCCACAGGGACGATTTCAGAAACCCCAAGCTCCACGGCTTTTTGGACAATCCAGTCCATTTTTTCTCCCTTGGGCACGCCTTGGTATAAAATTACCGATACGGAAGGCTCATTTTCACAGCGATGTTTGTCTATAATAGTAAGAGCGGCTTCCTGGGAAGAAAGCCGCTGAATCACGCAATGGTAATCAAATCCCCTGGTGTCGCATAAAGTTACCGTGTCCCCCGGCTTCATCCGCAGGGATTTACACATATGGGCGGCGTCCGCGCCGGTTAAAAGCACCTGGCTACCCTCAATAAATTCCACAAAAAACCTAGGCATTGACTTCGCATCGCTCCATTTCTCTGACCCGGCGCTTCCGCAGCGTCAGCAGCCGGATCCGGTTATACCGCTGGATCGCCACAAAAGGCAGGTTGCCCAGCAGGATCAAGCAGCCGAAAACCAAGCCCACAGGAAAGGAATTTATAACCACCACAGGAATGGCGCAAAAGGCGCACAGGGTATGGTCCCATTCTCCCCGGCAGGTTTCCAGGAGAAAGGCGTCCAAATAACCGATGGAAAGGTCGTCGGTATCCAAGTGGTCTTTGGAAAACCCCTGTTTTCCCACATGGGTGGGCACAATGTCCTTCCACATCTTGATTTTTAAATATTTCACATACCATTTGCCGTTCTTCTCCCATTTAAACACCTGGTAGCGTTTCCGCCGGAAGTCAAACCAGGAAGGGCTTCCGTAAACGCAAAGCACAAAGGCCACCACGTGCCAGGCGCCCACAAAGGCAATGTTGTACAAAAGGGTTTCCCAAAAATTCCTCATAATCTCACCTAATTTCACTTTGTAAAATGACAATTTTCTTACAAAATCCTTACAGTTATTGTACCTCAACTTTCATTGAAAAACAAGCCCTGTTGTGGTATTGTTAAACTAATCCTATGAAAAAACACATGGAAAATAGTACGGAAAGAGATGACTTATTCATGCGGGCAGAAATTTTATGCGTCGGCACGGAACTTTTATTAGGAGACATCGTAAACACCAATGCGGTTTATATTGCCAAGGAGCTCGCCTCCATCGGCGTTAACGTATATCACCAGGCAGTGGTCGGCGACAACACCCAGCGGCTGAAGGAACAGCTTGAGCGGTCCTTTTCCCAGTGCGACCTGGTCGTGCTCACCGGCGGCTTAGGCCCCACCTATGACGACCTGACCAAGGAGACGGTGGCGGAGCTGTTCCACCGGGAGATGGAATTCAACCAGGAAGCCTACGACGGCATTTTACGGCGGTTTCTCCATTCGGACCGGCAGATGACGGACAATAACCGCAAGCAGGCATACCTGCCGGTGGGGGCCATTCCCCTGCAAAATCAAAACGGCACGGCGCCCGGCCTGATTTTAGAGGATGAAAAAGAAAATAAAACAGCGGTGCTCCTGCCGGGGCCGCCCAGAGAGATGGAGCCTATGTTTTCCAATCAGGTGGTGCCTTATTTAAAGAAAAAGACCAACGCGACGCTGGTTTCCCACAGCATCCACATTTTTGGGTTAGGAGAGTCTTATGTGGAATCCCAGCTTCACGATTTTATGGAGCAGAGCCAAAACCCCACCCTGGCGCCCTACGCCAAGGAGGGCGAGGTGCTTTTGCGGGTCACCGCCTCCGCCAAAAGCCGGGATGAAGCCGACAAGATGATGGCGCCGGTGATCCAAAAGGTAAAAAGCATGTTTGGCGAGAACGTTTACGGCGTGGATATCGGCAGCCTCCAGGCGGCCCTGGTGGCGGCGCTTCAGGCAAAGGGTTTGAAGGTTGCCGCCGCGGAAAGCTGTACTGGCGGGCTGGTGTCCAAGCGGATCACCGAGGTGGCCGGCGCGTCCCAGGTGTTTGACTGCGGGGTTTGCTCCTACGCCAACCGCATCAAGGAGCAGGTGCTGGGGGTGTCCCACGAAACGTTGGAAACCCTGGGGGCCGTGTCGGAAGAGACCGCGGCGCAAATGGCGGCCGGCGTGAGAAAACTGTCAAAAGCGGATATCGGCGTTTCCACCACCGGCATTGCGGGCCCGGACGGGGGCACGGAGGAAAAGCCGGTGGGCTTAGTCTACGTGGGAGTGGACAGCGAAAATTATACCACGGTTTTAGAATGCAGGCTTTCCCGGGGCTATGATAACGAGCGGGAGCTGATACGGTACCTGGCGTCAAGCCACGCGCTGCGCCTGGCGCTGACCGCGGCGGAAAAGGCCGCGAAAAAGAACTGAAGAAAAGGAGTGAATGCCTTTGGCACGATATGCCGGCGTTTTAATGCATATAACCTCCCTGCCTTCCCCCTGGGGCGTGGGTACCTTGGGGAAAGAAGCTTACCGCTTCGCGGATTTTTTGAAGGCGGCGGGGCAGAAATATTGGCAGATCCTTCCCGTGGGGCCCACCAGCTACGGTGATTCCCCCTATCAATCCTTTTCCACTTACGCGGGGAATCCCTATCTCATCGATTTGGACCTGCTTTGCCAGGATGGCCTGCTGGAAAAGGAAGAATACGAAAGCCTGGATTGGGGAAGCGACCCTCTTAAGGTGGATTACCAGGCCCTGTACCGAAACCGGTTCCAGGTGCTCCGGCTGGCTTATGAGCGGGGCGCTTCCAGGGACGCGGAGGAATTTCAGCGGTTCCGGCGGGATAACGAAAGCTGGCTGAGGAATTATTCCCTGTTCATGTCCGTGAAGGAGCATTTCGGCATGGTGTCCTGGCAGGAGTGGCCTGACGAGGGCATTCGCCTGCGGCGGAAGCGGAGCCTGCTGCAATATGAGAAAAAGCTGAAGCCCCAGGTGGAATTCTGGGAGTACGTCCAATTCCTGTTTTTCAAGCAGTGGAAGGAGTTTAAGTCCTATGTCAATTCCTTGGGTATCCTGCTTTTCGGGGATATGCCCATTTATGTGGCCATGGACAGCGCCGATACCTGGTCCAACCCGGAAATCTTCTGGCTGGACAGAAGCCGTAAACCGGTGTGTGTGGCGGGCTGCCCGCCGGATTACTTTTCAGAAACCGGCCAGCTTTGGGGGAACCCCCTTTACGACTGGGAATTTCTGAAAAGAACAAAATATAACTGGTGGATGAACCGGATCGACGTGACCAGGCGGCTGTTCGACGTGACCCGCATCGACCATTTCCGGGCCTTCGACACCTATTACGCCATCCCCTACGGGGAGGAAACCGCCGTCAACGGCCAATGGCTGGAAGGCCCTGGCATCGACTTTTTCAAAACCCTGCGGCGGGCCCTGGGCAATGTGCCCATTATCGCCGAGGACCTGGGGCTTTTGTTCCCGTCGGTCCAAAAGCTTTTAAAAAAGACCGGGTATCCCGGCATGAAGGTGCTCCAGTTCGCCTTTGATTCCAATGAGGAAAACGACTATCTTCCCCATAATTTTGACAATCACTGCGTGGTTTACACCGGTACCCACGACAATAATACGGTGAACGGCTGGCTGCAAGACGCCAGCGGGAAAGACCGGAAATTCGCGGTGGACTACTGCCGCCTGACCAAACGGGAGGGCTATCACTGGGGGATGATCCGCACCGGCCTGAGCAGCGTCAGCGATCTGGCGGTGGCCCAGATGCAGGATGTTCTGGGCCTTGGTTCGGAAAGCCGGATGAACCTGCCCTCTACCCTTGGGGGCAACTGGCAGTGGCGCATGGAGGCGGGCGCCGCAACCCCGGAGCTTGCGAAAAAGCTGCGGTATTATACCGGGCTTTACGGCAGGCTGCCAAAGGAGCAGGCCGAAGGCTAAACAGGGATACTGCCCTTATATCCCGACCGGGAAAAAGGCGGGATATGATAGCGGAGTTATGCCCTCTTAAGCCGTAAGCATTGACTGTGCCAACCAAGCAGCGTATCTTTATTGCCATAAGGATACGTTGCTTTTTTTACGGCGTTTCGGATTTTATTTGGCTGAAACGGCGTGTTCCCGGGGGCGGCGCCGCCCCGAGGAAAAAGCGTTTTTTTAAAATTTTTGAGAAATTAAAAAACCTATTGACAAATAGAAAAATAGAATGTATTATTGTACTATACTATTAATACAGTAATACAAAGGAGATGATATCATGTCATGGCAGCTGACAGCGGACAGACCGATTTACTTGCAGCTTATCGAAGAGATTGAGCAGCGGATTGTGTCTGGGATGTACACTGTGGGAGAAAAGCTTCCCGGGGTACGGGATCTGGCAGCGCAAGCGTCGGTGAACCCTAACACAATGCAGAAGGCGTTAACAGAGCTGGAACGGCAGGGGCTGGTTTATTCCCAGCGCACCGCCGGACGATTTATTACGGAGGATGGTACCATGATTCAAAATTTAAAAAATCAACTGGCCACTGAACAAATCTTGGATTTTTTTAAAAAGATGAATCAGTTGGGCTTTACCAAGGAAGAAACCATACAACTGATGCAGCGGCTTGGGAGTAAGGAGGATGCCCAATGAACCCGATTTTAATTTGCAACAATTTGGTGAAGCGGTATTCTTACCAGCAGGCCCTTGGCGGGGTGAACCTGACGCTGGAAAGAGGCCGGATCATCGGCCTGCTTGGACCTAACGGCTCCGGCAAAACCACGCTGATTAAGCTGGCCAGCGGCCTGCTGGTGCCTACCGGCGGGGAGATCTTGGTCGGCGGCATGGCGCCGGGGATCGAAACGAAAAAAATGGTTTCCTATCTTCCAGAGCGCACTTATTTAAACACCTGGATGCGGGTTTCCGACCTGCTGAACTTTTTTGAGGACTTTTACAGCGATTTTGACAAAGTAAAGGCCTATGAGATGCTTCAGCGGCTGAACATCAATCCGGCGGACCGGCTGAAGAATATGTCGAAAGGCACTAAGGAAAAGGTACAGCTGATTCTGGTCATGAGCCGGCAGGCCCAGCTTTACCTTCTGGATGAGCCCATCGGCGGCGTGGACCCGGCGGCCAGAGACTATATTTTAGATACGATCATCAGCAACTACACGGAAAACGCCACGGTGGTGATTTCCACCCATCTGATCGCCGATATCGAAAAGGTATTGGATGAAGTGGTGTTTATCAACGCGGGGCAAATCGTGCTTCAGTCCAGTGTAGACGATATTCGGGAGGGCCAGGGGAAATCCGTGGATTCCCTGTTCAGGGAGGTATTCAGATGCTAGGAAAATTGATGAAATATGAGTTTAAGGCCACAAGCCGGATGCTTCTGCCTATCAATGGGGCGATGATTCTTTTCGCGCTGATTAACCGGCTGTTTATGGAACTGAACTTTTTCAACACTTCCAATAAAATCATTTCCGCCATTGCCGTGGTCATGGCGATTATGTACGGTATGGTCATTATCGCGGCCTTTGTGATCACGCTGATCGTCATTATCCAGCGGTTTTACAAGAACCTGCTGACCGACGAGGGATATCTCATGTTTACCCTGCCGGTGAAGGCCCACAGCCACATCACCTCGAAAGGCATTGTCGCCTTTGTGTGGTACTTGGCCAGCTTTGTGGTGTGCGCCCTGTCCATCTTTATTTTAGTGGTAAACGAGGATGTCATGAACGGACTTTCCCACTTCTTCCGTGTGGAAATGCCCAGGTATTTCCAGCTTGCCGGCGGGGACGGCGTGGCGATCCTCATCGAGGTCATCGTCCTGTTCCTGATAACCTTTGTCTCCAGTATCCTGATGATCTACTGTTCCATCGCCTTGGGCTCCCTGTTCCACAACCATAAGATCCTGGCCTCCTTCGGTATGTACCTGGCCATCAATTTCGTGATTCAGATGGTAGGGGCCATCGGTATTCTGGTGACGGTGGCGGCTGTGGACGACAGCGTCCTTTGGAGCAACCAGGCTTCCCTTAGCCTAGTATCCACCCTGATCCTGCCGTTGTGCATCGGATTCTATCTAGTATTCTCTGTGGTTTTCTATTGGGTCACCAGCTTTATCTTCAAGAAAAAGCTGAATCTTGAATAAGCCAATGCCTTTCAAATTTCCATATCAAAAGAAAAGGGGCGTTCCTCAAAGCGGGGAGCGTCCTTTTTCTTGTCCAAAATGGTAAAAAATTAAAAAATAAAGAAACTTTATGCATTTTTAACGGGCATTTTACAAAGGGATGAATATGTTTTTAAGGCTAAGAAAAAACCATGAAAAACCGTAAAATATTAGGCAAGTTGCTCGCTTTTTTTTAGAAAAGTTGTACTTTTTGGAAGTTTTTACATAGGCTGTTGAATTTCACCCTGTGATTTGCTATAATTTCAGTTAGGTATTATTATCAACTTTATAGGAGGTTATCGAAATGGATCTGTCCATCCTTGCTCCTATCGGCGCGGTCGTCGCTCTGCTGTTCGCGGTATTCCTTTCCCGCAGAGTGATGAAGGCCGATGAGGGCACCGACTTGATGAAGAAAATTGCCGGTGCTGTCCGGAAAGGCGCCAACGCCTATCTGAAACGCCAGTATACCGGCGTGGCGATTTTCTTCGCAGCTATGTTCATCATTTTACTGGTTTTAGCCATTTGCGGCTTCTTGACCCCCTTTGTACCGGTGGCCTTTCTGACCGGCGGTTTCTTCTCCGGCCTGTCCGGCTTTATCGGCATGAAGATCGCTACTTACGCAAACAGCCGTACCGCCAACAGCGCCAGCAAAAGCCTAAACGCGGGCTTGAAGATCGCGTTCTCCGCCGGCGGCGTTATGGGCTTTGTGGTGGTAGGCCTGGGCCTGCTGGATATCTCTATCTGGTACTTTTTCCTGAAGTTCTGGTACAGCGTGGTTGACGTCATGCAGAATGAGGCCGCCCAGGTGCAGGCCATCACTTCCGCCATGCTGACCTTCGGTATGGGCGCTTCTTCTATGGCCCTGTTTGCCCGTGTGGGCGGCGGTATCTTCACCAAGGCCGCCGACGTGGGCGCCGACCTGGTTGGCAAGGTGGAGGCCGGTATCCCCGAGGACGACCCCCGGAACCCCGCTGTTATCGCTGATAACGTGGGCGACAACGTGGGCGACGTGGCCGGCATGGGCGCCGACCTGTACGAGTCCTATGTGGGTTCCATTATTTCTACCGCCGCTTTAGCGGTAGCCGCCGGCTTAGGCTTTAAGGGCGTGATTATCCCCATGGCCATGGCCGCCATCGGCATTCTGGCTTCTATTATCGGTACGTTCTTTGTCAGCACCAAAGAGGGCGCGACCCAGAAAAACCTGCTGGCGTCCCTGCGCCGGGGTGTGTGGATCGCCGCTGCCCTCATCGCCGTAGTGGCGTTCCCGCTGATTTATTTCGGTCTGGGCGCGGAAAAGATCGGCTTCTATTTCGCCATTCTTTCCGGCTTGCTGGCTGGTATCCTCATCGGTATTGTTACTGAGTATTATACCTCTGATTCCTATAAGCCCACCAAGAAGCTGGCTGGCACGTCCGCTACCGGTTCCGCCACCGTGATTATCGGCGGTTTGTCTCTTGGTATGCTTTCCACCGTGCTTCCGGTTCTGATCGTAGGCGCTTCCGTCCTGGCCAGCTACTTCCTGTCCGGCGGCAACGATTCCTATAACAACGGCCTCTACGGCGTCGGCCTTTCTGCCGTGGGCATGCTGGCCACCCTGGGCATCACCCTGGCCACCGACGCTTACGGCCCGGTAGCCGATAACGCCGGCGGTATCGCGGAAATGGCGGGCCTGGGCGAGGAGGTGCGTAAGCGCACCGACGCCTTGGATTCTCTGGGCAACACCACCGCCGCTACCGGTAAGGGCTTCGCCATCGGTTCTGCCGCCCTCACCGCCCTGGCCTTGATCGCCTCCTATATCGCGGAAATCCAGGTGCTGAAGCCTGACTTTAACTTCAACCTGACCATTACCAATCCTCCTGTACTCATCGGCCTGTTTATCGGCGGCGTGCTGCCGTTCCTGTTCGCCGCTCTCACCATGGACGCGGTGGGACGCTGCGCCCAGAAGATCGTGGTGGAGGTCCGCCGCCAGTTTAAGGAGATCAAGGGCCTGATGACTGGGGAATCGGATCCCGACTACGCTTCCTGCGTGGATATCTGCACCCGGTCCGCCCAGAGGGAAATGATCGCGCCCGCTATCGTGGCGGTTGCGGCGCCTATTATCGTGGGCTTGATCCTGGGCGTGAACGGTGTTGCCGGCATGCTGGCCGGCGCCACGGTTTCCGGGTTTATCCTTGCCGTTATGATGGCGAACTCCGGCGGCGCGTGGGATAACGCGAAGAAGTATATTGAAGGCGGCGAGTACGGCGGAAAAGGTTCCGACAACCACAAGGCCGCCGTTGTGGGCGATACCGTGGGCGATCCGTTCAAGGATACCTCCGGCCCGTCTATTAACATTCTGATTAAGCTGCTGAGCATGGTTTCCATCGTGTTCGCAAGCGTGGTTCTGTCTTTCAGCTTGATTAAATAAGAAAGATAATTCGC
Organism: uncultured Ruminiclostridium sp.; assembly: GCA_902490005.1. Lineage (GTDB taxonomy): Bacteria > Bacillota > Clostridia > Oscillospirales > Acutalibacteraceae > Clostridium_A. The sequence goes on from CABUCM010000004.1 coordinate 93,848, forward strand.
GGTTTTCGCGGAACGGGGCCCGGGATCATGATCCCGGGCCCCGTTGCCTGCGTTTGGATTTCTTTTCCCCTATTACCGAGACCCAGAAAAAACTGGGCGCTTATGGCCAGTGGTCCCTCCGCCGGCATACAGGGTTAAGCGTTTTATAGGCCGCTTCAAGTAAGGCTCTATTTCGCGTCGCCCGGCGCTTCTTCCGGGGATAAGAGGAAAAAAGAGATTATCATGAGTAAATGATGATTTACCGCGGAATGAGTTGGAAAGGGGCGATCAAAAGACGCCGGCGCGTGATGGACGCGGAATGACGCAATCAAAAAAAGAGGGGAATGAGTTTTCTCATTCCCCTCTTTTGCTTGTAAACGTTAACGGCGGCAAGGCCCCATATAAAATTACTTTTCGTAAGAACCCTTTTACTTGCGGCTGGCCTGAGTGGTTTTCCTGGCTGAAGGTGGTTATTTCCGCTTCCTTTGGTACATGTCCCACAGCAGCTTGCCGAGGAACAGCAGGGAGAGCAGGTAGCCTACCCCGGCGGGCCAGGGGATGCCGCCCCATTTTGGCTCAATCTGGAGGGTGCACAGCAGGCTGGAACCCACAGTCAGCCCGGCGGTAATGATGCACAGGGCCAGTTTGTTCACCATGCGGTCGATTTTTTTCAAAGGCTCCTCAGAGCCGACAATTTCCAAATTCAGCTTGGTTTGGCCCTTGGCAGCCATGCGAAGGACGTCGGAAAACTGGGCGGGCACGGAAACCCCTTTGCTGAGAAAACCCTGGAGGGCCTTCCACAGAGAGGCGCCGGCCTGCTTGAAATCCAGGTTGTCCTTCATCCCGCCGGCCAGGTGGTTCACAATAATTTGAATGACGCTGACATGGGGACAGCAGGCGGTGATAACCCCTTCGATGGTCATCACGCCCCGGCCCAGCATGCTCAGGCCCGCGGGCAGGGAAATGCCGTTGGTTTTGGCTAGGTCCATCAGCTCCTCCAGCATTTGGCCCATGTTCAGGCTGCCCAGGTCCAGGTCGCCGTAGCGGGTGACAAAGTCGTCCAAATCGGTATACAGCCGGGTGTGGTTCACTTTCCCTTTTACCGCGCCCAGCGTTAAAATTACGTTTTTCAGTTCGTAAACATCCCGGTTTGCCAGGGCGGCGATGGCCTGGCGGAACAGCCCCTTGTCCCGGGCGGTAAGCCTTCCCATCATGCCGAAATCCAGCCAGACGATTTTTCCATCCCGGATCCAGATGTTGCCCGGATGGGGGTCGGCGTGGAAAAAGGCGTCGTCGAAAATCTGCTTGCAGTAGTTGTCCGCCAGTTTTTCCCCGATTTCCGTCATGTCGTAGCCCATTGCCTCCAGAGTCTGGATTTGGTCAATAGGGATGCCCTCGATGTATTCCATAACCAGTATTTTTCCGGTGGAAAGGTCTTTTTCCAGCTTGGGCGCGGCGATATAGGCGATTCCCCGGTTCAGTTCCTCAAATTCCAGAAGGTTTCCCGCCTCTTTCAGGAAGTTCATTTCCTCCTGGGCCACTGCCCACATTTCCGTGAGGACCATGTCCAAATCCACAGGCTGGCCGTCGGCGCCGCCTAACAGCTTCAAAAAGCCCGCCGCCTTCCGCAGCAGCAGGATGTCGTTGGCCATGAGCTGCTGTATCCCCGGCCGCTGCACCTTCAGCACCACCTGCCTGCCGTCCGGCAGCACGGCCTTGTGCACCTGGGCGATAGACGCACAACCAAGAGGTTCACGCTCCACGTGAGCAAAAACCTCTTGTAACGGTAATTTGTATTCTTCTTCTAAAACCTGCTGGATCTGCGCGAAGGGAAGAGGCCTGACATCCGCCAGGAGCTTGGAAAGCTCCTGGCAGTATTCCCGGGGCAGAATGTCCGGATGCATGGACATAATCTGGCCCAGCTTGATAAAGGTAGGCCCCATATCCTCCAGCACCGCCCGAAGCTTCTCCGGGGTCAGCCCCCGAATCAGGTCGTGCCTGCGGAGAATCCCCAAAAGCTCCCGGAAACGGCTGCCCATAGAGGGGTTATCTGAAAAGGCGGCCTCTTCCGGCTGGGCCGGGGAAGCCGCCTTTTTTTCATTGTTAGGCTTTGGCGTCTGGGTCATCCTTTTTCTCCATTTCAGCGAGCTTGACGCGCAGAAGCGCCAGTTCCTCTGGGCTCATTTGATCCAACCGGTCCAAAAGGCTTTCCGGAGCCTTGGGCGCGTCGGCGCCGGTAACGGTTTCCACGTGCTTTTTTACCGTGGCCTCCGCCTGGCCCGCCGCCTTTTTCATATCCCGCTTCAATTCCTCGTTGATGATCTTGCCCTGCTCCACCGTAAGCTCTCCCTTTTGCACGAACGCATCCACCACCTCTTTGGATTTCTCCGCCGTGGTGGCGATGGCGCCGATACCGGCTAAAAAGAAGCGCCTCAATTCCTCGCTGCAGCTACCCATAGGGTTTCCTCCCCTCAGTCTTCCTCGCTGTCTTCGTCGTCAAAGGTGATCCCGCTGCAGGCGGCGCAGTCGCCATCCTCGCAGTCGTCGCAATCGCTGAAGTCGTATTCATCCATCACAGGAGTAGAGCTGAATACAATTTTACGGTGATTGGTGATCTTTACCAGGAAATAGGCCAAGCCGGCCAGAGCGCCGATCACCAGCAATACCACGCCAAATTTGCTTTTTTTATTACCATCCATTTTAAATATACCTCCTTAAAATGATACGTTCTGTCTATGGCTATTATAACACGCCGGGCGGAAAAAAGTCACTAGCTTTGTGTAAATTTACTATTAACAATCCTTTTGTTCCAGGATGAATTTGTAAATCGCGTCTGAGACGCCGTCCTCGTCGTTGCTTTTGGTCACAGCGCCGGCCGCGTCCATTACCTCGGGGACAGCGTTGGCCATGGCGATTCCAAGGCCGGCGTACGCCACCATGGAAATATCGTTGTAGCTGTCGCCGCAGGCCGCCAGGTTTTCCCGGGCCAGGCCAAGATGCTTCAGCAGGACCCCTAAGGAGGCGGCCTTGTCAATGCCTTTTGCCACAAATTCCAGATAAAAATCCTCAGAGCGGAATACATCCACCTGGTCCCCGAACGCGGCCCGGGCCGTTTGTTCCAGCGCTAAAATTTGCTCCGGCGCGCCGCAGGCCATCAGTTTTACCACCGGAAAGGTGACGTACGCGGCCAGATCCGGCACCTCCTTGTATTCCATGCGGCAGACCGCGGCCTCCCGGTCAAACCACAAGCGGTCCACATGCTCCAGAAGCACATATTGGTCCTGATAGCTGATGGCCTCCATGCCGCCTTCCTTTACCATGCGGATGATTTTGGGCACCAGCTCCTGAGGGATGGTTTTTTCATAAATGGTTTCGCCGGTTTTACAATCCACGATTTTACCGCCGTTGTAGGATAGCAAATAACCGCCTTTTTCCGAAAGCTTGAGATCCTGGGCGGGCCAAAGGCCCCGGGTAGGCCGGCCGGATGCCAGCGCCACCGTGCCGCCGGCGCGGATGAAAGACCATACGGCCCGCTTTGTCGCCTCTGTGACAGTCCCTTTGGAGGACACCAGCGTGCCATCCAGGTCCAGGGCTAATAACCGATACTGCATAACCACACACCTTTTTACATTTTTCCTTGCCACTATTATAGCATACGGCCCGGTTCCTGGCTACGCCCAAAGGGAAAAAACAAACGGCGCGCTAAGGGGAACGCTTTTTCCAGAAAAACCCGGAAACGGGAAACGGCGGCGGTTCCCGTTTCGGGAATTTAAAAATTCCAAGAAAGCGGGAAAAGGGCCGCAAAGTAAGGAGCCTGTATATTTACTTGGACCGGAAATGGTTTGCCAGATTCTCCGCGCATTGGGGGTCGGAAAACTGTAGCCCGGTGAATTGGTCCAGCGGCAGCTGGATCAGGAACTCCAAAATTTGATCCGGGTTCCGTTTTGTCCCCAAATACCGCGCCAGCCTTTCGATGTTATTCACGATGCAGCGTCCCTCCTGAAAAGTATTTGACTTAGAAGCTACTTCCTATTATAGTACATTTGTTCTATATTTCAAGTCAATTTCTCAAAAATGGGAAATATTTTTTATTTTTGGGGACAATTTCCCAGATTTTCGCTAAAAAGCCCTTTGGAGAACCCCCTCCAAAGGGCTTTTCATTTATGAAGATAGTCCTCTATCCGGCGAACGGGGTTTTATGAAAAAATCCCGGGCGGTAGTTGGGATAGATATGATAAATTTTCCCTGATACGGAAACCATAGAAATCGGAATGGTGGGAACCAAGCTGTGAAGAGACTGGGCAAATGCGTCGGGCCCGCCGCTTTCCCCGTTAAAAAGCTGGGTGACGATTTGTTTGGCGCCGGCTTTTCGCGCGAATTTGGCGGTGGCGGCGGCAAAATTATCATCGAATAAAATGGTAAGCTCGGCGCCGGCGTCCTTGCTCTGGCGGTAAAATTGCTCGATTTCATGTCCACGGGCACAATACCCATTGGCGCTGGGCTGTATGTTGACGATTTGCAGGGGAAGATTCATTTCTAAGGACAATCGTTTCCCAAAGGCAATCAGCTCCTTGCTGAAATCGGGATGATTTACGCAAACGAGTATGGACTCTGTGGCTTTTTTATTCACAAAATAACCTCCTTTCCTCATTTGTCGTCTCTATTATAGAGAGTAAAAGTGACGTTCTTGGGAACAAATTATAGCGGTTTTGTGAATAATTTATAAATTTCAAGAGGACAATCCTAAAAACGATAGGGACTATAACCAAGAAACGCCGCGGTATCACTAGGTTTATGCGGCGGCCTGCCAAAAAAGAAGGGAAAATAAAAAAGGGCCGGAAAATTCCGGCCCTTTGAAACAGCGGCGGCACAGGGCGCCTATTTTAAAGGATCGTTCCAAAGCCGGCACAAAGGGGTATGGCATCCCGCCCTGGAAGAACACCGCCGGATAGGGATTTTGAGAGTAACTGTTTTCCTTCCGGGCAGAATAGGAGAAAGAGGCCGAAAAACCCCCGGATTAACAATTAGTTTACAATTGAAATATTGACATTTGGGGGAATCAATGGTAAATTAATAATTAGATTAGCACTCTGCAAGAAGGAGTGCTAATAAACCAAAGAGCGGAGGTGAGGATATGGAGCTGGACGCCAGAAAATTAAAGATTCTTCAGGCGGTGATCGAAGCCTATATTCACACCGGCGAGCCGGTGGGCTCCAAGGCCCTGTGCGAGCTATTGGATGTCTCCGTATCGTCGGCCACCATCCGCAACGAAATGGCCAGCCTTTCCGAGCTTGGGCTGCTGGAGCAGCCCCATACCTCCGCGGGAAGGATTCCGTCCCAGCTTGGCTACCGGCTTTACATCAACGAGCTGATGCGGCCAAAGCCTTTGTCGGAAGAGGAAATGCGGTATATCGACGGGTATTTATCGGAATATGCCGACGACCCGGATCTGCTGCTGGAAAAGGCGGCTGAGATGCTTGCCGGCATGACGAAATACGCCGCCGTATCCACGACCCCCACCAACCGGGACGCCACCATTAAACAGATTCAGCTGCTGCAAACCGGCCCCCACACGGCAATGCTGGTGCTGACCACCTCCACGGGAGCGGTAAAGAGCAAGCTGTTCCGGGCCGATTACCTTTTAAATTCCGATATTTTGCGAATGTTCACCAGGGTGCTCAATGAAAAAATGGGCGATGTCCACCTGCTGAACGTCACGCCGGATTTCATCAAGTCCACGGCTTTTTCCATCGGGGAGCTTTCCCTGATGATGGCGCCGGCGTTTGTGGCCCTAGGGCAGGCGTGCCGGGAGGTTCTAAAAACCAACGTGCTGCTGGAGGGACAGACCAATCTGCTGTACCTGTCGGAATACGAGGTGGACAGCGTGAAAAGGCTGCTGCATTTTCTGGAGCGGCGCAGCGATCTGGCAAAGCTGATCGGCGCGCAGAAAGAAAAAGTTGGCGTGTTTATCGGCGGGGAAAGCAACCACCCGGAGATGATCGACACCAGCGTGGTGCTCGCCCGGTATTCCATGGGGAAAAGCGCCAGGGGAACCCTGGGCGTCATCGGCCCCACCCGGATGGATTATCCCAAGATCGTTTCAAATCTTCAATATTTGGCCCAGTCTGTGGGCGGTATGCTCAGCGAGATTATGGACGCAGGCGTTTAGCCGCGTTTTATCATAGAGAAATCAACCGAAAGGAGACATAGATCTTGAGTAAGAAGGAAAAGAAAGAGCGGGAACAGGCTGTCCCTCAGGAAGAGGCGGAGAAGGATCTGCCGGAAACCGAGCCGGAGGCCGGGGAACAGGAAGCCAAGGGGGAGGAAACCGGAAAGGATCCCCTGGAGGAGCTTCAAGACGAGCTGAACAAGCAAAAAGATATGCTGCTGAGAACCGCGGCGGAATATGAAAACTTCCGGAAACGGACGGAAAAAGAGAAACGGGCCATTTATGCCGACGCCACGGCGGAAGCCGTGAAGGCGATTTTACCCATTGCCGACAGCCTGGAATACGCGGTGAAGGCCCAGGACGGCGCCACAGAGGAATATCAGAAAGGGCTGGAGATGATCCAGAGCCAGTTCAACGCGTCGCTGGAAAAGCTGGGGGTTTCCCCGGTGGGCGAGGCCGGCGAGGAGTTTAACCCGGAAATCCACAACGCGGTGGCCCATATCGAGGATGAAACCGTCGCGGAAAATACCATTGTGGAGGTGTTCCAGAAAGGCTATATGCTGAAGGAAAAGGTCATCCGCCACGCCATGGTCAAGGTAGCGAACTAGCGTATCGGCAATGCCAGGGGCAGCCCCCTGATTTTATAAATGAATTGCACATAACCTGAAAAAAACACGCGCAAAGCGCGGCACACAAATAGGAGGAATTTTATTATGGCAAAGACAATTGGTATCGATTTAGGTACGACCAACTCCTGCGTAGCGGTGATCGAAGGCGGCGAGCCGGTGGTCATTCCTAACGCGGAAGGCGGCAGAACCACCCCGTCCGTGGTGGCGTTCTCCAAAACCGGCGAGCGCCTGGTGGGCCAGGTGGCAAAGCGCCAGGCCATCACCAACCCGGATAAGACCGTTTCTTCCATCAAAAGGGAAATGGGCTCCAACTACAAAGTAAATATTGACGGCAAGGACTATACCCCGCAGGAGATTTCCGCCATGATCCTGACCAAGCTGAAGACCGACGCGGAAGCCTATCTGGGCGAAAAGGTGACCCAGGCCGTCATCACCGTCCCGGCTTACTTTACCGACGCCCAGCGCCAGGCCACCAAGGATGCCGGTAAAATCGCCGGCTTGGATGTCAAGAGAATCATCAACGAGCCTACCGCCGCGGCTTTGTCCTACGGCATCGATAAGGAAACCGACCAAAAGGTCATGGTATACGACCTGGGCGGCGGCACCTTCGACGTATCCATCATCGAGATGGGCGACGGCGTCCAGGAGGTTCTGGCCACCGCCGGCAACAACCGCTTAGGCGGCGACGACTTCGACCAGAGGGTCATGGACTGGATCGTGGGCTCCTTCAAAGCCGAGACCGGCGTGGACCTGAAGGGCGACAAGATGGCCATGCAGAGAGTGAAGGAAGCCGCGGAAAAGGCTAAGATCGACCTGTCCGGCATCACCTCCACCAACATCAACCTGCCCTTTATCACCGCCGACGCCACCGGCCCCAAGCATTTGGATCTGAACCTTTCCAGAGCCAAGTTTAATGAGCTGACCGCCGACCTGGTGGAAAAGACCATGGGCCCGGTCCGTCAGGCTCTGTCCGACTCCGGCCTGGCCATCGATAAGATCGACAAGGTGCTGATGGTGGGCGGTTCCTCCAGAATCCCCGCCGTACAGGATGCGGTTAAGAAATTTACCGGCAAAGAGCCCTTCAAGGGCATCAATCCCGACGAGTGCGTGGCCATCGGCGCGGCCATTCAGGCCGGCGTGCTGGGCGGCGAGGTGGAAGGCCTGCTGCTGCTGGATGTTACGCCCCTTTCTTTGGGCGTGGAGACCATGGGCGGCGTGATGACCAAGATCATCGAGAGAAACACCACCATCCCCACCAAGAAGAGCCAGATCTTCTCCACCGCCGTGGACGGCCAGACCCAGGTAGAGGTCAACGTGCTCCAGGGCGAGCGTGAGTTTGCCCGGGACAATAAGCAGCTTGGCCTGTTCAAGCTGGATGGCATCGCCCCCGCGCCCAGAGGCATTCCTCAGATCGAGGTTACCTTCGACATCGACGCCAACGGCATCGTGAACGTTTACGCCAAGGACCTGGGCACCGGGAAGGAACAGAAGATCACCATTACCTCCAGTTCTAACATGAGCAAGGACGATATCGACAAGGCCGTAAAGGAAGCCGAGCGGTATGCCGATGAGGATAAGAAGCGGAGAGAGGAAGTCGAGCAGAAGAACGAGGCTGAAAACCTGTGCTACGCCACGGAGAAGCTGATTTCCGACAACGCCGACAAGATCTCCGAGGATGACAAATCCGCCCTGAACCAGAAGGTTGCCGCCTTGAAGGAAGCCATTGCCGCCAACGACATGGACCGCATCAAGAATGGCAAGGACGAACTGCAAAAGGTCATGTATGAGGTATCCGGCAAGATGTACCAGCAGGCGGCTCCCCAGGGAGACCCCAACGCGGCCCAGCAGCCCGGCGGCGACCCGAACCAGGGCGGCGCCAACGGCAACGTCTACGACGCGGACTACAAGGAAGTGGACGACGACCATAAGGAATAATGGCCGCCGGCCCCATGGGCAAAGAATTTGTTGCAAACAGGCAGCTCGGGGGATATAATAAAAAATAGGCTTTATAGTTTATCAGACTCTATCAAACGAGCAGTTGAATCGGCGCGGCCATTCTTTGGCCGCGCCCTGTGCGTGTCCACAGGGGAAAACCTGCGGGCGGCGCACAGGGCACGGGCAGGCCGGGAGGTTTCCGGCGGTCCGCGCTTCACAAACAAGATCAAGGGGCCGGAGGAAGTATCCGGTTCTGAACAGAGGTGAGAAGTTTGGCTGAAAAAAGGGATTATTACGAGGTGATCGGCGTTTCCAAGACCGCCTCGGAAGATGAAATAAAAAAAGCGTACCGCAAGCTTGCAAAACAGTACCATCCGGACCTGAACCCCAACGATAAAGAGGCGGAAGCCAAGTTCAAAGAGGTTAACGAGGCCTATGAGGTCCTGTCCGACCCGGAAAAGAAAGCGAAATACGACCAGTTCGGCCACGCGGGAGTGGACCCTAACTTTGGCGGCGGCGCCGGCGGCTACGGCGGTTACGGCAGCCCCTTCGGCGAGGATATCGATTTAGGGGATATCTTCGGCAGCTTCTTCGGCGGCGGGTTCGGCGGTTCCCGGCGCAGGGCCAACCCCAACGCGCCGCGCCGCGGCACCGATACGGAGGCGGTTCTGAATATCTCCTTTGAGGAGGCGGCCAAGGGCTGCAAGAAGTCCATTACTTATCAGAATATTGTCAACTGTACCGAGTGCGGCGGCACTGGGGCGGAAAAGGGGACTTCTCCCAAAACCTGCCCCACCTGCAACGGTACTGGCCAGGTGAAAATCAACCAGAGAACCCCCTTCGGCGTGATGCAGACCAGCCGTTCCTGCGACCACTGCCACGGCACGGGCAAGATCATCGAAAAGCCCTGCAATGTGTGCAACGGCCAGGGCCGGGTGCGCAAGAGCAAAACCCTGGAGGTCACGGTGCCCGCGGGCATTAACGACGACCAGGTGCTCAACGTCAGCGGCCAGGGCAACGCCGGGCAAAACGGCGGCCCGGCGGGGGATCTGCACGTTTACGTGTCCGTACGCCCTCACGCGGTGTTCGAGCGCCGGGGCGACGACGTGTGGTGCGAGATGCCGGTGACCTTTACCCAGGCGGCCTTGGGCGCGGACGTGACGGTGCCCACCTTGGATGGAAAGGTAAGCTACGCCCTGCGGGAGGGAACCCAGCCCGGGGATGTGTTTAAGCTGAAGGGCAAGGGTATCGCTCATTTAGGCGGCCGGGGCCGGGGCGACCAGTTTGTCCAGGTCACCATCGAGGTGCCCAAGAACCTGAACCAGAAGCAAAAGGATATTTTAAAGGAGTTCGACAGCAGCGCCACAGACCGGAACTATCAGAAACGGAAGGGCTTCCGGGATAAGCTGAAGGATATGTTCCAATAAAAAGCTTTTCTTCAGCAGGCCTGCCGGTTATCATAAACTATCAATCGAAAGCGTCCGGTAACGCGGAAAGGCAGGGCCCTTTTTGGTTATGGCGGCCTAGGGCTCCCTTTTCAGGAATCAGCCGCCTTTTGCCGCGTGCCGTTCCGCGCTGATTTGCCGTGAAAAAGGGAATTATGAAATAAAACGCGGTTGGGAGCGTACCAGCCCCGGAAAACCGTATGGTTCCTTCGTCCCTTGCGGGTATTATTATCATTTTTATAACCAAAATAAAAGGAGGCAAACCAACATGAAAACGGTCAAAGACAAAAAGGTGCTGGTCGCCGCGGATTTTGCGGGGGTATCGCTGAAAGACGCGGTAGTCGCCCATCTGGAAAAAAACGGCTGGGAGGTTACGGATATCGGCGTAAAATCCGCCAATGAGGAAAACCCTGAAATGTTCCACCGGATCGGTTTAAAGGTGGGCGCCAAAATCGCGGAAAGAGAATTTGAAAGAGCCTTGATTTTCTGCGGCACTGGCATGGGAATCCATATCGCCGCCAGTAAATGCCCCCATGTGCACGCCGCGGTTTGCGAGGATGTGCCTTCCGCCCTTAGGTGCATCACCGGCAACAACTGCAACGTCCTGTCCATGGGCGGGTTTTATGTCGCCCCCGCCACCGGAATCGCCATGGCCGACGCGTTTCTCAATCATAACCTTGGCGACGGCTATGAATATTGGGAGAACTTCTATGAGTTCCATAAGCTGGCCTATGACGAGCTGGAAGCCTTTGATTACGAGGAATTTAAGAAAAACGGGTTCGAGGTAAAACACTTGGGAGAAGTACCCCTTGGCCCCGACCCGAAGATGTAATTTTGGGCCGGATCCTATCGGCTGGCGGCCCTTGGCAAGAGTTTTTCTGTCGTTGTCAGCGGCAACGCATAAACGCATAGATAAAAAAGCATTTGCGGATTTATTTTCCGCAAATGCTTTTTTTGTGGGCGATAATTTTATCATGGGCGGCGGCTTACGGTGAGCGGTAGTTTGTGGCGCGCGATTGTTTGCCGTGGGCGAAAATTTTACAGAACACAGCCGTTTTAGTTGGGTTTTTATTCTACAAAATGTGAAATTTTGTCACATTTTTGGAGCCTTAGCGATTATGAATTTCTAAGTAACTCCACAACAAGTTGGCGTTTTCGCTGGGGCAGAGCGCACCAGACAGCCAGCATTTCCCTTTCTTCCTCAGTAAGAGAGACGGTGTCTTCAGTCTCGGCAAAAAATTGAGATAATGTGATACCAAGGCCTCGGCACACTTTATCTAAGGTTTGTATGGTGGGCGTCTGATTATTGCGGTACCAGGTTCCTATGGTGGATTGAGAAAGGCCACAGTTTTTCGCCAACGTATATTCAGACCAATTTCGTTCCATACGGAGCCGAACAATTTCGTTTAAAATATCTTTCATTTTTTTACCCCCTGCTTATTTTCTAAATTCAATTATATCGGGGATGAATTTCTATTTTAAGGGGATATAATCCCCACAAAAGTTTTTATAGATTTTGATTTTTGCTTATTCCGGCGGGCGCTGCCCGCGTTTTGGAATACCCCGACGCAACGGCGCCTGCTGCACACAGGCGCCGTTATTTTTAGGCTGGCGGTTTCCCTTTTTCCATCCATCAAATTTATTTGCCTGCTCAATATATTTGTTGTATAATAAATTCATCTTTAAATTTTTTGGGGCCGTTTGCGCCCTGAGCTGGCAAGCTGGTAAAATCGCGTTGGCTGGAGGGAATCTCTTGAAGGAAATCTATTTGGACAACAGCGCCACCACCCGGGTGTGTGAAAAAAGCGCTGAAAAGGTGATGGAGCTGATGACCCGGTGCTACGGGAATCCGTCGTCCCTGCATAAAAAGGGGCTGGAGGCTCAAAAAGAGGTTTCCCGCGCCCGGCAGGCGGTGGCCGCCTCCTTGTCGGCGGAGCCCCGGGAGGTCATTTTCACCTCTGGCGGCACCGAGGCCAACAACATGGCGGTGCTGGGCGGCGCGGCGGCAAACCGCCGCCGGGGCAGCCGGATCGTTACCACCGCCATCGAGCATCCCTCGGTGCTGGAGCCTATGCGGCAGCTGCAAAAGGAAGGCTTCGACGTGGTGTTCCTGTCTCCGGACCAAACCGGCAGGATTCCCGAGGAGGCAATTTACCAGGCGGTGGACCGGGAGACGATTCTGGTCAGCGTTATGGCGGTGAATAACGAGCTGGGCTCTGTCCAGCCCATTGAAATACTGAAAAAAGCGGTAAAGCGGGCCTGCGCCCCGGCGCTGATTCATGTAGACGCGGTGCAAGCCTACGGCAAGCTTCCCTTAAAGCCGGAAAAGCTGGGGGTGGATTTGATGACCATCAGCGGGCATAAAATCCACGGTCCCAAGGGGGTCGGCGCCCTGTACCTGGGCAAAAACGCCAGGATCCTTCCCAGGGCCTTCGGCGGGGGCCAGGAGCGCGGCCTGCGCCCGGGCACCGAGGCCGCGCCCCTCATCGCCGGCCTTGGCGCGGCGGTTGAGGCCCTGCCTCCCTGGAAGGAGGCCTATGCCCAAATAGAGGCGCTGCGGGATTACGGGCTGGAACGGCTGTCCCGCGTTCCAGGGGTGGAAATAAACTCCGTAAAGGAGAGCCTGCCCTATCTGCTTAATTTTTCCGCCCTGGGGGTGCGCAGCGAAACCATGCTGCATTTTCTGGCCCAGCGGGGAATTTACGTGTCCTCCGGGTCGGCCTGCGCCAAAGGGGAGCAAAGCTATGTGCTGAAAGCGGCGGGCCTTCCGGAAAGCCGGATCTCCTCCGCGATCCGGGCCAGCTTTTCCCGGGAAAACACCAAAAAGGATATTGACGCCCTGGCGGAAGGAATCCAGGAGGGGCTTGCCTGTTTGGCGAGAGCCCGGCGTTAAACCATCAAAGCGAAGGAGCCTGAGTATGAAGCAGGAATTGATTTTAATCAAAATTGGAGAAATCGCCCTAAAGGGCTTAAACCGGCGTACCTTTGAGGAGGTGCTGATGAAAAATATCAAGCGGCACCTGGCGCCTTTGGGAAAATTCGAGGTAAAAAGCGCCCAGTCCGCCATCTACGTGCGGCCCCTGGATGAGGATGTGGATTTAGACGACGCCTGTGAGAAGATCGGCAAGGTGTTCGGCATCGTGTCCTATTCCCGGGCCTGCCTGGCGAAAAAGGATATGAACGACATTAACCGCACCGCGGCGGAATATTTAAAAGAGGAGCTGGAGGATGCCGCTACCTTTAAGGTGGAAGCGAAACGCTCCGATAAGGCGTTCCCGCTGAAATCCCCCGAGATCTGCGCCGAGACCGGGGGCTATTTGCTGGAGAAGTTCCCCGGCCTGTCGGTGGACGTGCACCAGCCGGAGGCCACCGTGACGGTGGAAATCAGGGATTTTGGGGCTTATGTCCACGGCAAGGCCAAGCGGGGCGCGGGCGGCATGCCCGTGGGTACCGGCGGCAAGGCGGCGGTTCTCATTTCCGGCGGCATCGACAGCCCGGTGGCGGCCTGGATGATGGCAAAAAGGGGCGTGGAGCTGACGGCGGTTCACTTTGCCAGCCCTCCCTATACCAGCGAGCGGGCGGAGGAAAAGGTGAAGGAGCTGCTTTCAAAAGTCTCGGAGTACGGTGGGCGGCTGAGAATGTTCACCGTGCCCTTTACCAAAATTCAGGAGGCCATACAGTCCCAGTGCCCGGAGGAGCTGTTTACCATCATCATGCGCCGCATGATGATGAAAATATCCTCCCGCATCGGGGAGCGGGAAGGCTGCGCCGCCCTGATTACCGGGGAAAGCCTGGGGCAGGTGGCGAGCCAAACCATCCACGCCATCGCCTGCACCGACGCGGCGGCCAGCCTGCCGGTGTTCCGGCCTCTCATTGGCATGGATAAGGAGGAGATCGTCCGGATTTCCCGGCAGATCGGCGCCTTTGAAATTTCCATTCAGCCCTATGAGGACTGTTGTACCGTGTTCACCCCCAAGCATCCCCGGACCCGGCCGGTTTTAAAATATGTGGAGCTGGCGGAATCCAGTGTCGACTGGGAGGAAATGCTCCAGGAGGCCGCGGGCCAGGCTGTGATGACGAAAATCGGCTATATGAAACAATAGAAACGCGCTAAGGGAGGTGGAAAGCATTGAAGCATGGGATGAAAAAGCCTAAAAAAAGCTGGAAAGAAAAGCTGAGGATCACCCTGCTGGTGGTCTGCTCGGCGGTCTTTCTGGTTTCAGCCTCGATGCTGGTTTACTATTTGCTGTGGGAGCCTTATCAGCACAATCAAAAAAGCGCCGCCATCCAGCAGGTTTATCCCGCCAGGGAGGTGGAAGACTCTTCTTCCGATGAGGTAAACAGCGAAGGCACCCTGTCCAAGTTCGACGAACTGAGGGCGATGAACCCGGATATTAAGGGCTGGATCACGGTGCCCAACACCCCGATCGATTACCCGGTGCTGCAGCCGCCGGAGGACGTGGACCCAGAATTTTACCTTTACCGTGATTATCTAAAAAACGACGACCGTTACGGCAGCATTTTCCTGGATGCCTCTTGTATCAATGGGGTGAACTCGAAGAATGTGATCCTTCACGGCCACAATATGAACGACGGCAGCCAGTTTGCCTCGATTCTCAATTACGGCAGTTTGGATTTTTACCGGCAGAACCCGGTGATTATCTATGACGATATTTACCGCAGCGGCGCCTGGAAGGTGTTCGCGGTGATTAAGGTGAACACGCTGGCGAGCCAGGGGACGCCGTTCCCTTATCTGCAGGGAGAGTTTGCCTCGGAGGAGACGTTTTTGGACTATGTGGAGCAGGTCAGGGCCAGGTCCTTGATCGACTGCCCGGTGGATGTGGAGGCGGGGGACCAGATTTTGACCCTGTCCACCTGCTCCTATGAACAGGAGGATTACCGCACGGCGGTATTTGCCCGCCGGGTGCGGGACGGCGAGGACAACTCGGTAGACACGGCCCAGGCGGAAATGAACCCCAACCCTGTGATGCCGGGGGATAATTAACCGGAGGATTAGAAGAAAAAGCCTATGAAATGCGAGCTGATATTTTATTTGGCGGGCCGGACCGGACAGCTGGAGGATTTGCTCCAGGAGCGCCTTTCCCGCTTGGGAATCGATCTTGCCGAGGTGACGGCGGCCACCAGCGGGGAAGAGCTGGCCGCCGCTGTGGGAAAGGGGGTTTCCCGCCGGAATCTGCTGGTGGTCGCCGGGGGCTTATCCAAACCGAATGGCCAAAATACAGCCCGGCAGATATCCAGCCTGCTGTCGCTGCCCCTTTCCAGCGTGAACCCGCCGGTGTTTCGGAACGGGACCGCCCTTTCCGGCGGCGATAGCTTTCCCGGCGGCTTCTTTTTAGAAAGCGGCCGCCAGTCCTTGCTGCTGCTGCCTGACGACCCAGAGGCGGTTGAAAGGCTTTTGGACCGGCAGGCGCTGGCGCTGCTGCAAAGGAAATACGGCCTTTCTTTCGTGGGCCGGGAAGAACCCGGCCAGCGAGCCCAGGAGCTTCAGGAAGCGATCCAGGAAAGCCGGCAGGCCCTGGGCGGCGCAGTAAGCCCCCGGGAGCCTAAGGCTTTTGGCGCCGCGCCCCGCGGGAAGAAAAAAGGCGCCAAAAAAGGTATATGGATTCTTTTAGCTGTTTTGGCAATCGCTCTCGGCGTAGCGGCGGCGCTGGCGCTGACCCACCGGCTTCCCGGCGTGGAAAGTTGGCTGAAGGGATTGTTTCCATTTTTGGGCTGGTGATTTACCGGTCTTTGTTTCCTTGGCCCCAGGAGAACGCTATTATTAAAAAAGAGGCCGAAAATGGGAAATTTCCCATTTTCGGCCTCTTTTTTTTAGATTCATTATTTCCTGGGCGCAAGGGCCCCAGGCCCCAAAGCCGGGCGGCGGCCCCGCGGAGAAGCCCTTTACCTCCGCCGGCCCCCATTGGCTTTTCGCGTTAATCAGGGGAAAGCAGAAACATGCCCTGGGGGAAAAGTATTTTTATCAAGAGGGGAAAGCCGCGTTATGAATTGTTCATCACAATGCTTTCGATCACATTGGCGGCGTGCTCGCAGGCGTCGCAGCATCTTTCCATGTGGCGGAAGGTTTCCGTCCAGGCCAGAACCTCGATTGGGTCCTTGCAGGTGGTGAACAGGGAACGGAGAGCTTTGGTGTAAAGCTTGTCCCCCTCGTTCTCCAGGCTGTTGATCTCAATGATAGCCTGGGGGATGACTTTTGATTTTTTATAATTGTCAAAGTCCCCTAAAGCCGCCTTCAGCTGTTCGCAGCAGCCGATGATAACCCGGGCGAAATCCAGGGCCTCTTCCCGGATGGACTGAATGTTGAACATATAAACGCGAAGGATAATATCCTCGATATGGTCGGTGATTTCATCCAGCTCCTGGGCCAGATGGGCGATATCGTCCCGCTCAATGGGGGTGATAAACTCCTGGGCCAGCTTTTCCATCATTTCATGCTTGGCGGTGTCGGCGCTGTTCTCCAGCTTGTGCATGTCCTCCATCACCTTGGGAATAGCCTCCGGATGAAAATCCTGCAAAACATCCAGCAGCATCACCGCCTCCTGCCGGGAGAACTCGATGGCTTTGGAAAAGGAGGCGAAATAAAAGTCGGTTTTTTGTTTGCGGCGCATCAAAAAATTTCCCCTTTCAATACTCACGGACTAAAAAATACACAGAAACAGCCGGGCCATCAGATAACCGATCAGCCCGCAGGCAGGGAAGGTCAATACCCAGGTGAGCACCATGTCCTTCACCACGCCCCAGTTGACGAAAGAGCGGCCCTTTGAGGCTCCCACCCCCATGATGGCGGTGGTTTTGGTGTGAGTGGTGCTCACCGGCAGGCCGCTGACGGAAGATATCAGCAGGCAGCCCGCCCCGGCTAGATCCGCGGCGAAGCCCTGGTATTTTTCCAGGCTGACCATATCCATGCCCACCGACTTGATAATGCGGTAGCCGCCGATCGAGGTGCCCAGCGCCATTACCGCGGAGCACAGGACCATCAGCCAGATGGGAATGGCAAAGCTGGTGACGTTGCTTTCCCCCTTGGAAAGGAACAGCCCCAGCATAAAGACACCGATGAATTTTTGCCCGTCCTGCGCGCCGTGCATGAAGGCCATGGCGCCGGCGCTGGCGATCTGGGCCCCCTGGAAGAAGCCGGAAGTCTTTTTCCGGTTGATCCCCCGGCAGATCAGGCCGGTGCCCTTCACAGCAAGCCAGCCCATGGCAAAGCCCAGGAAGGTGGAAAGCACCAGGCCGTAAATGACTTTGATCCATTCCATGCCGTTGATGCCGGAAAAGCTGTTGTGAATGGCGATGGCGCCTCCGGAAATTCCCGCGATCAGGGCGTGGCTTTCACTGGTGGGAATACCGAACCACCAGGCGATGGTCGCCCAGGCCACAATGGCAAACATGGCGGCGCACAGGGCCACCAGGGCCTGATGGGCATCTCCGCCGAAATCCACCATGTTGTAAATGGTTTCCGCCACGGATTTATTGATGGCCGTCATCACCAAAACGCCCAGAAAATTGAGCACCGCCGCCATAATAATCGCGGGGCGCACCCCCATGCTTCTGGTGGAAACACAGGTGGCAATGGCGTTGGGGGCGTCGGTCCAGCCGTTGACCAAAATTACTCCCAGGGTTAAAACAACGGTAATCAAAAGAGCGGGATTCTGTGTCAGTTCAGCGATAAAATCGGGCAGCGCAATCGTCATAAGCATTCCTCTTTTATGCAGCCGGGCTTGTCCGATGGGTATCAGCCGGGCTATGAAAAATTTAATATCAGTTTAATGTTATCATAACAAAGGCGCGTTTTCAATCGCTATTTTTACAAAAAATCAAAACCACTAGTAAACTAGTGGTTTGCTCAGACCCCAGAGGGGTCAGAACTTGCTGACCCCTGGAAGGGGTACTGAGGGTTTGACATCGCATCACTATTACAGGCAGCCGCTTAAAGCGGCTGTTTTCTTTTGCCTACTGTCTCTTGCTACCCGTAAACGGGTCTATGTACTCTTTGAGTGTGATCTGGTCACTTGCCAAATCTTCCTCTAACTGGTTTTGAATGTACTCCTCGATCATCTTCGCGTTCTTTCCTACCGTATCCACAAAGTATCCCCGGCACCAGAAATTTCTGCTCCCATATTTGTACTTCAGATTCGCGTGCCTATCGAAGATCATCAGTGCGCTTTTGCTCTTGAGCGTCCCCACAAACTGTGCTATACTCATGTACGGTGGGATACTCACCAGGAGATGAATGTGGTCTGGGCACGCTTCTCCCTCGATGATTTCCACTTTCATCTCTTTGCACAGCTTTTTTATGATCGCTATCACATCTTCCCTTAATGTTTTGTAGATCACTTTTCTCCGGTACTTTGGTGCGAATACCACGTGGTATTCGCACCGGTAACTGGAATGCGTTGTGTGCTTTACTTCATTTTTCACCCTGCGTAAAACCTCCTTGCTCTTTCGTGATGCGGTTGCCAAACCATCTCGATTGTAGTACGGAGGTTTTATTTGCCAAGCCTTTTTTACTTACCCCTGGTTGAACCAGGGGTTTTGTTAAGCCTAAAGGCAACAGCAAGAAAGGCCCCGGCTTTTTTAGCCGGGGCCTTGATTTTAGATAGCGGTTTAAATGGTGATAATTCCCAGAGAGTTCAAAACAGAGCTGATTAGAATCGCCAGGATAAAAATGGGGGCCACATATTTAATGACCACCACAAACAGCTTTTCCCGGCTGAATTTGGAGGAGGATTTCACCTCGTCCACTACCAGCTTGGTCTTGACCACATAGCCGATAAAAATACAGGTGAGCAGCGCCACAATCGGCATAATGACGGAGTTGCTGATGAAGTCGAAGAAGGTGAGGAAATCCATACCCAAAATCTGAATGTGGCTCCAAACGCCGTTGCCCAGGGAAGAGGGCAGGGCCAGCAGCATCATGCCGAGAAACACGATGATACAGGCGGACAGCCGTTTGAGGTGGAACTTGTCCATGACAATGGAAACAACGGTTTCCATCAGGGAGATGGCGGAGGTCAGTGCCGCGAACAGCACCAGCAGGAAGAATACCGCGCCGATGATCTGGCCGAACTGGCTGCTTCCCATGCTGTCGAACACCTTGGGAAGGGTCTGGAACATAAGCCCGGGGCCGGATTGCATGGCGGATTGGTCGCCGCCGGAGAACACGAACACGGCGGGAACGATCATCAGGCCGGCCAAAAAGGCCACGCCGGTGTCGAAAATCTCGATTTGAGAGACGGATTTTTCAATGCTGGTATCCTTTTTCATATAGGAGCCGTAGGTAATCATAATGCCCATAGCCAGGGACATGGAATAGAACATCTGGCCCAAGGCGCCCAGCACGGTGTTGATGGAGAACCGGGAGAAATCCGGGATCAGGTAGAATTTCACGCCCTCCAGGGCGCCGGGCAGGGTACAGGAGTAAATGCAAACGGCGATACACAGGACGATCAGCACGGGCATCATAAATTTGTTGGCGGTTTCAATGCCCCGTTTCACGCCGCAGAGGACGATGACAAAGGTGATGACGCCGAAAGCCGCCAGCCAAATGACTGGTTCAAAGGTTTGTCCGATAAAACCGCCGAAATAATCGTCGCCGGCGGCCTCCATGTGGCGGCCGGACAAAAAGGTGGCGAAATACTTCATCACCCAGCCGCCGATGACGCTGTAATAGGGCAGGATGATAATGGGCACCAACGCGGTCAGAACCCCCACGAACCCAAACTTTTTATTCAGCTTTTTATAAGCGCCGATGGCGCTTAGCCTGGTATTGCGGCCCAGGGCGATTTCCGCTACCATCAGGCTGAAGCCGAAGGTTACCACCAGGATAATGTAGACAAGCAGGAAGATACCGCCGCCGTATTTTGCGGCCAGATATGGAAAGCGCCAGATGTTTCCCAGTCCCACGGCGGAACCGGCGGCAGCCAGAACAAACCCCAGCCGGCCCGAGAAGCTGCTTCTTCTTTCTTTCATAATCTTTTACACCTCAAACAAAAATTTTAGCCGGCACCTTTTCGCGCAGCGCCGGCTGAAAAACAAATTTATCTTATCATATATTCACATATTAGTCAAAAGCTTTTTCGTATTATGCCGCGGGGCTTTCTTTCTATGCGCTGCCGGGGAAAAAAGGCGCGAAAAAGGGCTCTGAGAAATGTTTCCCAGAGCCCTGAAAAAGCGGTAAAAGATTTAAAATTCCGGTTGGTCCGGGTCGGCGCACCAGCCGCCCCCCTGGAGGGAATCGATAACAGCCATATCCTCAGCTGAGATCTCAAAATCGAAAATTTGGGTGTTGGAGAGGATCCGCTCCGGCTTTACCGACTTGGGCAGGGGAATGACGCCGTGCTGGAAAATCCACCGTAAGGCAAGCTGGCCCGGGTCCTTGCCGTATTTTTCCGCCATGGCGGTGATTTCCGGCATATGGAACATTTCTCCGCAGCCAAAGGGGCTCCAGGCCTGTACCACAATGTTGTGGGCCTTACAATAGTTTACCGTCTCGGTTTGGGTCCAGCCCGGATGGAACTCGATCTGGTTTACCATAGGCGCCACAGAGGCTCCCACCATGATCTCCTCTAAGTGGTGGGGCTTAAAATTACTGACGCCGATGGCCTTGATTTTCCCTTCCGCATAAAGCTCCTCAAAGGCTTTCCAGGTTTCCCGGTTTTTTTCAATGTAATTTTCCTGGTCGTCTTTCGGAATCGGCCAATGGATCAGATACAGGTCCAAATAGTCCAGGCCAAGCCGGTCCAGAGATTCTTGAAAGGATTTCTTGGCCTTCTCATAGCCGTGGTCGTAATTCCACAGCTTGCTGACCACGGTGATTTCCTCCCTGGGGACGCCGCTTTCCCGGATTCCCCTGCCCACGCTTTCCTCGTTCTTATAATACATGGCGGTGTCAATGAGCCGGTAGCCGGTTTGCAGGGCGCATTTTACGCTGGCGACGGTAACCTCGCCGTCGGTGTCGCAGGTACCGTAGCCCACGCAGGGAATCGCCACGCCGTTATGCAGAAGATAGGTGTCTTTCACACTTTTCATAGGGTTTCTCCTTTCTTTTTTAGCGATAAAACAGATGGAAATAATTAATTCTATCATAGCAAACGGGAACCAGGGGGGCAACAGGGTTTTTTGCAGGTGTTCCACCGGATAAATTACACAAGGCCGCCGGGGCCGCCGGGCAAACCGCCTCTTGCGGAATCGGCTGTTTTCGTCTAAAATAGAAAGGAACCAAAATGATTTCCGAAACGCTTTCCGGCCGGCCCGGCCTGGATGCGTTTTGCTTAAAGGAGGCTGTTTTATATGAAAGTATCTCCATCGGTATTGGCCTGTGACTTTGCCCATATGGCGGATGAGGTCCGCAAGGTCAGCGAGGGCGGCGCCGACTATATCCATTTAGACGTTATGGATGGAAATTTCGTCCCCAATATCAGCTTCGGCCCGGCGGTGATCGAGGCCATACGCCCCTATACCGACGTGCCCTTTGACGTTCACCTGATGGTGGATAAGCCCAGCCGGTATTTCCAGGATTATTTAGACGCCGGCGCGGATAATATCACCTTCCACATCGAGGCGGAGCCCTATATCGCCCCGGCCTTGGAGCAGCTCAGGAAGGCGGGCTGCAAGGCCAGCCTGTCCATCAAGCCGAAAACAGAAGCAGAGGCGGTGTTCCCCTATCTGGATAAGCTGTATATGGTGCTGGTGATGACGGTAGAGCCTGGCTTCGGCGGGCAGAAGCTGATTCCGGCGTGCTTGGATAAGGTGAAAAAAATTAAAGCCGAGGCAAAACGCCGCGGCTTGGATGTCTTGGTGGAGGTAGACGGCGGCATCAACAGCGAGACCGCTCATGAGGCCGCCGCCGCCGGCGTGGATGTGTGCGTGGCGGGCACGGGCGTGTTCAAGGCGCCGGATGTGAAAGCCGCCATTTTGGAGCTGCAGAACGCCTAACACCTGGCCAGCTGGAGCCCCACGGTGGTGACGGCGTCACCGCCCGCCAGAAGCTTGCCGTGCTCTAAAACCTGAGCCGCGGCCTGGCGGCCCTTGCCCAAATAGGAGCCGTACTCCGTCAGAAGGATCTCCACCGGGCAGGGCAGCTTTCTGCCGCCGTACATAATTAGATAGTACCTGCGGTTCAACAGGTACAGCCTGCTTTCGCAGGTGGCCTTTTTGGCGTGGTAAAACTGCCGGTAAACCCGGTCCACCGCCGCCAGCAGGTTTTCCGCCTGGTCGAACCGGAACAAAAACGGGGTTAAAACCGGATGGTTCTCCTTGATCCGGTAGATTTTCCGCTTTGGCGTTTCTTCGGGGAGCATGGTCACCAGCAGGACGCAGCCCTCCTCGTCGGGAACGGCCTCGATGAGCAGGCGGCTGTCGCCGGGGCAGAAGCCCTTTTGGCAGCAGGCCGTGCGCAGGAATTCCTTAATCACCGAGCGGGAGTGCTCATCCCGCCAGTCCAGGGAGTCGAAGGTGAGCTGGTAATCCTCCATGTCCTCCGGGGATAATATAATCAATAGCCTGGATTCGTCGACTAGCTCGAGTATCAATGTCAACCCTTCTTCCTATTACTCTATACTCTATCATATAGAAGAAACCTGCTTTGTGGAAGCAGTAATTTTTGACAATGTAAAGAAGGTCTTTTTATGGTCATCGATTTTCACACACACATCTTCCCGGATAACCTCGCGGCCCGCGCGGTTGGCGGGCTGGAGCAGTCGGGAAGCGTTAAATCCGTCCTCTCCGGCAGGCGGGACGACCTGCTGGCCTCTATGAAAAGGGCCGGCGTGGATTATTCCCTGAACCTTCCCATCGCCTCCCGGCCAAAGCAGGTGGAATCCATCAACAGCTTCGCCATTTCCATCAATGGGAAGGACGGCCTGTTTTCCCTGGGCGGCATCCATCCCCTTTATGAAAATTACCGGGAGGAGCTGAAGCGGATCCAGGACGCCGGTTTGATCGGGGTTAAACTTCATCCGGATTTTCAGGACCTGTTTATCGACGACGAGCCCATGGTGGAGCTGATGGAAACCTGCCGGGACATGGGGCTTTTGGTGCTGGTTCACGGCGGGATGGATGTTTCCTTTCCCCACTGCCACCACTGTACGCCCAAGCGGGTCGCCGGGATTCTTCCCCGGCTGGAGGGCTTAACCCTGGTGCTGGCCCACTTAGGCGGCTACCGCTATTTAGACGATGTGGAGGCTTTGCTGGTAGGCAAGGACGTGTATTTGGACACCAGCTTTACCTTAGGGCAGTTCGGCCAGGAGCAAATCACGCGGATTTTAGAAAACCATGATCCGGATAAGCTTCTGTTCGGGACCGATTCCCCTTGGGACGACCAAGCCTCTGCCATTGGGGCGATCAAAGCCCTCCCCATTGATTCTTCTTTAAAGGATAAGATTCTGTACCAAAACGCCGCCAGGCTTTTAAAGCTATCCTGACGGGCCTCTGAATGATACCCTTACTATGTAAAATATGAAGGGGACAAAAGAAGGTTTCCTATTTTCTTTCCAAACAACCTGTCTTTTTCTCCTTTTTTCCCGATTGATAGGGATACCTGTCCAGAAGAAGCAGAATTTGACAAAAAAAGAGCTGGGTTTGAGAAGTTCTCAACCAGCTCTTTTTGTTTGTGGAAAACAGCTTATATGGAATCATTTTTGAGAAAATAGCCGCCGTCAGCCGGGCTGCCCCGACACGAGCCGCCGGGCAAGCTCTGCGGCGCCCAGCAGCCCTGCCCGGTTGCCCAGCTTCGCCGCCCGGATCTCCACGGACCGGTAAGCGGGCATGACGTTTTCCCGCACCAGGGCGCCCAGCCGCCCAATAAGATAGGGCTGCTGCATGACCCCGCCGCACAGGATCACGCGGGAGGGGTCCCAAAGATGGACCAAAGAGGCCAGCCCGTAAACGATCTCCCGCGTCCAATCGTCCACCAGGGCCTTCACCGCGGGCTCCTCCAGCCGGCTGAAAATTGCCCTGCCGCTGTCTAGGGCGGGGTCCAATTCCTGGGCCCGGCGGACTAGGGCCGAGGTGGAGGCGTACCGCTCAAAACAGCCCTTTTGGCCGCAGGGGCAGGGCAGCCCGCCGGCGTGGGTGACCATGTGGCCGAATTCCCCGGCGCCGAAATGCGCGCCGGAATATAGCTTGCCGCCAAGCACCGCCGCGCCGCCGATGCTGGTGCCGAACCCCACGCACAGAAAGCTGTCAACGCCTTTGCCCGCGCCGGAAACGCCTTCTCCGAGGGCGGCGGCGTTTAGGTCGTTTTCCACCGCCGTGGGCAGGGAAAACGCTTCCTCCAGCAGGTTTTTCACCTGGGTGCCGGTATAGTTCCTGATGCAGTCCTCGGCGAACACAATGGCGCCTGTTTTGCTGTCCACCAAACCCGCGGTGCTGACGCCGATGCCGTCGGCGCCCTCCGGCCCGTAGGAGGCGATGATCTCCCGGACCAAAGCCATGACGGCCCGGCCCCCCTTTTCCGTAGGGGTGGGGGTTTCCCGCAGCCCCCGAAGGCTTTCGCCGTCCATCAGCCCGGATTTGACGGCGGTGCCGCCGATATCCACAGCGATGATTTTCATAAGTACCCTCCCGCGATTAAAAATGAAACGGCTGGTTTCAAAGAAGCCGGCTCAGGCGTTTTCCAGCTTCACCTTGACCACCGCTTTTTTCACCATGCCCGGCGCGCCTTCCGCTAAACCCGGTGCGTGGGCGTCTTGGGGGAACAGGATCATAAACCGGCCAGGGCCCATGGCGCAGCCGGCGCTGACAGGGCCGCTAAACAATTCGCAGTCCCCGTCCTTATCATAGGGCTGGCGGCGCGTTAGCCGGGGGTCGCCGAGAGCGGTTACCCCGATCCGCTCCGTCCCCGCAAGATCGATCTGAATGTCTAAATAATCACGGTGGGCCTCCAAAACCGGATCTTCCCCGGGCTTGGTTTTGATTTGGCTTACCACCGCGTAAACCGTCTCCGGTATCCACTGGTGCTTGCCCTCGGGCAGGGCAAACAGGTCGGCGGAGGCCAAAAAATCTATGGCCGCGTCTAAATTTTTGGAAAGGCCGCGATACTGGCAAAGATTATCCAGAGAATCATAAATCATGAAAAATCCCCCTTTCTTTTTCTTAAGGCTATTTTACCTCAATTTACCGGAAAAGGAAAGAAAAAACGAGAAAAGCCCTGGGGCGAACGATCCCGCCCCAGGGTTTTTCCCTGAACTTTTTGTCACTCCGCGTCGTACAGGTTCACGGATCCCATGGAGGAAGTGATTTCCACCAGATAAAGGGGGCCGGAAACCTGGCCGGAGCCGCTGTGTAGGAGGTTTCTATTAATCTCTCCCAAAGAGGAGGCGCTGCTGATTTGAATGGGGGAATTGGGCGGAAAATAAAGATCAATATTCCCCAGGCTGTTTTCCACCTCAATATCTCCGGCGACTTCCCCGAAGGTCAGGCTGGTGTTGCCCAGGCTTTGGTCCAGCTCCAGCTTTCCCCTCACCTGGGAAAGGGTGATATTGGAGGTGGAAGCGGAAATGGAGATTTCCGTGCCCTGTAGACCATCCCCCTGGAAATTGCAGGCGGACAGTTCAATATCGATTTCTCCCGAGAAGCCGATGCCCCGGGCGTTTGCGTCGCAGGCCTCGCCGTCAAAGGAGAAATCTCCCTGGTAATCGGAAGGAATGGTGACCGTCAGCACGGCGTCGCGCTTCGTGGAGGGAACCCAGCCCCGCTTGGTGGCCTGGATTTTCAGCTCGTCATCCTCGCGAAAAACCTCCAGCTTGATTTTGCGGTCGGTTTTCCTGTCCAGAACCGCTGAAAGCTGGCTGCCCGGTTCCCCAGGCACGATTTCCACGGTGCAGTCCTGGGCCTTCACGTCGATTTCCCGCACGCCGCTTACAGGCGCCTGGCAGGAATCCTCGCTTTCCGCGGGGAGCTGGGAGCTGCCGGAATGATTCTTATCGTGAAAGTCAATTTGATGGTCGATTTGATTTAAAGCATCCTCTAACCGGTCAAACGCTTCATAGGGCCAAGCCGCCTCCAGCCGGTCGTACACCTGCCGTAAAGAAGCCCGGATACCGCCGTCGGCGGAAAGCATGACGCCGCCGAGAATGGCGAACACCAAAAAGCAGCCGGTAAAAGCCAGCGCGATTTTTCCTAAAACCTTCATGCCTTCGCCCCCTTTCCGCGAACCACCCGGGCGAAGCTCCGGGAATAAGCGGCGATGGCCTTAACCATGCCGTAAAGGAACCCGATCAGGCCGCACAGGCTGAGAAGGGCCAGAAAAATAAACGCCAGGCCCAAAAAGGCGAAACCGAAATGGAGCGGGGTGAAAGAAAACAAAACGATAGAAACCAGGCCCAACGCGAAGCACAGGCACAGCAGGGCCGCGCTGACGCCGATAATCAGGCCGAGGAACAATGGGAACATAATGAAAACCGTCAGCAAAATCATGGCCACCAAGGGGCCGGTTTTTATGGCGGTATCCCCGGCGGGCGCGCCGGCCGGCTCATAAGGCGGCGCGGCATAGCCTCCGGCGTTGGGAGGGTAAGGCGGCTCATAGGGCGGCGGGGACTGCTGGGAAAAGTCAGGCGGCGCCGGCGCCTCCGGCGGGGCTCCCCAAACGGGCTCCTGCGCCGGCTGGGAATAAGAATAGATTTCCTCCTGCGCCGTACCGGGCCGGGCGCTTTCCTCTGTAAACGAGGCCCCCAGCTCCTCTGGGGAGCCTAAGGAATCGGCGATTTCCGCCTCGGTTTTTCCGTTTTCCATGCCGATGCGGAAATGCTCCTCGTAGTCATTTAAAATATCCGCTTGGTCCTGTACCGGCAGGGTGCCGATGGACGCTTTCAGGCGGTCTAAAAACTCCTGTTTGGTAGCGATGCTCATTTTTCTCCGCCCTCCTTTTGTATCATCTGAATCAGGGCCGTTACTTTTTCAGAAAAAGACAGCCACTCGGTTTTCAGGGCGCCGGCCAAACGCCTGCCCTGAGGAGTGATGGCGTAATATTTTCTGGGCGCGCCTCCCGGGGACTCTACCAAATAAGAGGATACGTATTCCTCCTGCTTCAGCCGCCGCAGAATAGGATACACCGTCCCATTGGAAATAGAGATGCTCTGGGAAATCTCGTTGGCAATGTCGTAGCCGTAGCGGTCGCCAGATTCCAGCATCAGCAGCACGCACAGCTCTAACACCCCTTTTTTGAATTGGATGTTCACCCAGGAAGCCCCTCCTTTTATGTTTAGTATTAAACATTATATAATACTATATATACATGACGGAACGGGGTTTGTCAATAAGAAAAGGAAAGAATTCAAAAAATAGTGCTGAAGTAGCCCGCCGTTTGTGGTAAAATAAATAAAAGACTGGTTTCGGAGGGGTTTTATGAAAAAAATACGGGCGGCCCTGCTGCTGTTAGGGTCTATCCTTCTGCTGTTTTCCTTTTCCGGCTGCCAGGCGCGGACGGTAACGGTGGATACCGTTCTCACCGTGGATTCCTCCTGGTCGGGCTCCCGGGTGATGACGGTTTCCTTTGCCGCCAAGGATTATCCCGACGAGCAGGCCCAGGCGGCGCTGGATGGGCTGATCGCCCAATGCCCCGGCGCCATGACCTACGGCAAACAGGAAAAGGATTCCCAAATTCAATATACCTTTACCCTTGAGTTTGTCTCTTATGAGGATTACCAGAAAAAATTGGAGGCCCTGATGGGGGCTGCTCCTTACGGGGTGTTTACCAAAACGGACAGTATCTTTTTCAAGGGGACCCGCATTTACGAGGACTTTGACAGCACCGCTTTATTTTCCTGGCTCAGCCGGGAGGAAAAGCCGGGCTTTTCCCTGCGGTGCGGCGCGGCGTCGGTGGTGCTCAATGGGGAAACCATGCCCACCCCCGGCCGGATTACCGTGAACCAGGTGGTGAACCAGCAGCCAGTGGATAAAATTTCTGTTTCCACCGTCCGCTACGGAAACGATACCTATGACCGCACCTTTGCCTTTTATATTCCCAAAAGTACGGTGCTGGCACTGGGGGACGACCTGATTTCCTATATGAACGCCAGAAGCGAGGGGGCGGATTCGTCCCAGTGGCAGGAATACCCCTCCGGCAATATCTATACCGCGGCCTTCCGCGGGGTTTCTTTGGAACGGCTGGAGGAAATCACCGGCCTGCTGACTAATACCCCCGCCGGCTCTAAGATCGGTTACGCGTCCCAGCCGGATGGGGAAACATATTTTTCAAAACGGGCGGCCTTTGAAGAAACCTTGGACCTTTCCGCTTACGGCGGGGAGGACGGCGGCGGGGTTAAAATTGAATACGTGTATGAAAATAAGTCGTCAATGGAGCTGTTCGCCCCCCAGCGCTATCAGGGGGGCGGCTGGGAGGCTTTCGGCGCTTTGGAGGATAACACGGCGCATATGGAGGCCACAGGCGCCGGGATGAAAATCCGGATCCCCGACGGCTGGGATTATCCTGTGGATGAGGCCCAAATCACCCTGATTTGCCTGGGCAAAGGAAATTATACCCGCCAGATTGATTTCTTATTCCCCAAGGATGGAAAACAGGGCGCTGAATATGCCGGCGAAATGCTGAGGAAAAAGGACGGCGGCCTGGAGGTTACCCAGCTGGAGGACGAGGAGCACCTCATCTGCCGGGTAACCTTTTCCGGCACGGCGGAGGAAATTTCCCGGAAAGTAAAAACGCTGTTCGGCCAGGGCAACTCGTTTTCCTATCAAAGCCAGGGCCAAGGCGTGGATTTAAACCAGGAGGTTTCTATTTTAGATGAAATTCAAATGGGCTACCTGTTCCAGGGGGAGCATCGAAACGTGCCGGTGACCTACACGGTGCAGACCAACGGCAAGGAGAACCTGACCTCTCTTCATTATGAGGGGGAATCCAGGAACCGGGATATTAAAATCGTCAACGGCAGCGTCATCGAATCCTTCCAGCTGGACGGCGGGGACGGACGGGTGGTTTATAACGGCACGGAGCCCCGTTTCTGGGGCGTGGTGTTCTACTTTACCATCGCCCTGCTGGTGGTAGCCGGCGCGGTAGTCCTGGTTGTTTTCCTGCGCCGCAGGGTAAAGTGCGGTGAAAAAGGCTGCAAGCCTGTTTTCAGGCAGCTTGCGGAAACCAAGGCTCTGCCGGGAGAAACCCCGGAGGAGGCCCAGGAATCGGTGGAAGATATTTTATCAAAGCTGTGACGAAGCATTTTTGTTTTGACAAATACAAAGGACAAAGGAAGAGGACGATGACAAAATTCTGTATTTTCGATCTGGACGGCACGCTGCTGGATACCCTGGAGGATCTGGCGGTAAGCACCAATTACGCTCTGGAGAAAAACGGGCTTCGGGCCCAGCCCATTGACAGCTACCGGTATTTTGTAGGGGACGGGGCGCTGATGCTGATCCGCCGGGCGGCGGGAAACCCGAATGAGGACCTGCTGCAAAGGCTGAAAGCGGATTTCGACAGCCACTATAACGTCCACCGTTTTGATAAGACCCATCCCTATCCCGGCGCCAGAGACCTTTTGGAGGCCGTGGAAGCGCAAAAAATTCCCATGGCGGTACTGTCTAACAAGCCGGATGAATTCGTAGGGGATCTGATGAAGCGGTATTTTCCGGGAATTTCGTTTTTCGCTACCTTCGGCAAGCGGCCCGGCGTGGCGAAAAAGCCGGACCCCGCCGCGCTGAATCAACTGATTCGCCAAAGCGGCGCGGAAAAAGCGGATTGTCTGTATGTGGGAGACAGCAACGTGGATGTGGAAACCGCCCATAACGCGGGCATCCGCTGCTGCGGCGCGGAATGGGGCTTTCGCGGCTATGAGGAGCTGAAGGAAGCGGGGGCGGACTGCTTCGCCAAAACGCCGCTGGATGTGCTGAAAGCGCTGTAAAACTGCCAAACCCTAATGTTTTGTAAAATATTAAGGGCGCGGGCGAAAGGCTGACTCGAAAAGGCTTGCTTTTTCACTTTTAGGCTCCGGCGCTTATGGCGGCGGAGCCTTTTGTTAAGGCGCTGTTGACGGGAGAGCAGAAGAAAGGAAAGCCGCGATGATTGCCCTTTCCTGCCGGAAAAACCGGTTCTTCAAAAAAATCTAAAAAAATTAAAAAAAACCCTTGCATTCTGCAAAACACGATGATATAATAAACAAGTCGTCAAAAGGACGGCAAAAAGAATAATTGGTGTTGATGACGCTGAGGGTCCACCCGTTCCCATCCCGAACACGGAAGTTAAGCTCAGTGGTGCCGAAGATACTTGGCTGGTGACGGCCCGGGAAAATAGGGAGATGCCAACACAAA
>CABUCM010000005.1 GCA_902490005.1 uncultured Ruminiclostridium sp.
CGCCGCCGTACAGCTTATGCTCCTCCACCTGGGAGGCCACCACGCTGGAAAGGACTTTCCTTCCGTCCTCCACCACCGCGGCGGCGGTTTCGTCGCAGGAGCTTTCAATAGACAATAGCTTCATAACGATCCTCCAAACCGTTTGGTATAAATCTCCCCGTCTTCCCTGGGGTTCGCGTAAAAGCCGGGCCGGGCGCCGATATGGGCGTAGCCCTCCGACTCATAAAGCCTTCTGGCGGGCAGGTTGCTAGCTCTTACCTCTAAAGAGAGAAATTCCAGGTTTTCCTTCCTGGCGATGTCCTCGGCGGCCCTGAGCAGCGCCCGGGCCACCCCCTGCCGGCGAAAATCCCCGGATACCGCCACATTGGCGATGTAGCCCTCACCGCAAACCGCGTGAAGCCCCAAATAGCCCGCCAGCCGCTCCCCGGACACCGCCGCCAGGAACCGGGCGTTGGGATTGGTTAGCTCCGCCCGCAGCCCTTCAAGAGACCAAGGATCGGAAAAGCACTCCTCTTCCAATTGGGCCGCCTGGGCCAGGTGCTTGGGGGCAAAGGGCTCGATCATAAAGCCGCCCCTCATCGCCGGATATACCTGCAAAGCCTTTGAAACAGGACCTGAAGCTGCCGCCAAATCTGATCCCGGCACTCCCGAAATTCATCCAGGCCTGTTCCGTAAGGGTCTTTGATCTCTTTTCCTAACAAATAAAGCTTCTCTTCCGTCACACCGGCCTGTCTCAGCACATAAGCCTGGGTTTCCGTCATCACCACAAAAGCGTCGAAAATATCCAAATCATCAACGCTGGAAAGGTTTCTTGCCTTATGCCCGCTGATATCCACGCCTATTTCCCGGCAGGCCAGCACCGCGTTTTCCGGCGGCCGCTTCCCTTCCTTGGCGGCCAGGCCGAAACTTAAGCAAAAGACAGATTCCCCCAAACCGTTTTCCTCGATCATTTTACGGAACATCCCCTCCGCCATCGGGCTGCGGCAGATGTTGGCCGTACAAACAAACACTATCTTCATGATTCCAACTATCCTTCTATGTACTCAGCGGGCCTTTGCCCGCGTTATTTTAAATTAACCCTTGGCGTCGTACCAGGTTTTGCCTATACTGGCCTCCGCCACCATGGGCACGGTGAGGGAAACCGCTCCCTCCATTTCCTCGGTGAGGATTTTGGCGGCCTTCTCCGCCTCTTCTTCCGGCGCCTCTACGATCAATTCGTCGTGAACCTGTAAAATCAGCCTGGATTTCATGTTTTCCTGCCGCAGCCGCCGGTCCACCCGGACCATGGCGATCTTGATGATATCCGCGGCGGTGCCCTGAATGGGCATATTTCTGGCCACCCGCTCCCCGAAGGCCCGCAGATTGAAATTGGAGGCGGTCAGCTCCGGCAGGTAGCGGCGGCGGTGGAACAGGGTCTCCACATAGCCGTCCTCCTTGGCCTTTTCCACCACTTCCTTCATATACCGGTCCACGCCGGAATACAGGGAAAGGTAATCGTCGATATACTGCTGGGCCTCTTTCCGGGAAACGCTGATATCCTTGGACAAGGAAAACGCGCCGATGCCGTAAACGATTCCGAAATTCACGGCCTTGGCCCGGCTTCTCATCAAGGGGGTCACCATCTCCGGGGGCATTTTGAACACCTGTGAGGCGGTGATGGTATGGATATCCGCCTTGTCCTGGAATGCCTTAATCATATTCTCATCATGGGCGATATGGGCCAGTACCCGCAGCTCGATCTGGGAGTAGTCCGCGTCCACCAGCACGCAGCCCTCCCTGGCAAGGAAGAACTTTCTCAGCTCCCGGCCCAGCTCTGTCTTGACAGGGATATTCTGCAAGTTGGGTTCGGTGGAGCTGATGCGGCCGGTGCGGGTTTCCGTCTGGTTAAAGTTGGAGTGGATCCTCCCGTCCGGGCCGATGACCTTAAGCATCCCCTCGCAGTAGGTGGATTTCAGCTTGGCCAAGGTGCGGTAATGGAGCACCAGCTCCACCGCCGGATGGTCGTAGCGCAGCTTTTCCAGAATTTCCGCGTTGGTGGAATAGCCGGTTTTGGTCTTTTTCCCAGAGGGCAGGCCCAGCTTGACAAACAAGGCGTCCCCAAGCTGTTTGGGCGAGTTGATGTTAAACTCGTAGCCCACCTCTTCATAAATCTGCTTTTGCAGGGCTTCGATTTCCGTTTCCAGGCGTTCCCCGTAAATCCGGATGTTTTCCCCGTCCACCAAAAAGCCGATGTTTTCCATGCGGGCCAGCACCTGGGCTAAGGGGATTTCCATTTCCGTCAGCAGCTCCCGCTGGCCGTTGGCCAAAAGGCTTGCCTCCTGCCAATTTTTTACCTGGGGCAGCACCGCCGCCTCCCAGGCGGTTTCATTTTCTATCCTCGGGGCAGTAACCCCCGCTTCCTCCTGAAGCCGCTTCAGGGAATAATCAGAGGCGTTAGGGTTCAATAAATAAGCCGCCAGCATGGAATCATAGCTTACGCTGACAGGTACCCCCAGCCGGTCCATCCGGGCGAACAGAGGCTTGGAATTCCAGACGGAAAGCTTTCTGTTGTTCAGCCCGCAGGCCTGTACGGCGGCGGTTTCCGCCCCGTCCGTTACCAGGCGCACCGTATCATTTTTCAAAAAAGCGCACTGGGTAATTTCGCCGTCCTGGCCATAACCCAGAGCAATGCAGATTTCAGGCTCCCCCTCCATCGCTTTCAGGAACCCATCCGCCGTTTCCTCCGTTACAATCAGTTCCCCGCCCGCGTCCCGGGCTTCTTCCAGAGGCTCGTCCCCCTCCTGCCGCAGGCCCATTTTATCCATCAGTGAGAAAAACTCCAGCTTAGTCATCAGCCGCAGGGCTTCCTTCCGGTCCCCCTCGCCCACGCGGTAATCCTGCAAATTCAGGTCCACCGGCGCGTCGGTGCGGATGGTCCCCAGCATCCGGCTGAGCATGGCGCTTTCCTCGCTGTCCTTCAGCTTTTTCCGTATGCCCTCTTTCACATCCAGCTCGTCGATATGGTCATAAAGGTACTGGACGCTGTGATACTTTTGGATCAGCTCCGCCGCGCCCTTTTGCCCGATCCCCTTCACCCCGGGGATACAGTCAGATGCGTCCCCCTGAATCGCTTTGATCTCGATCAGCTCTTTGGGCGTGACTCCATAAACCTCCATCACCTTGGCCTCGTCGTATAAGGTGACCTCGGGCCGGCCCATTTTGGTGGCCGCCAGCCGCACCGTCACCGTAGGAGAGACCAATTGCAGGCTGTCCCGGTCCCCGGTGGCGATGACGCAGCTATCCCCTGTCTTTTCCGCCTGGGCGGCCAGGGTTCCTAAAATATCATCCGCTTCAAAGCCGGGGCATTCCACCAGCCGGTAGCCTAAAGCGGTGAGCAGTTCCTTCAGCGTGGGCAGCTGCTGGGCAAGCTCCGGAGGCATGCCGTGGCGGTTGGCCTTATAGCCGTCATAGGCCTCATGCCGAAAGGTGGGCTCCTTCCGGTCAAAGGCCACGGCTACCGCGTCGGGGCCCGTTTCGTCCTTCAGCTTTTGCAGCATGGTCAAAAAACCATAGATGCCGTTGGTATATAATCCTTCTTTGGTGGTCAGCAGCTTAATGCCGTAAAAGGCCCTGTTTAAAATGCTGTTGCCATCCAAAATCAATAATTTCATACGATCCTCCAGGAGATTAATTTCTCAGTGCCCATAAAACACCTAGTATATTATATCACCAATCCCCCTGGAACATAAAGGTATAAATGTGAATTTTTAAGAAATTCCCTTTTTCCGGTTTTTCCTGGAAAAAGCTGAAAAAAGAACCGCGTTGTGCTATACTGATGAAAAACGGATCAATGGCCGCGCCGCGCGAGGAGGCTGGCGCCAGCCTTCCGGCGGATTTTTCAGCGTTCTGGAAATTTTAAAGCTTTGGATCCACAGGCGCTGTAAACACATCCCAATCCCTAAAAGGAGCATTTTTATGGTACAAATCGGAAACGTGACAATCAAAGGCCCCGCCGCGCTGGCCCCAATGGCGGGGACAGCCGACAGGGCCTTTCGTGAAATCTGCACAGCGTTCGGCGCCGCCTATGTGGTCAGTGAAATGGTCAGCGCCAAGGCGCTGACCTACGGGGACAAAAAATCCCGGGAGCTGATGTCTCTCTCCTCCCGGGAACGGCCCGCTGCCATTCAGCTTTTCGGCGACGACCCCCAAACCATGGCGGAAGCCGCCAGGCTCGCCTTAGACTACCAGCCGGAGGTTATCGACCTGAACATGGGCTGTCCCGCGCCCAAGATCACCTCTAACGGCTGCGGCAGCGCCTTGATGAAAGACCCGCCTCTCTGCGGCCGGATCGTGGAGGCGGTAAAAAAAGCCGTCCCTGTGCCGGTGACGGTGAAAATCCGCAAGGGCTGGGACCAAAACTCCGTCAACGGGGTGGAGGTGGCAAAAATCTGCGAGAGCGCGGGGGCGGACGCCATCACCGTTCACGGCAGGACCCGGGAGCAGATGTACGCTCCCTCCGCCGATTGGGAAAGCATCCGTTTGGTAAAGGAAGCGGTTTCCGTTCCCGTGATCGGCAACGGCGACGTGTTCACCGCCGAGGACGCCGCCGCCATGCTGGAGCTAACCGGCTGCGACATGGTGATGGTGGGCCGGGGCGCTTTGGGAAACCCCTGGATTTTCCAGCAGATCAACGCCTGGCTCCGTTCCGAGACCCAGCTTCCCACCCCGGGCCCGGCGGAAAAAATGTACGCTATGCTGCGGCACATTCAGCTTTTATGCGAATATAAGGGCGAGGCCCACGGCATGCGGGAGGCCAGAAAGCACGCCGGCTGGTACCTGAAGGGGCTAAAGGGCGCGGCAGCCTTCCGCCGGGAGGCCGGGACCCTAGAAACCCTAGCGGATCTGCAAAGCCTATGCCAGCGGGTGCTGGCTGAAAATCGATAAGGGGAACGCTCTTCGGGATGCAAGGCGTTAATCCTCCTTTGGAAGCGAAACCCTTATTTCCAGTTTTTCCCTCCATTACCCCAAAGGGCGGCGGTTTCCTTATTATTCGTCCTTTAAAAATTCAGGATTTTTCCTGCAGCATTTGAATCAGGTCCTCAACCAGCTTTTTCTGCCGGTTTGTCAGTCCTTCTACTGAAATCATTTCCTCATCGTCTAAGCCCAATAGGTAATCAGTGGAAACCCGGTAAAGCCCTGCCAGCTTAATCAGAACATCCTGCGAAGGCGTTTTCACATTGTTTTCGTAGCCGCTGATACTGGTTTTGGAAAGATTCAGGCGGTTGGCTACCTGGGTTTGGGTTAAATGGTGTTGCCGCCTCAGC
Source organism: uncultured Ruminiclostridium sp. (assembly GCA_902490005.1). Taxonomy (GTDB): domain Bacteria; phylum Bacillota; class Clostridia; order Oscillospirales; family Acutalibacteraceae; genus Clostridium_A. The sequence goes on from CABUCM010000005.1 coordinate 5,304, forward strand.
ATTTTTAACCGGTATCCAAAATCAAAGATCATACAGGACTTCCCCTTTTTCCTTATTTTTCCTTATTTTATGATCTAAGTGTAATCGAAACTTGTACGCTTTAAGGGGAATTTTGGAAGAATTACGACGACTATAAGTTTACAACTTCTTGATTCTATGCTATGATGAATAGGAATCGTGAAAAACGGTGATAGTTGTTTGATGTAGGGGGAACTGATATGTCCGGTAAGCTGCTGGAAAAGCTAGCGCAGGAGGAACGATGCTTTATTTCGGATCTAACTCGAGCCAGTGATTATATGGAAACCATCCATTACCTGAAGTCTCTTGATCTGTCTCAGTTCAGCCTAGAGGAATGCTCTTACGCTTTTTCCTATATTTTTCAAGAACCTATTATGTTTTCTTCCCATAAAGAGGTTTACGATTATTTAAATTCTAAATAGCGGCTAAGAAGAAAGGGCCTCAAAGAGAAACATGTCGTTTTCTCTTTGAGGCCCTTTGGTTTTATATGCAGTTTTTTATTTCGTCCGATAAATTAAAATATCAGGTCCGGTAGCAGGCATTTTTCCAATTTGTATAAAATAATTTATATTATACATAATATTGACGATATCAATGCAGGACGAGTCCTTTTTCACCGAATCAAATCGCTTGACCAGTTCGTAATCATTAAAAATAGCTTGGTAGCAGGCGTTCTGCGTTTGAAACCGCTCCGGTTCCGCAAGATAGCGTCCATAAGCGTCGCTGCTCAGCACCACGTATTCCTTAGCCGGGTCCTTCAAACGGAACCCTTGGTTTTCATCAAATTCATCAAAAATATTTTTCATGGCGCCTTGCAAAAGCGGCGTATACCCCTCATAAGCGGCGTTCTCTTCTGTAATGTTATTCTCGTCGCAGTATGCCTTGGAGAGGACCCGGGTGTCCGTCACCATATGCCTTAAAAGAGAAACCGTGGAACCGGTTAAAAGATTGAGCGCGATCAAACCAGCCGCCCCATAAACCGCTATTCCGAGAGCTTTGCCTCGCGCGTTTTTCACCCCTGTTTCCCGAATCCATTTCACGCTGTACCAAATTCCCAAAGAAGACAGCAGCAAAGGGGAAACATACATCGGCAGCGCCCACCGATCCCAATGGAGCGCCACGCAGCTCAGTACAATCCAATAAATAAAGCTGAAGAAAACAGGCAGGCTCTGGCCTTTCACGTTTTCCTTGTGCTTCTTCAGGAGAAAATAAATCCCCACAATCATAAACGGAACCAATAAAATACCGCCGTAATCCACAAAGGTCTTGCAGTAAAAAAGAAGATTTCCAAAAAAGCCTAATCCATCGGCGCCCAGATGGGTTGTCCGCGCCTCTTTAAGAAACGCATTTTTCGCGGCGGTGAAATTGGTAAACAGCACTGGGGAAATCAAAAACACAAAGAACACACATAGAAAAACCGCCGAAAAGCCCTGCTTGATGATTTTCCAATAATCCTTATCGCGAATACTGGTATAAATGACTACAATCGCGATAAAAAGGCATAGAATCGCCCCGGTATATTTAATGGTAATGAACATCGCCGTAGCCAGGCACAACAGCGCCAATTGTTTATAGCCCGGCTGGACCATGTATTTCATTGCGATCAAAATAAACAGAAGCATGAAAAAGACGGTTGGGATATCCGGCGTTACATAATGGCCATTGAACACCATCAACGGATAACAAGCGAACAAAAAGGCAGCCGAAAGCCCCGCGGCTTTGTGAAATTTAGAACCGATGAAATAGGAAAGTAAAATGCAGCCGATTCCAAAACAGCCGGTGATTAGGCGGGAAATGAAATAAAGCCAATGAAGATGCCCCGCCTCAATGACCTCGATGGGCATTCCAACAAGATAGGTCAAAGCCTTATATACCAGCATATTCAGCATAATCAGCAAATGGTCCGGGCGGAAAAACACATTAGGCTCAAAGGTGTGGTCTTTTATCATTTGGATTGCCGGCGATACGATGCTCCATTCATCCGGATGTAAAAGCGCGGGCAGCCCCCACAGGCTCCCTCCAAGATAAAAGACGCCTCCCAGCAGCAAAACCGCAAGAAGGAGAAAGGTATATTTTCGATCTTTCTTCAGTTTCATAACTTTCATTCCAATGAAACCTCTTTTCTCATTATTCACCGAGGGGTCACATCGTTGGCGTCACCGAAATAAATATCATACCATACCAGGAAAATATAAATAGTCCACACCTTCCTGGAGTTATCGTCCTTATTATGATAGTGGTCGTCCAGAAATTGGGTGATCACGTCGGTATTAAAAAACTTTTTGGCTGTTTCCGAATGAAATTTCTCTTTTACAATATTATAGTATTTCTCATCCCGCAGCCAGACTCTGGTGGGCACCGGGAAGCCCAGCTTTTCCTTTTGGGCGGTTTCCTGGGGAAGGTGCCGGTTGGCGGCCTGGCGCATAGCGTACTTGGTGTTCTTTTTATTGACCCTCAGCCGGGTAGGCAGCTTGGAGGCCACCTTGAACACCTCTTTATCCAGGAAAGGCACCCGCAGCTCCAGAGAATTCGCCATGCTCATGCGGTCGGCCTTTAGCAGGATATCCCCCACCATCCACAGGTTGATATCCAGATACTGCATCTTTGTTTCCTGGTCGTAGCCCCGCACCCGGTCATAGAACTTTTTGCACAGGCTTTGGGGCCTGGTGACGATAGAGGGATCTTTTAAAATCCGGCGCTTATCCGCGTCGTCGTACATAAAGGCGTTGCCGATAAACTTCTCCTCCGTCTCACGGGAACCGCGGATAATGAAGCTCTGCCCCCTGAAATGCGGGAGCTTTTTCACTTCCTTGGCGAGCCACAGCCGGAATTTAGAGGGCAGGATTTTTTGATAGGTTTTAAACACATGGGGCTCGTTATAAATGGTATAACCGCCGAACAGCTCGTCAGCGCCCTCGCCGGAAAGCACCACCTTCACATATTCGCTGGCAAGCTTAGAAACAAAATACAAAGCGATGCAGGAGGGGTCAGCCAGAGGCTGGTCCATATGGTATTGGACATGCTCCACGTTGCCCCAAAACTCCTCGGAGGAAATCAGCTTGGTGTGGTGCTCCACGCCGATTTTCGCGCTCAGCCGCTCCGCCCAGCTGATTTCATTGTATTTCTCACCAAAATCAAAGCCAACCGTAAAGGTTTTCTGGTCGGCGAAGTAAGTGGACACATAGCTGGAATCCACGCCGCTGGAGAGGAAGCAGCCCACCTCAACGTCGCTGATCTTGTGAGCGTTGACGCTTTCCTCGAATACCTTTTCAATCTCATCCACCGCCTGCTCTTCCGTCAGGCTTTCATCCGGGTTGAACCTGGCTTCCCAGTACCGGGTCGTTTCCACCTTACCGTCCTTATACCAAAGATAATGGCCGGGCAGCAGGCAGTAAACCCCTTCAAAGAACGTCTCCGGCGGGACGGCGTACTGGAACGAAAGATAATTATCCAGGGTACGGTAGTTGAATTTCTTTTCAAAGCCAGGGAACTTTAGAATGCTTTTGATCTCGGAGGCATAGACGAAGTGGTCCCCCACCTGGGTATAGTGCATGGGCTTGATGCCAAAAAAATCTCTGGCGATGAACAGGGACTTGTCCACCCGGTTCCAAATGGCAAAGCCGAACATCCCCCGCAGCCGGTTCAAAAGATCCTCTTTCCACTCCTCAAAGCCGTGGACCAGCACCTCGGAATCGGTATCCGTGGCAAACCTGTGCCCTTTTTCCACAAGCTCCCTGCGCAGCTGCTGGTAGTTATAAATTTCCCCATTGAACATCAGCACCAGGGTCTTGTCCTCGTTATAAATCGGCTGGCTTCCATGATCCAGGTCGATAATGCTCAGCCGGCGAAATCCCATGGAAATATCCTCGTCAGTATAAAAGCCCTTGCTGTCAGGCCCTCTGTGAGTAATAACTTCCGTCATATTTTCCAGCACCGCGTCCCGGTCGATGATCTCGCCGGTAAACCCGCACAGTCCGCACATATCCATCGCTCCAATCTTGTCTTTTTCTGTCTACAGCTTATTGTCTTCTATTCCATTTGAAATATTTTATTAATTGGTTCCTTTAGGAATCATAAGGGAATGTTATTTTTGGCAGCGCCCGCCTTTTCTTAAAAGTCAGCGGCCCGCTCAGCGCTTAAAAAACCACCAGCGGAAAGGCAGGCCTCCGCTCCCCTCAGGCAAAAGCCTGGAGAAAGCTGTTTTTTATAGCAACCAAAGATTTTTCAGACGCAAAACCGGTAGGGTAAGGCGTCTATACCTTTTTTCCAAAATGTCATTTAACCCCGTAACATTCCAAAGTAAGCTACTGCCTGTCTTAGATTATCCATTCCCTTCTGTTCCTTTGCGAAAAGTTTCGTAGCAAGCATAGGAAATGGGTACCCTTTCTTTAAAAATCACTATTTTCCGTCTGCGACAGTAAGTGAAAATTTTTCTTGTTGGAAATATCCCAAATTCTTGCGCAAACTGAGATTTATAACATCTTAGTAAAACAGATAATTCTATTTACCTCTGTAAAATTCATAGCCTTGTGAAAATGAAAACTGTTTATATTATCTATTTCACAATCGCTGGCAAACTCGTGACAACCGTTTTCTTTCGCCCATGTTTCACACTCGGCTAACAATTCTTTGGCGTATCCTTTATCGCGATAGCCCTCTTTCACAAAAATCCCCTCTAAATATCCAACTGGGAAGGTACTTGTACCCTCCACATAATCATATCTTAATTGACATTGTGCAAAACCGATAGGAAAGCCATTTTCATATTTTAAAAAGAACTGTGATTTTCCGTTTGCCATAATTTCTGAAAATTCATTGATTAGTTCATCTATAGAATGGTTCTGCCACATCATCACAGCTAATTTCGCAAGTGTTTCTAAGTCGTTGTTTCCTACCTTTTTTATCATACGCTCTCCTTTGCAAATTCCAGTTTGTTAATTTGTTTGCTTAAATTATAGCACGCGTATACGAGTTTCTCTATTTATACGAATGGTATACCCTTAAATTTTTCCGTATCATTTTATTTCCCTATGGGATATGCGAGCAGCATTTGGGCACCAAATCATAAAAATAATTGCTATTTTTAGTACTTGACTCCCTTAAAATTCAGTATTTTCAAGAATTTTCGCAGGTCAATATTTTTAATTGACAAATTTAGATATAATCTTTTATAGCGCCCAGCGGTTTCCCAATGGCCCACGCACTGCATCGCGCTCAAAAAATTACCAACAAAAGGGGAAACCTTTACCGCCCCAGGTAGGGACTGGATAAAACTTATTTTTTATTGTATCAGACCTGCCCCCTTCTTTCAAGTTAAAAAACTGCCGAGGGCGCGGGAAACGGGGATTTTCTTTTTGTTGTTTTTTCTGTTCCCTTGACTTTTCAGGCCATCGGTACTATCATTTCAAAGTAAGATTAGTCAACATAATCTGGAAGAAAAGGCTCCGCCCGCAGCTTGCAACCAGGAAGGAGGAACCTCTGTGAACGATTTCGCCAACACCTTGATACAGTTATTCTTATATATCCTTAGAATTTTAACCCCGTTTTTCGCCCTGCTGATTATTTATCAGTGCTTTTCCTCCCTGCGGAACCACCGCCGGCAGGAACAGCCCCTGATTACATTAGGAAACCTTGCCACCCGGGATCTGATCCCGGTGATTTATTGGGAAAACTCCATTGGCCGGGGCAAAACCTGCGATATCCGTTTGGGGGACAGCACCGTTTCCCGGGACCACGCTGTGCTCTACCGCCGGGAGGACGCTTGGCTGGTGGCGGACACCAACTCCAAGTCCGGGGTGATGGTCAACGGCGCCAAAATCGAGCAGCCCACCCCGGTTTATATCGGGGATACGGTGGCCATTGGCTCCACCGTCCTGGTGCTGCAAAAAGCGGATCGGGCTAGAAAAAGCCGGGCCTCCTGGTTTTTTGACAGCAGAGGGCAGAAAACCAGCGCTTCTCCCGTTACCCTGCTGTTTTTAACGAACCTGCTTCATTTTATTTTGGCGTTGCAGCTCTGCTTTACGCAGGACGGCTTCTCTGCCGCGCCCTTTGTCCCCTACGCCTTGATGACCGGGGCGGCGTGGGTATTTTTCCTGGTTTCCCGGCTGGCGCTTCACCGCGCCAGCTTTGAACTGGAAACCCTCGCGTTCCTGTTAAGCGGCGTGGGGATTATCCTCATCGGCGGCTATGACCTGGGCAGCACCTATATGCAGATCGCCACCATGGCCATGGGCATGGTTCTGTTCAGCTTTATGATCTGGTTTTTGCAGGAGCCGGACCGGGTTACCAAATGGCGCCTGTGGATCGCCGGCGCCGCCATCGCTGTGCTGGGCATTAACCTGGTTATCGGCACCGCGGTAAACGGTTCGAAAAACTGGATTATCATCGGACCTATTTCGGTGCAGCCCTCGGAATTCGTGAAGATCGCTTTGATTTTAGTGGGCACCTCCACCCTGGCACGGCTGCAAACCACTAAGAACCTGACGGAATTTATCGGTTTTTCCGCCATCTGTGTGGGCGCCCTGTTTTTAATGAGCGACTTCGGCACAGCCTGTATCTTTTTCCTGACGTTTTTAATCATCGCCTTTATCCGTTCCGGCGACGTGCGGACCATCGTTTTTATCGTGGCCGCCGCCTGCCTGGGAGCGTTTTTGATTTTGCAGTTTAAGCCCTATATTGCCGACCGTTTCGCGGTTTGGGGCCACGCCTGGGACTATTTAAACGACACCGGCTACCAGCAGGCGCGGGTAATGGCCTACGCCGCCTCCGGCGGGCTGTTCGGTGTCGGCGTGGGACAAGGCAACCTGCAGTATGTGTTCGCTTCCACCAGCGACCTGATTTTCGGAATGCTGTGCGAGGAAACCGGGCTTTTATTCGCTATTGTTATCGCGGCGGTCATCGCCGGCCTGGCCTTTTACGCCCGGGCTATCAGCGCCACCAGCCGTTCCACCCTGTATTCCATCGCCGCCTGTTCAGTGGGCGGCATGTTCGTGTTCCAGTCCTGCTTAAACATTTTCGGGGCTACCGACCTATTGCCTCTCACCGGCGTCACCCTGCCCTTTGTCAGCATGGGCGGCTCCAGCATGATGGCCTGCTGGGGGCTGTTGTCCTTCATCAAGGCCGCCGATGAACGAACCTACCAGGGCGTTTGATTGTTTGAAAAGCTTCTGATCTCTGAAAGGGGGAACCCCATTGAGAACCACCAGAGCCAGATCTATTGTGGTCTATATTCTCGCCGCCGTGTTTGTGGCGGGGCTGGGCTTTTTTGTCCTGAAAACCTTCCTTTACGGCGCCGATTGGGCTGTCAGCCCCATCAACCAGCATATCAACACCGAGGGCGGCGAGCTTACCGCCGCCGGCCAGGTTCTGGACCGGGATGGGGAAATCCTGGCCCAAAGCGTGGACGGCCAGCGGGTCTACAGCCCTGATTCCCTGATCCGGCGCGCCATGCTGCAAACCGTTGGGGACAATACCTGGGCCATTTCCACGGCGGTGCAGAATACCCGCCGGTCCGATTTGATCGGCTATAATTTTATCACCGGCATCAGCGCCAACAGCGTTTTCGGCGCCGGAAACAACCTGAAGCTTACCCTGGACAGCGGACTGTGCGCCCAGGCTCTTTCCCTCATGGGGGACCGGAACGGCGCCGTGGTGATTACCAACTATGTCACCGGCGAAATCCTCTGCATGGTCAGCACCCCCAACTACGACCCGGAAAACCGTCCTGACATCGAAGCGGATGAATCCGGCCAATACGACGGCGTGTTCCTCAATAAGATCCTGTCCGGTTCCATGACCCCCGGCTCCACCTTCAAGATCATCACCTGCGCCGCCGCCATCGACAATATCCCCGACATCAACGACCGGGTTTTTACCTGCAACGGGGAAATCGAGGTTGACGGGGAGAAAATCACCTGTATGGCCAGCCATGGACAGATCGGTTTTGAAGAGGGGATGTCCCAGTCCTGTAATATTGTGTTCGCGGAGCTTGCCATGGAGCTTGGCAAAGACAAAATGACGACGGAAGCCGAAAAAATGGGCTTCGGCGCCTCCTTTGTCATCGATGGGATCCCCACCCTAGCCAGCAATTACGACGTTTCCAAGGCGGCAGCCAGGGACCTTGGCTGGTCAGGCATCGGCCAGTATACCGACCTGGTGAACCCAATGCACATGAATATTCTCATGAGCGCCATCGCCAACGGCGGCGTTTATGTGACCCCATATTATATCGACTCTATCAAAACGCCCTTCGGCCTGCCCACCTATGTGGGCTACGGCACGCCGGGAGAGCGGCTGCTAAAAACCGAGACCGCCGGCGCGCTGAAGGATATTATGCGCTACACGGTGGAAACTAACTACGGCGACAGCATGTTTCCAGGCCTGACGGTGTGCGCCAAAACCGGCACCGGCGAAATCGGCGAGGATAAAAACCCCAACGGTTGGATGACCGGCTTTACCCTGGACTCCGACTGCCCCCTGGCCTTTACCGTGGTATGTGAAAATTCCGGATTCGGCATGTCTCAGGCAGGGCCTATCGTGCAGGAGCTGCTGCAAAGCGCCGCCGCCATCGTCCGGGGGGAATAGTTGTCAAAATGGAAATTTTATGTTAGACTGTTTTCTATCAGCGGACGGTAATTCGTCATTCCAGTAAAACTGGGTCGTCCGCCCTTTGCTTTTTCCCCGGGGTTCCTTTCCCGGTAAAAAAGCAGGCGGTTCTATTTTGGGGCTTCACGCCCCGGCAAGTGAGGATGAACGAATCGATATGTGGCAGCGGATCAAAACTTTTTTCGCCCGGGTGCAGACCATGAGCGTCAAGGCCATGTGGATGATGATCCAGAAAATCCATGAGGAGTCTCACGTTTCCCGGCTGTTTATTTTATGCGATATGATCTGGTGCGCCGTCCATTACGGCGTGGGCTATTTGGAATACCGGGTGTTCGGCTGGGTTTATATCCGGGGCGAAAAAAGGAAAACCTTTATGACCATGCAGGATAACCTGCGGGTATGCCGCCTGGCCAACGATAAGGAGTATCTGCCCTTGTTTGAGGACAAGCTGCGGTTCAACGACAAATTCCGTGAATTTGTCCACAGGGATTTCTTAGACCTGCGCAAAGCCTCCTTTGAGGAGTTTCAGGCCTTCTGCCAGGCCCAGCCGGTGATCTTTGTCAAGGAAACCGACGGCTTCGGCGGCGTGGGAGCCAGAAAAATCAAAACCGGGGATTACCAGGAAACCGGCGCCTGCCTAGCCCTTTACCAGGAGCTGAAGGACAACCGCCTGTTCGTAGTGGAGGAGTGCGTGGTCCAGTGCGAAAAAATGGACGAGCTGTGCCCCACATCCATCAACACCCTGCGGATGGTCACCGTGCTTTCCGGCGGCAAACCTCACCTGATGTATACCCTGGTGCGCATGGGCAACGGCACCAAGGCTGTGGATAACATTTCCAGCGGCGGCATGTATGCCCCGGTGGACGAAAACGGGGTCATCTTCAAGCCCGCTTTCTGTGACAAAACCGGCGAGCTTTATGAAATCCACCCCTTTACCAAAACGAAACTGGTAGGCTTTCAGATTCCATGCTATCCCCAAGCGGTGGAAATGGTGTTTGAAGCCGCCTTGAAAATTCCTCAGGTAGGCTATGTGGGATGGGATGTGGCCATCAGCAAAGACGGCCCCCTGCTGATTGAGGGAAACACCATGCCCGGCTACGATATGCCCCAGAACTATTATCATCTGCGGGATGAAAAAGCGGGCATACTTTCCCGATTCCAGGAGGTACTGGGGGAACGGCTGAAAACCGGCGGCTGAACGGCTGCCCTACGAATCCCCTTAGGCGTAAATCCTGACTGGATTTGCGCCTTACCCAGTTAAGGAGATTTTTTATGAAATACAACCGTATCCTTGCCGGAGTTCTGTCTCTGGCCCTCATCAGCGGCCTTTGGGGGTGTTCTCCCGCGGCCGATGATTTCGACGCTTCACAAAAGGGCGCAACGGAAAGCACCCGCCAGAAAAACGAAGGGGTCTACCGCCAGCTGGACTTCAACAATAAGGACGAGATCAATGCCGCGGCCAAGGGCCTGCTGGATTCCCCCGAGGCCTTGGAGATCAAGGACAAGGACGGCAACGTTGTTTGGAGCCAGAAAGCATATTCGTTTATCACCGAGGACACCCCTTCTCCGGATACCGTCCATCCCGGCCTGTGGAGCAACGCCCAGATGAGTCGGTATTATGGCCTGTTTCAGGTTCACGACCGAATTTTTCAGGTGCGGGGCTACGATGTTACCAACCTAACGCTTATCGCCGGGGATACCGGCTGGATTGTGGTGGACCCCATGTCCAACGAGGAGGCCATGCGGGCCGCCTTGGAGCTAATTGAAAAGGATATCGAGCACCGGCCCATTGTGGCCGTGATTTATACGGCTGCCTCCGCTAACCACTACGGCGGCGCGGCGCCCTTGCTGGAGGACAGTGAAGGCGCCGTCCCCATTATCGCTCCCCAGGGCTTTTTAGACGCGGCGGGGATTGAGAACCTTTTTACACAAAACAGCACCCGCAGAAAATCGGAATATCTTTACGGCAGCCTGCTGCCCGCCGGGGCCCAGGGGAACCTTTTCATCGGCAAGGATGAAACCACCGCAAGCGGTACGGTGACTTATCGGGCGCCCACCGATTTCATTCAGGAAACCGGCGAAACCCGGGTGATCGACGGGGTGGAAATCCAGTTTCAGCTAGGGGCGGACTCTATGGGCGGCGCCTGTATGAATCTGTATTTCCCAGACACAAAATGCCTTTGGCTGGCGGAAAACTGCAGCGGCGTTTTACACGACCTTTACGGCGTTACCGGCGAGCAGGCCGTAAGGCCCGACCGGTGGGCCGATTTTTTGACGGACACCTATTCCCTCTATGGGGATAAGGCGGAAATCGTTATTGAAGCCCACAATTGGCCCCACTGGGGGAAGGATGTGATCCAGCCCTATCTTTCCAACCTGGCGGCGGCTTATCAATATGTATTTGACCAGACCATCCACCTGATGAACCAAGGCTTGACGGAAACGGAAATCTTCCAGGCGCTTTCTCTGCCCCAAAGCCTCGCCAACTGCTGGTACCTGCGCCAATACTGCGCCTCTTTAAACGACAGCATCCGCTGCGTCTATCAGTCTTATCAGCCCACCGCCGGCTTGAATCCGGTGGAATTGAACCCCTTAACCGAAACAGAGACCGCACGCCGCCTTGTGGAATATCTGGGCGATGTGGATGCGGTTTTAAAACGGGCCCAGGAGGATTTCGCCAAGGGGGACTATCAATGGGTGGCCCAGATTACCAATATCCTAATCCAGGCCGACCCCAATAACCTGCAGGCCCGTTATTTATGCGCCGACGCTTTGGAGCAGCTGGGATACCAGTGCGAATCCGTTTTATGGCGCAACGCCTATTTAACCGGCGCCCAGGAGCTTCGGGAGGGCACAAACCCTCAGGAAGTAGAGCTGGATCCGCTGGGGCAGAAGGCCCAGCACTTTATGTCCGGGAAAGCCATTTTGGATTATATGGGAACCCTGGTGGACAAAGACCTGGCCAATGGGAAAGAATTTACCTTTATTTTGACTCTGACCGACGAGGACGAAACCTATACCGTACAGCTGAAAAACAGCGTGCTTTTGGTCTATCCCGGCAATGTGGACAAGGCCTGTAAAAATAAAATCACCACCACTTCTTCCGGGCTGTTCGCCATAATCAATCAAGACGAGGCGCGGCAAGCCCTTCTGGTAAAGGTGGCTGGGGATGAAGGCATCCCCGCCGCGCTGGCAGGCTGCCTGAAGCGGCCCGCGGATGAATTTAACGTTGTGATTCCCTAAACGAAAAGGGCTGTTTAAACAGCCGTAAAAAATCCGAGATTCACATATGAAGTGGGTCTCGGATTTTTTGTTTTAATTGCTGATGGAAAACTCTTTTCATGTGATATGGATGTAAACTATGAATTTCCAGGTACAGAAATAAGACCGATGAACCTTTCATCAATAAACCGCTGAAAACTTTTTTGTTTTTTACGCCGCGTTTTTCTATTGACAAAGGTTCTGTATTATTATATACTTAGTATCACAAAGTATTTGTAATACTAAGTATTTGAGAGGAAAATCGCCATGGAAGTGAAGCTGGAACAGCAATTTAAAAAAGGCGCCTTAGAAATGGTGCTTCTCTCGTTCATAGCCAAGCGCCGCTCGTATGGATACGAGTTGATTTTACAGCTTCAAAAAGAGGGCGGCGGGCTTTTCCAGGAAACCAAGGAAGGCACCCTTTACCCTATTTTATACCGCCTGGAAGTTGAAAAACTGATTACAAGCGAGCTTGCGTCAGACGGAGGTAAAAGGGTAAAAAAATATTATCAAATCACGGAGCAGGGCTTAACCGCCTTAGCGGAGCGAAAAAATTTTTGGCGGTCTTATAAAAACGTAATCGACCGGCTTTTGGAGGAAGAGGAATGAATAAAACGCAATATATAAACGCCATCTTAAAAAGGATTCTGGTTACCGACCGCACGAAAAACAGGATTCGCGCTGATTTAACGACAGAAATCGAGGCGCTGGAGGAGCAAGGGCTTTCCTGGGCGGAAATAATCAATCAAAAGGGTTCGCCGGAAGCGCTTGCCAAAGAGTTCAACGCCAGCTATTCCAACACGGAAATGCGGCGGCAATACTATTTGCAAAAGGGGTTAAAGATTGCTGGCGTTATCTTTTTCGCCTTGGCTATCCTTTTATTCCTGGCAGGGACGTTTTTCGTAAACCCAGCCTTTTGGTATTCCCCTGAGGCCGCCGGGGAAAGCCTGGCGGTCATCGGTGGCGCCGATGGGCCCACCCAGATTTTTGTCACCAGCGTTGCCCATACGGCCCCGATTGCTTTCTGGCTGCTGGCCGCGGGGTGCGTTTTGCTGGCTTTGTGCGGTGTTTTTTGGGTTCTGTACGGCTTGCTGCGAAAGAAATATTGATTCCTGGTTCTCTCCTTATCAAAAAATGGAGCGGCGTTTGAAACGCCGCTCCATTTTATTCCGTCCCGTTTTTGGAGGATTCGCCATCCTCCTTTCGGTGCTGCATATGATAGCTGCACCGAAGCATCAGTTTCTCCGGAGCCAGGCGGCCGGAGAATTTCGCCGCCTTCATCATCAGGCCCGGCACGATCACCAGCTTTTTCTGGAACATCTTCCGCAGGGCATAGGCCGCAACCTCGCAGCTGCTCATACCTTTTACGCTGAATTTCACCCCCGCCCGGTTGTTAAAACCGGTATCCACCGGGCCGGGGCACAAAACGCTGACGCTGACGTCGCTGCCCTCCCGGCGAAGCTCTTCGTAAACCGCCTCGGTCAGCCGGAAGATATAGGATTTAGACGCGTAATAGCTGGACATCAGGGGGCCGGCGAAAAATGCCGCTGAAGAAGCCACATTCAAAAGATAGCCCTTGTTCCGCTTTCTAAAATCCCGTAAAAACAGCTTGGTTAAAATATGCACCGCCTGGATGTTCAGCCGCAGCATATTCAGTTCCTGATTTAAATCCGTATCGGAAAACCTGCCGTACATCCCATACCCGGCGTTATTAATCAGCACATCGATATTTTGATCCTTTACCTGATGATACAGGTCAAAGCAAGCCTGCTCGCTGGATAAATCCATCGGGATCACCTGGACCCGCGTCCTCAGTTCTTTTTCCAGCGCTTCCAGCTTGCCCCGGTTCCGGGCTACCAAAATCAAATCGTATCCCATATCGCTTAACATCCTGGCCATATCCCGGCCGATGCCGCCGCTGGCTCCTGTGACTAAGGCTTTCATCTTACGGGTTACCTCCTATTCTAATCAAACCAATTCTTTCCAGTAATTAGTATACCATTTTATCAGATTTTTCACAAGGAACGCATTGCTTTTTTCCCTTGGTGTGCTAAAATAAAAACATCGTTTCATCTTTTAGTTTTGGGTTTTGTTTTCAAAACGCAGGCTTTCTTTGCTGAGATCTTGATAATATAGTAATCTCCAAACAGAAAGGACTTATCCTTATGGCAAACAAACATCGTCAGGCGCCCCCTCCGAAAAAGAAAAAAGCCGACAAACGAACCATCTGGGTCCGGGTAATGGCCGTTATCCTCGCCCTTCTTATGGCGGCTTCCGTGCTGGGCGTCATTTTTACCACCATCACTGTCTAAGCCTTTTGGGCGCCGTGAATTTTCGTGAAACAAAAACAGGGAATCTAACCGGTAATTCTGCTTTCCCGCGGTTAACTGTTTTGCTTTTTTCTATTTTCCGCTTTGCGGCGGCCCTTTGCGGCTGGTCCTCTACATGGGTATTCCTTGTCTTATTCCGCCGCAAACCCATTTCGGCGTAAAAAAATCCGGGCTGGTTTCAGCCCGGATTTTTTTATGATTTACATTCCGTGGATTTCCTCCGCGTTGAGCAGGGTAATGCCTGTTTCCCGCAGGGCCTGGACGGCTTTTTCATCGTTATCCACCCGGATAATGACAAACGCCTTGCCCTTATCCCGGCTGATGAACGCGTACATATACTCCACCGTAATGTGGTGGTCCGCTAAAATCCGCATAGCCTTGGCGAACTCACCGGGCTTGTCATTGATGCCGATGGCGATTACATCCGTAAGGGATACGGTCATTCCCGCCGCCTTCAGCGCTTTCACCGCCTTCTCCGGATCATCCACGATCAACCGGAGAATTCCAAAATCGCTGGTGTCCGCCACAGAGATGGCGCGGATATCGATTTGGGCAGCCGCCAGCACCTCGGTGATCTGGGCCAGACGGCCCTCTCTGTTTTCTACAAAAATGGAAAGCTGTTGAATTTTCATACTGCTGCCTCCTTTTTTTAGACTTGCCGGTTGTCGATCACCCGTTTGGCCTTGCCCTCAGAACGGGGCAGGCTTTTGGGTTCTACCAGGCGGATCCTTGCCGCGATATTCAAGGTGGATTGAAGGGCGGAGGCGATATTATGCTCCACGTCCTCCAGGTTTCTCACTTTATCGGAGAACATATCGTCCGACATTTCCACCTGGACCTCCATGGTGTCCAGGTTATTTTTCCGGTCCACGATAATCTGATAGTTCGGCTCCATATTCAGGCTCAGCAGCACATGCTCCACCTGGGATGGGAACACGTTGATGCCCCGGATGATCAGCATGTCGTCGGTACGCCCCCGGGTCTTGCTCATCTTCACCAGGGTTCTTCCGCAGGAGCAGGGCTCATGGCTCAGCTTGCAGATATCCCGGGTACGGTAGCGGACCAAAGGCAAGGCCTCTTTTCCGATACAGGTGAACACCAGCTCTCCGTATTCCCCGTCAGGCAGCTGCCTGCCGGTTTCCGGATCGATGATCTCCGGATAGAAGAAATCCTCATTGACGTGCATGCCAGTCTGCTCGCTGCACTCGAAGGAAACGCCGGGGCCGGCGATTTCCGACAAGCCGTAAATATCGTAAGCCTTGATATCCAGGATCTTTTCGATCTCCCGGCGCATGTTTTCGCTCCAGGCCTCGGCGCCGAACAGGCCGCCCCGCAGCTTCAGTGTTTTGGGATCGATACCCATATCCCGCACCGTCTCGCCGATATACATGGCATAAGACGGGGTGCAGCACAGAAAATCAGAACCATAGTCCCGCAGAATATCCACCTGGCGCTTGGTGTTGCCGGAGGAAACCGGGATCGCGGTAGCGCCCAGCATTTCCGCGCCGTAGTGCAGGCCCAGGCCGCCGGTAAACAGGCCGTAGCCGTAGGAAACGTGGATATAATCGGATTTGGTAGCGCCGGCGGCGACCAGCGCCCTGGCGGCGCCTTTGGCCCACGCGTCGATATCGTTTTTCGTGTAGCCCACCACCGTCTGCTTTCCGGTGGTACCGGAGGAAGCGTGAATCCTCACCAGCTGCTCCTTGGGCACGGCGATCATGCCGAAGGGATAATTGTCCCTCAGGTCGTTTTTGTAGGTGAAGGGAAGCTTGGAAATATCATCGATGGATTTGATATCCCCGGGCAAAAGGCCTATCTCGTCAAACCGCTTTTTATAAAGGGGTACATTCCGATAGCAGTTCTCCACCATTTTAATCAGCCTGCGGGACTGAATCCAGTGCAGCACCTCTCGGGGGGCGGTTTCAAGATCCGGCTCAAAATAATTCTCCTGCATTGGTTACCACTTCCTGTCCTTATCATAGATTTTTCTAAAACCAGTATCCGGCGGCCGCCAAAGCCCGCCGGAATTTCTTTTCCCTTGAAAAGAAAACCAGGGCCGCGTTTCAGCAACCGCCTTATTTTATTTGCCGGGGCTTATTTCTCATAACCCAGCTCAAAGGCTTTCTTGTTCATCTCCACAAATTTGGGAGGGACCGTGGCCTCGATGGTTTTCAGCCATTCCTCTTTGCTCAGCTCCATGCGCTTGGCCATGACGCCGATGAGCACCACGTTCACCGCCTTGGATGAGCCCGCTTGTTCCGCTAATGACAGGGCGTCCACCGCCGCCACCTTGGCGCCCTTTTCCTGGAGCTTCTCAATGAGCCCCTGGGGATAAGCGGCGTTTCCCGCCACCACCGGCATAGGGTCAATCTGCTGGGTATTGACGATGATGGTACCGCCCTTTTTCAAATAAGGCAGGTACCGGGCGGCCTCCAGCTGCTCAAAGGCCAGAATGTAATCGGCGCCGCCTTTCTCAATCACCGGGGAATAAACCTTCTCTCCATAACGGACATAGGTTTCCACCGAGCCGCCCCGCTGGCTCATGCCGTGAACCTCGGAGACCTTAACGTCGTGGCCCGCGGTCACCATGGCGTTGCCCAGCAAACGGCTGGCAAGCAGGGTTCCCTGGCCGCCAACCCCCACGATCAAAACACTTGTTACCTCGCTCATGCTTTCGCCTCCTTGCTCACAATGGCCTGTTTCGGGCACAGGCCCTCGCACACGCCGCATCCCACACACTGGGTTCTGTCGATAACCGCCTTGCCATCCCGCTGGGAAATGGCCGGGCAGCCGATGGCCATACATGCCTTGCAGCCGATGCATTTATCCTGGTCCACCGTCAAAGGCGGGTTGTGCTTTACGGTTTTCAGCAGGGCGCAGGGCCTTCTGGAAATCACCACAGACGGGCCGTCCGCCGCCAGCTCCTCGTTGATGGCCTTTTGGGTTTCCTTCAGGTCATAGGGGTCGCACACCCGAACCCGGTCGATCCCCACCGCCTTGCACAGGGCCTCCAGGGAAACCGCCGCGGCCGGGTCGCCGTAAATGTTTTTGCCCGTGGTGGGGTTTTCCTGGTGGCCGGTCATACCGGTGATGGAGTTATCCAGCACCACCACCACAGAGTTGGAGTTGTTATAGGCGATATCGATCAAGCCGGTAACGCCGGAATGGATAAACGTGGAGTCACCGATGACCGCCACGGATTTTTTCTCACTTTGTTCTCCCAGCACCTTATTGTAGCCGTGGAGCGCGGACACGGACGCGCCCATACAGACGCAGGTATCCATCATGCCCAAGGGCGCGCTGGCGCCTAATGTATAGCAGCCGATGTCGCCGGACACATAAACCTTGGCCCGTTTCAGGGCGTAGAACAGGCCTCTGTGGGGGCAGCCGCAGCACATGACCGGAGGGCGCACCGGAATCTGGGTATCCAGTGTCTGGACAGGCATTTCCTCCCCGGTGAGCAGCGTGCGGACCAGGCTCTGGTTAAACTCGCCGCACAGAGGGAACAGCTCCTTGCCGACCACGTCCACGCCGATCTTTTTACAGTGGGACTCGATCACGTCGTCCAGTTCCTCGATGACATAGACTTTCTTCACCTTTCCGGCGAACTTTTTAATCAACTCTTCCGGCAGGGGGTTCACCATGCCCAGCTTTAAATAAGAGGCGCCGGAGCCTAGGGCCTCCTTGGCGTACTGGTAGGAATTGCCGGAGGTGATGATGCCGATCTCCGGGCTGTTCATTTCCATCCGGTTAATTTCGGCGGTTTCCGCCCACTGGATCAGCTTTTGGGTTCTCTCTTCCACCTTAACATGCTTAGGCCGGGCGAAAGCCGGCAGCATGACGTTTTTCGCGGGGTTCTTTTCATAAGGCTTCAATTCCTTTTCTTCGCGGTCACAAAGCTCCACCAGGCTTCTGGAATGGGAAATCCGGGTGGTCAGCCGAAGCACCACCGGGGTATCGAACTCCTCGGAAAGGGCGTAGGCCAGCTTGGTGAAGTCCTTGCACTCCTGGGAATCCGCCGGCTCCAGCATGGGCACCTTAGCGCCGATGGCGTGGCGGCGGCTGTCCTGCTCGTTTTGAGAGGAATGCATCCCCGGGTCGTCGGCAACACCCAGCACCATACCGCCGTTGACGCCGATATAGCTCATGGTGTAAAAGGGGTCCGCGGCAACGTTCAGCCCAACATGCTTCATGGCGCAGAAGGACCGGGCGCCGGCAAAGCTGGCGCCGGCGGCAGCCTCCGCGGCCACCTTCTCATTGGGCGCCCACTCGCAGGTAAGCTCCTTGTACTTGGCAGCGTTCTCGGTGATCTCCGTGCTGGGAGTTCCCGGGTAGCTGGAAACAAAACGGACGCCTGCCTCATACAGGCCCCTGGCAACGGCCTCGTTGCCCAGCATTAGTTGTTTCATCTATGTAGTTCCTCCAATTTCCTTTTCTTAGTCCCAGGGCCGGCGCTTACTCCTCCGGCTGGTTTCTTAAATCTAAAATGCGCTTGGCCTTGCCCTGGAACCGCTCCAGGCTCTTGGGTTCCACCAGGGTGACCTTCGTCTCCAGGCCCAGCACGCTTTTCAAACGGTCGTGAACGCTCTTTTGCAAGGCTTCCAGCGCCCGGTAATTCTCCAAAAGCCCGCCGTTAAGCAGCTCTACCTTAACCTCCAGGTTATCCATGAAGTTCTTGCGGCGCACCACCAGCTGGTAATGGGGGCCTACGTTTTCCATGCCCACCAAAACGCTCTCGATCTGGGTTGGGAACACGTTGACGCCCTTGATAATCAGCATATCGTCGGTGCGGCCCATACATTTTTCCATACGCGCGTGAGTTCTGCCGCAGGCGCAGGGCTCATAGTTCAGCTTGGTGATATCCTTGGTGCGGTACCTGAGCACCGGCATCCCTTCCCGGGTCAGGGTGGTGACCACCAGCTCCCCCGCCTCTCCCCGGGCCTTTTGCTCCAGGGTGTCCGGGTCAATGATCTCGGGCAGGAAATGGTCCTCCGCAAAGTGAAGGCCGCATCTCAGCTCGCATTCGCCGGAAACGCCGGGGCCTCCCAGCTCGGTCATGCCGTAGTTGTCGGAAACGAAAACCCCCATGGATTTCTCGATTTGGGTCCGCATCTCCGGGGTGCAGGTTTCCGATCCCAGCAGGCCGATTCTCAGCCGGTACTGGTCTCTGGGATAGCCCGCTTCTTTCATCGCCTCGCCCAGATACAGCGCGTAAGACGGGGTGGCCACCAATCCGGTAACGCCGAAATCCCGGAACATCATCAACTGCTTGGCCGTGTTGCCCGAGGAAGCGGGGATCACCGTAGCGCCCAGCTTTTCCAGGCCGTAATGCAGGCCCAAAGCGCCGGTAAACAGGCCGTAGCCGAAGGCGATCTGGATAATGTCCCCCTCGGTAGCGCCGCCGCCCACCGCCACGCGGGCCACCTGGTCGGACCAGTTTTCAATGTCCTGCCGGGTGTAAACCCCTACCGTGGGCTTCCCCGTGGTGCCGGAGGAGGCATGAATCCGCACAATTTTTTTCATGGGCTGGGCCAGCATCTGGAAGGGATAATTATCCCGGATATCGTCCTTGGTGGTGCAGGGGATATACTGAACGTCGCTTAAAGTTTTGATCTTATCGCCGGTGACACCGGCATGCCGCAGCCGTTCATGGTAAAATGGCACGTTATTGTAGCAGTAATCCACAATATACTTCAAGCGTTCCAGCTGCAGGGCTTCCAAATCCCCGCGGTTCATGGTTTCAATGTCCTTTTGAAAAAACAACCGTAACACTTCCCTTTTTCTTGATAAGGGCCGAACCTTTCTTCCCTCTTTTAAAAAATTTGTCATAATATTATACCATAAAAAACAGGCTGGTACAGCCTGCACTTTACACGAAAACACTTGCCGTTTTTCGTTCATGGTCAAATGCTCTCTCAGCCATCGGCGGCTTTGCCGCCGCTTATGGCGTGAGGTTATTATACCATAGATCCGCCTATTTGACAAATGAAACCCACGGCACCGCAAGCCCTTCTTTTTTGAAAAACCAATGGCGGCAGGCCCAAATTTTCTTTCTGTTTGCCTACCGCCAGGGAAAAAGCGCAGGCCATACCAGCCTGCGCTTTTTCTTCCGGTTTCAGCCATGGGTTCAGTTTTTGACAATATGATGCTTGGCCCGCCATTCCTCCGCGGTGCCGGTATAGAAAAAGTCGTTGCTTTCCCCGCTTTTCCAGCCAGCCTTCTTGGCGACAGCACTGACAGCAAAGCACAGAGCCAAAGAGACAATCATTGCCAGGCAGGCATACAAGGGGCCGTTGGGGGTTTTGAACCCGGAAACAGCCACCGGCACAAAGGCGGTTAAAAAGCCGCCGATCATGCCCGCCCAGGCGCCGGCCTTATTGATGCCCTTCCAATACAGGGCGATGGCGTAGGGCGCTAGGAAGGAGCCGGAAATAATTCCCCAGGAATAGGACATCATTTCCAAAATGGGCGTGGGGTAGTTTGCCACCACGTAGGAGCCTACCACAAAAAGCAGGCAGAAAATACGGGTCATTTTCGCCAGGGTTTTGTCCTTCATATTAGGCTTCAGCTTTGCCTTTACCAAATCCATGGTCACGGTGGAGCAGGCGGTAAGGGTGATGCTGGACAGGGTGGAAACCGACGCGGAGATCAGCAGCACCAGCACGATACCGATGAGAATATTTGGCAGTCCCGCGATATTGAGCATCTGGGGGACAATAAAATCTTTTCCGCCCTGGGGCATCTCGTTGCCGAAAAACAGATGGGAAAAGGAGCCGATGAAATAGCCGCCTCCGGCCACCAGCAGGGCGAAGAAGGTGGAAATAATCACGCCCCTCTTCACTTCCTTGTCATCCCGGATGCCGTAATACTTATGTACCATCTGGGGCAGGCCCCAGGTGCCGAAGCTGGTCATTAATATGGTGGCGACGAGAGAAAGCACCATCTGGGAGTTCATAGGCGCCATCTGGTTCTGCTGCATATAAGAGACCATATTGTTCACGCCGTTCTGCAGGCCGCCTACCTGAGGGCAGATAATAATCATCGCCAGCAGGGCACTGACCCCGAACATCATAATGATGCCCTGGACAAAGTCCGCTTTCAGGGTAGCCATATAGCCTCCCAGCACCAAAACCACCGCCGAGCCCACGGCGATGAGGATCATGCACACGGTCTCGTCAATATTCAAAAGCACGGAGCACACGCTGGTCAGGCCCTTATAGACGGAAGCGGAATAAGGCAGCAGAAAAATGAAGATGACGATGCCGGAAAATATTTTCATGGCCTGGCTGTTGTACCGCATTTCAAACAGCTGGGGCATAGATTTAATCTTTAGCCTTCTGGTGCATTCCCGCGTGCGTTTCGCCAGCACCAGCCAAGCCAGCAGCGAACCGAAAATAGCGTTCCCCAGGCCCACCAATCCCGACCACAGCCCATAGCTCCAGCCGGAACTGCCAGAATAGCCGATAAACATTACCGCGGAAAAATAAGCGGTGCCGTAAGATAAAGCCGAAATCCACGCTCCCGCGTTGCGGCCTCCCACCGTAAACGCCGCCATGCCCTTGCTGCTTTTGGAATTTAAAATTCCCACGATCAGCATAAACAGGACATAAACGGCAATGACGATCCATATGGTTGTTTCTTTGCTCATTGCCCTTCCTCCTTTATCGCTTTAAAGCATCGATTAATCGATGCTTTAAACTACAAAAGAAATTTTACCTGTTTTCACTAAAAAAATCAAGTGTTCTTTCTCATTTTCCTTTCAAATTTATTTTGTGAAGAATTTATTAATAGTTTTCTTTAAGGCGGTTTTATGGTAAAATAGAGAAAATAAAGGCAATTTGCTTTAGGAAAAGGGGGATTCCTCCCCCTGGTGAAAGGGGTAACGGCCAGTATGCTGCCGAGCAACCAAGCTCTGATCGACGCGGTTTTAGAAGAGAAAAAAAAGACCAATACACTAATTCTAGCTCACACCTACCAGGCCCCCGAGGTTTTGGCGGTAGCGGATTTAACCGGCGATTCTTTCGCTTTGGCGAAAGCGGCCGAAACGTTAGAAGCGCCCAGGGCGCTTTTGTGCGGCGTTCGCTTTATGGCGGAAACCTTAAAAATACTGTCGCCGGAAAAGGAAGTCCTTCTTTCCCATCCGGACGCTGGCTGTCCTATGGCGGAGCAGATCGACCCCAGGGAGGTGGAAGCCTACCGGAAGGCTCATCCGGACCACGGGGTTTGCGCTTATGTGAACACCACCGCCCAGCTGAAGGCGCTGGCAGATGTGTGCGTCACCTCTTCCTCCGCAGTTTCCATTGTGAGAAAGCTTCCTTATCAAGATATTTTATTTTTACCTGATAAAAACCTGGGTTCTTTCGTTGCGGATGCGGTGCCGGAGAAAACCATCCATTTGATGAACGGCTACTGTCCGGTCCACAACGAAATCACCGCCCAGGATATTTTGAATATGAAAGCGGCCCATCCCAGCGCCAAGGTGGCGATCCATCCGGAATGCCCCAGAGAGGCGGTGGCCTTGGCCGACATGATTGGCTCCACTAAAGAGATTATCGACTATGTGAACACTGGGGAGGACGACATTATTCTAGCCACCGAGCGGGGAGTCTATGACAATCTGGTCCTTCAGCATCCCAGACGGAATCTGTATCAGCTCTGCCCGGGAAAAATGACCTGCGCCGATATGAAAAAGACCACCCTTCAGGACGTTTATGACGCCCTCACCGGCAAGGGCGGAGAAGTGATTACTTTAGACGAATCGCTCCGTCTGAAAGCCTTGGGCAGCATCACCAATATGCTGCAGTACGGGAATTAACTAAAGGGAAGGTTTTCCGCCGTCTCGGTTTTTTGATACCTGTTTTCGTTTTTACCGCGCCGGAAGGCAAAGGTATGGGCCCAGGCGTGGCCTGGCGCTATCGTTACCGCCGGCAACCAGCCCCCGCGCGGGCGGTTCTGTAGAAAAGCAAAAATTCGCCCAACGCGCGGTGTGGGTCCAGGCTCAGCCTGGCGCTATCGTTACCGCCGGCAACCAGTCCCGGCGCGGGCGGTTCTGTAGAAAAGCAAAAATTCGCCCAACGCGCGGCGTGGGTCCAGGCTCAGCCTGGCGATGGGCACTGATATAAAAACGCAAAATTTACCCAATGCGCGGTACGCGTCTAGGCGCGGCCTGGCGATGGGCATCCAGGCTATGCCTGGAGAAAGGGGAATTAAAATCATGCCCCAAAATCAAAATTATGACGTTATCATTGTAGGGGCCGGCGCCGCCGGCCTTTACGCCGCTTTAAACCTTCCCAAAGAGGCGAATATCCTGCTGCTTTCCAAAAAAGAGCTGACGCTTTCCAACAGCTCTTTGGCCCAGGGCGGCGTCGCTTCTGTGGTTTATCGGGAAAACGACGACCCGGAGTTGCATTTTCAGGATACCCTGGTGGCAGGCAAGCACCGGAACAATCCCGAAGCGGTGCGGGTTCTGGTTAACGAAGGCCCGCGGGACGTGCTGAACATCCAGCGCCTGGGGGTGGATTTTGATTTGACCCAGGACGGTAAAATCCAAATGACTTTGGAGGCGGGCCATTCCCGTCACCGGATCGCCCACCACAAGGATTCCACCGGCAAGGAAATTGTGGATAAGCTTTTATCCCGGGTGAAAAAGCTGTCTAATGTTACCATTCTGGAAAACGCCTTATTGTTTGCTCTGAAACAAGCGGAAAACGGCTTTTACGCGGGCATTCAACATAACGGAAACGCCTTTTACGCCGGCGCGGCCTATGTGCTGCTGGCTACCGGCGGCATCGGGCGTATCTATCAATACACCACCAATTCCGCCATCGCCACCGGCGACGGCATCATGTTCTCCTATGAGCTGGGGGCTGAAATCAAGCATTTAAGCTGGATCCAGTTCCACCCAACCGCCTTTGCCGCGGAAAAGGATCGGGAACGATTCCTGATCTCTGAGGCGGTCCGGGGCGAGGGCGCTCATCTTCTGAACTGCTACGGCAACCATTTCACTTCTAAATATGACCCCCGGGGGGATCTGGCCCCCAGGGACGTGGTATCCAACGCCATCATGCAGGAAATGGCTGTCACTGGCAGCGACCGTTTTTATTTGGATATCACCTATAAGGACCCGGAATTCTTGAAAAACCGCTTCCCTATGATTTATGAACGGTGCCTCACGGAAGGGATCGACATCACCAGCGACTGGATTCCCGTGTTCCCCTGCCAGCACTATCTTATGGGGGGCGTCAACGTGGACCTGAACGCCCGCACCCGGGTTCCCCGGCTTTACGCGGCGGGGGAATGCTCCCATACCGGCGTTCACGGCAAAAACCGGCTGGCCAGCAATTCCCTTTTAGAGGCCCTGGTGTTCGGCCGCAGGGCGGCCCAGGATATTTCCGCCCAGCTGAAATCCGGGCGGGCGCCTTTGGGGCCCGCTCCCCAAACAGAATCTCTCGCCGGCAAGCCCCTGCACCACGGCTACCGTACAAAGATCCGGGAGATCCTGCAGAAGGCTTACTTTGTCATTCCAAAGCCCGAGGCCTTTGCCGAGGGCCTGAAGACCGTCAACGAAATACTCCAGGAGCTGGAAACCGGCGGCTATGCCGTGAACCAGGATTTTGTGGAAGCCAAAAGCGCCGCGGTATGCGCGAAAATTATTTTAAGCGAGGTTTTACAGGAAAATGATGCTTAATTCTTTTTATGTGGACGATATCATCAAGCGGGCGATCCAGGAGGATATTAACTATCTGGATGTCACCTCTGACTATCTTTTGCCAGCCAGCCAAACCGGCGCCGCGAAATTTATCGCCAAGGCCGACGGCGTGCTTTGCGGCCTGGACGTGGCGTTTCGGGTATTTCAGCTATTAGATTCCACTTTTTCCGCCAAGGCCTACAAGTCCGACGGCGACTCGGTGCGAAAGGGCGACTTGATCGCCGAGTTCTCCGGCAACGCCCGGCAGCTGCTGAAGGGGGAGCGCACCGCCCTGAACCTTTTACAGCACATGTCCGGCATCGCCACTGCCACCGCCCAGGCCGTGGCCCTTACCAAGGGCACCCGGGCTTCCATCGCGGATACCCGGAAAACCCTGCCCGGGCTGCGGGCCCTGCAAAAATACGCCGTGACCGTAGGCGGCGGCAGAAACCACCGCTTTAATTTATCCGACGCCGCCATGCTGAAGGATAACCACATCGACGCCGGGGGCGGCATCACCAGCGCCATCGGCAAGCTGCGGGAAAAGGTGGGCCACATGACCAAAATCGAGGTGGAGACCCGTAACCTGGATGAACTGCGGGAGGCGCTGGACGCCGGCGCCGACATTATCATGCTGGACAACATGACGGTGGAGCAGATGGCCGAGGCGGTTAAAATCACCGGCGGCAAAGCCTTGCTGGAGGCCTCCGGCAACATCACCGCCGAGACCATTCAAGCCGTCGCGGCCACTGGCGTGGATATCATTTCCATCGGCGCCCTGACCCACTCGGTGAAAGCCTTTGATATCTCTATGAAAATCGCGCTGTAACGCAAGCAAAGCCCCGCCGAAAACGGCGGGGCTTTTATATTGTACGCTTAAGTAAGAGAAAACCCCCGGTTCTGCCGAGAGCGGTAAAAACGCTACAGCAAAAGGCTTCCCCTAGGGAAGCTATCGCCAAAGGCGGTGAAAAAAGCAATCCCGCGATATCATAAAGGGAAATATTGTGGGGCGCTGCCGGTTTACCAGCGGCGGCACCTGTATCTCGATGATAATATTCCAGCGCCTATTGCGGGGCATCTCACCGCTTTCGCGGCGGTTTGATTTTCACCCGGCGCGGTTTTAGCCAGCCTAAAAGAAGGCCAAGCCCTGGGAAAACAGGCTTGGCCTTCTGAGGTCACCGCAGACAGGCGTTGACATACTTTACCGGTACGTCCATCCGCTTTGCGATATCTTCCGCCGCCATACCGGAATCTAAAAACCTTCTGCACACCGCCTTCATAGATTCCCCGATTTCCACAATGTGAAGATCCGGGTCGTACAGGCGGACCGCCCTCTGTCCCCAAGGGTGTTCCTTCACCGGATGGACATAACGGATGGCGTCCAGCTTTTCCAAATCCTCAATAAAACCGTCGAAATCCTCCGCTTCAAAATAAAGCTCCATATCGTTGCCGCCGAAGGTTATTTCTTCTTGGCTTTTTTCCAAAAACCCCGCCCAGCTTTCCTTGGTTTGCAGGCTGAGGCCGCCGGTTAGGGTGACGTTGGCGCCGAAGTCCAGGGTCACCCGCAAGCCAAAGACCTCCCGATAAAACTTTTTGGACGCTTCCAGGTCGGATACTACCAGCAACGGGCCTTGTATTTTCATATCATACCTCCGCTAAAATTTATATTTCTATCGTTTTTCCTTTTGTAATAATTTTATCTTACACAATGCGGGCTTGAAACGCAAGTAAAAACAAAGACGGTTCCCGTCAGGCAAAGCGTGAAAACAGCTTTCACAGCGCCGCCCTTGGGAAACGTCCTTATTTTTATTTTACCGCCAGATAAAAATACTGGCCGTTTCTCAGATTCAGATTATGAAACAGCTTTCCCGTTACCTCTCCGGTGGTTTGCTTTACCGTCAGCTTATTTCCCTGCAGGGAAACCGCGGCGGTGCACAGCCCGGGAGACGCGAACCCGGCGTTGCACAAGGTATAGTCTCCATCCGCCACATATTCGCTGAACGCCCTGGTCTGATAAAACACAAACACGAACTTGGGCACAAAGGGCAGGATAAAGCTTGTCTCGGCCTCCCCGTTGCCGGCGTAGCTGTCTATCAAATATGGGGCGTCGAATTTTTCCCGGTCCGCGGCGGAAAGGTGGGCCACCGCGTCCTGAAGATGGCCGCCGATTACGCTGTCTAAAATTAAATTATCCTCTGTAAAATCGCTTCTCATGGGCTTATCGGTGCCCAGCCAGTTGTTCAGGTTCAATTCCGGCGTTTTATTGCTTGTGGGCATAAATATATCCTCCTTTTATCCAGGGCTATAGGCGTCGATTTCTTCCCAGCTCATAGCGGCGGCGTCCATCTCGTTGAAGGTTTTTCCCAGGCTGTCGATTTTGTTCCAATCCAGGGTTCTGAAATCGAACACCGCCTGCAAATGGCACGGCAAAAACTCACCGGCCGCTTTCTGAATTTCCTCCTGGCCCTGAAAATCCTCCAGAAAGTCAAAGCAATTGATATAAATCGTAGCCCCGTCCAGGTTTTCCTTTACCGTAGCCCGCAGTCCGCAGGCCACCAGCGCCCGTTCCAAATCCGCCCGGGTGTTGTTCCGGTTATTGATGGCGCCCCGGTAAAGAAGCATTTCTCTTCGCTCCTGCAGGGGCAGCAGGGCTTTCGGCTTTCCGTAAATTTTTTCCCGCTTGGAAACGCCCTCCCCCTGGGCGGTTTGGATAAACGCCTCCCGCTCCAGTTCATCCAAGCCCTCCTCCAGCAGGTCCAGGCCGGCGGCATAGGCGGCAAGCTCCGCGTATACCAGCGAGCCTTCATCCAGCCGGTAAATCCCCAAAGGGCGCAGGGCGTCTCTTAACGCTTGCAGTCTGCTCATCCATTTTCCTCCGTTTGGGGAGAAGTTCCAATAGTGCCCGCCACCGCCAGCTGATTTTCCTGTATGGCTACGTCATGGCACAGCAAGGGCTCCGGCCAGGCTTTCTCTACCCCTTCGACACCATAAACCACCGCGGTGGCTTTGGTCATGTACACTGATTCGCCGATGGAAAGGCCCGCCATATAGTCCCGCAACGCCTGTTCCGCCAGCGGCTTCAATTCAGAATAATCATAGCCCGCTTTCGGAACGAGATACAATATGATATCCACCGAAACCTTTTGGGCCCCTTGCACTTGGACATCCACATTGATTTCCTTCACGGCGTTCAGGTCGTTTTGAATCCGCGTGATTAAATCACTGCCGGGGACATCTCCCTTGGAAGCCACATACACATCCACAGTGCCCGCGCCCCGGGCCCGGGGTGACACGGACGCGGAGTACACCCCGTCGTATTGCAGGGCAAACTCCCGGTAAAACGCGCTGTTGGTGCCGTTGGGGATGTTCCTGTAGCTTTCCAGGATCCGTTCCCGAAGCTCCTGGTCGGTTTCCCCATCGGCCCCGCCGGTGAAAGCACCGCGGTTGGTCACCGCCGTAACCCCGGGAGGCGGCGTCACCAGCACCTTGACCGTGCCAGCCGCCGCGTTGGCGCCGGCGCCTCCCTCCTCGGAAGCCGCCGGGACCGAAACGGAAAAATCTCCCGCCTTGAGAATCCCTTTCCGTGTGGTGAGAAACCGTTGCCCTCCCTCCTGGGAGGTGGCGCACACGGTGCCCTCTGGAATGGTCACGTCATACAGAAGAGCGGCCTCCCGGGAAAACTCCAGCATTCCCTGGGAGCGAACGGCGCTTTTCCTTTGGATTCCCCGCTGCTGGGCGTGATAGTCAAGCTGGCTGCCTTGCGCCGTTTGGGGAAACACCTGGCGCTGGAGCCAGTCTAAATTAGTGTAAGCGGAAAAGATCTCCCCAGCCAGCACCTTCAGCCGGATGCCGATGTCCGAGGCGTCGTCCGCCTGAAAACCGGCAAGCTCCTGGAACCGGCCCTGCATTCTGCTCAAAATAGATTCATAGGTTTCGCTCATAAAAGCACCTCCAATTCCGTCTGCTTCTGGTCGGCCAAAAGCGCCACAGTCAGGGTGAGCTGATCCGGGCCTGTCAGGCTGGCCCGCACCCCCAGCGGCGTCACACGGCTCATAGGTTTCAGCGCCTCTCTGACCATCCGCATAGCGTTTTGAGAAAGGTCCTCCCGGCTGCCGTAGCTTCCCTTCAGCGTGTACAAACGGCTGCCCAGCTGCTGGTCATAGAAAAAGCTTCCCTTTTTCACCGTCAGCCGGAACATGGCCTGCTGCAAAAGCTCCTGCACGCCGCTAACCGCCATTGGCAGCCCGTTCTGATTGGTTTCAAAATCGCCGTTTTTGATTGCCGTATCCATAACCGCCTCCTTATTGTTGTACGCCATTGATGAATACCTGACCCTCTAATTGGATTTTCCCATCTTGGGTCAGGGTGATTTTCGCGCCGCCTGCGGAAAACAGGACCAATTCCCCAGGCTGCAGGCCCTCGGGATTCATTTCCACCCCAAGGCAGAAGGTTTTGTCTCCGCAAACCACACCCACGGCGCTTTCGCCGGCAGGGGGCAGGCTTTTGACCCCGTATGGTCCCGCACAAGCGACCTCCCGGTATTCCGCGGCGGCCTGGAGCAGCAGCCCGCCGTCCTTTTCGCCGGAGATCGTCCCCGCCATGGATTTCTCCCGCTCTTTCCGGTTTTCAGCTATTTTCTTTCCCAGCCACATCTCTTTACGCCTCCCATTCTTTCCCCAGGGTCACCTGGGTCCGCTCGCCCGAGGAATCCAGCCGGTAGCTAAGGCTATCCACCCGCAGCCCGGGCAGGGCGCCCAAAACGGGGTTTTCCACAACAGCCCTGGTTCCCAGGTCTAAAATCCATTCTCCCGGGCAAAGCAGCTCCACTTGATAGGATTGCTCCCGGCTTTTTTGTAAAACCTGCTGGCCCCGGAACACCGGGGTTTTGGGGTCGTCTACCGCGTTTAGCAGACGGCGGCGGAGAATCCCGCTTTCAACCGCCTGGCTGTCCTGTACCAGAGTGCTGTAGCCCCCCAGCCGCTGGGACCGGACCAAAACCTGGGAAACCCGCTTGCAGGGAAGATATCGCTCTGAGACGGAAGCGTAAGGGATTCCGTTCACATTGGAAAACAGAGCCTGGTTTTCCAGCGGCGCGGGCTCCATTTGCAGTTCCCCCGCCAGGGTTACCTGGGGCCGGGCGCCTAAATGATCCCGGCAGAAGCTTTCGATAACCTCCCACTCGCTGGTTCCCTTATCAATCTGCAGCTTGGCGGAAAAGGCCTTGTCCCTTCCTGAAAACGCCGGGAATCCATAGGGCTGGGCGTGGCGCTGGTAAATCAGCTTTGCCGACGGCACGTAATAGGTCTGGGGGATCGCCTCGTTATCCAGCAGCAGGGCCGCCAGGCTTCTTGCGCACACTTGCAGGCTCACCCCGCCGCTGTCCATGGCGACCTCTTGCTCGTCGATCAACCCCCGGAAGAAAACCTCTCCATCCTTAATGATTTGGATAGAATGATATTCCGGCAGCCCTTCCTCCCGGTTGAAATCCGGCAGGGGGAACCGTGCCTCCAAGCTGTGGGCGGGCGCGTCCCGGTCAAGGGATAATTGAACCTTTTGCGGCCTGGTAAACTCTCTGACCTCTCCGGGAAAGGTCCTAAGCTGATAAATCACCGCAGCACCACCTTTTCCCCTGGGATAAGCTGGTCAGGCCGTTTGATGCCGGGGTTCTTTCGCGCCAGGTCTGAAATGGAAATCCCGTAAAGCTTGGAAATATCCCACAGGGTTTCCCCCTCTTTTACAATGTGGTAATCCTTGCCCTCCTGGGAATCGAAATCGCTTTCTGACACCTGCTCCCAAAATTCAAACCGGTACCGTATCACATCCGGCCCCGCCTCTCCGATCATGGTCAAAGAAACCAGGCTGGCCTCGAACCCGGTGGAATCCGGCAGGGTCAAAAAGCCGGTGCCGCCCCGCGCGCACAAAGCCGCTAAACTTCGGAACTGGGAAAGGCAGTCCTCGCCGAACAATTCCCCCTCCCCGGTCACCACCCGTTTCGCCGGCCCCAAATCCTGCAAAAGGTTCCCCTGGCCGGGCAGCTTCCATTCCTTTACCTCGCGGCGGTAGGCCACCTGCATGGTTTTAGGGTTGTGCGCCCAGGTGTAATCCTGAAAGCGCAGCAAAGCCGTGTTCATGGCGCCACCTCCCATAAGCCGGAATACCGTCTGGCGTCCCGCTCCATAGCAAGGGAAAGGGACGCCGGCGTCGGCGCTTCCGGTTCCGAAGGTACGGAAACCGTTTCCTGCCGGTAAGTCACCTTTGTTTCCGGCGCTTTGGCCCTTACCAGCGGGATTTCCCGGCCGCCTCTCCGGCGTGCTTTTACTCGTTTGATTTCCTTCATTTCAGTTCCATCCTATGGGAAGCGATCAAGGAAACGCCCTCCAGCACCGTGTCGTTGATGCCGGCGGACTCGCTGATCTCGTTCCATTCACAGCCGGAATAAATGATTCTCCGGTCCGGCTTGACGATCACCAGGTTAAAACCGGAAAGCCCAAAGAAGCTGATTCCGTCGTCCAAAGCGCCGTCACAGGCATAGACCCGGGAAAGCTCCACAAAATGCTTGGTTTTTCCCGGCACGGTGCCTACCGGCTCGGCTTCCCCAAAGGCTTCCACATAGTGGCTTTCCCTTGTGGAATGGGCTTTGTACCCCTCCACCACCGCCAGTTTCTTGCCATTGACCTCTAAATAAATATCCCGGCTTGTGGGAAAATTCCCGTTTTCCATAGGCTCCTCCTTACACTGTAATGCTGGCCTGGATCACGATCTGGTTCAGGCCTCTGGCCGCGGTGAACTCCACTGCGACGATACAAACGGCAGGGTCCTCTTCCGAGGGCGTCACCGCCGGGGACCGGTAGCTGTCCAGGATTCCCTGAAGCCGGTATTCCTCCAGCTTTACCGCTGTTTGGGTCGCAATGGCGCTTCTGGTTTTCTCGTTGTTTCTGGCCCCGGCGAGCATCGCTTTCAAAGAGCTCCGCACGCCGGAAATCACTGTGTCAATAATCAGCACCGTATTGATGTCGTGAAACGTCCGGTCGGATATCCCGTCGGTGGCCGTCCTGGTGCTCACCCCGCGCACCAGTTCCACCCGGCCCGCGGGCATCTCCAGCACCGCCACGCCGTTTTGCAGCAGCGTGTTCAATTCTTCCTCGGAAAAGGTTTTCGACAACCCGGAAAACCCCTCCAAAACGGTTCCGTTCAGGGCCGCAGAGGGATCCGTCACCGCCGCCAGCCTTCCCGCCAAGGCCGCCGCTAATAAGCCGCCTTTAGCGGGGGAATCCTCCGGCCCCTGGCACAGAAGCATCATACGCTCGCAGTTTAACTCCTTGGCGAAGGCCGCCGGGTTCTCACCGGAAAAACACCCTGCCGCCGTCCGTTCCCTGCCGTTTTCCGAAGCACCGGCCACGCTGGCCTTCAGCAGTTTCAAAACCGCGCCCTGGGTGCTGTCGCAACACACAGCGCCGATATTCTCCTCTTTCGCTAAGGCTGCGAAAGCGGCTTCATAATCAAAATGATCCTCGGTTCCCGCTTTTACGGCCTTCACCCCCGAGGCTCCGTTCACCAGCGCCGCCTCGATCATCGCCGCCATTTCGCTGCCCTCGCCGAAAATAGCTTTTCCGTCGCTGATTTTTTGAATGGTATACACCCGGTTCTGTTCCCCCTGATCGCAAAGGGCGGCAATTCCCGCCTGTTTCAGGTTTTGGGAACCCCATAACACGCCGGAAGCCGTGTAGTCCCAATAAACCCCTGGTCTCTCTTGAGCAAGGAGCATTTATTTCACTCCCTTCTTTGAGGCTAATTTCCCTTTGACCACCACGCCGGCGACCGCTTCCCCTGAGGAAGCCTGGCCGAACACCAGCTTCTTTTTTGCCCGGCAGGGCAAAGAAAAAGCCATGGCGCTGCTGTCATAGGAAATTTCCCCGCATTGAATATTCATAAACCCTAAGCCAGAAAACATCAGGGCGCCGCATAGGTTAGAAGCCGCCGTCCACGCGGCCTCCCCTCCCATTCGCAGCGGCGACCATACTGTTAAATTCAGCGTAATATCCGCCGACTTGCCATAAAAATCCCCGGCGGGCCTGGTTCCCAAAAAGTCCCCCATGGCCGCGTTGGCGATTTCCGCCCCGGCAAAGCTGACGGTAACCGTCACCTTAGAAAGGGGCGACTGATGGAACTGGTCCGGATGGGCTTTTAAAATCCGGCAGGAAGACAGGGCGCTGTCGCTTTTCAGCAAGGCAACGGTTTCCTCAATGATTTGGTCAAATAAACCCATTTCAATCGTCCTCCTCGTGGCGCTTTTGCAAAATTGCCCAGATATAAACGCACTGGTCCTCAAAATAAACCCTTTGTGCCCGCCGGATCAGATATCGTTCTCCGTTGGCCTCTACATAGCCCGTTTTCCGGTACCGGTCGATGGGCTTATCGGCGGGTCCCAGGTAAAGATAATTTTCCAGGTCCGAGAACCCCGGCGGCAGATAGACGCCCCCAACGTTGGCGTTGTTCCGGTAACGCAGAGGCTGGATCACCGCCCGGACATTTTCTATTTCTCCGGTAGCCTCCGTTACCAGCTTTACATTGCGCCCGCACAGCTTCATCAGCTTTTGCACCGCCGCGTATTTTTTCATGCCTTCACCCCGCGGAATACGAACCCGTCATCCTCCAGCAGGCCGGATATTTCCCGCTGTGCCTCCAGCCAGATTTCCCTGGCCAGCTTTACCCTATCGTTGCGGCCGCTGGACACGGTAATATCCCCAACGGTAAAATCCTCGCCGTTGGCGGCCTGGTACATAGCGTACCGGTAAAAGGCCAGGCTGGCCGCCGCGGCCTGAAGCCTGGAGGCATTATCCTCGTTCACCGCGCCCCGCAACCGCCGCGCAAGCTCGCTGGCCGCGTCGGAGCAAAGGGCGGTATAGCCCGCCGCTTCCTCCATAGGCAGGCTGGAAATCAGAGAAAACCGTTCCAAAATTTTCTGGATATCTAACGTCAAGGTACCACTCCTTTCTTTATCAGGGGGAAACCTGAAACAGGTTTCCCCGCCGTTCTATTTAGGAAATGGTCAGCTTTTTGGAGGCGCCGTTGAAAATCTTCGCGAACCCGGTAATGGCGCTGATCGAGGCCCGTTCCAGCTGGCGGTCGATGAGCTTATCATAATCGGTCATAAGCTCGCCGGCCTGAACCATCTCTAGGGCGCAGGTTTTATCCATCGCCACGATGACCTTTTCCGCCATGGTAGGCACATGGACCAGGCTGGCGCCGATAGGCGTAATCATTTGTCCGGTGCCCTGGAAATTCAGGCCCGCCTGGGCGTCCTTCATTTCCGTCAGGCTTAACAGGGCTTTTACCGTCCCGGTGCCCGCCAGCATGGTGTTCAGCTCAAAGGGGGCCAGCTCGGCCCACATTTTCACCAAGGAATCATAGCTCAGCGCCGCGGCGGTGCCGCCGTTCATTTCCTCCGCCGGATTCTGGTTGCCGTCGCCGTTGAGGATCACAGCCACCGCGTCCTGGGCCTGGGCCCTGGCGATGTAAGCGCCGATCTGGCGAAGGACCACGGTGAACAGGTCCAGCTTTTGGAAGCGGAGGGCCTCATAGGAGGTCACCAGCATTCTGCCCCGCTTGTTCATCTTCACCAGGTTGTTCTGGGTTTTCACCGTGGTTTGGGGCAGAGAAGCAAGCTCCGCCACTGGCGGGAAATAATGCTCGCCCTCCGGCTCAGAGGTGATGGTGCGGTAATCCATGCCGTCAATTTTGGTGACGGTCGCCACCAGGTTGGGCAGGATATTGGCGGACTCCATGCCCTGGGTCACTGCCCGGGCCACATATTCCGGGAACAGGGCGGCGCTGTCGGTGCTCTGGAAAAACTTTTCCACCACGTCGGAGCCCCTGCCCCCAACCTTGATGTCGAACCGCTTCAGCTGGCGCTGATAAGCATCCAGCCCCGCGTGCTCGGTATTTTCATAGCTCGCGCTGGGATCCAGTTCCTCCAGCACCTGGGTAAAGCTTTTCCCCGGGGTATTGTACATGCCCTTTTCCAAACGGACGGTATCGTAAAAAGCCATAGGTATTCCTCCTCGTTTCTTATAAAATCATGCCGGCTTCGGCGGCATCTGTGGAAACCACTAGGACGTTGACGCCGGCGGCGTCCTCTCCGGCGGCCTTCACGCCGCCCGAGCCGTCCGCTACCAGCTGGGCCCAGCCCAGAGACACGCTGCCGGTTACCGCCGCGGTGCAGTAGCCCTTTAACTGAACGCCTACAAAATCTCCCCGCTGGCTGACGGCGACGCCGATAAAGGCGTCCCCGGCGGCGCAGGCGGCTACCGTGCCGTTGGCGCTCATTTTCACCGGCGTACCCGCCGGTATCGCGGCTGCGGCCTCAAAGGTGGCGATGTTCTTTCCGAACCCTGCGAATGAAACATTCATGCTATTTTCCTCCTAGATCGTTAATATAGTTTTTCAGTCCCGGCGCTAGGCCGGGATTTTTGACCTCTTATTCCGGGAATCTCTTTCCGCTAAATTTTAAATTCCGCGTTTTCCAAGGGCGCGCTTTCCGTTTTCACCCCTGCAAGCTGCGGTTTAGGCGGCAGAAGCTTTTCGCTTTCCTGCCGGTAGGCCTTATGAAAAGCCTTCAGCTCCTCCAGGGTCATTCGC
Source organism: uncultured Ruminiclostridium sp. (assembly GCA_902490005.1). GTDB lineage: Bacteria > Bacillota > Clostridia > Oscillospirales > Acutalibacteraceae > Clostridium_A. The sequence goes on from CABUCM010000005.1 coordinate 40,842, forward strand.
TTGGCCACCTGCTCCATCACCTGCTTTGGCACGCCGGGCTGGGCCAATAAAGAAAGGCGTACGACCTCCTGCTGAAGCTCCCGCTCATATGCCTCTCCCGCTTTTGCCTTTTGGGTCAGCTCGCAAAGATAGCCGGAAAAAATCTTGCATTCCTCCGGGGTAAGCGCCACTTCCTTTTCCTCTAAAAACGCCTTGACGATATCGCTGTTGCTTCTTATCTTTTTTTCAGATGGCGTATACATTTTAATCACTCCCGCTTCCCGCTGGGCCGGCACCGCCACAAAGGACCACTCATACGCGTCGTAAGGGTCGTCCAGAACGGTACAGCACAGCCTGCCGTCATAGGTCTTTCCCTTTTGATGGCGGCAGTTTCCATTTTTCAGGTCCTCGCCGCAGACGGAGCAGCGCAGCCGGTTCACGGCGCAGCCTACGCTCACTTCCTTTTTAATGCCGGAATCCAGCTCTGTAATAAAATCCTGATTTTTGCCGGTTCTGGGAAGATAAGCCCTGGCCACCAGCCGGCTGTAAGGCTCTCCCAGCTGAGTTTCCCGTCCCGGCAGGGTCTCCACCTGGCAGTGGTAAATCCGTGCCGTTTGGCCGCCGGACCGAAGGCTGTGGTCAAAAATGCCGGTTTTCCCTAAAAACAGCTCCTTCAGCTTTTCCAGGGCCTCCTTGGTAAAGCATTCAAAGTCACGGTCCACCTGGTTGTCGCAGAGCACCACAGAAAAAGCGTATAGCTCCTCGGCCTGGAACTCCCGCCGGGTATACCGGTTGATTTTCTCCAGTTCCTGGGGGCTTACCGCTCCATTTTCCGCCTTTTGCTTCAGTAAATATCCTTCCTTCATTGGTTTCCTCCTTCCATCGGCGCTTCCTGGTTTTGGCTGGGGTCTAACGTCTGCTCAATCTGCATGGCCCTGGCGGTTAACAGCCTCGCGTTGGCCAGCTCTACCGCGTCTTGTAGGTTGATATCATCCCACACCACGGAATATTCCGGGGAATACCCATGGAGCCGGAGCCACAGCGAGCACACCCTTCCCACCACCGGGGTCAAAAGCCGGCGGTAGGACTCCAGCTCGCTGGTCAGAATATCCGCCTGCTGGGCTGACATCCGCTCGGTGGTGGACCAGGAAAGCCCCAGCAGAAACGGCGGGATAGAAAGCTTGGCCACAATCTGCTCCAGCATCTGGCGCACCGGCACCTGGCTGTCCAAAATCTGGTTGTCCGCGCCGATGGTCTGGATTTTCACATTTCCCACCGCCACAAAGTCGCTGACATCCCCGCCGCTTTTCATGGCTTTCCGCCATTCCTGGGCGATCTGCATGGCCCGCTCCTTGGTATAGGCCCGCTCTCCGCCGTCGCCCGGCTGATAGGTCACCGCGAAGCGGACGTTTCCCACCCGCTCCCAGTTTAAACCGATGCTGTTGTAAATCTTCAAAAGCACAGAGCTGACAAAAGGAAGCCCCTTTAAAATGGATTCTCCCAGCAGGTCTCCCGGCCGGGGGCTTAAGGTGGAAACGGAGATCAGCTCCGGCCGCTGGACCAAAAGCCAATTGCCCGCGCCATCCCTGCTGTAAATCTTCAAATCCAAAGGGCTGTCCCCGGTGCGCAGCTCCACGTCCTCCAGGGAAGCGTTATACAAGGCGGAGATCTCTTTCCCGTCCTGGGACACAACAATTTCCCCTAAGGAAGTCCCATAGGACAGAAGCTGTTCCAGATAAATCCCCAGGAATGTCTCCATCCCCGTACCGCAGGCGTTCACCTGCACCGACTGTAAAAATTGGTTCAGCCCCGCCTGTGCCCGGCGGCTTTCGCACTGAACGGAAACGCCGCCCACCAGCCGCACAATCTTGCAGATGGCCGCGTCGATGATAGGGACCGTCAGGCGCAGGGTGTCGTATAGCTTTCGTTCCATGCCCGCGGCCTGGTAGCGGTCCAGGGTTCCTGAAAAGGCCCCGCCTCTTCCCCCGGATACCGTCTGTACCGCCGCCGTGGGCTCCATAGGCCTTTTCTTTCCAAAAAGCTTCATAGCCCGCGGCTAATTCTCTTTGCCGGGTAGTAATTCATCCTTCGCCTTGCCCCCTTTCCATATCCTGTCTCAAATTAAAATCCTCCTGTGCGCCTGTTGGCGAATACGATAAAATCCTCCTGTTCATCCCAAAGGGCGGTTGCCACGAAATACCGGATGTCATCCATCGCGTGGTCGTTCTCCTTCACTGGGGAATCCTTGTTTCCCGCAGGGTCCCAGCGGTATAAGCCGAATTCCCGAATACTGTCCTTACAGGGCAGGCAGATTTCGATAGCGCCCTCCTTCAACGCGGTGGACACCTGGCGTATGCCATCCAGAACGCTGTTTTTTGCCGGGACCACCCGGTACTCTCCATGGCGGCGGATCACCTCCTGGAAGCTTGCCGCCGATGGGTCCACAATGACGCAGCGGGGCTTTCTGGTTCCAAGCAGGCCTATGAGCCCCTGATAATGCTCCTCGTCGGTTTTTGGGCCGCCGTCCCGCTTGGAATCATAGTAATACTCCTTCAGCCGGTACCATACGCCCTCCCGCCGTCCCCATAAACCAAAGGAGGCAGGGTTCACCGTTCCATAGTCGCAGGAAACGATAAACTCCTGAAAAGGGCCTTCCGGCGGCGGGAGGAACCTGCTTTTCTCCTCCATAAAGGGATAAACAAGCCCTTCGGCCGCCACCCATTTGCCCTCAATAAACCGCTGGTAAAAGCTGCCGGAATATAAGCCCTGATACCGCTCGATCATTTTTTCGGAAAGGGAGGGGTTATCCTCCATGCGGAAATGGAGATAATAGGCGTTTTTTTCGTCCCGTTTTTGGATCCATTCCTCATAGAACCAGTGCCTGGGATGCTCCGGGTTGCAGTTAAACCAGAACTTAGACCCCTCTACCGAACACCGGGCCAGAGCCTGTTCAACAAAGGACCTGGGCATCAGCGCCACCTCGTCCAGCAAAATCCCCGCCAGGGTGATGCCCTGTATCATAGCCGACGCCCCTTCGTCCTTGCCCCCGAAAAGGTAAAACCGGTTGGTCCTGCCCTTTTGGGTCACCTCCAGCAGGTTTTCTCCCGCCTTTACCCGGACAGAAAACCCCAGCTCCTTTAAAATCGGCAGAATTGGCGTCACCAGGTTCCGTTTCAGGGAACGTATGGTTTTGCCGCACAGGGCAAAGCTTTGCTGGTCGAACCGGTAAAAGCACCAGGCGAAAAAGGAAACCCCCATGCAAACGGTTTTGCCGCTTCGCACGGCGCCGTCGCAAATCACCGCGTCGCAGCCGGCGTAGGGGCTGTTTTTGCACCACCAGGAAAGGGCTTGCAGCTGCCGGATAGAAAACTCCCGGAACTTCAAGCTTTTTCCTCCTCCTTTTGCTGTTGCAGCAGCTTGGCGCTGTTTTCCAGCGCCTCATAAAAAGGAGGCGCTTCCGTTTCCCCCTGCCCGGTGATTTCTTCCAGCTTTTCCAAAGCCTTCAGCCGGTCAAAAAATTTAATTTCCATGGCGCCTTCTTTCATTCTGCGGATTTCCGCCACATTGAAAAAATTCATTTTCCCTAAGGCCCTGGGGTTTGGCTCCTCCATAAACAGCAATTTGATCGCGTCGGCGATGGAACCAAAAGCTAACTGCTGATAGCCCTGGTAAATCTCTTCCTTTATCTCGTTTTCCTTGTTAGAAAGCATGTCGCACCTCCGTCCTTTCCAACCCTAGGTTTCCGCCGGCGGTTTTTGCCCTAAAGTTCCGAAGCCGCCGAAAAAATCCTAAAAAAGAAATTTTGCTATTCATTCCGGCTGAGAGGCCCCGCCTTCAAGGAATTTTTTAAGCGCGGTTCCACCTTAGAAACCACGAAGAGCCATTTAGGCGCAAAAAAAGAGCCACGGAATCAAATTCCGTGGCTCCGCCTGTTTTATTTTTTACGGGGCTTCCGAAGAAACCGCGCTTTGCGTCTCTCCCTTATCCTCTAACAGCGTGACCTCGATTTCAAAGGTCCTGGCTTTCTGGTCCCCGCTTGCCTGGCGATAGATGCTCAGTTTCACCTTATCTCCCGCCTTAAACTTTTCCAGTTGGCTGTACAAGCTATTGGAGGTGGTGGTTTCCACTCCGTTGATGGCGGTAATAATATCCCCGATTTCCGCGCCTTTCCCAGGCAGCTCGCTGTCGTCGGAAAACCCGACGATCACCAAGCCCTGGGGCACGTTATACATCTGCGCCTCATAGGAGGACAGGCTGCGTATGGTGATGCCCAGCCGCACCCGGTCGGACACATAACCATTTTTGACGATGTCGTTGATGACATCCTTGGCGATGTTGGTGGGAATGGCAAAGCAGATGCCCTCGATCTCGGTAGTAGTTATCTTTGCGGCGTTAATGCCCACGACCTGCCCGTAAAGGTTCAGAAGGGCGCCGCCGGAGCTGCCTGGGTTAATGGCGGCGTCGGTCTGGATATACTGCATATTGATGGAGGACATGGTCACCGTGCGGTTCACGGCGGAAACCATACCCTTTGTCAGGGTATTGGTAAAATTCTCTCCCGCTACGCCTGGATTTCCCAGAGAAAGCACCGTATCCCCCACCTTCAGCTGGTCGGAATCCGCGAACTCCGCGGGAGTCAGGCCGGTGGCGTTAATTTTCAGTACCGCGATATCCGTCCGCTTGTCATAGCCGACGATCTGGGCCGGATATTCCTTATCCTCTTCATTTTCATCCCGGCCTGTGAATACCACCTTTACCGGGTACTGGTTGGAATCCCCCACCACGTGGGAATTGGTGACGATATAGCCGTCCTCAGAAAACACGATGCCGGACCCGGAACTGATGGGGCTGTCGGTCAGGTCGGAGCCCTGGCCGTAGGTGACCACCGCCACCACGCTGTGCTTCACTTTTTCATAGACCTGGTTGGGGGTCATCATGCCGTCCTGGGGAATTTCCTCGATCTCCAGCAGCTTTTGGTCATCCTGCGGGGCCGGCGCGGAAGAACTTGTCTGCGGCGGCCCCCCGGCGCCCTGGCCGAACCAGCCGGAGGCCAGACCCACGCTGTAAAGAACCATGGCCGCCCCCAGCAGAACCAGCACGACGCCGATCACCCACAGGAACACCTTGGTTTTCTTATTCATTTTCTTTTTTTCCGGCGGCTCCGGGGGTTGGCTCTCCGGCGGCTGGGTTACCGGGGGCTGAGGCGGAACCACAGGCTCCGCGGCCGGAACCGGCGGCTGAGGCCGGTACCCCTGATAACCTGGCTGCCCCTGATAATAGCCGGGCCGCGGGGGATAGCCATAGGGCGCCTGATTGTGATAAGGATTGGGCGCCTGATAAGGCGGCCTGCCGTAATAATTAGGCGGTGTTTGTCTTTGCTGGGGATACCAGCCTGCATATTGATTCTGGCCATACACGGGCTGCTGGGGCGCCTGGTAATACGGCGCCTGCCTGCCGGGATCCGGCGCTGGCGGCGGAGGGGCCTGATCCCCTTGCCGGGTAAATTCCGGCTCTGAGGAGGAAGGCCAAAAGCCCGATGAAGGCGCATCCTTTGCCGGCTCCCCGGCCGGGGCTTCTTCCTCCCGGGCTTCCAAGGCAGACGGCTCATCCCCAGGCTGGCTGTGGGATAATGCCGGCTCTTCCCATGGGGCCTCCTGGGGTTCTTCCGGTTCTTCCGCAAAAGGCGGCGGGTTCGGCGCCTCCGGTTCATCAGCCATTGGGGAACCGGAAGAGGATGAAATCTCCCTGTCACCCTCGCCTACGGACGCGGCCTCCTCCTGAGCGGTTTCAGGCCCGGTTACCGTTTCTTCCCCAAGCCCGCTGGAATTTTCCGGCCATTCTCTATCCGTCATGATAACACTCCTTGCTGTATTTTATTCGGTCAATAGCGGTGGTTGTTCCTCCGGCTGTTTTGGCAGCCAGAATTCAAACTCACAGTACTCGCCTTCCACGCTGCTGACGGTGATGTCGCCGCCATGGAGTTTAATAATGGTCCTTACAATATAAAGTCCCAAGCCCATACCGTTTTTATCCATGCTTCTGGACTTATCGGTCTTATAAAACTTATCGAAAATCAACGGGATCTCGTCGGCGGAAATTCCCTGGCCGCTGTTTCTGATCTTGATGACGGCCTTTGTGCCTTTATCCAAAATCCGCGCATCGATATATCCCTGCGGGTTGACGAACTTCACGGCGTTTTCCACCAGATTATAAACCACCTGGTGAATCATATCCGGATCGCCCTCCACAAAAATAGCGGGAGCGTCCTCCAGGCCCCGGATCTCCACCTCTTTTTTCTCGATGCTGTCCTCAAAGGTAATCATGACCGACAGGACAATATCCCTCAGTTCAAAGCAGGTTTTGTTCATCCGCAGCTCGCCGTTGTCGATTCTGGAAAGATCCAGCATGGTTTTCACCAGCCGGGAAAGCCGTTTCACCTCATCGGACACGATCTTCAAATAATAATTCTGCTTATCCGGCGGAATGGTGCCGTCTAAAATGCCGTCGATAAAGCCGGCGATGGTCGTCATCGGCGTTTTTAATTCATGGGAAACATTGGCGATAAAGCTTCTTCTGGTGCCCTCGGAGGAAGACAGGGAAGCCGCCATATTGTTAAACGCCACGGCCAGTTCTCCAATCTCATCGTCGCTGGTCACCGGCACGCGCCTTGAGAAATCCCCGGAGCCAAAGCACCGGGCGGCTTCCGCCATTTCCCGCAGAGGACGCACCATTTTATATGAGAACAGGCCCACGGCAAAAAAGGAAATGGTCAGCGCCGCGATAGCGGCGAACAGGAACATCTTCAGCACATCGTTTCGGAACGCGGTGAGATAAAACGCGTTCGTGGAAGTGAACACCGCGCCCACCTGGACGCCCCCCTCCGTCGCCACCGGCACCCCCACGGTAAAATGGGAATAGGGGTATATCCCGCCCAGATTGCTGGTGCTGACAAAGCCGTTGTTCAGCACCTCTTTCATAATGGGATCGGGAACGTTCTGTTTGGTGTGGACGCAGTCGTCTCCTTCCGAACAGAGAAGGGTTCTCCCTTGGGCGTCCGTGACGAAAATATCAGCGTTGCTGGAATCGGAGAAGGTGCTTAAAAAGCCCTGAAGCACATACCGGTTTGAAATATAATAAGCGCCGCTGTCCGCGTCCTCCACCAGGCTTTTCTGCGTCAGGGCAGCGATGCTCTCGGCGTTCCGGCGTAAAAGCTCGTTTTTGTCGTTCTGCCAGTATTGGGAGATGAAAAACAAGAGCATGGTCCCCAGCAGCAAAAAGCTGATCAGGACGATAGACATGCTGACCTGAAGGTACTTTTTAAATAAAGTCTTATGCGCGGCCAATTATTCCTTCACCTCGAACTTGTAACCCACACCCCAAACCGTTTTCAGCGCCCATTTATCAGAAACGCCTTCCAGCTTTTCTCTTAGGCGTTTCACGTGAACGTCTACCGTGCGGCTGTCGCCGTAATAGTCAAAGCCCCAAACCTCATCCAGAAGCTGGTCCCGGGTAAATACCCGATTGGGGTTGCTGGCCAGGTGGTAAATCAGCTCCATCTCCTTAGGAGGCGTATCCACCTGCACGCCGTTTACCTTCAGCTCATAGTTGGTCAGGTTGATGGACAGCTTATCATATTTTACTTCCTTTACCGCTTCTCCCTGGTTTTGGCCGGTACGGCGCAGCACCGCTTTAATCCGGGCCACCACCTCCTTGGTTTCAAACGGCTTGACGATGTAGTCGTCGGCCCCCAGTTCCAGGCCTAACACCTTATCGAACACCTCGCCCTTGGCGGTAAGCATAATAATCGGCACTTGAGATTTTTTCCGGATTTCACGGCAAACCTGCCAGCCATCCAGCTGGGGCAGCATGATATCCAGCAGAATCAACTCCGGGTCCTCCCGCTCGTTTAATTCCACCGCTTCCTTACCGTCGTTGGCGATCACCACCTGATAGCCTTCCTTTTCCAGGTAAAGGCGAAGCAATTCGCATATATTCTTATCGTCGTCAACGACCATAATCTTGCCTAATTCCATTAAAATCTCTCCTTTAATGTGATTTTAGCTAAATATTATCAGACTAATTATAGTACAAAGCTGTCTTTAAATGGTGAACATTTTCTGAACCGAATCTGATTTTTTCGTGTTTTTCCGGCCTTCCAGGCCAAGCGTACGTGCCCAAAAGAAGAACCGCGGTTCCCAGTTTGGAAACCGCGGTTCTATTAAGATCCAATCAAGCCTTATCCGCCATCAGCTGCACCATGACAGCCTTTTGCGCGTGAAGGCGGTTTTCCGCCTCCTCAAAAATCTCCGCCCCGTGGGCTTCAAACACCTCGGCGGTGATTTCCTCCCCGCGGTGGGCAGGCAGGCAGTGCTGCACCATGGCGTCCTTGTGGGCCGCCGCCATCAGCTGTCCGTTGATCTGATACCCGGCGAAGGCCTTTTTCCGTTTCTCCGCTTCCTCTTCCTGGCCCATGGAAGCCCAAACGTCGGTAATAATCACGTCCGCGTCCTTCGCCGCCTCCAAGGGAGCCCTGCAAAGGGTAAAGCAATCGTATTCCTTGGCGAAATCCAGCACCCTGGAATCCGGGTCATAGCCCTCCGGACAAGCGACGGACACCGTCATGCCGGTTTTCAGGCCGCCCACGATCAGGGAATTCATCATATTGTTGCCGTCGCCGATAAAGCACATTTTCAGGCCTTCCAGCTTGCCCTTGACCTCCCGTATGGTCATCAAATCCGCTAGCACCTGGCAGGGATGGCAGAAATCGGTCAGGCCGTTGATGATGGGAATATCGCCGTACTCCGCCAGGGCTTCCACTTCGCTTTGCGCAAAGGTGCGGATCATAATCCCATCCAAGTAACGGGAAAGCACTCTGGCGGTGTCCTCAACCGGCTCGCCTCTGCCGATCTGCATATCCTTGGCGGAAAGGAAGATGGGCATACCTCCTAGCTGGTACATTCCCACCTCAAAAGACACCCTGGTCCGGGTGGAGGATTTCTGGAAAATCATGCCCAGGGTTTTTCCCGCCAGGCGCTTATGCTCAATGCCGTGCTTCAGCTCGTATTTCAGCTGGTCCGCCAGATTCAGGGTATCCACGATTTCCTGGCTGCTCCAATCCAGAAGCTTTAATAAATGTTTCATTGATTTAACCCTCCAAAATCGATTTTTCTAAAATCTCAAGGCCCCGGTCGATCTCCTCATAGGAAATATTCAGCGGCGGCAGCAGACGGATCACTGTTTTCGCCGTCAGCACCAGCAGCCCGTTTTTCACACAGCGGCCGGCAACCACCTTGGCGTTGTCCTTTTCCAGCACGATACCGATCATCATGCCCATGCCCCGCAGCGCCTGCACTCCTGCCATTTTGCTGATCTTTTCCCGGAAATATTCCCCTTTTTCATTTACTGATTGTAAAAATTTATCATTTGCTACTCTTTGTAAAACTTCAAGCCCGCCGGCGCAGGCCACCGGGTTCCCGCCGAAGGTGGTGCCGTGCATACCGGCGCCCAGCACCTCTCCCAGATGGGAGGCGCATAGGCAGGCGCCAATAGGCAGGCCTCCTCCCAGGCCCTTGGCGGTAGTGACCACATCCGGGGTGATCCCATACTGCTCATAGCAGTAAAGGGAGCCGGTCCTGCCCACCCCTGTCTGTACTTCGTCGATCATCAGCAGCAGGTCCTTTTCCTTGCAAAGGGCGGAAACCTTTTCTACAAATTCCTTCTTCAGTGGCATGACGCCGCCCTCGCCCTGAATCAATTCTATCATCACGGCGCAGGTGTTGCCGGTGACGCAGGACAGCAGGCTTTCAAAATCATTGGCCTTGGCATAGGAGAAGCCCTCGGTAAAGGGCCAGAAATACCGGTGGTATTCCTCCTGGCCGGTGGCCGCTAAGGTAGTCACCGTACGGCCGTGAAAGGAATTTACCAGGGTGACGATATCCGTCCGCTGGGCTCCGTACCGGTCGGCGCTGTATTTCCTGGCCAGCTTGATCGCGCACTCGTTGGCCTCCGCGCCGGAATTGCAGAAAAACACCTTTCCAAAGCCGGTGAGCCTGCAAAGCTCCGCCGCCAGCTTTGTCTGAACCGGGGAATAGTAAAGGTTGCTCATATGCTGAATGGCGCCGGCCTGCCTGGATACCGCGCTCACCCAGCCGTCATCGCAGTAGCCCAGGCTGTTGACGCCGATGCCGCTGGTGAAGTCGATGTATTCCTTACCCTCGGTATCCACCGCCACGGCGCCCTTGCCGGAGACCAAAGCCACCGGGAACCGGCCGTAGGTAGGCATCAGGTAGTCGCGCTCCTGGTTCTTGACTTCCTCAAAATTCATATTGCTCACTCTTTCCTAAAATTGGCTGATTAATAAAACATGGTGCCGATGCCCTCGTCGGAGAACAGCTCGATCAGAATAGAGTGGCTGATTCTTCCGTCAATAATGTGGGCCCTGCCCACGCCCTGGCGCACCGCGTCCACACAGCAATCGATTTTGGGGATCATGCCCCCGCTGATAATTTTTTCTTTTTTCAGCATGGGGACCTCGCTGACATTGACCACCGGGATCAGGGTGCTTTCGTCGTCCTTATCCCGCAGCAGGCCCTTGACGTCGGTCATTAAAATCAGCTTCAGCGCCCCCATCTTAGCGGCGATACTGGCCGCCGCCACATCGGCGTTGATGTTGTAGGTTTCCCCGTGATAGCCGCCCGCGATGGTGGAAATCACCGGGATATACCCCTTTTCCACCGCGTCGTTAATCACATCCGCGTTTACGCTGGTAATCTCTCCCACAAAGCCCAGATCCTCCGCGGCGATTTTCTTCTCCGCCATGAGCATCCGGTTATCCAAGCCGCACAGGCCCAGCGCCCGGCCGCCAAGCTGCTCCAGCAGCTTTACCAGGTCCTTGTTTACTTTGCCCGCCAGCACCATCTGCACAATGTCTATGGTTTCCTCGTCGGTATAGCGCATGCCGTTGATAAACTTGCTTTCCTTGCCGATCTTTTTCAGCATGCCGCTGATCTCCGGGCCGCCGCCATGAACCAAAACCACGTTGATGCCTACCAGCTGCATCAGCACGATATCCCGCATCATGGCGTCCTTCAATTCCTCGTTAATCATGGCGTTGCCGCCGTATTTCACCACGATGGTTTTTCCCGCCAGCTTCTGAATATAGGGCAGCGCCTGTACCAGCACGTTTGCCCGGTCTGTAATTGGAATTTCCATATTCCCTTCACGCCCGTTTCCCTGTAAATTTTATATTTTCAAAGATCAGGAACGGTAATCCCCGTTGATCTTTACGTAATCGTAGGTTAAGTCACAGCCATAGGCTTCCGCCTCAAAGGAGCCGTCTTTCAGGTCCACCAGAATCTGGATCTCCTTTTCCAGCAGAATTTCCTTGGCCTTTTCCTCGCTGAATTCGATGCCGGCGCCGTCCTCGCACACTGGGATTTCTCCCTTAACAGACCGGAAGGACACATCCACCCTGTTAACGTCCACCTGGCAGCCGGAATAGCCGATGGCGCACAGCACACGGCCCCAGTTGGCGTCCGCGCCGAACATGGCGGCCTTCAGCAGGCTGGAGCAAATCACCGACTTAGCCACGCCCTTGGCGTCCGCCAGGGTTTTCGCCCCGGTGACCTTGCAGATCAGCAACTTGGTGGCTCCCTCGCCGTCCCCGGCCATAAGCTTGGAAATCTCCTTGCAAACGTACACCAGGCCCTGGAGAAAAGCGTGGTAATCCTCTGTTTTCCCGGTGATTTCCTGGTTTCCGGCCTTGCCGGAGGCCAAAATCGCCAGCGTGTCGTTGGTGGAAGTATCCCCGTCCACGCTGACCATGTTAAAGCTGACATCCGCCGCTTCCTTGATGGCGCATTGCAGCATTTCCGGTGAAACCGCCGCGTCGGTGGTAACGAACCCCAGCATGGTCGCCATGTTGGGATGGATCATGCCGCTGCCCTTGGCAATACCGCCGATAGTCACGGTTTTGCCGCCTACCGTTACCTCAACGGCGATTTCCTTTTTAATGGTATCCGTGGTCATAATAGCTTCCGCCGCGTCGGTGCCGCCTTCCTTGGAGAGGGCCGCCACCAGCGCTCCCACACCGCTTTCGATTGGCTCGATAGGCAGGATCTGGCCGATGACGCCGGTAGAAGCGACTAAAACATCCTCCTGGGGAATGTTCAGCTCCTTCGCCGCCAGCCGGCACATCGCCTCGGCTTTTTCCACGCCGTCGGCGTTGCAGGTGTTGGCGTTGCCGGAATTGACGATAACCGCCTGGGCCTTGCCGTTTTTCAAATGCTCCCGGGTCACCAAAATAGGGGCGCCCTTCACCAGGTTCTGCGTGTAAATCGCCGCCGCGGAGCACAGGGTATCGGCGTAAATCAAGCCCAGATCCCGCCTGGATTTATTTTTGCGGATGCCGCAGTGGATTCCCGAAGCGGTAAACCCTTGCGCCGCGGTCACGCCGCCTGAAACCTGTTTCATCTTCATATTCATCCTCTCCTTTTCGCCCCGGTTAAAACGCGGGGGGAACCAATGTTAAGCCCGCTGTCTCCTCCAGGCCAAAAATCAGGTTCATATTCTGAATCGCCTGGCCGGCCGCTCCCTTCACCATATTATCGATGGCAGATATGGCGATCAGGTTGCCGCACCGGGCGTCGATGTGCAGGGAAATGTCGCAGAAATTGGAATACTTGATATTGTGAATGTCCGCGTTCATGCCGTCCGGCAGCAGGCGGACAAAATACTCGTCCTGATAAAACTCCTCATACGCTTTCCGCACCTGCTCCTTGGTAACGCCGGGCTTCAGCCTGCCATAGCAGGTGGACAAGATTCCCCGGTTCACCGGCAGAAGATGGGGCACGAACGTGACGTTTACCTTTTGGCCAGACAGGCGGGACAAGGTCTGTTCAATTTCGGGGGTATGCCGGTGGCTGGCCACCTTATAGGCGTGCATGCCCTCGTTCAAATCCGGGTAATGGGTGCCCTGGGATAGCCCTCTTCCCGCCCCGGTAACGCCGGATTTGGAGTCGATAATAATGCCGGCAAGCTCGATCAGCCCGTTTGCCACCGCTGGAGCCAGCGCCAAGGGCGCTCCCGTGGTATAGCAGCCGGGGTTGGCGATCACCTTTTTCCCCAGGATATCCTTTCTGAACAGCTCCGGCAGGCCGTAGACCGCCTTTTCATGGAGCGCCTTATCCTGGTAGGTACCGCCGTACCATTCCTGATATTCTTCCTCGCTGTCCAGACGGAAATCCGCTCCCAGGTCGATAAAGGCCTTTCCCTGTTCATCACAGGTTTTGGCAAGCTCCTGGGATAACCCATGGGGCAAAGCGGCGAACACCACGTCGCTTTTCTCCACCACCTCGCCGGCGGTTGCGCAGATCATATCGCACAAATTCAAATAAGCTGGGTAAACCTCGCTGATGGCCTTCCCCTCAAAGCTGACGGAACTGACAGCGGTAACCTCCGCCTGCGGATGGCTCAGCAGCAGCCGCACCAACTCGGAGCCGGCATAGCCGGTGGCTCCCACGATTCCTGCGTATATCATAAGTAACTCCCTCTTATTCCTCTTTTAATAATTCCTTGACCCTTTTTACCTGAGCCAGTACGTTTTCCTTGGCGGGCCCCCCTAGAACGTTTCTGCCGTTGACGCAGTTTTCCAAGGAAATCGCCTCGTAAACCCCCTGGTCAAAGGTACCGCATACCTTTTGGTATTCCTCTAGCGGCAGGCTTTCCAAGGTCTCTCCCAGTTGGATGCACCGGGCCACCAAAGTGCCGGTGGCCTTATAGGCGTCCCGGAAGGGCAGGCCCTTTTTCACCAGGTAATCGGCGCAGTCGGTGGCGTTGATAAAGCCTCCCGCCGCGGCCTTCCGCATGTTCTCCGGCAGCACCTTCATGGTGGCCAGCATGGGAATAAAGGCGGTCAGGCACATTTTCACCGTTTCCACCGCGTCAAAGATGGCTTCCTTATCCTCCTGCATATCCTTGTTATAGGCCAAGGGCAGGCCCTTCATCACCGTCAGCAGGGTCATCAGGCTGCCGAATACCCGTCCGGATTTTCCCCGGACCAATTCCGGGATATCCGGGTTTTTCTTTTGGGGCATAATACTGGAACCAGTGGAAAAAGCGTCGTCCAGCTCGATAAATTTAAACTCCCAGGAGCACCAGAGGATGATTTCCTCAGAGAACCGGGACAAATGGACCATGACAATAGACAAAGCCGCCGCCAGCTCCATACAGAAATCCCGGTCAGAAACCCCGTCCAGGCTGTTCTGCATGGTATCGGAAAACCCCAGCAGCCTGGTGGTGATCGTGCGGTCGATGGGATAAGTGGTGGACGCCAAAGCGCCGGAGCCCAGGGGGTTGACGTTCATCCGCTTCACCGCGTCCTGGAGCCTGCCCAGATCCCGCAAAAACATCTCGGCATAGGCCATCAGATGGTGGCCGAAGGTGATAGGCTGAGCACGCTGCAAATGGGTGTAACCAGGCATCACCGCGCCTGCGTAAGACTCGGCTTGGCCGCAGATGGTCTCCGCCAGTTCCTTGAGCTGGGCAGCCAGCCCTTGGGCTTCCTTTCGCAGATAAAGGCGGATATCCAGCGCCACCTGGTCGTTCCGGCTTCTGGCGGTGTGCAGCCGTTTGCCGGTATCCCCCAGCCGCCGGGTCAGCTCCCCTTCCATAAAGGTGTGGATATCCTCCTGCGTCATATCGATCTCCAAGGTTCCGGCCTGTAAATCCTTTAAAATTCCTTCCAGGCCGTCACAAATGGCGTCGGCCTCGCTTTTCTCGATGACGCCGCACTGTCCCAGCATGGCAGCGTGGGCTATGGAACCCTCGATATCCTGCTGGGCCATTTTACAATCGAAAGAAATCGACGAGTTGAAATCATTGGTTTTCTGATCCAGTTCCTTTTGGAACCGCCCTGTCCATAATGGCAAATTCATTCATCCTTTCCCCCAGGCATCCAGGCTGAGCCTGGACGCACTTCGCGCCCGGGGCCTTCTTTATTATCAAGCGGTCTTTGCTTCCCGCGCGGAAACCCCATGTTTTAGCGGCGCGGCTTTTTCAGGCTGAGCCTGGACGCACCTCGCGCCTAAGGCTTGTCACAACAACGGCAGTCTTTCCGATTCCCGCTTTTTCCGGTAAAAAATTCAAAACCTAGGGTTCTCCTAATAATTACGAAGAGGGCGGACAGTGTCCGCCCTGTATTGGAGATATTTTTATTTCTGCTGGTTTTTGGCCTTTTTCATGGCCTGAACCTTGATAGGCAGGCCGAACAGGTTGATAAAGCCGGCGGAATCCGCCTGGTTATAAACCTCGTCCTCGTCGAAGGTGGCGATCTCCTCGTCATACAAGGAGTAGGGAGAGGTAACACCCGCGTCGATGATGTTGCCCTTATAAAGCTTCAATTTCACGTCGCCGGTAACCGTCTCCTGGGTAGAATCCACAAAGGCGGAGAGGGCTTCCCTAAGAGGGGTAAACCACTGGCCGTAGTAAACCAGCTCCGCAAACCGGAGGGCCACGCCCTGCTTATAATGATAGGTGTCCCGGTCAAGGCAGATTTCTTCCAGCTTATTGTGGGCGTGATAAAGAATGGTTCCGCCGGGAGTCTCATAAACGCCGCGGCTCTTCATACCCACCAGCCGGTTTTCCACCATGTCGGCAATGCCGATTCCGTTGGCGCCGCCCAGCTCGTTTAATTTTTTCACAATGGAAACGCCGTCCATGTCCTTGCCGTCGATGGACGTAGGAACGCCCTTTTCAAAATGCAGGGTCACATAGGTGGCCTCGTCGGGAGCCTTCATGGGGGAAACGCCCAGCTCTAAAATTTCATCATATTTAGGCTCGTTGGCGGGATCCTCCAGATCAAGGCCCTCATGGGAAAGGTGCCAGATATTTTTATCCTTGGAATAGTTGGTCTCTCTGGTGATGTTCAGGGGGATATTGTGGGCCTCGGCATACTGGATTTCTTCCTCACGGCTTTTCAGGTCCCAGATCCTCCAAGGGGCGATAATTTTCATCTCCGGAGCGAAGGCCTTAATAGCCAGCTCAAAACGCACCTGGTCGTTGCCTTTGCCGGTGCAGCCGTGGCAGATGGCGTCGGCGCCTTCCGCCTTGGCGATTTCCACAATTCTCTTGGCGATAATGGGCCTGGCGAAAGAGGTGCCCAGCAGATATTTATTCTCATACACAGCCCCGGCCTTAACGGTGGGGAAAATGAAGTCCTCTACAAATACCTTGTTTAGGTCCTCGATGTACAGCTTAGAGGCGCCGGTTTTTTTCGCTTTCTCTTCTAATCCCGAAAGCTCCTTGCCTTGGCCCACGTCGGCCGCCACGGCGATAACCTCGCAGTTATTATAGTTTTCCTTCAGCCACGGAATGATAATCGAGGTATCCAAACCGCCGGAATACGCCAAAACCACTTTTTTAATCTCTGCCATTTTTATAACCCCCAAAATATTTCATCTTAAAATTGTTTTCGTTCAGTGGTTCCTATTATACACCTTTTATGCAAAAAATCAAGACTTTATTGCATAAATATTCATACATTGGAATTTTGGTTAGATTTCCACAAAAAAGGCCATGAAATTGAGCCTGCTCTTATTTTGTATGATGTTAAAACCCAGGTTTTCTAATTTAGGGGTTCTGTTGAAATGTATATAAATAAATTGGAATGTTATAAAATACTCTTTCAGCACCGTAAAAGCAACAGAAAACGTCCTGTATTTATGGTATCATAATCTTCTAAATTATGGTATGATAAAGTCGTAAAAACTGGAAGCCAACTAAGTTAATTTACAAAGGAGAGATTCTTATGCCTTTTCAGGAAATCAATGTCCGTGAATTTTCCATGAAGCCCTTTGAAATGATCGGCGAGGAATGGATGCTGGTCACCGCCGGCGATCAGGAAAAATATAATACCATGACCGCCAGCTGGGGCGGTATCGGCGTTATGTGGGGCAAGAACGTAGCGGTTACGGTGATCCGTCCCCAGCGGTACACCAAGGAATTCGTGGAATCCCACGACACCTTCACCCTAAGCTTTTACCCCAGGGATTATAAAAAGGCGCTGTCCATCTGCGGCAGCAAATCCGGCCGGGACATCGACAAGGCCAAGGAAACGGGCCTGACCCCGGTCTTTGACCAGGCCGCCCCTTACTTTGAGCAGGCCAGCGTGGTGCTGGTATGCAAAAAGCTGTATGCCCAGCCTATGGATCCAGCCGGCTTTGTCGACAAATCTTTAGATGGCCAATGGTATCCGGACAAAGACTACCACAAAATGTTTGTCGGCGAAGTGGTTAAGGTGCTGGTGAAAAAATGAGCCGTACCGTAATCGTCACCGGGGCTTCCCGGGGTATCGGCAGGGCCGCGGCCTGCCGGTTCGCCAGGAAGGGTTATTCCACGGTGGTCAATTACCACCGCTCTGAGCAAGAGGCCCTGTCCCTGGTCCAATCCCTGACGCGGGAGGGATGCTCCGCCCTTGCGGTGCGGGCCGACGTTTCCGACCCCGCCCAGGTAAAGGAACTGTTCCAAAAAACCCAGGAGGCTTTCGGCGGCCTGGATGTTTTAATCAACAACGCGGGGATCGCTCAAACCGGCCTGTTCACCGACTGCAGCCCCCAGCAGTGGGACCGGGTCTTTGCCGTCAACGTAAAAGGGGCCTTTCTCTGCTGCCAGCAGGCGGTGCCCCTTTTCCTTAGGGAGCACCGGGGGAAAATCGTCAACGTCAGCTCGGTTTGGGGCATTGCCGGCGCCTCCTGTGAGGCGGCGTATTCCGCCAGTAAAGCGGCGCTCATCGGCCTGACGAAAGCCCTGGCAAAGGAGCTGGGCCCTTCGGGCATCCAGGTCAACTGCGTGGCGCCCGGCGTGGTGGATACCCAGATGAACGCCAATCTAACCCCAGAGGATTTGGACGCCCTGAAAGAGGAAACCCCCTTAGGAGTAATCGGCAGCCCAGAGGACATCGCCAGGTCTATTTACTTTCTGGCTTCTCCGGAAAGCGACTTTATCACCGGGCAGGTGCTCAGTCCCAACGGCGGCTTTCTTATTTAAGCTCCCTCATCTTTCACGCAAAAGGCCGGACGGAAAATTTTCCGTCCGGCCTTTTTACGGCAGCGATACTTTCAAATGCATGTGCTCCCGGGCCTGATCCCATTTCACCGGGTATCCCGCTCCGTGGGAGCAAAACACGGAATCCGGCGTGTATTCCAAATCCGCCTCCGGGTCGTAAGAAAACCGCTCTATGATTTCCTCCTGGTTCTGGCAGGGCTCATAGCCGTCGAACCGAACGCTGAAAACCCCTTTCCCCTTGGAAAACGCCACCAGTTCCCGGCTGTAATTCATAAAGGTGCTCACCGGTCCCCTGCCGGTAACGGCGGCCCGGCTTTCCTGCTGCGCCGGCGGGTCAAAGGTCCCCTGCAATCTCTGAATATCCGAAAGGATTCTTCCCAAAAGCTCGCTGTCCGCTTGAATCTCAAAGGCGTACCATGGCTCCAGCAGAATATTTCTGGCTTGCATCAGGCCCTGCCGCAGCGCCCGGTAAACCGCCTCCCGGAAGTCGCCGCCCTCGGTATGCTTTTCATGGGCTTTTCCCGCCAGCAGGGTGACCTTCACGTCGGTAAGCGGCGCGCCTGCCAGCACGCCCTTTTGCTCCCGCTCAAACACATGGGTCCGGATCAGGTTTTGATAGTTCCGGTCCAATTGGTCCAGCGGGCATCTGCTCTCAAAGGTAATCCCCGAACCTCTTTCCCCAGGGGAAAGCGCCAAATGCACCTCGGCGTAATGGCGGAGAGGCTCAAAATGGCCGCAGCCGATCACAGTGTCCTCGATGGTTTCCCGGTAGGCAACCCGGCAGTCCCCGAACCGTATTTTCCGGTGGAACCTGGTTTCCATTAGCTCCTGAAGAATTTCCAGCTGCACCGCTCCCATAATATGAACCTGGATTTCCCCCAAGCGTTCCTCCCAGGCCACGTTGAGCAAAGGCTCCTCCGCCTCCAATATTTTCAGTTCCTCCAAAATGGTTTTTGGGGAAACCCCGTCGTCATGCTCCACTTTCGCCATCAGCGTGGGGGTGGTCTCCAAGCCTGGCAGCCAGGGCGTTTCCCCGATCAATTCCCCCGGTGTTGCCGTCAGGCCCGTCACACCGCACAGGACGCCCGCTTCGGCGCTTTTTCCTGTTTGGAACCTTGCCCCCTGATAATGCCGCAGCTCGTCGATTTTCCGCGGTCCCCGCAAGGTTGCTACCTCTTCCTTGACCTTTAACGTCCCCGACAGCACCTTTAAAAAACTGACGCGGTTCCCTTTTTCATCGTGGCGCACCTGGTATACCCTGCCCTGAAAAGGCAGGCTTTCCTTTTCCTCGTACGCCGTCGTTGTCAACCGGTCCAGCTGCGCCATCCATTCCTCCACGCCCTGGTCGTTCAGGGCGCTGCCGGCAAAGCAGGGGAACATGCACCTATCCTTGATTAGCGCCGCGGCCCTCTCATACCACAGGCCTTCCTCATAGCCGCTTTCCAAATAGCGTTCCAACAGCCTCTCGTCCATAGCCGCCAGGTCCTCAGCCGCGGCCTCAAGCCCCTTTGGCGGCAAGGGATAAATATCTTGGGAAAATTGGTCCCGCAGTTCCTTCAGCACCTTCCCGCCATCCGCGCCGGCCTGGTCCATTTTATTCAGGAACAAAAACACCGGGATCTTATTTGTTTCCAGCAGCCTCCAAAGGGTAGCCGTGTGCCCCTGGATGCCGTCGGCGGCGCTGACCACTAAAACGGCGTAGTCCAGCACCCCAAGGGTCCGTTCCATTTCCCCGGCAAAATCCACGTGCCCGGGGGTATCCACTAAATAATACTGGTTTCCGCCGAAAGAAAAAGCCGCCTGGCCGGAAAACACCGTGATGCCCCGCCGCCTCTCGATAGCGTCGGTATCCAAAAAAGAATCCTGGTGGTCCACCCGGCCCTTGGACCGTATGGCCTTTCCGTGATATAAAACCGCCTCGGACAGCGTGGTTTTCCCAGCGTCCACATGGGCCAAAATGCCGATGGTTTTTTTCATTCTATTTTCCTCCCGGTTTTCTCCTGGGTTTATTATAAAAGAATCTAAAAGCCTTTGCAACGGCCCTTTGCCAGGAAAAAGGAACTCTTGTGTGTTTCCGATTTTGTGGTATGATAAAAACAGAAATGAGGGATGGACGTATGGAACTGCAAAGCAAGCTGCGGGATTATCTTATATCGTTAGGCGTCAGCGACGTGGGTTTTTCCAAGCCGGGAGCGGAGGGGTTGGAAAACACGCCCTATGCCGTTACTCTTGTGGTAAAGCTATCCAACGCCATTGTGGATGAAATCCAAGGGGAACCCACCCTAACCTATTTCAGCCATTACCGGGCGGTCAACGCTTTTCTGGACCAATGCCTGTTGAAGGCGGGCTTGTTTTTAGACCGGGAGGGCTATCGGTATATCTCAATTGCCGCCAGCCAGAGCATGAACCAAAAGGGCTGGAATTATCAGGGCAGGTTTTCCCACAAGCAGGCCGCCTGCGCCGCCGGGCTGGGGACCATCGGGAAAAGCTCTCTGTTTCTGCATCGTCAGTTCGGCCCCCGGGTCCGTTTAGCCACGTTATTCACAGACTGTCCTTTTTCCGTGGAAAACGCCGTGTCCGAACCGGTCTGCGGCGCCTGCCGCCGGTGTGTGGACGCCTGCCCCAGCGGCGCGATTTTAGGCCCTCAGTGGCAGCCGGGTATTCCCCGGGAGGCCCTGTTCGACCCAGAAAAGTGCAGCCTGCACATGAAGCGTCAATACCAGCACATCGGCCGGGGCGCGGTGTGCGGCGTCTGTATGCAAGTCTGCCCCCGGTATGAAAAGCCCCTGGCCCATCTTTTTCCCCATTGACGCCGTATTATGAAATACCATCCCTGAAAACAAAAGGGGCCCCGGAGATCAATCCGGGACCCCTTCCCGCGTTTTACCGCCAACCATCGCCTGGCTTTCCCAAAGCCAGGTGTTTTTCAGCCGTATTCCAGTTTACTTCAGCAGCTTCTCTTCCCACTGTTCCTGCCGAAAGCCCACCAAAACAAAACCAGTCCCAATGAGCAGAGGCCGCTTCACCAGCATGCCATCTTGGGCAAGCAGGCTGATTTTTTCCTCCTGGGAAATTCCCGGCAGCACCGCCTTCAAATTTTTCTCCCGGTAAAGCAGGCCGGAGGTATTAAAAAACTTCTCCGCGGGCAGCCCGCTGCGGGCGATCCACGCCGCCAGTTCCTCCGCCGTGGGGTTTTCGTCCTTAATATTTCTTTCCTGAAAGAGAATCCCCTTTTCCTGCAAAAATTTTCTCGCTTTCTGGCAGGTGGTGCATTTGGGGTAGCACACAAATAAAAGCTCCATCTTTTTCCTCCTAAAACAAAGATCTTTTAATTTATCATAGCACAGCCGCATATGGTTTGAAAAGATCATAAACAGGAGGCGTTGGGATGCTTGGCAAAATTCAAATTCCCATGAAGCTAAAGGCCGCTATTTATATACTATCTGTATTAATATGTATATTTTCAACAATGTATTGGGTAAGTTCCTTACAAAATTCTTTATCAGCCTCAGGCCGGCTGTACCAGATTCAGCGGGAATACCCTCCCGGCAGCAAATTCACCGGCGCTTACCGAGGGGCCTCGGAATGCTTTGGGTTCGCCGGATACGTATTCCACGCCCTTTACGGCTGCGACATGCCCAACAGCTATTACGCAGACACCTGGTACCAGCTGGACGGCGGCCAGCATTTATCAATGATAGGCCAGCTGGTCCAAAAAGATATTTCTAAAAATGCGGTGGAGGGCCTTTTGTCCCAGGGCAAACCAGGCGATATCATACAATATGGCACCCCCCGCTACCCCCACACCATGGTATTTCTCGAAAAAAGCGGCGGCGGCGTTACGGTTTATGACTGTAACTATGACAGGCAATGCACAGTAATGGTCCGTCAGGTTTCCTATCAAGGCCTGGCGGATGAAATCGGGATATCCTCGCCTAAATGCGGCCTTACCTTATACCGGGCGGCTTCTGAAACGCAATAACTGTTGTTTGTTTTCTTTTGTTTTTGTTCGTTTTGTTCTAAAATAAATATTTTGTAGAAACATTTCGGACAAACGTGGACACTTTTCACGATAAATGGTATCATCATGACAGAATCTATTTGAAGGAGGAAGCCGATATGGAAAAACGGATTTTAGCTTTTGATTTCGGTGCTTCCAGCGGCCGGGCAATGCTCAGCCATTTTGAGGGAAATCAATTAAAAGCAGAGGAAATCCATCGTTTCAGCAACGATCCCGTGGTGCTTAACGGCGTGCTTTACTGGGATATTGTCCGTATGATGTTTGAGGTCAAAAAAAGTATTTCCCTGGCTTTGGCCAAAGGCGGGTTTGACGCCATCGGCATCGACACCTGGGGGGTGGACTTCGGCCTGCTCAATCGCCAGGGCCATCTGATGCGCAATCCGGTCCACTACCGGGACCCCCACACCATCGGCGTTCCCGAAGAGGTGTTCCAGATCATTCCAAAAGAGGAGATCTACCAAAAAACCGGCATCCAGCTGATGCGGTTCAACACCCTTTACCAGCTTTATTATCTTACCCAAAAAGAACCGGAGCTTCTGGCCCAGACCGACTGCTTCCTTTTGATGCCGGATTTGATGGCCTATTTCCTCACTGGCGAAAGAAAATGCGAGGTCACCAACGCTTCTACCACGAACCTGTACAACCCCACGTTAAAAAACTGGGATTTCCAGCTTTGCGAGGCCCTGGGTATTCCCACTGAAATTTTCCCGCCTATTATTTCCACCGGCGAAATTTACGGCAATCTCCTTCCGGAAATCTGCGAGGAGCTGAACTGCCCCTCCGTCCCCGTGGTGGCGGTGGCTACCCACGACACCGCCTCCGCGGTGTTCAGCTGCCCCGCCAAAGAAAAGGATTTTGTTTATATCAGCTGCGGCACCTGGAGCCTGTTCGGCACTGAGCTTGTAAAGCCCATTATGAGTGAAAAGGCGGTGGCCGCCAACTTTACCAATGAGATCGGCTATCACCACAGCGTCCGGTTCCTGAAAAACATCATGGGGCTTTGGCTGATTCAGGAATCCCGCCGCCAATGGATTCGCGAAGGCAGCGAGGTAGGCTTTGACGTGCTGGAAAACGAGGCCTTAGAGGCCCGTCCCTTCCAGTGCTATATCGATACCGACGCGCCGCAGTTTGAAACCCCCGGCAACCTTCCCCGCCGGATTCAGGAATACTGTAAAAACACCGGGCAGTATGTGCCCCAAACCCGGGGAGAGATCATGCGCTGCATTTATCAAAGCATCGCCATGCGCTATAAATACACCTTTGAAAACCTTTCCTCCATCACCGGAAAAAAGTATAAAACCATCCATATGTTCGGCGGCGGCATCAAGGATACTCTCCTGTGTAAAATGACCGCTAGCGCCTGCGGCGTCCCGGTTTACGCCGGGCCGGTAGAGGCCACTGTCATGGGCAATATTGGGGTGGCTTACCTTGCCCTGGGAGAAATCAAGGACCAAAAGTCCGCCAGAATGATTATCCGGGAATCCAACGAAATCAAGGCCTATCAGCCCCTTCAGTGGGAGGAATGGCAGGAAGCATACGACGGCTTTTTAACCGCCGCCGGATTAAAATAAAAAAGGAAACGCTGCTGCATTTATCGGCGGCGTTTCCTTTTTTTGCGTATTTGCGTATATATTTTTTATTTTGATGCAGCCGGCGCTCTCCAAAACTCCGGCAGAATAGTAAGGCCCCCAGAAAACAGGTAGATTCCCAGCAGCACAGAAATCGAAGGCATGGTAACGAAAATTGGGAAAACCACCAAAAAAACGCCGACGATAAAATTGACGATCGCCGCGGCAAACATCCAGCCTCTGGCTTTATCGTCCTTCCGCTGATAAGGGAACGCCATCATAAAATGGTTGATTCCCATGGATACCGACAGCACCGCCAGCACAATACAGCAAATAAAGGACATCATTTCCTCCGCCGCGGAGGCCGACTGGAACAGCCACACCAGCAGCACCGCCGCGCTCAGTAAAAAGCAGGTCACGCCCCCCAGCAGCAGGAATTTGTTTTTATTCTCCGCCATGATATAACGGGCCACCAGCACAGCGCCGTAAACAGCCAAACAGCCAAAAACCAGATATTGAATTCCGATCAGCATCCCCAGCGGCGCCAGCAAACAAAGAACGCCTAAAACCAGCATCACAATCATCAGAACCATGGAAATAGCTTTTTCCCGGGATCTCCTTGATTTCTTCGGCATAGCGTTTCCTTCTTTTCTATTTTAATTACCTTTCCAGTATACCTAAACCGCCCTAAAAAATCAATGTTTTTTTGTGCTTTTCTTCCAAACCCATAAAAAACTTTACAAAATTTAACACTAGAGTCAAAATGATTTTTATACTATTTCATCTTTCCGCTCTTTCGTGGGATACGGCTCCGGTTCATCAGTTAAATCTAAAATATAATCCGTTGACGTCTGAAAAAATTGGGCAAGCTGAATCAAAATATCCACCGGCAGCTGCCGTTGGCCAGTCTCATATTGAGAGTAAGTATTTTGCCGTATATGCAGATAAGACGCAATCGTTTTTTGCGTGATATCCCGATCCTCCCGAATGTCCCTCAATCTCATAAAATTCTCTCCTGAAGTTACTTTGAGAGTATTATATGTTATCACAAAATGAGATATTGACTTTTATCTCATTTTGTGATATTTTAATCTTAGTTTAAATTAGTGAAGGGGGATTGCGACATGAACACACAAAATATTCCGTCAGATAAGGAAGCTGTGGAATCAGTGAAACTCTGCAAACACTGCGGCCAGAAAATTAAAGAGGCGTCCGTGATCTGTCCATATTGCGGATGCCAGGCAGAAGAATTAAAATCTCAAACCACTCCGCAAATTGTAATCAACAACGTCAATTCTAATGAAAACACAAATTTTGCTGTTCCCGCCGTGGGCCGGCTGCGAAACAAGTGGACCGCCTTTTGTCTTTGCTTGCTTTTGGGAATTTTTGGAGGGCATAAATTTTATGAAGGCAAGGCCGGAATGGGTGTTTTGTACCTGTTCACCGGCGGCCTTTTCGGCATTGGCTGGATCATTGATATCATCAGTATTTTGTGCAAGCCTAATCCATATTACGTATATTAAACAATAATTGTATATTTTTATGAATACAGAAACAAGCCGGGGAGGTTCTTTTGAGAAAGAGCCTCCCCGGCTTGTTCTTTATTTCATTCGAATGAAAAAGCAAATTCTATGGCAGCGGTTTTGTCCGGGCCAATCGAACTGGATTTCGGACAGGCTTTCATCAAAGGGCGGCCAGCGCCTTGTAGCAATCCTTCAGCTGAGGATACAGGCCGCGGTAAATGCGGTAAAACTCCTCATACCGGCCCGTGTTCTCCGGGATGGGGGCCTGGGCGGGATTGGTTTTGATGACCTTGCGGCAAGCTTCCGCCACGCTGGAATAAATCCCCGCGCCGACGCCTGCAAGAATCGCCACGCCCAAGGCGGGGCCTTCCTTGGAAACCACCGTTTTTACCGGCACGTTGTAAACATCCGCCATCATCTGGCGCCACATGGGGCTGCTTCCGCCGCCGCCGCAGGCCAGCATCTCGCTGGACACCACGCCCATGCCCCGCAGGATATCCAGGCATTCCCGCTGAGAGTAAATAACCCCCTCCATGACGGCCCGAAGCATATCATACTTAGTGTGCATGGCCGACAGGCCGAAAAATACGCCCCGGCAGTCGGAATCCAGCTTGGGGGAACGCTCGCCCATCAAATAGGGCAGGTAAACCAAACGGTTGGCTCCGATAGGGGCCCGGTCCGCTTGTTTGTCCATGAGATAATAGGGGTCAACCCCCATGCCTTTAGCGGTCTGCATTTCCTCCAGGAAGAAATTATCCCGGAACCATTTCAGGGAAAGCCCCGCCGCCAGGGTGCAGCTCATCACAGTCCAGCAGCCAGGCACCGCGGAGCAGAAGGTATGCACTCTGCCCTGGGGATCGATGGTCACCTTGTCGGAATGGGCGAATACCACGCCGGAGGTGCCGATGGTGGTGAACGCCTTGCCTTCCTCCACCACGCCGGTGCCTACCGCCGCGGCGGCGTTGTCGCCGGCGCCGCCCACCACTGGGGTACCCGGGGCCAAACCGGTCAGTTTAGCGGCCTCCTCGGTGATATAACCTGTGATCTCCGGAGATTCATACACCTTCGCCAGCATCGCCTTGTCGATGTCCAGCTTTTCCAAAACCTCGTCGGACCAGCAGCGGTTGGGAATATCCAAAAGCTGCATACCGGAAGCGTCAGACACTTCTGTGGCAAACTCGCCGGTGAGCATGTAGCGTACATAGTCCTTGGGCAAAAGGATGTGGCGGCACTGGGCATAAATTTCTGGCTCGTGGTTTCTCACCCAAAGGATTTTAGAAGCCGTAAAGCCCGGCAGCGCCGGATTAGCGGTGATCTCAATCAGCCGCTTGGCTCCCACCTTTTCCGTGATTTCCTCACATTCCTTGGCGGTGCGCTGGTCGCACCAGATGATGGACCGTCTCAGCACCTTGCCATCCTGGTCCAGCATGACCAGCCCGTGCATCTGGCCGGAAATCCCCATTCCCTTGATATCCTTGGGATTTACGCCAGACTCCTCAATGACCTGCTTCGTGGTGCGCATGGTGGCGTCCCACCAATCCTCCGGCGCCTGCTCCGCCCAGCCGTTTTTCGGCTGGTACATGGGATATTCCACCGTAGCGCTGGAAATGACCGTCCCCTCCGTATCAAACAGCACGGTTTTCGTGCCGGAGGTTCCTAAATCCACTCCAATCAAATAATTCATGGAATCGTCTCCTTTATAAAATTAATTTTAATTACCTTTCGTCTTCTAACAGCTGTATTTTAACCACCTCTTGGATCTGGGCGGGGTAGGATTCTAAGATCTCTCCATGAAAAGTAACGGCGATGGTATCGCCGATACCCAAATCTGATAATGCAACCGCCGTCCCTCTCCATAGCAATACCGTTCCTTCAGTAACCGAAAAGCTAAACTCTCCTCTATAGTTAATATCATTTACAGATAATCCCCGCACTAGAAAACGATGATCGGCCCGTTCTTGGATCTCCGCATAAAAGGTTTGTTGATCGATCGTTCGGCCCGCGCTTTTTATGCTGTCACAGCCTTGTTTATAACCAACAAAATATCCGGCCACCAACAACAATACCGCGATGAATGCCATTAAGAAAACTTTGATTCCCCGTTTCATTTTTATACTCCTCTGATCAATTATCAGCTGTAAAATACAGGCCTTTTGAGTTAAGGGGTTATAGGTTCTCGGCAATTTTTATCACTGTATGGGTAAAATAGCATGCCTTAGGCGCCGTTCCTTCCACCAGATAATGAAACAGGTGGTTGATGGCGTCGTAACCCTGCCGGAAAGATTCCTGGCACAGCAGTACGTCGATACTGCCGTTTTGCATCAGTTCTTTGTTTTCCTTATTGTCGTCAAAGGCGATCACCGTAACGGCGCTTTTCCGCTTCAGCTCCTCCAGGGCTTTGCATACGCCTGGGGCGCTGCCTGAGGTGGTGATATAAATACAGTTGATCTCCGGGTGGCCTTCAAGGGCTTTTTTAGTGGCCGCGTAAGCGATATCGCTGTCATCCTGGGTCACCTGAACGTCCACTAGGGTATAGTCTTCCGCCTTTTCCTTCATCACCTGGGCGAACCCTTCGATCCGCAGGCGGTGGCTGTGGATATTGCCGGAACCTGCCACCACAAAAAGGTTTACAGGCTTCTTGGACATCAGGGAAAGCAAGCCCCCGGCGGTTCTGCCGCCGGCAAGATAGTCGCTTCCCATATAAAACAGCCGATTCACGTTAGGCAGGTCAATGTTGATGGCGGCAACGGGAATCCCCTGCTCCGCCGTACTGTTCAGCAGGGTGATAATCTCAGGAGTCTCCAGCGTGGCCACGCACAAAGCGGAAACATTCTCAGAAAGCAGTTCCTTCAGCGCCGCGAGGTGCACCTGCGGGTCATAGCCCCGCACCTCTTTCAGCCGGAGGGACACTCCGAAGTCGGAAAGCTCACGTTCCGCCTTGCGAAAGCCTAGGATCACATCATGAAAGAAGGTGATTTTATCACTGGGCAGCAGGCAGCCTATGGTCACCGGCTTTTTTCTAGCGGCTAAAATTCTGCCCGCCCGGTTCGGAAGATAGCCCATGTCCTGGACAGCCTGTTCCACCTTCGCGGCGACCTCGCCGCTGACGCCGCCCCGGTGGTTAATCACCCGGTCCACAGTGCCCCGGGACACTCCCACCGCCGCCGCAATATCCTTAATGGTTACCGCCATAGCCTCACCGCGCTTCTTTTAAATTTGATGTTATAAAACCATGATACCCTGATTTCATCCCTCTGTCAAGATAAATCGTGTTCGAGCACAGCCTAAGAATTTTATAACAGCACAGCAAAAAAGCCACGTGAGTCCGTCACATGGCTTTTTTGCAATAAACCTTTTTTATCTGGTTACATTCCGCAGCCAAACCTTAGTTTTATACCGCCAGGTTGTAAGCGGAATCTTGATAATCTCATCGCTCAGCAGCAGCACATACACCCATTCCACGCTCCAATGGAACACAAACGCCGCCACGGCGCCCAGTAAAATGGAACAGCCCCACATGGTGACTACATCCAGCACCAGGCCGAACCGGGTATCCCCTCCCGCCCGGAAAATGCCCACCACCATGGTGGTGTTGTAAGCCTGGGCGATCACGAAATACGCCATAATAAACATCATGGTGGACAGATAGCCATGGGCCGTGGGGGTCAGGGACATGGCCTGCAGAACGATAGGCCTGGCGATGAGCACCACCAGCGCCCCCGCCACACCCGCGGCCAAAGACAGCTTCACAAAACGGGTTCCGTATTTCTGGGCTTCCTCATAGTTATCCTCTCCAATGGCCTTGCCGATAAGCACCGCCGCAGCCGCCGCGATCCCAAAGGAAACCACTGTCGCCAGCTGCCTGGTAACCTGCGCCACGGAATTGGCGGCCACCGCCGCCTGGCCCATGTGGCCGATCACCACGGCGATAACGGAACAACCTGTTCCCCACATCAGCTCGTTTAACGTCACCGGAATGGCATAGCGCATAAAATCCTGGAATAAAAGCTTATCCCGCACAAAAAGATCCTTCAGCCTGAAGGTCAGAATAGATTTCGTCTTGGCGTAAAACACCACGATTAAAAGCTCCATAATCCTGGCGATCAGGGTGCCAATGGCGGCGCCGACGATTCCAAGCTTCGGGAACCCCAGCACCCCAAAAATCAACACCCAATTGATGATGATATTGACCACCAGCGAAACCGAATAGGTAACGGTGGCAATCACCACACGCTCCACGCTGCGCATCACGTTGAGATAAACGTGGGTAATGGCGCATGTTAGGTAAGAAAAAGACACAATCCTTAAGTATTTGACGCCCTCATCGATAACCGGTTGCTCCGGCGTAAAAATCGACATCACCTGAGCCGGAAAAATCTGCACCGCCAGAATAAACAGCACCGCCACAATAATGGAGAAGCGGAAAGCGATCCCCATTACCTTTTCGATGGTTCGAAGGTCCTTTTTTCCCCAATACTGGGCGGTCAGCACCGCCGCGCCGGAGGTAAGGCCAAAGAAAAACAGCGTGAGGATAAACTGCACCTGCCCCGCCAGCGACGAGCCGGAAAGAACGGTTTCCCCCACTTTTCCCAGCATAACCACGTCGGCGGAAGTAACCGCCACATTGATTAGGTTTTGCAGAGCGATGGGCAGCACCAAGGCGCCCACGGTTTTGTAAAAATTCTTCGTTTCCAGTTTCATAAAAAACCCAGCGCAACCCTTTCCTATCTATATTTACGTAATTTTTACTATATCAAAAAGCCGCTTGATATGCAAGAAGCTGGGACGTTTTTTCTTTTGGATTCCTTCACGAAAATCAGCGCGGTTTTTTATGAAAAAAGGCCCGGCAAAAGCCGGGCCTTTTCTGCTCATATAAAACGGTTAGTCTGCCTTTTTGGCTTTCTTTTTCTTCAGCACGATCAGCAATACCGCCGCGCCAGCCGCCAGAAGAAGGACTCCGCCGCCCGCGATCCACCAACCCATGTTGGAAGAACCGCCCTGATCGCCAGGTCCGGGAGCCAGAGGAACGTCCTCGTCGTCAATGGTCACATTAGAGGAACTAGAAGAAGAACTGGAGGAAGACTGGCTGCTATCCTGGTCATCCGGGCCAGGAGCCAGCGGAACCGGCTCGTCGTCAATGGTAACCTCTCCGCCAGGCGTGGCGACAATCGTCTCTCCGCCGGGAGTCACAACCACAGTGGTCTCTTCGGTGGTCTGCTCCACTACCGTGTTCTCATTGGCAGTGTCGTTCACATTGCGGTAGAAGAACACATAAGCGTGGCGGGTGGAATAAAACGTATGGTCAATGGAGGTAGACTGCCCGCCCAGCATCACATAGTTTTCGCCGCCTGCCGCATAGTTCTCGGGAGCGGTTATGGTAAGCTGGCTGTCATAGTCAGCCGTGGCGGTCGTGGTATAAAGCACGGTACCCGTGGTCACGTCGAAGTAACGGATGGTTACAGGATAACTCTGGGCAGCGCCTCTCTCGTAGTAATAGACATCGTAAACTCTTTGGGAATCGCCGAAGGCGTGAACCACTTGACGGTCCTGGCCGGAAGCTACCAAATATTCAGTGCCGTTGGCGCTGACCTCGGAATCCGCGGTAAATCTGGCGGTCTCATTCAAGCCCACATGCACGCTGTTGGTCTTGATGGCCAATCCAGTCAAGGCATCCACATAGCGCACGCTGATGTCATAGGGGGAAGTCGCCCTGGTCTGCTCGTATTTGATGGTATACAGCCTGGTGCTGCTGTTATAATCATGGTTGATGACGTCGGGCTCGCCGCTCACCTTGGTATACAGAGTGCCGGCGGCGGTCAGATATTCGCCGTCCACCTTAAAGGTGGTGGTAGCGCCGGACTGCGCGGTAACGCTGCTGGACTTGAGAAGAGTACCGTCGGTGGCCTGGTACTGCACTCGGAACAAATAAGGACGGGTATTCTGTTCGGTAACCAATTGATACCGGAAGATATACTCCTGAGCGCCCTTGTTATAATCATGGGAAACAGCGGACTGGCCGGGCATCAAGGTATAATCGCGGCCATTGCTGGTATAATTCGCGGGAGCCGTGAAGCTGCCGGTAGTACCGGGCTGTACCTGGAAGCTGGCGCCGCCGATCTGATTGCCGTACTGGTCCACATAGACCACCGGGCAGGTGATAGGCTGTTTCTGCTGATGCTGATAGGTGTAAACGATCTCAGTTGTATTGGACTGATAGGTGAACTGTTTGTATTCCGGGCCGCTGATCAGATAGGTCTCCCCGGCGACCAGCAGGGACGTCGGCGCGGTATGGGCAACGCCGCCGGAAATGGTGTTGTACTCAGTGGCGCCGCCAAGCCGGTTGCCGTTTTGGTCCTGATAGACCACGTTGACGCTGTAGGTGTTCAGGCTGGACAGGGATTTTACCTCGCCATCACAAAAAACCGTCAGCTTAACGCCGGTCATATTGCTGTCGGCACACTCCACGGTAGCCGAGCCGTTGGCGGGAATGGTCACCGGAGTCCAATTGGTATACTCGGTCTGCCACTGCACGTCAATTTGCCTGTTAGTCTGGTTGTCAATTCTGAACCTCTGGGTTGTGGCGCTGTTAGACACCAAACCAGTGATCGAAATGTCATCTGCTCCTGCTGCGGACGCTTGCAAACCACCTGCAAACATTGCAATTACCAGTGAGAAAACGACGGTAAGAGCTGTTATTTTTTTCCTCACTTTACTCACTCCTTCATCGTGGGAACTTAATAGACTCATTTGATAATCTATTCATCTTACAGTTACATCATACAGTCGGTTCATCACAAGGACGTCATATTTCCCGCTAAAAAAGGATTTTATCAAAAAATCTTTCAGACCAATTGATTTTTCCCTTCCGCCCTCAAAAAGCCCTCCGCAATGGGGCAAAACGCCCGGCAGCAAGGACTGCCGGGCGTTTTTTACCGTTGTCTGCTTTTCACTTTGGAAAAGAAATCGCAATCATTAATGCCTGCCGGCCTTTCTTTTTCTAGAAAGGGTAACGCCAAACACCAACGCGCCAAATGCGGATAATCCGGCCAGGAGCATCCAAAGCGAGGTAACTGCCCGGTCGCCGGTAGTCACGCCGTTTCCAGGAGGCACCGTACCGCCGCTGCCTAACACTACGCCGCAATCCCAGGTCATGTCATAGCCGCCATCCACCAGATAGAAGGGCCTGGTAGCATACCAGCCGTCTCCCAGCGGATATCTTCCGTCGGAATCCAAAGCTGAGTCGCCCTGGTTCACCAGCGTAACGGTATAGGGGTCTAAAAGCTGGAACTTCACGCGGTAATAGCCCTGGGACAAATCATCAAACTGATACTTGCCCATTTCGTTGGTGGTGGTTTCTCCAACCTGCACCCACTGGGTGTTATCAGAGATATCGCCGGAGGGGCTGTACTCCAGGATCACGCGGATTCCCGCCAGCCCGGTATTCTCTTCATCCTGAACGCCGTTTTTATTGGTATCCAGCCACACATAGTCGCCCACGCTGCCGCTGGTGGTGATAATACCGGCGTCAATGGTCATATCCCGCTGGCCATATCCGATGCTTATCCTGTCGGTGGGATAGCCCCAGCCATCCAGGAGGAAGCCCTGCACGTTGGAGTCCACCGCCCTGTCGCTTCCGGCATAGGAAATGGTCGGGTAGTAATCGTCCCGCAGGTCGAAGCAGACACGGTACTGATAATCCACGTCTGGGCCGCCCATCACATTTTCAAACACATAGTAGCCCTTTTCGTTGGTGGTGGTAGTGTCCACTTTTCTCCAGATACCGGAATCGCCTTCTCTCATTTGGAGGTAAACCGCCACATCCGGCACCGGTTCCTCCCCCGCGTCCTGAATGCCGTTTTTGTTGGCATCCTTCCACACATAGTCGCCGATGGCTCCATAGATCCTGGCGCCGCCGTCGTTATGCAGGCTGATGGCATTGGGAGGCAGGGTAATGGTTTCCGTATAGCCGCTGTTCAGATCCGCGGCGATGACAAACACATCGGAATCCCTGGTATCGTCGCCGCCGATATTCGGCTCCACCGCCTTATACCCGGCGGGGTATTGGAAGAATACCTGGTATTCACCTTCCAGCAGATACGGGAACAGGTACTCGCCGTTTTCATCCACCGTGGTGCTGGCGATGGGATTCGCCTCCCGCACATTGTCGATCACCCGGTACAAAGACACCTTGGTGCCTGTCAGCGGGATTCCCAGGTCCTGAACATCGTTATAGTTCCGGTCGTCAAAGGCATAGCCGCCTAAGGCGCTGTAATATACAAGACCCGCGTCCCAGGTAAGGTCAGTCTGCTGGTAATCCAGTGAGATCACGTCGGTGCGCATCACCCGGTCGTTGCCGCCTACAATATGCTTAGCGTCCGAGTCGGCCGCATATGCCTGATCCCCCGCTCCTTGGTTCGCCGTGGTAAAGCCGTATTGATACAGCCCCACATCATTGCGCAGAGAGGTGATATCAAATTCCACCACATACCTGCCCTTGGTCAGGCCGTCGAACAGGTAATAGCCCGCCTGGCCGTCCTTCGTGGCGGTAACGGTTTCCATCAGCGGGGTATCGGAGACCTTGCCGCTGTCATCTACCGTATAGAGCCTTACCCTGGCGCCGTTGATTCCAGGCTCATTAGGCTCCTGCACGCCATTCCGGTTTGTGTCAATCCACACAAAGTCGCCCAGCGCGGCAGGAATCACAAAGCCGGCGTCAAGGGTCATGTCACGCTGTCCATCCGGGCGATGGGTATCGGGATTCTCCACTAAGCCCAGCCGCACGACCTCGGTCCTGCGGTCCGTGCCAATATTGGAGTCCACCGTGTCATCCGTTCCGGCATACCGCCTGGTGGGCACATAAGCGCCGCCGTTGCCCGCGGGAGGCGCCTGGAACTCCACCTGATACTCATAGATTGCTCCGCCTACATAGTTGTTGGGGTCATCTGGGTCCGCGTTTTCCTTGCCGGACAGCAGGATATTGCAATCCAGGTCGTCAAACAAATACAGGCCGTTAGAATCCGTGGTGGTGGTTGTGGTGGTAGTCACATTGCTGTCCGCGGTAATTTTGGTGGTGTGCAACGTTACCTCTAATCCCGCCACCGGTGTGTCGCCGCCGTCCTGTATGCCGTTTTGATTATTGTCATAGAACGCATAGTCGCCGATGGCGCCTTTGGGCAAATCCAGCACACACTTGACCTCCTGGTTTTCCGGACGGTCAGAAAGGGCGATTGTTTCGCCGGTGTTGCTGTTTCTCACCACAGAGCACATGGCGGAGTTGGAAATAAACTTTCCGTAGTAATCCTCAACCTCGCTGGTGGCGTATTGAGGAGCGGTCATATTGAGATTCACCTCAATATACTGGCCATTGCTCAGAGGCATGGTCACTTCCACGCCTATGGCGGTCACCGTGCTCATGTCGCTGGGCGGGGTAGTGCTCCAGCTGTGAACAGTGGATGCCCACGGATCTCCGTTCTTGCCGGTGGTATAAATCATCGGCAGTTCCTGCTCGGCGCTAACCTTGGCCCGCTCTTCCGCGGTCCAGGCGGAGACATCATCCGTGGAGTAATAAACCCGCACAAAAGCGTCATTAATCGGCTGTCCGTCGCTGCCCAACACGGTAACGCTGTTTAGAACAGGCCTTCTCGCCAGATCAGTGGCACGGTTAACGACAGTAGTATCGGTCCGGTCTGTCAGGGTATCGCCCAAGAAAGGCAGGATATCCACCACCCTGGTGGTGTTCGCCGGATCGTCAGAACCGTTGCTGACCCGAATCTTATAATCGATAGAGCCGCCGGGCGCCGTATGGCCTAACTCGGAGTAGTTCTTATAACGGTCGTCGTATTCGCCCTTCACCTGCTTGAAAATACTCAGGTTGCTGTTCTGGCCCACAACGATATTGGCGTAGTTGTTAACATAGTCGCTGCCGCCGTTGCCCAAAATGTTATCCAGGTCTTTATCCTGCTCAAAGGAACCGCCGTCGCCGGTGATGACAGGAGCATAGCTGACGCCGTACTGGTTCTCGGCGGACTGGGGAATCTCATAAGAGCTTCCCAGATAAGCCGGGCACCACAGGGTATCCGCCTGGCTGTTGGGGTCAATATGGGCCGCGAACCGAATGACCATTCTCTCGCCGGGCTTCAGGCTCACGCCGGGGAACGTCATGGTGACCTTTTGGGTATCCTGGTCCAGCTTCACCAACTGGCCGTTCTCCACCCTGGTGGCCTTCACCGTATCGATGGAAAGCAGATCCGGCGTCAAATTGGTGCCCACCGTATCGCCGTTTTCATCCTCCCACATCTTCATAATGACGAATTGGTCAGATCCATTTACGAACTCGTTCAGGGTGGTGCCCACCGGCAGGTCGAAGCTTATAATAGGCTCTCTGAAGTTTTCACTGCCGGACTCATTTTTCGCGGTGACGGCAAAGGTCACGTCGCTGTTGGGCGCGTAGGTGGTCTGGGTTCCTTCCGGCCTTACCACCAGGCTGACGGGGATTCTGATATTCTCAATGAGAGGCAGGGTAGCCTTCACGGTATTGGAATTCTTTCCGTCGGTCACCGGCACATCCTTGCCTTCCTCATCCTTCTGGATGAAGGTATATTCATAGGCGGCTGTATTGGTGATTCTGGTGATTTCATGCAGGGTAGCGTCGGAGGGGCGCTGGGCAAAGGTAACTTCAAAATCGACGCCCTTTGCCACAAAATGCTCATCCACGCCGGTGTATACCACACGGAACGCCATGGCCTCCAGGCCCTTGGGTATGGAGATAACCGTGCCCTCCGCGCCCAGGTTCTGAACGTTGTCAATGGTGCCGTTAGGCACATCCCGCCAGGTGGCCTCGTTATCGCTTCCCAGATTCTCCGCGGCCTGGTACTGGACCTTGGCGGTCACCGGCTTGGAAGCATCCACCGTATCCAAATCATCAGAAGCCTGGGCGTTATAGGCCTGATAGACCTTCACCCAATTGATGAGGTAAGCGTCCTGCCGGGTGGGTTCTGTCTGGTAATCCTTGTTGGCGTCTTGGTACTGCATCTTGATATCCTGATCGGTTACCACCAGTTGGGTGGCCGCCAGCTCATTTTCGCCCTCAGCATAACCTCTCAGCGTAAAGGAGGTGGTGAAAGGCTCCTCCAAAAGGCTCTTGTCAGCGGTATCCTTGGTGATTGTTTTCAGAATATCAGTGTTGAACATAATAATATCCGTCTTGGATTTATTGGTAAAGGAAACGTTATTTTCCACGCCCAGCGTCTCGATCTTGGAAAGCTCCTGTACCGGTAAAACCGTTACGATCTTCTGGGTAAGGTAATAGCGCTCATCCAGGCTGTAGCCGTCGGGAGCCTTCGTCTCTACCACCCAATACTTGGTTCCGGTAGAGGCCGCCGGCAGCAGATCGGACACGCCGACGCCGTTTTCATCGATCGTGATAACGCCGCCTACCTGCTGGCCCTGCGTATCGCCGGCGCCAAGCTGATACACCTTAAATTCGGCGCCTTCCAGCTTTTCGCCGTTCTCGCCGACCTTTTCAATACGGATACGCCCGCTGTCGGATTCGTTTGTCAGCACGCCGCCGGCCATATTGCCGCTGTCCGCCGGATAATAGGTAGCGTCAGGGTCGTTCTGATTGGCGGGAATCACAGCCTCGTACCAGTTGGTATCCTGGGCATAACCGTCGGGGGCCTTCGTCTCCCGGATATAATAGGTTCCCGCGTCTAAGCCTTCCCAGCGGTAAACGCCGTTGGCCACGTTGGTAAGCGGGTCTCCGATAGGATTCTTATCCTGATCGTAAAGCTGGAATTCAGCCGTGTTCAGCTTGGGGTTGCCGTTTTGGTTATCACCCTGCTTCACGAATTGCAAATTCCCCTTGGCCTGGTTGACCACCTTAGTGGCCTCGTCACCGTCCAAACTGGTAATCTGCTTTGCCGTGATGGTAAAGGTCACAGGGGTGGGATCCAGGGTAAAGCCAGTAGGCGCCTTGGTCTCCACGATGGTATAGGTTCCCGCATCCAAGGAGGCGGATTCAAAGGTGCCGTCCAAACGGACACGGAAGGTGTCCACCAGTTTATCGGCATCTACCTTATCGCCTCGATAGAGGGCGAATTCCGCCCGCTCGCTGTCCTGGGTGACCACCAGCGGCGTGGTGCCGTCGCCCTTAAATTTGGTAAAGGAGAACCGGCCCTTATTCGGGTTGTTGACGATATAATTGTCGCCGGTATAGACTGTGTTGGTCTCTCCCTTCACTACGGTGAGCTTCTGAAGCGTCGTTCCCTCAACAAAGTCGGCGGGCACCTGCTCCTTCAGCATGTAGTCGCCGGGCTCCAGGCCCTCAAAGAGAATTTCACCCTTGCTGTTGGTAGATTTGGTCTGTACCCAGTCGCCAAGCCCGCCGGGCTGGGCAGCGTCATAGCGGTGCAGCTCAAAGGTGATTCCTTCCAGCGGCAGGGCCAGAATGTGCTGCGGGTCGGGATTTTCCCAGTTGGCCTTTTTCTCCAGCCGGATGGACCCCAACGGGTCGTTCTGGATGGTTACCTCAGCGGCGCCGGTGTTGCCGGTGGCCACCGGGTAGAAGGAATCCTCCTTGCCGGCCTCAAAGGTATAGCCGGCGGGCGGGGTTACCTCTTTTACATAATAGGTGGTATTGGGCTGCAGATTGGTAAATACGATGGTTTCCTGGCCGGTAACGGTCTGGAGAACCTGGCCGCCCTCATCCTCCGGTTTATCCCACAGTTCAAATTTCGCGGCCTTCATGGCGGCGCCGGGGACCGCGGCGCCAGTTTTGGAATTGAGCTTAATCACCGTCACCTTTTGGATCTTGGTGTTGTCGATGGTAATGGTATCGCCGTTCCCGTTGGTAGAGGTGGTTTTATTGGCCTCTACCGTATAAGGCCCGTAAATTGTCGTGGTATCCGGGAAATAGCCGGCGGGGGTATTTAACTCCTTCAGCCAGTACTCGCCTTCAGGCAGCAGCCCGGAAAGAGCCGCGCCAGTGCCGGCGGCAGTGGTCATTTCGCCCACCTTAGTGGCGGCGGCGCTGTCAGAGTAAATACCGAACTTGACGCCGCCCAGCTTCGCCTTATCGGCGGCATCCTGCTTCACGACCTGCAGTTTACCATAGGTGGTGGTATTCAGCAGCTCGCTTTTCGGTGTTGTTAAATCAGAGGGGTCATAGAACTGAACGGTCTCTTTCCCGGCTTCGATGGTGACGCGCACCACCATGCCCGCCACAAAGCCGTTATTCACGTTTGTGCTTCCCGCGGCGCCCACAGAGGTTTCCTTCAGCCAGTAATCCCCGGCGTCCAGATTGGTCATGTTGATTAAGCCGTTACTCCCGGTGGTCACCGTCTTAACCGCGGTCCCGGCGCAGTCAGCGTCGGGATCCGGATCATCGGGATTCACCGCGTACAGCTTAAAGGTTACGCCTGACAGGGGGGCCTTGGTTCCCAGGATATCCCCCTGCTTGGTCAGCTTTAACGAGCCCTGCTTTTCATTTTCGATGACAATCGGCCCGGGGTTGGTATCCTTGTCATCTAAGGGATAGTAAACGCCGTCTTTCACATTGCCGGCACCGGTGATCCGGTTGGCCTCAATGACAAACGGAATGGGCGTCGGGTTCAAAGTATACCCGGCCTGCACGCTGGTTTCCACCAGCTGATAATTGCCGGCGGGCAGGAACCCGGACACAACGAAATCCTTACTGGTATCCATGGTGATGGTCATGGCGTTCCCTTCGGGATAATCCGCATAAGTACCGTCGCCCTGGTCTTTCTGCACCTTAAAGGTGGCGGCCAGCTTTTTACCGCTGTCACCAGCATCGGCGCTGATCTTCTTGATCTTCACCTGGCCCCAGGCGGATTCATTCTCAATGGGGCTGTTTTCATAGGTACAGTTAATGGTCCAGCCGGCATCGTTGTCACGGAACACCTGGCCGGCTATATTATCCTTGCCGTCGGAAGAAACATATACGGAGTAATAGGGAGCGGTATCCGGGTCAAACTTCACATGCTCCGGCGCCTCAACCTCCCGAATGACATACCAGCCCGGCCGCAGCAGGCTGCTGATTCCCAGCCCCGCCTCCGTGCTTCCGGTGCCGGTAACGACGGTGGTCGCCAGCACAGGCTGGCCGTCCGTGCCTATAAGAGGCTTGGTATTGTCGTCTGGATCCGCCACGTAAACGTTAAATTTCACCTCGTTGAGGGGATAGGCCACACCGGAAATCTCCAGGGTTTTCTTGACGGAAATCATACCGTACGCCAGGTTTTCAAGCTGGAACAGCGGATCGGTGTCCTGTGGGGTAGCCCCCGCCATTTCGTACAGCTTCCACTGTTGGCCATCCTGCTTGGCGTATACCGCATGGATATCCAGGCTGTGAACATAATAGTTGACGCCGATGATCTCCAAGGCGTAATAGGTGGTATTAGGCTGCAAATTCACAAAGTGCAGCACGCCGCCATCCTTACTTTGCACTGCCTGGAGCATATTGTATTCTTTCAATACGGCCTCGGGCAGCTGGCCGCCTGACAGCTTTTTAGAGAAGAAATCCTCGTCGCCGTTTAAGGCGGTCTGGGCTTTTTGGGCGTCGGCCTCGCTTTGGAACAAAGCCACCCAAGCGCCGTTCAGGGCGTTGCCGTCCTGATCGATCTTTTTGCCTTCCACGCCTACCGGCATATAGTTCTCAATGATAACCGGCCCGACGATCATCCCTTTATCCGCAGCCGTTACCTCTATGGGCCCGGTCCATTCCTTGCTGATCTGATAGTAATAATTTTTGTCATAAGGTGGCGCCTTGGTCTCCCGCAGATAATAGGTGCCGGTATCCAAAAGCTCGGTCAAAGCGCCGCCGTCCACGCCTTCCAGCGTGCCGGAGGTAATCTTCTCCCGGATGGCCTTCAGCCACAGCGTCTGGCCGTCGACTTCGATCTGCTCCGCGCCGTCGGCAGTGGAATCCACCACCTTATAAAGGGTAAACTCCGCGCCGGTAAGCTTCTTATCGTGATCGGCCTGGTCCACCTTGATCAGCTCGATCCTGGATTTATCGGAGACATTGTTCCAGGTAACCACCAGGTCCTTATCCTGGGCCAGGGTGACCTTGTATACGTTGCCGGTCACCTGGACGGGAGCGGCCCCATCGGTGGTGACGGAATCCACCTTATAGTCCTCAGGCTCAATCTCCTTGATCCAATAATCGCCGGGCGCCAGATAGCCGGTAAACCGGGTTTCTGAGGCGCTGGTGATGGTGGTAAGAGGCTGGGCGCTGGTATTTACAGTGGGATCCTCCGTGTAAATTTCAAACACTACGTCAACTTGGCGCAATACCAGGTCATCAGCGCCGTTGACCTTCCATTTTTCAAACTTATCGATGCCGATTCTACGCTTAGGGGTATTCTCGATGGGGATATCGAAATAAACCCTGTTGGTTTCGCCCGGGGTCACGGTGAACCCGCGAGGCGTGGAATCCACCAC
Organism: uncultured Ruminiclostridium sp.; assembly: GCA_902490005.1. GTDB lineage: Bacteria > Bacillota > Clostridia > Oscillospirales > Acutalibacteraceae > Clostridium_A. The sequence goes on from CABUCM010000005.1 coordinate 81,449, forward strand.
ATACTGACCGGTAACGCTCTGCTCAATCAGCTGGTATTCGCCAGCGGGCAGCCAGCCGGAGGTGACGGTACCGTTGGTTCCGGTGGTCAAAATCAAAGGATTGGCGCTGTCCGGATAATCGGTGTAAACACCGTCAACCTGCTTCTGCACCTTAAAGGACGCCTGCAGCAGGGTTGCGTTATTCAAAGAGCTGACCTTTTTAATTTGAACCTTGCCGGATTCAAATTCGTCGGTAAAGGCGGCCTTGGCCATTGCCACAGAATAACCGTTAAGGCCCGCGCCGGGAGCCACGGTTACCGTTTGGGCAGTAGTATCCAAGGCATACCCATCCGGCGCCTTGGTTTCCTGGACCCAATAATCCCTAGGCTCGAGCGCGGGAGTGGTCAGGATGCCGTCAGCGCCGGTAGGCCCAATCGTTTTCAGGGTGCTATTCCCTTGCGCCGCCAACAGGTCCGCGCCTGGGTTGTCAGTCAGCTTGGGGTAATACCGGAACTCAGCGCCAGCCAAAGGCTGCATGGCGGTGGTATTATCCAGCGTGCCGCCCTCTTTATAAATCTGGAATTTGCCGTAAGGGTCGTTTTTCACTTCCACCGTCAAATCGGCAAAATTGGTACCCTGGCCCGGCGCAGTAACCTGTACCGGTTTCGAGGACGCATAGTAGTTGGAAGGCGCGACGATTTCACGATACCAATAGGCAGCTCCCGGGGTCAGGCCGGTAAAGACCGCCTCGCCGTTGGCGCCGGTAGTGATAGAATCGGCGCTGCCGGGCTTTCCGTCGATGGGCAGCCTGTTCTGGTCATTTTGCGCATCCGCTTCCGTTTTATATAACGCGAACCGGGCCCCGCTTAAAGAGGTCCCTGTTTTTACGGAATCCTCCTTGTGAAGCTTAATGGCCACATAAGGATCGTTTTTCACGATCACTTCGGTCAAAGCGTTGTTTACCACCGCGATGCCGTTGCCGTCAGGCACGGCCACATGGCTTCCATCCACGCCCTGAAAGGCTTCGGAGGGCACCATATGCCCGGCAATGGACGTTACCTCTTTCAAAACATAGCCGCCGGATGGCAGGAATTTAGAATAGCCCACGCCGCTTGCGTCCGTGGTAATGGTATCCAGCAGTTCGGTCATCGAAGTGTCCGTTGCCGCGTAAACCTCGAATACCGCGCCGGAAAGGTCGATGTCCCCGGTTTTGTTGCTTTGCTTTTGTATTTTGATCTGGCCCTGCTTATCAACAATATTCTCCGCCACCACCTCAACGATGGCCTTTTCCTTCACCTCTACGGTGTAGACCTTATCGCTGGTTTGATACCCGGCTGGAGCGGAAATTTCCTTCACGTAATAGGTGCCGGGATCCAAGGGAATGGTAGGGGTATCCGGGTCGCTGCCGTTAACGTCGGTGGTCACTCTGGCCGGGTTGCCGTTAGCGTCCGTGGCGAGCTGCGTGGCCTGCGGGTCGGTATACACGCCGAACTCCGCGCCTTTTAGGGGAACCCTGGATTCTGTCACTACGTCGCCGATGGCCAGCTGGCCGTATTTGATGATCTGCAAAGCGCCTCTCTGGGCGTTTTCAATTTGGATGGATACCGTCGTATTTTTTGTGACCTGCACGTTCCTGTCCTTCTGCACAATGGCATAGGTATCAGGCGCCTTTACCTCCCGGAGCAGGTACCAGCCCTCCGCCAAGGCTTCCGAGGTAACGGTGCCGTCTGCGCCGGTGGCCAGGCTGGCGGCCAAATCCGCCGCGGCGGGGTTCGCGGGCACCGCGCTCTCGCCGGCATACGGGCCATAAAGCTCAAATTCCGCGCCGGGCAGCTTCACGCTGTCATCGGTGGAGTCCACCTTGACGATTTTCAGCCTGCCCTTTTCGGACTGGTTCAGGATATAGGGCTTATTCCCATCCATAGACAGCCCGGCGGGATAATTCACCTGGTTGCCCACCACGGTAACGTCATAGGTTTTGCCGGAAACCTCATACTCGCCGCCGGCGGGCGCCCCGGTTTCCTTCAGGGTATACTGTCCCGCGGGGATGCCCTCAAACAGCACCAGGCCATCCGCGCCGGAAACCGCGGTATAAACCTTGCTGTTGTCGTTCTTATTGGTCAGCTGGAAAGCGGCGCCCTGCAAAAACCTCTCCGCGCTCTCGCTGGAGCTGACGCCCTTTTTCCAGAACGCCACATACCCCGGGCCGTTGTTGCCGGTCGTATTGTCCACCGTCACAGGCACGGCCTGATCCTGGGTCTTGGTTCCCACGGTCAAGGTGCCGTCCTCGTTGAGGACAACCTTAATCGCCTCAGCGCTCCCTGTAAATCCGGCGGGAGTCTGAGTTTCTTTCAAATAATAGGTGCCATGGCGCAGGTTGGAAAACGTCACCCGGCCGGTGCCGTCCAGCATGCGGCCCGCGCCCGCGCCGTCGGCGCCGTCGATATCTTTGGCAACCTGGGTGCATGCTTCATCAGAATACAGGGTAAATTGGGCGTTGCCGTAAATAGCCTGCTTTGTACCGTTAAGCACAAAGGTATTGCCGGCCACCGCCAGGTTATCCCCCTGAATGGTCAGGGTCTTTTCCACGGTCAGGCTGACCGGAGTGGTTTTATCCTCCACGTCGCCTACCTGAACCTTGGCGTTGGAGTCCTTGGCCACTGGGTCCTTCGCCAATGGCTTATAGCTCAGCTTGGCCTGGTTATCCAAAATCGCCCGGACAAAGGGAAGGTTGGTAGGGATTTTGTAGGCCTCCCCCTTGAATTTCACCGTCACCTGATACGTGGTGGGCAGCAGGGAGCCATCGGGCACACGAACCTGGCCCTCGGTGACCATAGACTGGTCGAAGGTGTTCACATATTGGAACGAAAGGCTCTTTAAAGAACCGTCGGCATTGGTTTCCTTAGTATAGCCGTTATTTTCCGTCAGCGGCTGCAATCGATTGGAACGGTCCAAATAGCCCACGCTTACCAGCTGGGCGCCGCCGTTTTCACGGTCCGCCACAGGCAGGATATCCGTTACGGAAAACTCCTCGCAGCTCAGGCGGCCGTAACGGTTCATGTTCTCAATAGGGTCGGTCACAGCGATCTGATAGGTTACCTCATAGTCCCCATCCGCGTTTTTGGCAACCACCGGAATTTCCCCGCCCGCAGGCCTGGGATCGGTTACGGTTTTGGAAATATTCCACTGCTGGTCCGCGCGGCTGGTAATGCTGACGGAATTGATTCTTTGATCCAGCGCTTCCGTTTCGTCGGTGCCGTCTTTTGTCAGCGTACCGGTAAACAGAATGCTGGTGAAGTTGCCCACAGTGGCGTCAGGGGTCACCATATTTTCAAAATAGCATTTCAAATACACGGTTCCGGCCTTTCCCTGATCAATGCGGTCCTGGCAGGGAATGGTCACACGCTGGATAACCTCGCCGCTGGGCAGGGAAAGATCGCTCACCACCGGATCCTTGAACTCAGCGGTCACCACAGAGCCGGCTAAATCCACACGGACGTAAGACGGCAGCTGGATCACCACGTTTGCGCTTCCATAAGACACGCCGTCGGGAGACGAGCTGAATTTATAATCCAGCGCTAAGAAAAAGCTGTCGCCGCTGTCCACGGAATCAATCACCTGGGAAGTATCCCCGGTGTCTTTTACGATTTTAGCGCTGAACTCCACATTAGCGCCTAAACCGGCGCCAGCTGCGGTGGGAATCATCACTCCCGCCAGCATAACAACAGAAAGCAGTACCGCCAGGCACCGGTGCCAAAGGGACCGGCTCCCAGGGTACTCCTTTACTCTTAAGTGTTTTCCGTGTTTCATAGTAAAATCCTCCTATTAAAAAGCCATCGGATCGATATCGCTTCAATGGGAACAGCAAACAAAACTATGTAAACTGTCTAACCATTATACCTAATCAGCATCACACTAAAATCACAAACGTGTTATTTAATCTGCTTTATTTCATATTCCAGAGCCACTGACTCAAATTTTCTTCTTTGGCAAAACTTTTCCATAATACGGTTCATGGCTTTTTGGCAGCCCTCGATATTCTGTGCCGCCAAAATCACCGAGTATTGCGCCACATTGTATTGTGAGAACACATCGTTTTTACGAAGCTGCTCCGAAATAATCTGCCGCAGGGTTTCCGTTTCATCCTCGATGTGCTCCTGGGTTCCGCCCTCCTTCAAGGTGAGCAGCACCAGGAACCTGGACCGCAGCGCACGGCGCGCCGCCCGCACATTGATCTGATAGATGTTCTTAAAAATATCATAGTTACAGTAGAAGGTTCCGTCTGAAAGCTGGGCCTCCCGCAGGCCTTTCTCTAACTCTTCCACATCCACGGGCCTCTGGGTCGGAAGGCTCTGTAAAATCAGCTCATAGATTTCCCTTAGGTTTTCCGGGACCTCCACGCCAAGATTGCTGTAGCAAAGGTTAGCCACCTGATTATAATAATCCAAAGCGTTCTGAGGCTGGCCAAGCCTTAGATACGCCAGCATTTTCATTTCATGCACGCCAAGATCCATCTGTTCCATCAAGCCGGCCTGGTCGCACAAATCAACCACCTTTTGGTAATGCTCAGCGTGCATCAGGGTCTCGCAGGTTTCATGAATGCAGGTTATGTATAGCCGCTTATAATAGACGCTGCGGAAAATCACCCATTGGGCGTCCTCGTATTCCTCAAGAAAATCTCCCTGGTAAAGCTGCATCGCCTGCCGGCAGTCGTCATATTTCTGCAGGGCATCCTGCCCCACGCTTATCTGCTTGCACAAAGCCTCAAACTGGTCCGTGTCCACCTGGCAGTCCACGTCGGTATTCCAAAAGTAAGAATTGTTGCTCAGGATAATCGCTTCCTGGCCGCCGCCGTCAAAAAACTTTTTCATTTCCATACGGGCCCGGTACACTAGGTTTCTCAGCGCCCCCTCTGGATTCCCGCTGTCCTCTTCCGGCCATAACACCTCGATCAGCTTGCTTTTTGAGGTTTCCACATTGCGGTTGACCAAAAGATAAGCAAATAAAAGGCCAACTTGTTTGCTTTTCTTTTTTTCCTGGGGAAACGAATAGTTTTCATTGCTCATGGAGAATTTCCCGAACATTTTAATCTGAAGCGTTTTGCCGGATTTTTTCATAGATCCTAACCTGCCTTTTATTCCTTTATCATTTGAAAAACGCAGCACTTGTCACATATTCTTCTGTTTTATTACAAAAATTCACATTTCGGCCATTTTATGTTATAATTATACACCTGTCTATGTCTAATTGTAAAGATAATTCTTTCGTTATTATTCCTTCACGCAAAAATGAAAACAAAAACATTTTCCATCTTTTTTGAAAACATCTTCCTCAAGCATATAAATGAAAAAAGGCAGCATGCCGCCCTCATATAAACGAAGAAACAGCACGCTGCCTAAAAGCCAGATCTCAATTTTTATCTTATTTTTTCAAAACCTTTTTCACCACATCAGTGATATGCTCGGCGCTGAGCCCAAACTGTTTCAGCAGCTCTACCGCCGGGCCCGAGTGGCCGAACTCGTCGTTGACGCCGATCCGTGTCACAGGCACCGGGCACTGGTCGCACACGGCGCTGCACACAGCCTCGCCCAAACCGCCGATGATGTTGTGCTCTTCCGCGGTGACGATTCTGCCGGTTTCCTTGGCGGCCTTAATCACCAGGTCCTTATCCAAAGGCTTGATGGTATGGATATTAATGACCCTGGCGTTAATGCCGGCGTCCTTCAGCGCCTCGGCCGCGGCCAGCGCCTCGGCTACCATCAGGCCGGTGGCGATAATGGTGATATCGTCGCCGTCCCGCAGGGTGACGCCCTTGCCAAGCTCAAATTGATAGTCCGGCGTATCGTTGATTACCGGAACCGCCAAGCGGCCGAACCGCATATACACAGGCCCCTGGTAATGATAGGCGGCTTCTACGGCGGCTTTCGCCTCCACATCGTCGGAAGGGTTGATGACCACCATGCCGGGAATGCTTCTCATCAGGGCAAAATCCTCGCAGCACTGATGGCTGGCGCCGTCCTCGCCCACGCTGATACCGCCGTGGGTGGCGCCGATCTTCACGTTATTATGGGGATAGCCCAGGGTGTTGCGGATCTGCTCGAACGCGCGGCCCGCGGCGAACATGGCGAAGGAACTGGCAAAGGGAACCAGGTTCATGGTAGAAAGGCCGGCGGCCACGTCCACCATGTTGCATTCCGCGATGCCGCAGTCAAAATGCCGCTCCGGGAACGCCTTTTTAAACACGCCGGTTTTGGTAGCGGCCGCCAGGTCGGCGTCCAGCACCACGACGTTATCGTATTTGTTGCCTAACTCAACCAGCGCGTTGCCATAGCTTTCGCGGGTTGCAATCTTCTTTACATCTGCCATTGTTAACCCTCCAAACTTGCAAGCTGAGCTTTTAATTCGCTCATGGCGGTCTCATACTGTTCCCCATTGGGGGCGGTGCCGTGCCAGGAAGCCTGGTTCTCCATAAAGCTGACGCCCTTGCCCTTGACGGTCTTGGCGATAATGGCGGTGGGCTTGCCCTTAATGGTCTTGGCCTTTTCAAACGCCGCCTCGATTTCATCAAAGCAGTGGCCATTGATGCAGATTACCTCAAACCCGAAAGCCTTCAGCTTTTCGTCGATGGGATAAGGGCTCATGACCTTGGAAATCTCGCCGTCGATCTGCAGGTTGTTGTTGTCCACGATCACGCACAGGTTATCCAGCTTATAGTGGGCGGCAAACATGAGGGCCTCCCAAATCTGGCCTTCCTGAATTTCGCCGTCGCCGGCAGCGGTATAAACCCGCAGGTTCTTGTTTTCATATTTGGCGCCCAGCGCCATGCCGGCGGCAATAGAGACGCCCTGGCCCAGAGAGCCGGTGCTCATGTCCACGCCGGGAGTGGTGTTCATGTTGGGGTGGCCCTGCAAATAGGAGCCGATATGGCGCAGGGTCTTCAAGTCCTCCACCGGGAAATAGCCCCGGTTTGCCAGTGTGGCGTAAAGGCCGGGAGCGGTATGGCCCTTAGAAAGCACAAAACGGTCCCTGTCAGGATTTTTCGGGTCCTTGGGGTCGATGTTCATCTCTTTAAAATACAGGTACGTAAAGATATCCGCCAAAGAAAGAGATCCGCCGGGATGCCCGGATTTGGCGTGGTAAGTGCCCTCGATCACACCCATACGGACTTTACAGGCAGTGATACTCAATGCTTTTTTCTCTTGCTGGTTCACGTATGATACCTCCCATAGTTATAATTCCTCACAAAAGCCGCCCGGGTGGCACCGAACCGCTTTTTTATTATTGTACCATTGAAACCCGATTTGCGCAATGTCAAATAAATCGATTCTATCATAATTCTTGCTTTTCTTTTCATGATTTTTTCAAATCAGCTCCCCACACCCTTCCCCTTTTTCCGTTTTCCGGGTATCATAGGAATAACACCGGTAAAAAGGAGGGTCCCCTATGAATCTGGATCGTATCCATCACGTGGCGATTATTGTATCGGACTATCAAAGGGCCAAGGAGTTTTATGTTGAAAAGCTGGGCTTTCAGGTGCTGCGGGAAAACTACCAGCCACACCGCGGCTCTTATAAGCTGGATCTGAAAGCCGGAGACCAGGAGCTGGAGGTTTTCTACATGCCGGGGGCTCCTAAACGAGTCACCAATCCGGAGGCCTGCGGCCTGCGCCATCTGAGCTTTCGGGTTGGATGCATCGAGGAAACCGTCCGGGAACTGGATAAGCTGGGTATTGAAACCACGCCTATCCGGCGCGACGACTACACCGGCGGGAAGCTATGCTTCTTTTTCGACCCTGACGGCCTGCCCCTGGAGCTGCACGAATAATCCCACAAAACGGAAAACGGGTCTGGCGCGGTATGAAAATCCGCGCCAGGCCCGTTTGATACAAGATGCTTTTCTAGTCATCCAAGGGTTCCTTTTGCCGCTTAAAGCAAAGGACGCCCACCACCAATAGGATGGGGAACAGCAGCGCCGCCGCCAAGCCGGCCTTCAGGCCGAACTGTTCCAGGGTAATTCCGAAATTCCGGCTGATTTCCGCCGCTGCCGGCAAAGACTGGCTGAAGCCGGACACCTGCCCCGTCAGGAACGGCCCCAGAGCGCAGCCCATATCCCCCGCAACCGCCAGCAGGCCGAACATCGCCGTTCCGCCCTTGGGAATCCCCCTGGCGGTAACGCTCAGGGTGCCGGGCCACAGCAGGCTGACGCCAAAGCCGCAGACAGCGCAGCCCGCCAAGGACAATAGAGGCTGTAACGACAAAGCGGTAACCCCATAGCAAACGACGCATAAGACTCCGCATAGCAGCAGGGCGTTTTTCAAATTGATTTTGTGGCCGTAAAAGCCGTACAGCGTCCGGCCCACAGCCATGAAAATCGCAAACAGGAACGGCCCCAATAAATCCCCCATCAACTTGGATACCTGAAGCCCCTTTTCCGCGAACAGGGATGACCATTGGGACATGCCCATTTCCGAGGCGCCGGCGGCTAGCATCATCAGCACGGCAAATAAGAACAGCTTGTTTTTCAGCAGCGCCTTTAACGGCACAGGCTGATGGGGCTGCTCCTTCGGCTCGATCACCGGCACCTTGGCGCACAGAAACGTGTTGCACAAGGGCACCAGCGCCCAAAGCAGGGGCAGCAGGAACCAGAAGCCCTCTCCCAGGCTCCAGATCAGCAGGGTGGAAACCAGCACCACCGCCGCCTGGCCCCAGCAGTAAAAGGAATGGAGCAGGCTCATGGCTTTCTCCTTTTCCTTTCCAGGCAGGCTGTCAACCAGTGGGCTGATGAGCACCTCGATATAGCCGCCGCCCACCGCATAGACCACCACGGCGATGAGCAGGCCGGCAAAGGCCGAGGGCAGAATTTGGGGCAGGGCCACCAGGAATACCAGCCCGGCGATGCAGAACAGATGAGCAATGACCATGCCGTTGCGGTAACCGATTTTATCCGCGAACCGGGCCGCCGCGAGATCCACAAGAATCTGGGCCGTAAAATTGATCAGGATCAGGCTTCCCACTTCCTCCAAGGAGACCTCGAACCTTCTTTGAAAGATGGTGAACAAAAGGGGCGTTAGGTTGTTGATAATCGCCTGGGTCACATAGGCGCCGTAGCAGGCGATACGGGTGTGCCGATAAGTTAACGGTTTCATAGCATCTCAGGCCGCGGGCCGGCGGCCTTCCCTCCGCTTCTTTTCATAATTGGATTATCGGGTAAAATTTCGTTTATCAGGGAAAATCAAGTGGCGAAAAAAGCTTGTTTGAGTTATAATGACGGAAGAAACAGGACTTAAAGGGGAGAGCCAAATGATTCGCAAGCCAAAGCAAATGTCCGAATCCATGGTGCTGGGGGTGGTTCTGACCCTCGCGGGAGGCTTTCAGGACGCCTATTCCTACAACTGCCGGGGAGAGGTGTTCGCCAACGCCCAAACCGGCAACATCGTCCTTTTGGGCCAGAATCTCGCCAGCGGCAATTTTCAGAACGCCCTTCATTATGTATTCCCCCTGCTGGCGTTTCTCGGCGGGGTTTATCTCAGCGAGTGGGTACGGGAGCTTTGCAAGGGCCGCGGAAGGCTCCACTGGCGGCAGATCGTGCTGGCGTTTGAAATCGTGATGCTGGCGGCCGCCGGGCTGATGCCCCAAAGCCTGAACGTGGTATCCAACGTGTTGATGTCCTTTGCCTGCGCCATGCAGGTGGACAGCTTCCGAAAATTCCGGGGCATCCCCTGCGCCACCACCATGTGCATCGGGAACATGCGCAGCGGCACCGAGCTTTTGTGCAAATACCACATTACCAAGGACCCGGAGCTGAAACGGAAAAGCCTCCATTACTATTTCATCATCCTGGTGTTTGCCGTGGGCGCCGCGATCGGCGCGGTGGTCTCCCAAAGATTCGGCAACCCTTCCATCTGGATCGCCGCCGGGCTGATGCTCATCGGCTTTATCCTCATGTTCATAAAAGAGGACATCCAGGGCCAAACAGAATAAGACAGGAGAAAAGCTCTCCCAAAGGCTTCCGGCTTTTTGCCGGAAGCCTTTTTATTTTATTACCGTCCGTTTGGCGGCGGATTCCCAGCCAATCCGCGCCCTAAGATAAAAATTTCTCGTTATCCCCGCGGCAAAGGGACTTTTTCCGGTGATTCCCCGGTGAGCCGCTTTACCAAAGGGATATCCGCGGGGCAGAAAACAAACGCTGGAAGCTCTTCCGGCAGGGCCCACCGGATCTCTTGATGAACCCTTTTCTCGGGCTCGCCCTTTGCAATAACCCCGTCGTAAAAAAGGAAACAGTACCGCCCGTCAGGATAATCGTAGCAAAGCTCCTCCCGAAGCCCATGGAGCCGCACCGTTACCCCAAGCTCCTCCCGGCACTCCCGGGCCGCGCAGTCCTCCCCGGTCTCCCCCGGTTCGATTTTCCCGCCGGGAAATTCCCAAAGCCCCCCGCAATTGCCGCCGGGCCCCCGGCGGCAGATCAAAATCCGGCCGTCTTTTCGCAAAACAGCCGCCGCGATCCGTTTCATCGTATCCCTTCCCCCGTTCAGCAAAACCGCACTTCTCCTTGAGGAACGCCGCCCAATACTTTTACATAAAAGCGGCGGTTTCTCGGGCCGTCAAACTCACAGAAATAAATTCCCTGCCAGGTTCCCAGCGCCAGGCCGCCGTTTTCAACCAGCACCGTCGCGCTGCTGCCCACAAAGCTGGCTTTCAGATGGGCGGTGGTGTTCCCTTCCATATGCCGGTACTCCGGCCGGTCGGGAAAGGTCTTTTTCAGGCCGAACAGCATATCCTTCACCACATTTGGGTCCGCGTTTTCATTGATAGTGATCCCCGCGGTGGTATGAGGGCTGAATATCACGCACACGCCATCCTGAATCCCGCTTTCCTGAACCGCTTCCCGCACCTGCCGGGTTACGTTGTAAAAGCCTTCTTCATCGGTGCGAAGAGGATACTCAAATTTTTGCATCATCGTTCTTTCCTTTCTGCTGTTTATGATTTCTCCGGATGGTACTCCCACCCGCAGTCATTATGGTAGATCATCAGCTTGGTCATACCCCCGTCCACCGTGATGGTCTGGCCATTGACAAAGCCGTTCCGCCCGTCGCACAAAAACAACGCCGCCCGGGCGATGTCCTCCGGCGCGCCGATCCTGCCGGAGGGATGCTGGAGCAGGTCCTCCCTGGTGTCCTCTGGGACGTAGCCCTCCTGGCGGTAAGGGCCGGTATCGATCCAGCCGGGGGCAATGGCGTTGACACGGACCCTGCCCGCCAGGCTCACCGCCATGGCGTGGGTCAGGGCCGTGATGCCGCCCTTGGCCGCCGTGTAGCTCTCCGTGTTTTCCTGGGACTGGAACGCCCTGGTGGAGGAAAGATTCACCACACAGCCGCCCGGATTGAAATAGGGCAGAAACCGCTGGGTCAAATAATAGGGCGCCGCCACGCCTACCTTCAGAACCGCCAAAAAGTCCTCATAGCCGCAGGGCGTCAGAATCCCGCCGTTGTTGATACACATATTGTTGATTAAGTAGTCTATATTACCATAAGTATTAACCGTTTCCCGCACAAAGGCCTCTAAATCCTTGGGATTTTCCCCATCCCCGCGGAAAAACAGGACGTCCTTTCCGGCTTGCCTGAGAAATTCCAGGTTTTCCTGTCCGGCCCTTTGGTCGCGGTCAAAAAAGGCCACTTTTGCCCCAGCTTGCGCAAACGCCCGGGTCAGGCACCTCCCGATTCCCAGGGCGCCGCCGGTGATGACGGCCGTTTTATTTTGAAAGCCCATGCCGATCCCTCCATTGCTAATAAAATCAGCATTTTTATCTTCTCAGTAATTACGGCGCGCTAAAGACGTTTTTCACCCTTCCTTTTCCGGGCCGGAAGGCTCCGGACCCCTGGCGGCTACCTGCTTTTCAGTATTTCCGTCTTCATCGATCCAAAGGAAAACTTTTGGATAAGCGCCTGGTATTGATCCATGGGAAAGGGGAGCCGGGTGCTGAGGATATCATACACCTCGCCGAATTCCCTGATGGTATAGCCGGTATCGAAAAAACCATTTTTTAAATAAAAACGCTTCCGCCGGCGCCTCTGGGGATCCTTTTCAAACGTTCCCCTCACCGTCTCGATGCTCAAAGCGATTTGGGCGCCTGGATGCCTTTTTTTAATCCAGCTTAGAATTTCAGAGCCGTAACCGCGGGACCTTAGGCGGCTTTCTATGGCTAGGTACAGTACGAAGGCCATATTTTGGTGGCGCATCAGGCAGGTAAAGCCGCAAAGCACCCCCTGGCTGTAAAAGGCGTAAAAATCAGCGCCTTTCCGTCTGCTTACCAGTAACAAAAGCGGAAAAGGCATTCTTTCGCTTTTGGGGAAACTCTGGATATAAAGCTTTCTGATTTTCTTTAAATCCTTGAAATGCACACCTATTTTTTTCGCGTAAAATTCCATCGTCTTTCTCCTCGGCGCAATCCATGAAACTGAAGCTATTATAACACGGCCCCGTGGGGTTGCACAGCGGGAAAGCGCAAAAAATTTACAAATTGTTTTTTTCTTTTTTCCCTCATATGCTATAATAACTTGCGTGTGTTGACCGACCAGTCGGTCGGTTTAAAATGGACCGCCAGGAGGACTTCTTTTATGCTCTCAAAATTCAGTGTCAAAAAGCCGTTTACCGTCGTGGTTGCCGTCGTCATGATCTTCATATTGGGAGCAGTCTCCTTTATGAATATGACCACCGACCTGCTGCCAAAAATTGAGCTTCCCTATGTGGTGGTGTCCACCACCTATATAGGGGCCAGCCCGGAAAAGGTGGAATCCAACGTCACCAAGCCGATGGAATCCGCCTTAAGCACCCTGTCCGGCGTGGCTTCCGTCACCTCCATCTCCAGTGAAAACGCCAGTATCGTGATGCTGGAATTTGAACAGGGCACCAATATGGATTCCGCCACCATCGATATTTCCAACAAACTGGACCAGGTGAAGGCCAAGTTTGACGATGGGGTGGGCTCCCCCACCATGATGCGGATCTCGCCGGAAATGATGCCGGTGATGGTGGCCAGCGTGGATGCCGGCGGCAAAAGCGTGGAAGAGGTCACCAAGCTGGTGAACGACACGGTTCTGCCGGCCATGCAGCGCGTGGATGGCGTGGGTTCCGTCACCGCCTCCGGCCTGGTGGAGCAGCAGCTGAAAATCACCCTGGACCAAGGGAAAATCGACGAGTTGAACGACAAAGTGCTGAAGGCGGTGGATTCCCAGCTTTACGACGCGAAAAAAGAGCTGGACGACGCCCAGGCAAAGCTGGATGAAGGCAAGCAGCAATTGGAATCCGGCCAGGAGGGCGCGGTTTCCCAGCTCACCGCGGGAAGCGTCCAGGTGGATTCCGCCGTGGCCCAATTAAACGCCCTATTGGCGGAGGACACGATTTTATCCTCTCAGAAAATGGCGTTTGAAACAGAGCGGGCCGCTTACGCCGACGGCCTCAAGCAGGCCCAGGATGGCCTGACGGAGGCCCAGGCCGCCCTGTCCCAGCTTCGGCAAAGCTATGAGGCGGTTAACACGGGCTTGCTGGGCCTGAAGGCCTTTGTTTCCTCCCCTACCGGCGCGGCTTTGTTCCCCAACGGCCTGCCCGCAACCACGGTAGAGGAGCTTTTGGCCCTGTCCCCGGAGGACTTTGACGCCTTCAAGACAACGGTTTCCTCCATTCCTACCTTAGGGGAGGCCTTCTCCTCCCTGACCCAGGATGGACTGCAAAAGATGGTGGACGGCATGAGCCAGCTGCAGGCCACGGTGGACTCCCTGCCGGGCACCATCTCCGACGCTCAGACCCGGATCACGGAAATCGATACCGAATTGCAGAACATAAAAACGCGCCAGGCCACCCTGTCCGCCATGAAGCCCCAGCTGGAGGCCCAGCTGAAAACCGCCCAGGACGGCTATGAACAGCTGGAAAGCGGGAAGCTGACCGCGGGCAATGAATTCGCCCAGGCCAACGCCCAGATCATCACCGGGCAAAGCCAGCTGGACACCGCTAAGGCGGAATTTGAAAAGGCCCGGGACCAAGCCCTGGAAAAGGCCGATATTTCCGGTATCATCACCCAAGAGATGATCAGCCAGATTCTCACCGCCCAAAACTTCAGCATGCCCGCCGGCTACCTGGATTCTGAAAACGGCCAGCAGTACCTGGTGAAGGTGGGGGAGCAGTACGGCAGCGTTAAGGAGCTTGAGGACGGCGTGCTGTTCTCTATGGATGTAGACGGCGTAGGCGACATCCGCCTTTCCGACGTGGCCGCCGTCGAGCAGGCCGACAACGCCGGCGACGCTTACGCCAAGGTCAACGGCAACGAGGGCGTGGTGCTGTCCTTCCAAAAGCAGTCCACCGCTTCCACCGCCACCGTTTCGGAACAGATCAACCAAGCCATCGAAAAACTCCAGTCGGAGAATCCCGATCTTCATATCATCCCTCTCATGGACCAGGGGGATTACATCAACATGATTATCCAGTCGGTGCTGCAGAACCTGATTTTAGGCGGTATCCTCGCGATCCTGGTTTTGGCTTTGTTCCTAAAGGATGTCAAGCCCACGGTGATTATCGCCTTCTCCATCCCCATCAGCGTGCTGTTCGCCATGGTGCTGATGTATTTCACCGATATCACCTTGAATATCATCTCCCTGTCCGGCCTGGCCCTAGGGGTGGGCATGCTGGTGGATAACAGTATCGTGGTCATCGAAAATATCTACCGGCTGCGAAGCCAGGGGGTCCCGGCGGCAAAAGCCGCCGTCAAGGGCGCCGCCCAGGTGGCGGGGGCGATTTTCGCTTCCACCCTCACCACCATCTGCGTGTTCCTGCCCATCGTGTTCACCCAGGGCATCTCCAGAGAGCTGTTCACCGATATGGGCCTGACCATCGCCTACTCTTTGCTGGCCAGCCTGGTGGTGGCGTTGACCCTGGTGCCCGCTATGGGCTCCACCATGCTGCGAAAGACCAAGGAGAAAAAGCACCGCTGGTTCGACGGCTTTACCAACGGCTATGAAAAAGCCCTTAGGTTCTCTCTGAAGCACAAAATTGTGGTCATCGCCGGCGTGGTGGTGCTGCTGGCCTTCGCCGCCTTTGAGGCCGTCAATATGGGTACCTCCTTTATGCCGGCCATGGATTCCCCCCAGATGATGGCGACTTTGGAAATGCCCAAGGAAGCCACCCAGCAGGAGGGCTATGAAATGGCCGACGAGGTTATGAGCCGGGTTCGGGATCTGGATGACGTGGAAACCGTGGGCGCCATCTCCGGCGGCATGTCCATGACCTCTTCTTCCTCCAGCAATACCTACAGCTTCTATATCCTGCTGAAGGAAAACGGGCGGACCCATTCCAACGCCCAAATGGCGGAGCTGATTACCGGCGCTACCCAGGACCTTGACTGCGAGGTGAGCGTCTCCGCCTCCACGATGGATATGTCCGCCCTGGGGGGCAGCGGTATTTCCCTGGAAATTAAGGGAGACAATCTGGACACCCTGAATTCCATCTCCCGGGATGTGGTGGAAATGCTCAACGGCATCGAGGGCACCACCGACGTCACCGGGGGCATCACCCAGGGGGACATGGAAACCCGGATCGTGGTAGATAAAAACAAAGCCATGGAGCACGGCCTGACCGTGGCCCAGGTGTATCAGAATATCGCTTCCGCCCTGCAAACGGAAACCACCGCCACCACGCTGACCATCGGCGCGGAGGAAATGCCGGTGATCGTGGTGAAAAGCCAGGAGGACACTCTGACCCGGGAGGACCTGATGTCCCATAAGATTTCCGTGACCAACCAGCAGACCGGGGAAACGGAATCCGTTCCTCTTTACGACATCGCTTCCGCCGAGGATACGGAAAGCGTCAGCTCTATTAACCGGGAAAACCAAGTGCGCTATATGACCGTCACCGCCGGGGTGGATAACGACCACAACATCGGCCTGGTGAGCCGGGAACTGGAGAAACAGCTGGCCTCCTACGACGTGCCGGAGGGCTATACGGTGGAGATCCAGGGGGAAACCGAAACCATCAACTCCGCCATGGGCGACCTGATTCTGATGATCGTCCTGGCCATCGTGTTCATCTATCTGATTATGGTGGCCCAGTTCCAAAGCCTGCTGTCCCCGTTCATTGTCATGTTCACCATTCCCCTGGCCTTCACCGGCGGCCTGCTGGCCTTATGGATCACTGGGAACCCCATTTCCGTCATCGCCATGCTGGGCTTCCTGATGCTGTCCGGCGTGGTGGTGAATAACGGTATCGTGTTCGTGGACTATGTGAACCAGCTGCGGCTGGAGGGCGTGGACAAAAAGGAAGCGTTGATCCAGACAGGCCGGACCCGCCTGCGCCCCATTCTTATGACGGCCCTGACCACGATTCTAGCCATGGTCACCATGGCAATGGGCCTGGGGGACGGCGCGGAAATGACACAGCCCATGGCTATCGTCACCATCGGCGGCCTGGCCTACGCCACTCTGCTGACCCTGCTGGTGGTGCCGGTGCTTTACGATGCGTTCCACAGAAAGCCCATGAGAAAAGTGGATTTGGAGGATGATTTGCGGTGAGTGGCTCTACAGATAAAAAAACGGCGATTTTTGAAGCCGTCATCAGCCTGGCGATGGAAGGAAAAAGCCTGGAGGCCCTGACCGTGTCGGAAACGGCCGCCCGGGCGGGGATCGGCAAGGGCACGGTATACGAATATTTTTCCTCCAAAGAGGAGATGACTGCCGCAGCTGTCTGGTACTATATGCAGCGGGAGATTACCGCCGTTCGGGAAATGATCCCCCTGGACCAGGGCTTTCAAAAGGCGGTGGAGGCCTCCATGTCCACCGTTGCCGGGGCGATTCAAAGCAGGCTGTCCTTTCTTCATATGATTTCCGGCTTCTCCTGCTTTGAGATAAAATGCCGCCTGAAGGATCAGGGGCCGTCGGCGGAAATCCGCGACGCCGTTCAGGAGGAAATCAGTCAAATTCTCGCCCTGGGCAAGAAAGAAAATTTGATTTCCGGCGGATTCCCCGAGGAATATCAGGCCATGTGCTTTTTAGGCGCCGTCGGCTCTTATCTGGCTTCCCTGCAAGCCCAGACACTGCCCGAGCCCCAGGCCCGGGCCTATGCCTACCAAATGCTGATCCGGTCCTTGTCGGAATCCAAGCCCGCGGATTTCCACACCCCTGAAAGAGCTTAATCCTTTTTCACCGCTTAAGCCGAATATGCCCTTCAAAAGTGGAATTTCAAAATTTCATTTTGAAATTCCACTTTCTTTTTGGCTCAAGATTTAGTATAATTAAGCGAAACGTTTTTTTGTCATTTTTAAGAGGTTAAATTATAATATGATTTTCAGGAGGTAAAAAAATGTTAGCTACTTTAAACCAAGTATTGAAAACCGCTGATGAAAAGCAGTATGCTATCGCGGCGTTCAATACCCCTACTTTGGAAAGCCTTCAGGCCGCCATCGACAAGGCGGAAGAGCACCAGGTTCCCGTCATTGTGGCCCACGCCCAGCTTCACGAAGCGGTGACCCCCCTGTCCGTCATCGGCCCCGCGATGGTGGCGCTGGCGGAAAAGGCCACTGTGCCCGTGTGCGTCCACCTGGACCACGGCGAGACCTTGGAATACTTGAAGAAAGCCCTGGACCTGGGCTTCACCTCCGTCATGTACGACGGCTCCGCCCTGCCCTATGAGGAAAACGTGGCAAACACCAGAAAGGCCGTGGCAATGGCCAAGGAATACGGCGCCAATGTGGAAGCGGAAATCGGCAGCCTGGGAAAGGCCGAGGGCGCCGGCATGGCCCATGAAAACGACCCCGCCAGCTATACCGACCCCGCCCTGGCGGAGCGGTTCGTCAAGGATACCGGCGTAGACGCTTTGGCCTGCTCCTTCGGCACGGCCCATGGCATCTATACCGCCAAGCCCAAGCTGGATCTCCCTCGGATCGAGAAAATCCACCAGCTCACCGGCGTGCCGCTGGTGATGCACGGCGGCTCCGGCGTCAGTCCGGAGGATTATGTGGAAGCCATCAAGCGGGGCGTGCGGAAGATCAACTATTACACCTACATGGCCAGAGAAGGCACCAACGCCGCCAAGGCTTACCTCCAGGAGCACCCCGACGTCATTTATTATCATGACATCGCCAGCGCCGCCAGGGAAGCCATGAAAAACGACGTGGAAAAAGCGATGGGCGTTTTCTACGGTTTGAAAAAATAAGGAAATCGCGGCAAAAAGCAAAGGGGCGCGCCCCTTTGCTTTTTTCTTGCTTTTCACCCAAATATCTGATATCATAGTTAAACCTCTCTGTCTGCATCGTGAACAATCCGTTTCTTACCGTAACTACATACACTGAAAAGTTTGGAGGGATTATTCTGACGCAAACGACTACGCAGCCCCCTTCCTATGAGGGCTGGAAACGTAAAACAGCATTCTTTCTTACCGGGCAGACCGTTTCGTTATTCGGCTCTTCCCTGGTTCAGTTCGCCATCATTTGGTATATCACCCTTTCCACCCAATCAGGGGTGATGATGACCATCTCTTCCATCTGCGGCTTTCTGCCCCAGATCGCGGTTTCCTTATTCGCCGGCGTATGGGCAGACCGTTACAACCGGAAAAAGCTCATTATTTATTCCGACGCTATGACCGCGGCCTCCACCCTGCTGCTGGCGATTCTGTTTTTATCCGGCTACGACAGTCTGTGGACCATCTTCGTGGTCTCCGCCATCCGGTCCTTCGGCGCGGGTATCCAGACTCCCGCGGTGAACGCCGTGATTCCCCAGCTGGTACCCCCGGAAAAGCTCATGCGGGTCAATGGGATCAACGGCAGCCTTCAGTCCATGATTATGCTGCTGTCCCCGGCCGCCAGCGGCGCGCTGATGTCCGCCCTGCCCTTGGGGCCGGTATTCTTTGTGGACGTGGCCACCGCCGCAATCGCTATCACTATTATGATTTTTTTGAAAATTCCTTTGCACCACAAGGCCCTGAAAAAAATAAAGGGCGGCTATTTCACCGACCTGAAGCAGGGCCTTTCCTATGTGCGACGCAGCAGCTTCATCAAGGAGCTTCTGGTGGCCTTCGCCCTGTTTTCCTTTTTTGCGGTTCCCGCCGCGATGCTGACCCCCCTGCAGGTGAGCCGTACGTTTGGCAACGAGGTTTGGAGGTTGTCCGCCACTGAAATGCTGTTCAGCGGCGGCGCCGTGCTGGGAGGCATTGTGATCTCCATTTGGGGAGGGTTCCGCAACCGGACCAACACGGTGTTTCTGGGCTGCGTTGGGTTCGGCGTATGCACCGTTTTCCTGGGGCTAATTGGGAATTTCCCCCTGTATTTGGCGGTGATGGGCGTCACCGGCCTGTTTATGCCCCTGCTCAACACCGCCATCATGGTGATTTTGCAGGAAAAGGTTCACGGCGATATGCAGGGCCGGATTTTCAGCCTGATCCAAATTGTGGGCTCCTCTACCATTCCCCTGGGCATGGTGCTGTTCGGGCCCTTGGCGGATACCATCTCCGTGGAAATCCTCCTGTGGTCCACCGGCGCGGTATTGCTGGTGCTTTCCGTCTGTCTGCTGTTCAGCAAACAGCTGCGCCAAGCTGGGGAACCGGTTGTTTCGCCTACCCAAAAGGACGAATAATGCATCTTTTCTCAAAAATCTTTCATCAAACCTTTTTCCTTTTTGCAAAAGCTTGAGTATTATGTCTAATATTTAACAACTATATCGACATATATTGTGAAAGTCAAATAAATAACAATTGCATATTATCGTCCGCCGTGTTATACTGTGAATGAAGAAATCTTATTTATTTCAAAACAGTAAAGGCGGTGTATTGTATGACGTTTACTCTGCGGGAAAACAATTTATCAGCCGGCGATTATAACCTTTTGCGCAGCAGCGTGGGCTGGTCGCCTATGTCGTCTCAATTGGCCAAGGCCTCACTTGTTAACTCCTGGTACACTGTCGCCGCCATACATGAGGATATGGTCATCGGTATGGCCCGCATTGTCGGCGACGGCGGGTTCCTTCATTTCATTCAGGATGTGATCGTAAACCCCGGTTTTCAGGGGAAGGGCGTGGGCAAGGCATTGGTGGAAAAATGCCTGGAAAAGATCAAAGCTTCCGTTCCCTCGGACGCCTCTGTGCTGGTAACCTCCCTGGCGGACAAGGGCCAGGAAAAGTTTTATGAAAAATTAGGCTTCCGCGCCCGCCCCAACGAGTTCGAGGGCGCCGCGATGAGCCGTTTTGTGGTGGGCAACGACACCTGACGTACCCGGACGCATAACTTCTCCATTGAAAAAGGGCCCCCGCTGAATCAAATCAGCGGAGGCCCTTTGATTTGGCGAAATCAGCCGGCCACGTCCTTTTTTATTAGCGCGGCAGCCGCTTCCGGAGTCCTCTTCCCCACATCCAGCTTTCTGGTGTCCAGGCTTTGATAAAGGGGCAGCCGCTTCCGGCTTCGTTCCAGTACATCCGGGTGCCGCAGCCCCCGGTGAATATCCTTTTGCAGCCGCCCCACCAGGGCCTCCTCCGAGCAGACCAGAGAATAGGAATACAGGGTAAACGCCGTCCCCGTCAGCCGGGACAGCAGTTCGTCGATGATTTCCTGACGGTGCATGACCCAGGAAAATATGATGTATTCCGTCTGGGAGCATTTTAAAAAATTCCGCAGCAGATGGGTGATGTTGTCCATCGCCATGGCTTTTGTTTCCTCGGTGACCTCAAAGGGGTTCAGATTCCAGCACCAATCTCCATCCAGCCACACCGACGGGGCCAGCATTTGATGGAGCCGCCTGCACACGGCGGTTTTCCCCACCCCCATGGTACCGCCCACGAAAATCAATTTCTTCATGGCTATTCCCCGATGATCTTTACCAGCACGTGCTTTTCCCGGTTGCCGTCGAACTCATAGTAAAAAATCTGTTCCCAGGTGCCGAAATCCAGCCGGCCCCCCGTGACGGCTACCACGGTTTCCCGCCCCATCACAGACCGCTTCAGGTGGGCGTCGGCATTGTCCTCATAGCCGTTGTGCCGGTATTGGCTGTATGGCTTCTCCGGCGCCAGCTTTTCCAGCCAGGCCTCCAAATCCTGGTGCAGGCCGGATTCATCATCATTGATAAACACGCTGGCGGTGATGTTCATGGCGTTGACCAGCAGCAGCCCCTCCTGGATACCGCTTTCCTCCAGCGCTTTCTCCACCTGGCCTGTAATGTTCACCAGGCCCCTGCGGCTGGGCACGTGGAACCACAGCTCCTTCCGGTAAGATTTCATCGTATCGCATCCTTTCTTCTATTTTACTCAAGCTCTTTTCGGTAAAGCTCCGTATAAACCAGCCTGCCGCCGATCCGCTCTGATTTCATCAGGCTGACGGCGCAAACCCGGCTTTTGACCGGCGGCAAGCTGCGGCTCAGGGTTTGAAAAGGGATCTCCGGGTTTTCCGCCACCTGCCGCGCAAGGGTCAGGTGGGGCCGGTAGGGCCGCTCCTCCACATGGAAACCTTGGGCGGACAGCCCCTCCTTTAATTCCCCATACAGGGACAGCAGCGGCGGGGTGGGTTTTACCCCGGCCCAGTAAAGGCCGCCGCCTTCCCGCCGGAACCTGCCCACCCCCTGGATTTCCAGGGAAAAAGAGCCTGTCCGCACCTGGTCCATGGCCCCCTGGATTTCTTTCACCCGTTGGGTTTCCCCCAGAAACACCAGGGTTAAATGAAGGTTTTCCCGCGGCGTAAGGCGGCTTTCCAGGGTGCTCCGCCGGATTACCTCCATCACCTCGCAAAGCCGGTCCTTTACCGGTTCCTCCAGCAGGACCGCCAAAAAAAGCCGCATATGCTTTCCCCCTTTGCCTTTCTAAAAATAATTATATCACAGGGCTTGTCCCCGCGGTAGGCTTTTTTGTCAAACCCTGTCCCCGAAAGATTTTACTCTTCTTGGGCCTTTCGTTGCTTTTCTCCTCCTGGTCTTGTATAATAAAGTGGCAATGAGCCCCGGTCAAAATTCACTTGATTACAGGAGGTTAAGCTTATGAAAACAACCAAATGGGCTGTGGTAGGCCCCGGCTTTATCGCCGGACGGTTCGCCCAGGGGATGCTGCAGGTTCCCGACGCGCAGCGGGCCGCGGTGGTTTCCCGCAGTGAGGAAAATGGCAAGGCCTATGCGGAAAAATACGGTTTTGCTTCCTATTACACGGATTTCCAGGCCATGCTGGAGGAAGCCCGGCCCGACGTCGTTTATATTGCCACGCCCAATGACACACACATAGATTATGTTTCTCAGGCTCTCAACGCCGGCGTGGCCGTGCTGTGCGAGAAGCCGATGGCGGATAACGTCCCCCAGACCGAAGAGATGGTCCGCCTGGCAAAGAAAAACAATACCTTTCTTATGGAGGCCATGTGGACCCGGTGCTTCCCGGCGGTACGCCAGGCACGGCAGTGGATCCGGGAAGGGAAAATCGGGCAGGCGCTCACCGTTCATTCCTTTCATTCCTTCTTGGCCGACCCTGATGACTGGCAGCTTTGGAAGGCCTCCTTGGCCCACACTGGCGGCGCGGTGCGGGATGTGGGGGTTTACGCCTTGGGCATGGCCTTTCTGGCGTTTCCCCAGGGCCCGGAAAAGATCATGTCCTGCTGCCGGACCAACGGCGAGGTAGACGTTCACGCGGATATGCTTCTTCAATATGAAAACGGAAAGGCCGCCTTTTTAACCGCTGGCTTTGATATGGAGGGCAACGCCACCACCACTATTTTCGGGGAAAAGGGCCGCATTACATTGGGGCCGAACCTGTGCTGCCCCTCTCAGCTTCAGTTCATCCCCAACCAGGGGGAACCGGAGGTTTTAGACTTTCCTTATCCCGCCACCGGCATGCAGTTCGAGGTTTTAAGGGTTCAGGAATGCCTGGCCCAGGGCCTTCTGGAGTGCCCGGATTTCACCTGGGAGGAAAGCCTGAAGATCTGCGGCGTCATCGACCGGCTTCGGAAGGATTGGGGGATCCGTTACGCCTCCGATTGTTGACGGGAGCTTTTAAAAGGCGTCTCCAATCCGGTGATAAATAAAAAGGCGTCCCTCCGACCGCGGTCTTCTCTGTGGCCTTG
>CABUCM010000006.1 GCA_902490005.1 uncultured Ruminiclostridium sp.
CTTCAGTCAGAAATGGAATTTAATCATATCACTTTCAATCATGTGTTCAGTGCCTGTTCCGAGCTTTGGACCAGCTCCCACTTGGAAATCGGCGGGGACGTGCGCGTATTAAAAAATGGAGAGGATACTATTGGACCCAATGATTTTGCCATCCGCCTCGGGTCTAGCCTTAATGCCTGCGATTCTGCATCCGTTTCGGTAAAAAGCGGAACCTTCAGCTATATTTCCGGAGGCAATAATGCCAATGCTGTAAGCAGCAGTTTGATCCATGTGGAAGGAAACGCTGAGATTGTGGCTTATATTCAGGGAGGCGGAACAAATCGCAATGTATCCAGTTCGGTAATTGATCTGCAAGGCGGAAAAATTCCGGTTCTCTATGTAAATGGATATGGTTCAGCGGCTATGGAAACTTCTCAGATTACCATTGGAAACAGCGCTGAAGTTTCTGCCATCTTTGAAGCCAGAACAGAGGATTCGTCAGGTAAGGTTACAAATAGTCTCCAACTGGCTGTCAATGGCAAATATGCTTTGGAAAGCATCCGCAATTTGGATGTTCAAAGCGTATCGGGAATTTCAGGCGCGTCTAGCTTGGCCATCAATGATGCGCAAGAGGCTGTAGCAAAATTTAATTTTTCTTCTTTCAATCAGGTGTCTTTAGCCAACGCAACGGTGTATCTGAAAAACTCTTATCAAGCACCGGCCGAAAGCCTGACAATCGGCGAGGGGAGTGTGTTGTACCTAACCTCAGATACCGCTTTGCCTCAGTGGAGCGGGAAGGGCAGTGTAGTGTTAGAGCCGGTAGAATGGCCTGTGCACGATTATTCAGGAAAATCCTATGATGATAGTTTATATCTTTCCTTTGAGAAATCTGAAAGTTCTCAGCAAGGGATGGCGGTTTATGGCAATTACGCCTTTCTATTTTACCACGGAGGTTTTTGTGACGTCATCGATCTGACCACGCGGCAAAAAGCAGGAAGCTTTTATTTGGGCTCTAGTACGGGAAACAGTACAGATGCCTATTCCAACCATGTTAATCAAGCGGTTTTTAGCCAGACTTTTTATGGGGAAGATGATGCTTTCCCCTTGTTATATGTAACCTCAGGCAACGCGGGCGGAGCGGATGAGGATGGTTATTACGGACGATGCGCGGTGGAACGGATTACAATGGAAGAGCTAGAAGACGGGACTCTCTCCTTTTCCTCCGAGTTGATGCAGACGATCATCTTTAACGATAATAATTATGAAACTGGCAATAACTTTAAATATACAAAACCAGAGGTATCCCAATATGAATCACCTTGCTGGGGATGGCCCGCCTCCTTTGCGGATACCGATAATAGCCGATTTTATCTATTTTCGGCCCGCTACCGTACCAGCGGAGCGTATGCGGAATATTATGATCAGAACGCTTATATTGTTACCAGTTTTCTGCTGCCGCCGGTTTGTACTGCAGGTGAAACTGTCATTTTATATCCGGAAGACATCGTTGATCAATTTACAACAGAGTTTGATGTGTTTGTTACCCAGGGTGGGACTCTGTATGATGGAAAAATCTATTATACCTATGGATTTGGAGGTTTGGAATATCCTAACGCGATTCGAGTGTTTGATTTGGCAGAAAAGGGGATTGTAGCAAAAATTGATTTATCAGATTCGATTTTCCCCAATGAAGAGATAGAATCCTGTGGGGTATATGAAGGAACTTTGCTTTGTAATACTAACAACGGTAAAATATATCAGTTAGACTATATAGAAAGTCTTTGGAAAGAGGAACCGACCACAGGACAGCATTACACGGAATGCTGTATATGTGGAGAAAAGCTTCAAATAACATAGAATAAATAAGTATGGGTCGAATTTTTGGGGCCCAAAAACAGGATAACTCAGATTTCGGCTTCTTTCTTGTCCGTTCGTTCCAATATTTAAGCCATTCTTGTAGGTTTGCCGTCTTTAACGAAAATGAAAGATCAAAAAGAAAAAAAGTGCCTTCCTATTTTTATAGGAAGGCACTTTTTTTCTTTTTAAAAATAGCAATGAGATTATTTTAAGCTTTTATCAAGGATATTTTTAATCATGTTTTCAAAGGTTACTGCTGAAGATTGCCCGCGGGTCCACTAATATTTCAGACTTTAATCGGGAATGCTCTACTAGATAATGGTAGCACTGCATGATAGCTTGTCTGCCTTGTTCTTTAGGATACTGATAAATTACCGCGCTTATGGTATCGTCTTTGACAAGGGGAATCATGGGTTCTAATAAATCGGTCGCGATGACTTTAATTTCCCTCGAACGGTTTTCTTCACGCAGCACATTACAAATCGCCAGGGAGTTACCTGTAGCGACATAAAAACCCTGGATATTAGGAATTTCGTATAAGGCTTTTTTTGTTAAAACAGAGGCAACTTCCGGCTCGTCATGGGTTTCAAAGGTTTTTAATAGATAATGGTGATTAGAAAGTTTATCACGAAACCCTTGCACCTTTTCTCGATGCTCCAGAATATTGTTGTCGCCAAGAAAAATGACAAAGTTTGATCCCGGGGGCGTCATAAAACACAATATTTCAGAGGCGAGCTGTCCCGACATATAGGCGTTTACTCTGACACAGCCGGTTTGTCCGGGAGATTTAAAATCATTTCCTATCAGGAATACCGGAATGTGATGAGAATGCAAATTAAGCAGACAAGACTCACATGAGATGACAGAGGCAGGGCATAGAATGACCGCGTCAATCTGCTCGCGGACTAAATTATCACAAATTCTGCAAAGTTCAAGCTCTGAATAAATATCCGAAAATTGAAAGAATTTTCCAATGACATTATAGTCGCGAAGTTCTTCCAAAGCTTCGCGGATTCCTGTAATTATGTCGTTGAAGTATTGTTCCCAAGCATAAGGGTAAACAATAGCGATGTTGATTGGTTTGCGGGCCAGACATTGGGCGGACCGATTGGCGGTGTATCCCATTTCTTTGGCTGTATCAATAATTTTTTGCCGCATAGTATCACTAATGCCGGGCTTTCCGGTAAGTGCTTTGCTGACACTTCCAACCGAGGTGTTAAGCTGCTTGGCGACATCTTTTATTGTCACTTGTTTTTCAGTCATCGTTTTTATGCCTCCGTAGTAAGATGCTCTTTTATCTTAATTGTTTGATTATTTATAAAATTAAAAAAATGCAATGTTTTGCGGAACACGCCACAAAACATTGCATAAATTCTCGTATATAACACGTTTGGAAATGTATGCATTACAATTTAGTGTCCGGCAAATTATTCTACAGGATCATGCTTATTATCTTATATAATACTACAGTTGTCAATAATGAAAACTATTGTTTTTTATAAAAATTCTTAAAATATAGAAAAATGTTTTTCTTAATATATAGGTATTAATTACTATATAAAATAGGAGATATTAAAATATTTTGTGTTTAAATCAAGAAAAAGTATTGACTTTTTTTATTTATGTTATATAATAAAGAAAAACGTTTTCGTAAAACGTTTTTCAAAACTCGCTGATGAAATCACAAATCGGTTAAGAATTGCGGAAGTATGAAGGAGAAGGAGATATGGAGAAAAGGCGTGTAAGATTAAAAATAGCGATAGTTAAACTGGTAGGGGCAATCTTTATGTTGCTTTTATTAGTGATATCACTGTATCCATTTATTTGGATGATATTAAACTCTTTTAAAGAGAACATGGAAATTTTCAAACAACCCTTTTCTTTACCGGCACAATGGAATTTTTCCGTGTTTCAAGAGGCATGGGAGTTTGGTGAATTTTCAAATTCTATTTGGGTGTCCATTATTGTAACTGTTTCGGTAGTAATCTTTACGCTGTTAGCATCGTCTATGGCGGCATTTGCGACGTCCCATCTGAAATTTAAGGGCCGCAATTTTTTCCTGGGAGCATTTGTTGGTCTTCAGGTGGTTTCCGGACAAGTTCTCCTAATTTCTATTTTTAAGCTTTTACAAATACTCCAATTATTTGATACGAGAATCGGCTTGATTTTGGTATGTATTGCTTTCAGTATTCCTTTTAGCGCTTACATCATGAATAGCTTCTTTAAGGGCCTGCCCTACGAGTTATATGAATCGGCCCAGATAGATGGGTGTTCAAATATCATATATTATTCGAAAATTTTGTTGCCTCTTTCAAAACCTGTGTTTGCCAGCGTCGCAATTTTTGTCGCTTTATCAACCTGGAATGAATTTTTGTTCGCGATGACCTTCCTGCGGAAAGAGAGAACTTTAACAGTCCAGCTGAGAAATTTCTTTTCTTCTTTTGGCTCTAGCTATGATATTGCTTTTGCAGGATTGACTTTAGTAGTAGTTCCCCTGCTGATCCTGTATCTTTTGATGCAAAAATATTTCATTCAGGGCTTGACAAGCGGTGCGGTAAAGGGCTGACGGATGAAAGATAAGAGAAAAGAGGTTTGAGATTATGTATCAATCAAAAAAGAAATCAAGGCTTGGAGATGTTTCAGCCTATTTTTTTCTGTTACCCGCGATTGTTCTTTCTGTCCTTTTTATTGTGGTTCCTCTGCTTTTGACATTTCGTTATTCGTTTACTGATTGGTCAGGCTTAGGAGAATACAATAATATTGGGTTTCAAAATTTTCAAAACTTGATGTCAGACCCGATTTTTTGGGACTCCATAAAAACAACGTTTATCTGGGTTCTGCTTTATGTGATTTGTTTGCCGATTACCAGCCTGATTTTAGCGCTAGTGCTGGAATTTGGTATGCCTTTTAAATCGTTAAAGCCTGTAGGAAGAACGATCTTCTTTATGCCCATGATGATGTCAATGGCCGCGGTAGCTTTGCTGTGGAAGTTAATATTCAATCCTAATTTAGGAATTCTTCCTAAGCTGTTGACTATGCTGGGCATGACTTCTACCTCAGTGGACTTTCTTGGGGATTATAACTTTGCCATATTTGCGGCCTTTATACCGATTATCTGGCAATCCTCCGGATTTGGAATGGTGATCTATTCTGCCGCGATCCAAGGAATCCCTTTGGACGTTTTAGAATCGGCTTCTATTGACGGCTGCACAAAGTGGAAAGCAATTTGGCATATCGTGGTACCGATGCTGGCTCCTACCGTGGCACTGTTGGCAACCTTAAACCTTGTGAATGGTTTTAAGGCTTTCGACCTGCTTTATATTCTAACGGCGGGAGGTCCTGGAACATCGACCCAGGTAACGTCTATTTATATTTTCCAGCAGGCCTTTGTCAGTAACTATTATGGGTATAGTTCAGCGATGTCATTGATCCTCTTTTTCATTACGGTAATCTTTGGAGTCTTATTCTTTAAGACATCAAATAGATTAGAAAATTATGTTTAAAAAGGAGAGAAAGATTATGAAAACAAAAAGACTGATTGGTCTGGCGCTTGCCGCCCTTTTATGCACAGCGGCTTTCAGCGGCTGTAATGACAATGCGGCGCAGTCGTCTTCAGAAGGCACTGGCGGTTCTGCTGCAAGCACTGAGGCGTCTACTCCTGAGGGAAACAGTGGTAAATTCACCGCCTGGGTATATGCCCTGTCAGCTTCTCCGACTGGCGAATATGTCGATTACCTTAAGGCATTCCCAGAGAAATATCCTGAGTTTGATGCTGAAATCACGGTAATGAGCGGCGAGGATATTAAAACACAGGCCCGTTTGGCGGTAGAGTCCGGAACCGCGCCGGATGCCATGATGGTCAGCGCGGGCGACGATTTTTGGGAGTATGTGGATAAGGATGCCGCCATGGATTTAACCAGCATCGTTAATGAAAACGGCTTCGACAAGTATGCGGATAAAGCTTATTTCGATACCTTTACCAAAGACGGAAAGATCTATGGTATGCCTATCGGGGGCGTAACAGTATGGCAGACGCTGTATGTAAATAACGATATCTTTAAAGCCAATAATCTTGAATATCCTACCACTATGGAGGAACTTCAGGCAGTATCTCAAAAGCTTCGCGAGGCGGGAATTGAGCCTTTAGCGGTGGGCGATAAAGACGGCTGGCCGGCATTATTGCTGTTAGGCGACCTATATCTCCAGCAAACCGGATATGAAAGTGTGGACAAGCTGAACAGCGGCGAGGTTAAGTTTGCGGAAGATCCCTATATGAAGAAAGCCTTAGAGTCTCTTTCCACTTTAGGCTCCAGCAATGTGTTTATGTCCGGATTTACCAGTTCTGACCAAACTGAGGCCATCCAGAGCTGGGCGGCAGGGCAAGTAGCTATGCTCTATAACGGCTCTTGGTGGACTGGAACTGCAGGAGGAACTGATTTGGGCTTTGAAATTGTTCCGATTAAGCTTCCTATGGTGCAGGGCCTCACAGATATCAATACCGTACAAATGGCCTGCGATAATGCGCTGATCTTCAACCCGGCCTCTTCCAATACAGACGCCATTGCGAAATTCATTGATTATTTGTGCAATGAAGAAGCCCAGGTGCTGTACTGCTCTGAGAGTAATGTGTTTAGTATTTATCCAGGCGCCAATGAGAAAGTTACCTTAGACCCGATCTTTGAAGAACCGGCGATTATGGATCAATTTGATTATCCGATTTCCGGCGTATTCTTTGACCACGCGTTCCCATCCGCGGTTATCGAGGTTATGAAAACCTCTGTGCAGAACGCCATTGCGGGCCAGATTTCTGTCGACGAAGCGTTACAGCAGATTGACGCTGAAATGGCAAAAGCTCTTGCCTAATCTAACGAACGGATAAGCCCTTTATAATGAATGGAACCCGCCAAGATTTTTCGCGGCGGGTTCTTTTTAGCAATAATAAGAGAATATGTAAAATCAGAGGTTTCTTTATAGTCTGCCGAGCGCCATACGTTTCTAAGGCAGTGTGTCGTGGTTTGCCAAAAAGAGTTTACTTATTTTAGACAGGGATTAAGGAGTGGTTTTCTTGCGTATCGCTATCCTAATAGAGCCTACTATGCCTTCCCGCTTTTTTAACGCGGATATTAAAAAGCTGTTTCTCCCATTTCCCCAAATTGAACTGGTTTTTCAAGATGTAGCGGATATTTTAAAAAATGGCGTTAGAGGAGAGGTGTTCCTTAACAGCCATGGAGAAATTTATCCCTATGTAATCGAAGATACTTTATACGAGTATTTCAGTAACGGCGGCGGCCTTTTCCATCTCGGTGGAAGTCCTTTTGAGACCGCCGTAATCCATCAAGACGGCGAATGGGTTCCCATGATCCGGACCTTTGGAGATTCCAGAGATAATGCCGGATTTGGGCCTTTAGATAAAGAATTTGATTATTTTAGAGCAAAGCTGGGGTTTACAGTTTATACTCCGCCTGATTTAGACAATGCAACGGATTCCTTAAGAATCGTTTTTCAATCTAAGCTTTGCGGCTGCGAGGAACTCCCCCTAACGATACCGCCAAAAGGATTGGATATTGCCGCCACCGCCCAACTGCGGCTTTTTCAGCCTCAGTTGGATTTAATGGACCACAGGGCTTATATGGCCCGTCCAATTGTAAGAGAAACCATACACACCGCTAGCGTGGTTTCACCGGTGGGGAAAAAAATTGCGAATATCATGCATTTGGTGAAAGCATGGGGTAATCCCTATCGAAAAGAACAAAAACAATGGTTGCCGCCCTGGGCGTTGTATTGCGGAGAGGTCAAAGAGGACTTTCCGGAAGTCATTCTGAAAACGATGATCGATTGGCTTGCTTGTGAAACCAATTTGAAAGAGCCGCAGATGGATTTTGCCAGCATTCATCCTGGCGAGGAGAGTAGAGTCGTTTGTTATATGACCCATCCGCTCCCGGCTGGCTGGCGGATTCGAGGACAGATGTCCCCGGTCACAAGAGAAGGCTGGCTGAAAAAGGAAGCGCCTCAATATTGTGAAACTGTATGTGAAATGACGGAATCCTCTGCGGACATCAGTGTGCCGTATGACCCTTCGGCCCTCCTGATTAAGATACTGTTTGAATTACTGGATGAGAATGGGAGGATCCGGGACTATGCGGAAACCGGTGTGGTTTGCTGGCAGCCGGAAACGCTGCCAGCACCGAAGGTTACTGCAAATGGGACTTATTTTGATATTGAACGTCAAGGGAAAAAAGAAAAAAGCAGATGGATCTCGGGGACAAATTGGCAGGACCGGTATCTTTTCGGCTTTTCGTTCCATAATCCCAATCCCAGCCGGATCGCCGGCGACGCCTTAGATATGGCGGACACTGGCCTGCTGTTTGTGCGCCCTCACTTTTTTATGCCGGGATGGTTCCGTGCTGTTCCAGGACAGGTTTATGAAGAGGGATTTTCCCAGATGTATGAGGACTTTGAAACAGGGCCGCTTTTGTCCGAAAAGCATATGCGCGCCTTGGAGGCCCATATTATGCTGTTTTGTTCCGCTGGGCTTGTTTTTATGCCGTCGGTATATACGAATCTAGGTTCCGATATGGGCAGTCCCAGCCATTGGATGGGAACCTCAAGGCTGTTTGTCGTACCGGAATTGATTGAAAATCAAAAGCGGTTCGCTCGGCAGATCATGGACCGTTTCGGTTCGATACAAGGGATCTCATGGGATTTGGATAACGAGCCTAACGAGGGAATTGATTTAGCTGGAAAGTGGCTTTCAGAGCACAAGGAAATTTGGGGAAAGACCGGGCAAATGGTAGGCGTCGGGCTGTTTTTACAGCACAATAATATGTTGCTGGGAGAATCGGCGGATTGGCATTCCCAGCATGGAAAGCCGTTAGATATTTTCCATACCGGTAAGCCTTTTGTCCTTCAGGAAGCGCACTATCCGGTTCCCTGCACCCGTTCAGGCGAGCAAGAGCTGGAGTACCATCTCAATAACGGAATTGCCTTAACCCTTATGTGGGGCGGAGGCGGATTTATGCCCTGGAATTGGAATATGAGCCATATGAATTGGCGTTATCGGGGCGGATGGGTCGATTTTTGGGATCTCCATTTAGGAATTTGCGTTCATGCCGACGGAACCCCAAGAACAGGCAGACGGATTCTAAAAAATTGGTCCGCGTTTTTAGACGGCGTGGAATTTGACCAGAGCGGCA
Organism: uncultured Ruminiclostridium sp.; assembly: GCA_902490005.1. Taxonomy (GTDB): domain Bacteria; phylum Bacillota; class Clostridia; order Oscillospirales; family Acutalibacteraceae; genus Clostridium_A. Next base: position 9,030 of record CABUCM010000006.1, read on the forward strand.
ATGAACAGGTCGTATTTGTCTATCCTAAAATTTGCCTGCCGGGCAAGGGAAGCTTTGAATATCTAGACTTGCTTTACCAGAAAAAGATTAAATTCTGCGCGGTTAATGATGAAGATCTAGCGGGTTTTGATCTCAGCGGAACTAAGCTCTTGATTTTTCCTCTGTATGGTTTAGGCTTTCGCGAGAGTTCTTGGGAAAAAGCCAACCAGTTTGTTCAAAACGGCGGCGTGGTATGGGCTCATAACGATAACCTTTCTGTGGATGAACAGGGCAATATCGTAAAAAACCGGAGTATTCCGGAGAAGACCCAAATTGAAAGCAAAGGAAACGGTCACTTCTATTGGTGTCTGGGCTGGAATATTGACAAAGATAAAAACAGCGATTTTGACCCGGATATGGTTGTGTTAGACTCGATCTTAGATCAAATGGAATTGTCTCATTACACTGAAAATGAATGGCCTGTGAAAAACGGGGTGATGAGGTTCACCCATTATCTTGACGAGAACGCGGTGATGCTGACCCATGAGTGGAATTCCAAAAACGCGGTTCCCGAAAAAAATACGGTTTCACAAATTGAGGTTTTAGACCGTGCTGGAGGACTGGAACGATTTTGGACCAACGGAGAGCGCTGCGCCGATTTAGGCGCTATGCGGCTGGAGGGAACAGGCGAGTTTTTTGTAATCAAGAGAAATACCGGCGAATATCTTGTTTCCGCGCAGAATCTCACAATTACTGGAGAAATTGAGGGGCTGAGGATTTCTCTGGTGGAACTCAAGCCTTCTGGAGAATATGAAAAGCTTAATTATTCAGTGGATTGTCATACCGAATCCACACAGATGAAGGTTCTGCTGGAAGGTTGGGAAAAAGCGCACTGGCTATTATTAGAGAAGTAATCGGTGAAACAGCGAAACAATGAAAGTTTATGGAGGGAAAGCAATGAGTATAGAGCTCAATACCAAAAGCATGAGGCTGGAATTTGACGAAGAGACAGGGGCGGTATATCGGATTACTGCCTTAGAAACCGGATGGGATATCATGAACAGCAAGGAAAGCGGGCTGTCCTGGAAGATTATGATTCCGCTGTCTGAGGAGCTGCGGAACAACGACGTTTTGGGAGAGAGGCAGAAATTAACCTTTTACCAGGTTGATGAGGATAAGGTTGTTTTCCACTGGGATCGAATTCATTCGGAACGGGGCGGGGAACACGAGATCTCGGTTACGCTGGCCGTTCGCGCGGAAGGTCGTCAGGCGGTGTATGAAATGGAGATCGATAACCGCAGCGGGTATATGGTGGAAAATGTGTACTGCCCATATCTTGGGGCGCTGACCCCGCCGGCGGGGGCTCCGTGGCTGAAGCTTTTCGCGCCCAAGTACGGTGCGGCGGAGGAAAAAATGGTTTGGCCCCAGTTCACCAATACGTTCCATTACTGCGGGGTGGATTACCCGGCGATGATTACGGGAGACGTTGGTTCTCCCGCGGTGCCTTTTGTTTTGCTGCGGACGCCTAACCAGGGGTTGTATATGGGCGTGAAAACAAACACCTGCGATTATGTGGCGTGGTATGGGGAGTTAAGACCAGGCTGGGAATCTTCTATTGATTCCCGGGTTTGCGCTGGGAATACTTTAGCGGGAAAGCCGGTGCAGACTCGTTTCGCGGCATTGCATGTTCCCTATATTAAGCCCGGAGAAAAACGCAAATTGCCCGCTGTTGCCCTGGAAGCGTATCAAGGCGGCTGGAATCAGGGCGCGGATATTTATGCCGGCTGGAGAAAAAGCTGGATGTCTTACGCAAAGGGCCCCAAATGGGCCAGAGAGCCTCATGCCTGGCAGCAGCTTCATATCAATTCGCCGGAAGACGAATTACGGCTCAAATTTATCGATCTGCCGAAAGTAGCGGCTGAGTGTAAAAAACATGGCGTCAAAGCGATACAGCTTGTAGGCTGGAACGACGGCGGCCAGGACCAAGGGAATCCGTCGCACAGCCCTGACCCGCGGCTGGGAACCTTTGATGAGCTGAAAGAAGCGATTAAGGCCTGTCAGGAATTAGGGGTAAAGGTCATCCTGTTCGCTAAGTTTGTCTGGGCTGACCGAGGAACCAAATGGTTCCGGGAAGAACTTGTGAATATGGCGGTAAAAGACCCTTATGGAGATTACTATCTGCATCCCGGATATAAATATCAGACCGGAACACAGCTTTTGGACCTCAACACAAAGCGCCTGATCCCCATGTGCTTTGGGTCAGAGGATTACATGAAAATTTGTGAGAAAGAATTTTTAAAGATGGTGGAATTAGGAGCGGACGGCATTCTAATCGACGAGTGTATGCACCACGGACCCGCTCAGCTATGCTTCGATGAGAGCCACGGACACCGGTACGGATGGCCGGTTTACGCCAACGATAGGCTTTTGATCGAACGGTTCCGGGCGTTAGAAGGCGTGCCGGAGGACTTTCTGATTGCCGGAGAGGCCTGCTATGACTGGGAAATGGAAGCCTATGAGCTTTCTTATTTCCGGTCGGAGGATAAGGAGTATCTCCCGTTATCCCGCTATTTATGGCCGCAGGCGCAGTATATGACGGCGGTGACTGGGTTCAACGACAGAAATATGCTGAATCAATGCCTGATGTACCGGTTTGTCATCAGCTATGAGCCGTATAACTTTAAGGGAAGCTTAGAGGATTATCCGGAAACAATGGCATATGGGAAAAAGGTGGATGAGATCAGAGAAGAGTACCGAAAATGGTTCTGGGACGGAGAATTCCAGGGAACGAAGGGCGCCGCAGTGTCGGCGGTGGATGGCGGGTCCTTTGAAACCTATGGGGTATTTACGGCGGAGGACAGCAGCATTGGGGTGGTATTATGCAATTATGAGGATACTGCCCGGTGCGTCAATGTAAACGCGGAGGCCGGCAGACTGAAAAGATACCGTCTAGTGGAAGACGAAGCATGGAAACCGATTGTGGGGGGAGTGGTTCTGCCGCCCCGGTCAGCGGCCATCGTGCTATAAAGGCAGAGAGGTGAGAAAATATCTATGGAAGATTGCGCTAAGGGAAAGGAACTCATGGGGAATTTAGAGAAAAGCGTGACTCACCAACAGGTTTGCTCCTGTTACCCGCGGCCGGATCTCGCGCGGGAGAACTGGGAATGTTTGAACGGGGAATGGGAATTTGAATTTGACAGAGAAAAAAGGCTTCAGACAGCGGAACAGGCGTTAGAGGCAAAATTTGAGGAGAAAATTCAGGTGCCCTTCTGTTACCAAAGCCAGGCCAGCGGGATCGGCAGGACTGAGGACTGGGATACGGTCTGGTACCGGCGGGAATTTAGGCTAAGTCCAGAGCAGCGGAATGGCAGTGTGCAGCTTCATTTCGGAGCGGTGGACTATGAGGCGCAAGTGTGGGTTAACGGCCGCTGCGCGGGAACTCATCGAGGCGGCCATACCTCGTTTTCTTTTGATATAACCCATCTGGTAGAAGAAAGGAACACCCTGCTGGTAAAGGCGGTGGATACGCTGGCCTGCGACCGCCCCCGGGGCAAGCAAAGCTGGAAAGGAAGGACTTTCGGCTGTTGGTATACGCCGACAACAGGAATCTGGCAAAGCGTATGGCTGACCTTTACATCGCGGGCGTATCTGACGGCGGTGAGAATTACTCCAAACCTAGACGCCCTAACAGCGGAAGTAGAGGTTGAGGCGAAAAACGCTCAGAATATGGAAGTAAGGCTGAAAGCCCATTATGAGGTGGACGGAGAAAAGAAAGAAGCAAGAGCCGCAGCTCAGATTTCTGTAAATGAAAAAGGCCGGGGAATATTGGTGTTCCCGGACTATGACCACCGTGCGGTGAACGACTTCTATTGGAGCCCGGAACACCCCAACCTGATTGGGGTAACAGCAGAGCTGTGGATGGATGAAAATTGCCTGGACCGGGTAGAGACCTATTTTGGAATGCGGAAAATCAGCGTTCACAACGGACAGCTGCTGCTGAATAACCGGCCGTATTTCCAGCGGCTGGTATTGGATCAGGGCTACTGGCGGGAAACCCTGCTGACGCCGCCTAGTGAGGAAGCCATCAAAAAAGATATTGAATTGACCAAGGCGATGGGATTCAATGGTGCGAGAAAACATCAGAAGATGGAAGATCCTCGGTATTACTATTGGGCGGATAAATTGGGATTGCTGGTATGGGGAGAAATGCCCAGCTCCTATGAGTTCAACGATACGGCGATGAGGGGCACCTATCGGGAACTAATGGAATTTGTGGAAAGGGACTATAATCATCCGTGTATTGTTTGCTGGGTGCCGCTGAATGAAAGCTGGGGTGTCAGCAACATTATGAACGACCCGAGACAGCAGGATTACGCCAGATCGCTGTATTACATGCTGAAAGCGCTGGATCCAGGCAGGGTGGTCAGCACCAATGACGGCTGGGAACACGTGGATGAAAACGATATCTGTTCCCTGCACGATTACGCCCTGTTTGAGGATAATCTGGATAAATATGACGATCCGGGATACTACACAGAAAGGAATGTGGAGCATCGGCTGCCCAACGCGTCGGGTAACCGCTACCACGGCGAGCCGGTAATGGTGACGGAATACGGCGGCGTGGCGCTGCAAGGCGGAGCCGAGGGCGCCTGGGGCTATTATGAGGCGGCAAGCAGCCAGGAAGAATTTTTGAAGCGTATTAGGGAAACGACAGAAAAGTTTATAAGCAGCAGAGGAAGATTCTCAGGGTTCTGCTATACCCAGCTGACAGATGTGATGCAGGAAGTAAACGGCCTGTTGGACATGGATCGTAATCCCAAGGCGCCGCTTGAGAGGCTAAAAGAAATCTTCGGACGGAAATTTTATTAATCCGGAGAAATGGCGAGCGAGGGCAGGGGAAAATCCGCCTGCATCGCTGAAAGGGCTGTAAAAGAAAAGCTAAAAACCCACGGGAAATCCAAGACGCTGTTTTGTGGGAAAAAGCTGGCGGAAAGTTAATGTAAACCTGTAAAAGCAGGGAGAACCGCTGCTTTTTGGAGGGAAAACGCAAAGGAAAGCAATCGGCTCCCGCCGGCGGTTGGCCAATCAGCCGGAGACAGAAAGCGGAAAAACAAAAACCATGAAGCTGTTTCCGGCAGGCTCGATGCCATTGAATTATGTGAAAAGCCTAAAGGGGCCTTTTGAACAGGGGGACTATGTAGCTATTGGCGGTGTTTCGCCTGAGAATTTCAAGGAATTTTTAGCGGCGGGCTATCTGGGGGTTGGCATGGCCAGCAATCTGGTGCCTAAGGAGGCGGCTGCAAAGGGAGATTGGAATGCGTGTGCCGCCGCAGTGCTGAAAATTACAGAGGGACTGAAAAAAGAACAGTGCCTCTGATTTTCACAGGGGAACCGCAGGAGCAGCTCAGTAAAAGCTATAAAATAGGAGTGTTTTAGATGAAAATTATAGAGGTGAACACCTATACTGTAAGGCCGCGCTGGGGATTTGTGGAAATCATAGCGGATAATGGCCTGGCCGGATGGGGAGAAGCGGTGCTGGAGGGGCACTGCGGGGCGGTTTTGGCATGTGTGGAGGAGATGAAGCCCTATCTGATCGGGGCGAACCCCGGAAGAATCGAAGATATTTGGACCCTCCTTTACCGGGCTGGATTTTATCGTGGCGGCGGAGTTCTGATGAGCGCGATTTCGGGAATCGACCAGGCCTTGTGGGATATGAAAGGAAAGACCTTTGGGGTTCCGGTATATGAATTAATGGGCGGCGCCTGCCGGGACCGCATGAAGGTTTACAGCTGGATCGGCGGCGACCGTCCCAGCGACGTGGGAAAGGCCGCGCTGGAACGGAAAAACGCCGGCTTTCAAGCGGTTAAGATGAACGCCACGGAGGAATTGCAGATGATCGATTCCTATGATAAAATTGACGCCGTATTAGAACGGGTGGCGGCAATCCGCGAGCAATGCGGGAAGTATTTCGGAATCGCTATTGATTTTCACGGCCGCGTGCATAAGCCAATGGCGAAAATCCTGGCGAAAAAACTGGAAGAATTTGATCCGATGTTTATTGAGGAGCCGGTTTTATGCGAAAATATGGAATACTTTCCTGAAATCGCCGCGGCGTGTAATATTCCAATCGCCACCGGCGAGCGGTTGTTCAGCAAATACGATTTTAAACGGCTGCTGAAAACAGGCGGCGTGGATATTATCCAGCCTGACCTGAGCCACGGGGGAGGCCTGACGGAGACCAGGAAAATCGCTTCCATGGCGGAAGCCTTTGACGTGGCTTTGGCCCCCCACTGCCCGCTGGGCCCGATTGCTCTGGCCAGCTGTCTGAATGTGGACGCCGTCAGCTACAACGCGGTGATCCAGGAGCAAAGCATTGGAATCCATTATAATGTAGGGAAAAGCGTGCTGGACTATGTAAAAAATCAGGAGGATTTCCAATTCAAGAATGGCTTTATTGATTTGCCGGTAAAGCCTGGCTTGGGGGTTGAGGTCAACAAGGATTTGGTCCTCCGGGAAAATCAAAATCCTCATCAGTGGAAGAATCCCGTTTGGCGCCATACCGACGGTTCTATTGCTGAATGGTAAATCCAGAAAAGGTGGAAACGAGAAATCCATCAAAGGAAAAGCGAGGGTTTTAATTTTTTGGTTTTCTTTTGTAATGCCCCGGCTGACGGCCGGGGCATTTTTTGCTTCCCCTAGTACCGCTTCAACCATACCGGCAGAATAAATACCTCGCCCTCTTGCCGAAACCGGAGAATCGAAAAGAACTCCTTGGTAACTGCGGGGCAGAAATCGAAGCGGGGCGATGTCATCGGCTATGTGGGTACCACAGAAAATTCTACCGGAAACCACCTGAATTTTGAGGCCTGGCAGAACGGAGGGCATACCCCGATGCCCTTGGTTTTTAACACGCAGGAACTACATTGAGAACTTTATTGGGATTAAAACTTTTTATAATAAGATAACGCCGTTTTTCATTATCCTTTGGAATTTTCTTCACGTTATCCTTGGCGCTGATGCGGAGCATTTTTACCTAGCTCCAGTTGTTAAAGCTTCTTTATTCACATGGGCTTTTGGACGCGCACTTTTAGAGCTGGATTTAAACTAAATACCTCTTTAACAAGCGGGTCAGATCCAGAATGTCAATAGGCTTTGCTATGTGGGCGTTCATACCGCATTCTAAGCAATGCTGTATATCGTCGGAAAAAGCGTCTGCGCTCATAGCTATAATCGGAACAGATAGAGCATCAGGATGATCAAGTCTCCGGATTGCCTGTGTAGCATCATATCCTGTCATATGGGGCATACGGATATCCATGAGAATGGCATCGTAATACCCCGCTGGTGATTTTTGAAACTTGTCTAGACATATTTGGCCATCTTCTGCCCAATCCAGTTCTACCCCCAAGTCAGCGAGTAACTCACTTGCAACCTCCCAGTTGAGCTCATTATCCTCGGCAAGTAAGATGCGGCGTCCAGATAGATCAATATTTTGGTTCAATGCTTGGTCGTCATGTTCCGCTTCAATATCCACATACTGCCGTAAAGAATGATATAGCGTTGATTTGAAAAGCGGCTTGGAGATAAAGCCACTGACGCCCGCTTCACGGGCCTCCGTCTCAAATTCGCTCCAGTCGTATGCGGAAATCAGCAGAATTGGCACCTCTTTTCCTAGATTATGCCGGATTTCCCTTGCAACCTGAATCCCATTCATACCAGGTAATTTCCAATCTAATAGGATGATTTGATAATCCTCTCTCTTTTTGTGGTGTTGAATTACCAGTTCTATTGCTTTTTCCCCGCTCAGTGTCCATTCAGCTTTTATTCCCATGGATTTTAGGGTGTTGATAGCCGTTTTACACACCAATTCATCATCATCGGCTACCAGCATATTCCAAGAAGGAAGAACCATGTCCATTTCTACTGCAACCGCTTTTTCAATATCAAACGTGAGATGAAATTCGGTGCCTTTATCAAGCTCGCTTTTTATATCGATGGTTCCTTCCATTGCGTCCACAATATACTTCGTTATGGCCATTCCCAAACCGGCGCCCTCAGTCTTATGTATTCTGGCTCCATCCGCACGGCTATAGGATTCATATATTTTGTTAAGAAAATCTGGAGACATGCCAATTCCATTATCCTTGACCTTAATATGAATCCGGACAAAGTTTTCCCCTTTTGGAGATTTTTCTTCAAAAAGGGATAATTGTATCGAGCCGCCCTCGGGTGTATACTTCGTTGCATTTGACAAGAGATTTAGCAAAACCTGACTTAAGCGGACACTATCGCACCATACATTCTCTGTAAGAATATTTTCAATACGTATGTCAAAGGTTTGCTTTTTAGCCTTAACCTGTGGCTGCATAACATTAACAATACCTTCAACAATTTCCTTTAATGAAATTTGTTCTGTGGATAGAGTTAATTTACCGCTTTCAATTTTAGACATATCCAAAACATCATTAATAAGCCCTAATAGATGTTTACTCGACAATGTAATCTTTTTAAGGCAATTCTGCACCTGTTTCCGGTCGTCTATGTGGGCTGTAGCAATCGCGGTCATGCCTACAATCGCATTCATGGGTGTACGGATATCATGGCTCATATTCGCTAAAAATTCACTTTTAGCTCTGCTTGCCTCAAATGCCTCCTGACGGGACTCATCCAATTCACGTAGCTGAGAACGGGTCATAAAGAAATACCGCAAAAAAATCAATGTCAGAATGATTAATATAGAAACGCAGGACAACACAGTGATAAACACTCGTTGGCCGCTTAGGTCGTTTATGGTACCATCCAAGGAACTATAGGGCATTACTGATATTAAATACCATTCAGAATAGGGTAATGGCATTCCATAAATTTGCTGCATTTCGCCATCTGTTTCAAATGTTGTTGCATATTCTTGGCTGTTTTTTAACGCAGTGCTCAATCCTTTAACGGAATTCTCGGCGGGCAGCTCATTTGTAGATAGATCAAGATACTTCCGCAATTCTTGGAAGAATTGCTGTAGTTCATGGTTGGGGTTTTTGATTACAAAACTGCCGTCTGGCCTGATAATATGATAATGTATCAGTTGATTTTCATCTTTTAAGGAAAGAAAATCAGTAATATATTCCAGTGGAACCGCCGCAACCAGGCCAGTGCTCCTATCGCCATTTTGCATCGGATAAGCAGCGTCAACGCCAAACAATACCACTTCATTTCCAGCAGAGTCAATGCCAACAGCGACTCGTTGTTCCCCCTGTACTAATGCTTCTACAAAAGGTTCTGGGTTCAACGGCCGTATAGGCTTTCCAGAAAGCGTCTGAAAATCCCCTTCGGTAGAACAAAGCGCCAAATAGCCAAAGTCTCTGACTCTCGCCCTGTAAACAAGTTCGTCATATAGTTGCTCTTTATCGTTGTTATCTGTTGGGACAACGGAAACAATACCGCCGACCTGATTAAAACGCAATTTGATAACGCTTTCAAAGTGCCTGGACATTTGTTCATTCATTCCAGACATATAGATTTCTCCAATTTCGCAAACGGCTTTTTCACTTTTTCGGCTCATATAAATTCCGAGCGAGCTGAAAACAATAATACTAAAGATCAAAAGCCCAACAAAACTGCATATTAGAAATCTTGTGGTGTAGTTCTTCTTTTTACTGTTTTCCATTGCAGTTATTCCTCCTGGGCTCTCCGGTACTCTTCAATAGCATTTATTGTTTGATAATACTCCTCAGATAATTGCGGTATCATTTCGGCGGCTTTATTCCAGTTATCTTCTTTTAATACCTTTGTGGCCGCACTGCAGCTCTCCGACAATCTGGTAAAAGAAAGATTTTGGCAAATTCCCTTAAGGGTATGAACGGCTCTGAGAGCCTCGGCGTAATCCTTCTTTTCCATGGAGGCTTCAAAAATGGCAAAGCTTTTATCATCCAGGAATTTATATACAAATTTCCGGATAATCTGTTCGCGCCCCAATCGTCCCATTACCTCGTCAAAATTGCCGCCCAATTTCATATAACAATCTTTTAGATCCATTCTTACATTTTCCCCTTCTAAAATGTTGTCCGTAGAGTCCTCGTTTTCGTCAGGAAAACATATAAACCTCTGTCAAGAGAGCGCGATTCATTTCTGAATCGTCCATAATAAAATTTTCTGCCTTTCCATGGTAATAGAACTCTTTCCTCACAATTTAATTATAAATGTCCTCCTTATTGACAGGCAATATCTGTATTGGTAAGGTGTGCAAATAGGTTATGCGTTTTTATATCGACCAAATTGATTCCCTATGATATAATTTAAATAGATAGGAGGCGGGTTATGGAACAACAAGAAACAAAATTTCAATTTGTATATCGTGAAATTAAGCAGTGTATTTTAGAGGGCCAAATACCTCCTGGAAATGCCTTGCCGTCTTCAAGAGTGTATTGCGAGCAATATCATGTAAGCAGATATACGATTAACCGTGTCTTTGACGCGTTGCGGGCAGAAGGGCTGATTGATATTCAGCCCCGTCTTGCGCCAACTGTTGTTTCAACAAAAGATACTTGTCATCCATCAAATACCGCTTTTGATATTTTAAAGCAAAAAGAAGGCATCCTACAGGTATATCAGACTTTTGCCCTAATACTGCCTTCGCTTATGGTTTTTGCTTTGCAGGGGTGTGATGTGGCGATAATGCCCCACTATAAACAGGCTATGAAATCATTGCGTTCAGGAAATACGACAGGTGGATGGTACATTACTTCTAAATTGGGATATGATATATTAAGAATAGGCGGCAATCCCTTATTCAGCGAACTATATTCTACATTTGGACTTTATAATAAGCTTGCATTCTTTACAGAAGATTGTCCCTATTTCTCTAAGAACTTTTTGCAGGGGTCCGCATCTGCAACCGGTGTTATTATAGAGATATTAAAAGGCGATGATCCACTCACAAAGTACAACCAGTTATCAAATATGTATCAGAAACTTACGGATTCCGTTGAAAAAACGCTGGATCACCTGTCAGAGACAACACCAGAATGCCCTGCACAAGCTGATTTGAGGTATTCGTGGAATCCCATGCGCGGTCAGGATTATTTTTACTCAAAAATTGTTGATGATATCAATCAAAAAATTGGCCTTGAAGAATATTCTGTTGGAATGTATCTTCCATATGAAAAGCAACTAGCTAAACAATATGGCGTCTCTTTATCGACAGTTAGAAAAGCATTGTCAGAACTGGAGCAAAGAGGTTTTGTAAAGACGTTAAATGGGAAAGGTACAATAGTGATAGAACCGGATGATATGAAACTTCACCAGCTGGCTCTTAATTCGGGGTATGTAGAAAAGGCGTTGCGTTATCTTCACGCCTTACAGTTAATGGCATTAATTATCCGTCCAGCAGCTTTAGCTGCAGCCTCGCGGTTTACTAGAGCGGAACTGGACGAGTTATCAGATAGATTTACTTCTCCTGGCTCTATTTATTTAACAGATATTGTAGAATCTATAATAAAGCATACCACATTAGAGCCTTTATATATTATTCTATCCGAAACCAATCATCTTCTTGAATGGGGACATCATTTTACTTATTATCCATCCAAAAAACATACGGTTTCCTTTGTCAATAAACAAGTTGTTCTAGCCTTTCAGCAGTTAAGAGAAGGTGATGCGAGTTCTTTTGCAGACAGCATAGCGGGTTGTTATCGTTATATTTTGGTATCCGTAAAAAAGAATATGTTAGAAAAATATAAACTTTATAATGCGGCTAATATTCGGGTTCCGGAAAATATTAGCTAGCAAGCAAGGCCTCTGAGCAGCCGCATGGTCTTTGGCGTTGCTTGTTGAAAATACCTTCCCCTCGCGGACACAAAATTTCATTTCACAACTGCACATTCTATGACAGTTTTGGCCATGGCTAGTTTATCGTTGGCCATGGTCTTTTCCTTTTTTGCACCTTATTCCTACTACATATTCCACAAATCCATACTGGTTCTCGGCAGCCGTAATCTCAATTACGCAATTTACAATCTACAGTACAATATTGTACTAAATACAGTTGCTACACAACCAGGCCGCCGCAAACCCTCCCTTCAGCTTCTTATGAAGATTTCCGTACATTGGCTATGTTATATAAAAAAATTAATTATTTTAGCAAAAATAAACATCAACCTATTTTCCCGCCTTACCAATTTGGAAGTTGATAATAGATACAGGTAACATTAAAATAAAGATAGTCGCCGATATATTAAAAGAATGAGAAAATCAATGAATAAGAATACCACGGGCACATAATTTACGGTGAGAGTTTTTACCGTGAGCGTACAACCATTATTGAGGGTCATATTGTTTTTCATCTGCTGTTTTTTGGTTTCGTGCCTTATAAGTGACCGCTTATATATTTGCGGGTGGAAAGCAAGGCTTTTATGAAAATTAGGTTGGCTACACGATGCTCCCCTTTTGATTCCCATAATAAAATGGTAATCGAAAATGAATATTAAAACGGCCAGAATTTGTGTGGCAATCGGCGCCAGTGTACATTAACGCACTCTGCAAATTTGAAGATTATTCTATGCTTTCTTGTCCGTACGAAGCATTTTCCAAATAAATACGGAAAATAGTTCAACAAAGAACTTTGTCTGTTTTGCGCTGCAGGGGGTTTATCCATAAGGGCTCTCTATTACCTTCAAAAGAAGCTTCCTTGGACAGCAAAAACAATCTAGGCAACCACTTATTCTTTTAGAAAAGTTTTTCCGAACAGGGGGAGCGATTTGAAATTTAAAAACGGGATATCCAAATTCCGGCCTCTTCTTTTATTTTATAAGCACAGTATTTAAGCCGCTTTCAAAGGTCCGCTCTTTTTATAGGAATTGGGGACACCGAAAGGCCAAAAACAAGGAGACATATTGTGAAAATAAAAAAGGAGCCATCCGGGACCGGGGAGTTTTATTGAGAATTCTTTGTTTCTCCTTAAACGGGACCAGCTTCTTCATGGCGGGGTTAAGGGCGCTTTACAATAATTCCATTACGGCCGCAAAACGCGGCTTTTCGGGTTCACATCACCAAAGAGCGGAAGCCGGGAGAATCCAAATGTGGTAGTTCAGAAAAATGTATTCTAAGGCAGGGACTGCTGTGGGGATCAAAAACTGATTGGGGTATGGGAAGAGGGCTCTTGCCGGCGGGGAAGGGGGGCTTTTCTGATTCATCACGACGAAATGCTTATGAATCCCCTGAAGAAAGCTGTTCTTCAAACAGAGAGCGGATCCGAGACTTCTCGCGTTCTTCCTCTATATGATTCCAATATTCCATATTGACGCGGTCCAGGTACCAGTTTTCAGTGGATTCCCGCCGTTGGGCGGTATAGGCTTCATAGGTCTCCTCTGGCAAGAAGTCGTACATGGCATTGTCAATCATGATTTTCGCTTTATCCCAGGGGTTTTGATCGATCAATACGGCATCCCGGTCAATACTGATATTCCCATCAAACCAGGGCTGGTCCTCCAGTACATCCCGAATGTTGCGGATCACGTGCTCTACAAATTGATCGGTAAGGTCGTCTTCCAGAAATGCACTTAGATCGAATTCAAAATAATCAATGACATCCTCTTCGGGCATATCCGCGGGAATGGCCTGCACCAAACGGTCGAATTCCGACTGGTCATAATCGTCCGTGTAAAACGTGTTAAAATCAGCAATCTCATTGAGTAAGCGGTCTTCCGTATACTCTGTAGCTTTTTTTCGAAAGAACGCGACGTCATAATCATATTTTGGTTCCGGAGCGCAAAACACGGACCAGATAAGGGACAGCACTTGAAGCAGTTCAATAGAATGCGTGGCTCTTCCCATCAAACCTACTACAAAGCCATTGTCCGACAGCTGGCGCTCCATCTGATAGTAAGAAAACAGCGGCTCTGAAAACAACGGCAGAATATAATCCAGACAGTCTTTCATCGAAAATGGTTGATAGTTGTTGACAGCTCCCTGACGGAGTAAATCAAGCAGTTGGTCGCGGTATACGTCATCCAGCAAAGGCTGCCGGACAACACACAGATAGGCCAAGATATTGCCTAAATACGACTTTTCTTGAAAACGAAGACGCAAGAGGGAGCGGTCTTGAAATTTTTGTTCCACCAGCGTAAGCAATGCCGGAGGATGCAGATAATCTTCCATGGAATTTCCGCGCAGAATTTTATGGATCTGCTCAAAATAGACTGCGGAAGCGGCAATGGCTTCTTTCTCCAGCGGATGACGCCGGATATACTGGGAAAGAAAGTCGTTGACAGAAGGATTGAGTACCGAGATTTTCCGTGTTTCATCCCAGGTCTGGCAAACCATGGAACGATTCAGCCGCTTTAGCGCGTTCCCCATCTGATCCACCGTCTTATCGATTTCCGGCATGGCTCTGATCCGCGCGTCGTAACAGGCCTGCAGCAGCGTAAAATCCACATTCGTATTGGTTAGGGAATACAGGGTCGTCAATAAGAGGCGGTCCTCCGGACGGAGGTTTTTCTCAAATTCCTGCGCCCAGATATTTGCCGGATCATTGAGCAGTTTCAGCAGACGGTCATAAAAGTCTTTTGGATCGGACAGGCTGGCCAGGGTGGCAGCCATCATGCCAATGATTCGAGGATTAAAATTATGGTGCCTGATAATATTCCAGTACCGTCCTTCGGAAGCGATATAATGGCAGATTGTTGGGCGGCCGGCGCACGCTGTTTTTAAATTGCTTTGGAGAATGCGGGCTTTTTCATATTCCGTCAGCTCGTCCACATTTATTTTCTTCACATTGGAAAGAAGCCTGGAGAAGAGGGGGATGCTCCGTTCAGCCTCTTGCAGAACTGTAATACGCGAGTTTAGGAGAATCCGCTTATGCTTGCTGCGCCGGATAAAGTGCAGCAGTGTTTCCAGCTCCCCGGCCCTGCCTGGATCCAGCGAAACGTACATCTGCCCCAGAAAGTCATCCAGCAGAATCAGTTCCGGTGTGTCGTCTTGAGAAAGAATCCCTTTAATATCCCTCAGATTTCCGTCCGTCGTATAGTGCACTTGGTATCCCTGTTGTGCCAGATCCAAAGCGATTCGCCTGGAGATCACGGTTTTTCCCGTGCCTGGCGCGCCTTGCAGCAGGACCGCGTGATCCTGTTCCAGTAGCTCGATGCACGCGCAATAACTCTCCGTGGGCACAAATTCGCGGAACGATTCGATTTCCAAAAGCATTTCCCGTGTGTCAAAATCAATGTTTCGATAAAGGGCTTTGCTGAGGACGCTCATGGAAAAATTCCAAAGCTTCGGGTGCTTCTCCAGAATATCCTTATATTGGTTTTCCTGCAGCAGCTCATCCATTCTGCCCAGGGTAAAAATATGTTCCTGGTCAAACCTTGTGTACGGTTGAAATAGGTTTATGATTTTTTCCAGCCGCTTCCGAGTAAGATTCCTTGGCAGGAACAGATAGTAGGCTTCTGGACGCAGTGTTTTCACACGGTCCCGTTCCCCTTCTAATTCACGCATCAGCGTATCGATAGAGGTGAAAATAAAATTCTTGGCTTGGCCTATGATTTTGGGATGAAGGGGATCATCTGTAAAATCAATCCCCTCATCATAGGGGCCATCCGTCAGATATAGCTTCTTTTGAACAATTTTTTGCAAAATATCCCGGGCTAATTCCGCAAACTCTTTCGACTCCAGTGTGAAAAAATTTAGCATATCCCGCCACCTTCTGCCTTTTTGTGATTCTGAATATTACCGCTTTATTATAACAGCTTTCGCCACTGTGGGCAATTCAGAGAGCCCTGCTTTTTCGACAATTTTTTGAGATGGTATTTTTTTGAAAATAAAATGATGTATTCTTTTGGATGGATTTACTTTCGTCAATCGTATTAAGGATGAAGCCGTCAATGGCTACCATAAAGCTGCTGGAGGAAACAGAAATGAAAAAAATAATGGTTGGAATTTTAACTTCGGCGTTGATTTTTGCGGTCAGCGCGTCAAGCGCGTTTGCGGCCGCACCGGAGAAAAGGGACAATTTCGTGGATGCAAACGAGGACGGAATATGCGATAATTACAATGGGGCCGGCGGAAACGGCGGCGGGTTTACGGATGAAGATAACGACGGTGTCTGCGACAACCGTGGAAACGGCGGGGGCCAGGGGAATCATAGGAATTTTGTGGATGCAAACGAGGACGGAATATGCGATAATTACAATAGCGCCGGCGGAAACGGCGGCGGGTTTACAGATGAAGATAACGACGGTATCTGCGACAACCGTGGAAACGGCGGGGGCCAGGGGAGTCATAGGAATTTTGTGGACGCAAACGAGGACGGAATATGCGATGATTACAATAGCGCTAGCGGAAACGGCGGCGGGTTTACAGATGAAGATAACGACGGCGTCTGCGACAACCGTGGAAACGGCAGAGGCCAGGGGAGTCATGGGAATTATGTAGATGCAAATGAGGATGGAATATGCGATAATTACAATAGCGCCGGCGGAAACGGCGGCGGGTTTACAGATGAAGATAACGACGGTATCTGCGATAACCGTGGAAACGGCAGGGGCCAGGGGAATCATAGGAATTTTGTGGATGCAAACGAGGACGGAATATGCGATAATTATTCCGGGGAAGCATCCTTTTCTCAAAATATGGGAAGAGGCGTCGGTTCCAGGGGACGATGGGGAAAATAACAAACGAGGTTTGCCATGCGGAATGAACAGGAAGTGACCAAAGCAATCGAGCGGTATTCTGATACCGTTCGGCGGCTTTGTATGCTGCATCTTAAAAATTATGCTGATACTGAGGACATATTCCAAACCGTGTTTTTGAAATATGCCCTTAGTTCCGTTTTATTTGAAAATGAAGAGCACGAAAAAGCATGGCTGATTCGTGTTACCATTAACGCCTGTATGGACTTATTAAAAGGTTTCTTTCGCAGCCATTTTGTTTCTATTGACGATATCATTGAGCAGCCGGCGGATTTACCGCCGGACAATAAAGATGTCCTGGAGGCTGTGTGTTCTCTGCCGTCAAAATACAGAGATGTGATTTATCTGCATTATTATGAAGAATATACGGCGCCTGAGATCGGCAAGATTCTTGGGAAAAACGTAAACACAATTTATACATTGTTGACACGAGCCAAACAAATTCTCAAACGCAGCCTGGGAGGTGATGAATATGAATGAGAAAATCAAGGAAACATTTGATAAGATTCACGCCGAGGAAGAATTAAAAAATAAAACCAAAGAGTTTATAGTTCATAAAATGAAGGAACACAAAAAGAGTTTTTCCTATAAACGCTTGATCCCTGTGATGGCGAGTTTTCTATTCATATTAATTGCCGTGATCGGTTATCAGCTTTACTTCACTCCTGTAACAACCATCAGCATCGACGTCAATCCATCAATTGAGTTGGGGATTAACCGTTTTGATAGGGTCGTTTCTGTCAAGGGGTATAACCAGGACGGGGAGGATCTAGTGAGTGAATTGAATATACAATTTGAGAATTACACGGAAGCCTTGAAGGAAATTTTGTCCAATGAAAGCTTTGCGGGTTTATTATCGCAAGGGGAAGAACTGTCTATTGCGGTAATAGATTCCGATGAAACGCGAAGCGAGGCGGTACTTTCCAATATTCAGTCTTTCACAACGGGACACAAAAACGCCTATTGCTATTCCGCGAATCCGAAAGAGGTTGAAGAAGCTCATGAGGCCGGGCTTTCTTATGGGAAATATCGGGCGTATTTAGAATTACAAGCCCTTGATCCGAGCGTTACAGCGGAAGAAGTACAAGGGATGACAATGAAGCAAATACGCAGCCTGATAGAAGAACTTTCCTCTGCTGAAGGTCAAAGCGGATCGCCGGCTGACAGTGAAGCGCCAGTTGACAGTGATACGGAAACCGGACATAAAGGCGGGGGCAAGGGAAACGGCTGGGGAAGAAGAAATCGGCAAAGAGGATAGAAAAGTAAGCGGCAAATAGTTATGAATACCCATTGAAATGGAGAGCTTTTATGGCCGCATTTCAATGGGTATTCCCATTTTATTGAGATTTCTGATTAGTGACAACGATATAGTAAAATGGTATAATAAAACAAGCTTGGCTTCTTGCCCGGCTCTGCCGCCCGCACCGTTCCACCGGTGACACCGAGCTTGCCAATATCATGGCATCCTGCGGGATCACGAATTGGCCTTGAGGCTGATATGATAAAACGAAATAAACTATGATTTTGTTTCAATCAAATTGATTGGGTTGAAAGGAAAAACCTTATGTGTGTAAAAAACAGATGTACCTGGGCGGGGGAGCTCTCCATATACATCGATTATCACGACAACGAGTGGGGACGGCCTGCGCATGACGACAGAAAGCTGTTTGAAATGTTGATTTTAGAGGGGATGCAGGCCGGGCTTAGCTGGATTACCGTGCTCAAAAAAAGAGAGGCGTTCCGAGAAGCGTTTGATGGCTTTGACCCAATCAAGGTGGCTCTTTACGACGAGGACAAAATACAGGAGCTGCTTGCAAATGAAGGAATCATCAGAAACCGCCTCAAAGTAAACGCCGCTGTGGCCAATGCCAAAGCATTTCTGAAGGTGCAAGAAAAGTACGGAAGCTTTGATGAATTTATATGGGCATATGTGGGTTATACCCCCATTACAAACCACTGGGAGAATATGGAGGAGATCCCGGCGTCAACACCGCTTTCCGAGAAAATCAGCAAGGATTTGAAAAAGATGGGGTTCCGGTTTGTGGGCTCGACAATCGTTTATGCATTCATGCAAGCTACGGGTATGGTGAATGACCATGTGACGGATTGTTTTGTCTTTCAGGAATTGAAGCGCGGCGGGAGATAAAGGAGATAAACTATGAACTGGGAACCGTGGACAGGCTGCTATCCGGAGAGTGACGGATGTGCCTATTGCTATTTTTATGGGCCGTATTCCAAACGGCACGGGCAGAATACCGTCGTGAAAACAGCCGAATTTGACAAGCCCCTGGCAAAAACGGCAAAAGGCGCATACAAGATCGGCAGCGGCAAAATTGTCGCTGCCTGCTTTGCGTCGGATTTTTTTATCCCCGAGGCCGACGCTTGGCGAAGCGAGGCTTGGCGGATGATCAAAGAGCGTCCGGATCTTGATTTCTTAATCTTAACCAAGCGTATCGACCGTTTTCCGGTATCCCTTCCCAACGACTGGGGAGATGGATACGAAAACGTCAATATCGGCTGCACCGTCGAGAATCAGGCGCTGGCCGATTACCGTCTGCCGCTGTTTTTATCCTATCCTATGAAACGGCGGTTTGTGGCCTGTTCCCCGCTTTTGGAAGAAATCAATCTTTCCCCTTATCTTGACGGCATCGATCATGTCACCGTCAGCGGCGAATCCGGCCGGGAAGCCCGTGTGTGCGATTACCAGTGGGTTTTGTCCATCCGGGAGCAATGCGAAAAGGCCGGCATCACCTTTTGGTTCAAGGGAACCGGCTCGTTTTTCCGGCGCGATGGAGAGGTGCGGAAGGTGAATCCCTTCAAACAGGGCAGCGTTGCTAAGGAACTGGATATTAATATTTCCGACGGAAAAAAGCTGTTTTGAACAAAGCGGTTTTACAAAAAGGCCAAAGAACTGGGATGAAGGAATCAGAATTCGCCGTCAAAGCATTCCTTTGAGACAGTGGGGGTTCAGGTGCTTGGAACAGGGCAGAGCTTCTGGCTGAACCTGCTGTGACCCGGGGCGCCGCTGGAATCGGCTTGTCCCGTTGTTTTGAGGAAGAGCCGGCGCTTGATCCCTTAAACGCTTCCCAAAGCCCCGTTTATAAAACGGGGACCAGTTTTGTTTTTCAGTGAAAGGGCCTGTTAAAGATAGCGCCGCGCTCACGATAAAAAATACCCCCGCTTGTTAGTTTCAGTATGCCTTACTGTTCTAACAAGCGGGGGTATTTTATTTTGGCGGAAAGGGCGAATTAAAACGTGTTGTTAAACTGAAGAGCGGTAGATTCCCGAATAATCAATTCTGCATTGAGCTGAAGGTGCTTGGTTTCTGCCGCGGGATTGTGTATTTTTTCCGCCAGCAGCTCGCAGGAAAGAAAGCCGATTCGGAATTTTGGCTGATTTACCGTGGTGATAGAGGGGGTGGTCAGGCTGGAGATGTCCACGTTATCGAAGCCCACCACAACCACATCCTCGGGAACCCGGAGGTGGCAGTGTTGGATCGCCCGGATGGCCGCCGCCGCGTAAACGTCGGAGACGGTGAAAAACGCGTTAGGGGCGTCGGGGCGGGAAAGAAGCTTGACCACGGAGGAATAAGCCATATCGCAGTTGATGTCCGGCAATTGAATGATCCAGTGGGGCATTACTTTAAGCCGGGCGGTATCCATGGCGGTCAGGTACGCCTTGCGGCGCTGCCTGGCGTATTTATAGGAAAGAGGGCCGTTGATTAACCCGATCCGCCGCTTGCCCGTGGAAAGAATATAGTCCATGGCGCT
This sequence comes from uncultured Ruminiclostridium sp., assembly GCA_902490005.1. GTDB lineage: Bacteria > Bacillota > Clostridia > Oscillospirales > Acutalibacteraceae > Clostridium_A. The sequence continues at coordinate 29,455 of CABUCM010000006.1, forward strand.
GAGGCTGGAGGTGAAATCGTTGATACTTACTGACGAAACCAGGGGGTGGTTGTCGCTTTCGCAGCATTGCACCACTGGGATTTCAGACGCCAGCTTATCCAGCACCTCTTTAGGCATCAGGTTCGCGGTGATGATACCGGCCACACGAAGGTGTTTGATAAAATCCAACAGGGACTCAATGTTGTTGGCGGCGATATTGCAGGGATAAAGCAGGCATTCAAAATCATAGTTTTGAGCGGCTGCTTGAATGCCGTTGATAATCTGATTATAAAAGGGGTTGGTAATCAGCGGGACGGACACCAAAACAACCTGTTTATGATAAGCGCCTTGGGCCGCCTCGGGAGCTTCCCGGTAAGACGGCTGCTTTTCTATTTTCGAGTTAGTGTATCCCAGGGTAGCGGCGGCCTCTATAACCTTGTTTTGCGTATCGCTGCGAACGGCGCCAGTATGATTCAGAACCCGGGAAACCGTAGCGACAGAAACGTTAGCCAAATGCGCCACATCGTTGATGGTAACTTTTGCTTTTGTGTTTGCCATTCTCGATCTCTCACTTTCCAGGCTTATTCCATAGGCTTTGGTATCATTATAACGGAAAAATTTGTATTTGTACAGATTAATTTACAAATATAATGTAAAAAAATGAAAATAAAATTTTAAAATAAGCGTGGAAATTCACAAAAAAGGAAAAGTTAACTAGACATAATATCTGAAATTAAAGGTTTTTTAAGAAGTTGATTGACAAAATAATGAAATAAAATTATAATCTTTACAGAAAACCAGTCAGGGAGAAGTAAAAAAATGTAAAATGGTTTTCCAATTGCGATGAAAGGATTTGAAAAAATGAAAAAAGTACTCGCGGTTTTGCTGGCGGCCACCATGCTGTTTGGTATGGCGTCCTGCAGCTCAGGCAACGAAGGCAGTTCTCAGTCTGGCAGTTCCACAGACAGCGCCGCACAGAGCGGCGAAAGCACCCCCGAATCTTCCGGAGACGTAAAGATCAAGGTTACCACCTCCGCCAATTCCGGCCGTCCGGGCCTGGAAGCGGTGGTCCCCTTATTTGAAGAAGAAACCGGTATCGGCGTGGAGGCCGGCTTTGCCGATTTAGGAACCAGCACCTTTACCGCCGAGTTGATGACTCAGCTTCAGGCTGGCAGTGCTCCTGATATTTTTACCGCCTATGTAGGCACCGGAACCTCTTCCCCCAACATCGGCACCCTGGCAGGGGAAGGCTATCTGATGGACCTTTCTGACACGGAATACGGCAAGAGCGTCATCGGCAGCGCCGTAGAGGACTGCGTTTCAGTGGATGGCAAAATTTATTCCGCCCTGTTCGGCATTCAGTTCTGCTGCATCATTTATAACGAGGACCTGTTTGAACAATACGATTTAACCCCAGCCGCCACCTGGGATGAGCTGATCGCCCTGGTTGGCAAGATCCGGGAGGTTGCTCCGGATAAGATCCCGATCTCTTTCGGCGGCGGCAATACCTCCATCGCTATGATCGTGGCCAGTATGTTCGCCTGCAACCAGCCCGGCTACACCGGCAAGGAGGATTCCTTTAAGGATTCCCAGGTTTGGAAAGACGGCCTTAATATGATTCAGGAGCTCATCGACGCGGGCGCTTATAACACCAGCGCATCCACCGACGGCTCCAATGAAATCGTATCCCAGATGACCGCCGGCGATGCCTTCATGGTTATCGACTGCTCCAGCCGCTACACCGGCATTAAAAAAGCCGACCCTGAATGCCCCGTGGGCATCAGCGTGTTCCCGGCTAAAGACACCAAGGACACCAAGATCATGCTGTGGCCCGGCACCAACCTGAATGTGAACGCCAACGCTTCCAATCCGGAGCAATGCCTGGAATTCATTTCCTACGTGACCGGCAGCGAAGGCTCCAGCGCCTGGCTGGAAGCCGCCGGCGGCTCTGAAATCTCCGTGGCACAGCTCTCTGATAAGGAAACCTGGCCGGAGCACTTCGCCCAATTGAAGAGCTACGACAAGACCGTCACCATGATTCCCGTTGTCACCTGGCCTTCCTCTGGCTCCGCCAACGCCCTGGGCGAAGGCGTTGCCGGTATGCTGGCTGGCGTGAAGTCTGTGGATGACGTTCTGTCCGACATGGACGCTAATTGGGGTAAATAATCCCGAGAAACAGCTTGTACCATCATGAAAACATGGGGCCGGCTATTCCGGCCCCATTCTCTGGCAGTTGAAAAACCGCCTTTGACAGACACAAACACTTTGCTTTGGCAGGCCCCTGAGAAGGGGCGGACAACCATTGCCGCGGCGATGGGGGCCGGCGGACCCGCCGGCCCCCTGCAAGCGGCCCGGCGGACGAAAAAGGTAAGCTGTAATTCCCTGGAAGGAGTTTGGAAAATGGCGTTGCCGAAAAACAATATACGGACTAAAAAAGCGAAAATGGGAATCAGAGTCCCCTGGTTTCTTGTCATCCCGGGATTGGTATGCGCATTGGTGGCTCACTTTATCGCACCGATTCAGGGCGCTTTTTACGCCTTCACGGATTTTAAGGGCATTGGGTCCTACAACTTTATTTGGTTTGAAAACTTTAAGACTATGTGGGAATCCTCTTCGGACAAGATGGCGATTCTCAACACCTTTAAATTAGCGATTCCCTTTGTGCTTTTGACCTGCGTGCTGGGTCTGATTTTGGCTTTGATTCTTTGTCATAACTTCAAAACGAAGTTTTTTATGCGGTCGGTGCTGTTTGCGCCGGCGGTGATGATCCCTTTGGCGATTACCCAGATCTGGAAATACATATTTAACTATGACGGCCCGTTGAACCTGCTGCTGCAGGGTGTGGGCCTAGGGCATCTGTGCCAGAACTGGCTGGGCACCGTGGAGTACGGGCTGCTGTGCATTCTCATTGTGATGCTTTGGCAGAACATGGGCTATGCTATGGTGATCTTCAACGCCGGGCTCCAGTCTATTCCCGAGGAGCTGTACGAGGCGGCCAGCATTGACGGCGCCAACGCTTGGAAGCGATTCTGGAACGTAACCCTGCCCCAATTGGCGCCCTCCTTTACGGTAGTAATAACCTTGATGACCATCACTGGCCTGCGGGTGTTCGATCAGGTAATCGGCCTGACCAACGGCGGCCCGGCGGGCAGCACCCATACCCTTGCCAGTGATTATTATATTCAAACCTGGGCTTACGGCCGTTACGGCTACGGCACGGCCCTGGCGCTGGTGCTCACCCTGCTGGTGACGGTGGTGGGTATCCTGGAAGTGCTGGCGGGACGGAAAAAGGAGGACAGTATTTCATGAAGAAGTCGTACAATTACAAAACCTTTCTTGGCGGCGCCGTGGTTTTCCTCTTTGTCCTGGTGTTCGCGGCGCCCTTCTACCTGCTGGTGGTAAATTCCCTGAAAACAACCAAGGAGGCTTACGCTTCCCCGTTTACCCTGCCATCTAATGTTTACTGGCAATCCTTTACCGAGGTGCTCCAGGGCGCCGGAATCAACGCTAATTTTATCGGCGCCACGGTCAACAGCCTGCTGATTACCGCGGGCTCCCTGGTGCTTTTGATCGTGTTCGGCTCTTTGGCGGCTTACTGCCTGGCAAGGCATCCCGGCAAGGTGAGCAATATCATGTATATTTTCTTTGTCATCGGCATTATCATCCCCTCCCAGCTGGGCTTGGTGCCCATGTACTGCGCCTTAAGAGACCTGGGGCTGGTAGGAAACGCCGCCGGTATGATGATCCTTTATACCTGCAAGCAGATGCCTATGACCGTGTTTCTTTACACCGGCTTTTTCCGGCAGTTCCCCATCGATTTCGAGGAGGCCGCCACCATCGACGGCGCGGGTTATTTCAAGACCTTTTTCATGGTGGTGCTGCCCCAGCTAAAGGCCATTACCGGTACGGCGATTTTGCTCAACGCCCTGTATATCTGGAACGATACCTTTGACCAAATGGTGTTTTTAAGCGGCGCCGCCGCCAAGACCCTGCCGGTTGAAATTTACGCTTTGACCAGCGCCATGACGGCCCAGTGGAACCTGGTGTTCGCGGCGGTGATTATTTCCCTGGTGCCGATGCTGATTTTGTATCTGCTGACCCAGAAAAAAATGATGACCAGCTTGGCGGGGGGCCTGAAGGGCTGATTTTTAAATGAAAGTGAATAAGGTGATATTATGGAAAATAGGAACAGCGGATTAAAATACACTCAAATGGGCAAAAGCGACCTGGAAATCTCCAACGTGGGCCTGGGCTCTTTGGCCATCTCCGGCAGGTTCTGTAACGCGGACGACGACCTTTCCATGCGGACCATGCGCAAGGCGGTGGACGCCGGGATCAACTGGATTCACACCGCCCCCAGCTACGGCACCGGTTACGGCGAAATCATGGTAGGCCGTGCCCTGAAGGAAATCCCGAAAAGCGAGCGGCCTTACGTGTTCACCACCTGCACCTGGGTGTTCGACCGGGAGGACGAGGGCAACGACAAGGCGGTCCGGGTGAAATCCCTGATGCCTGAATCCATCCGCAAGCAGGTGGAAGGCTCTTTGCGCCGTTTGCAGGTGGATGTGATCGACCTGCTTCAGTTTCACTGGCCGGACCACAACACCCCCATCGAGGAATCCTGGAGCACCGTGGCGGATTTGGTGAAGGAGGGTAAGGTGCGCTCCATCGGATTGTCTAACCACCCTTTGGATTTAATCAAGCGATGTGAGAAGATCGCCCACGTGGACTGCTTACAGCAGCCGTTATCCCTTCTGGACCGCTCTATGAACGGCCCTTATTCCGACGACGGCCGGAACTCCGGCGGCCTGGACGTTTTGGAGTGGGCCAAGGCGAACCAGTCCACCATTATCACCTTCGCGCCTTTGCAGCACGGGATTCTGGCGGGGAAATACAACCGCCAGTCCGTGGAGGAATTTAAAAAGGCGGGAGACCCCCTGCGCCCCAACTTGTATTGGTTCCAGGAGCCGGTTTACTCCCAGGCCCTTGACTTTGTGGAATACCTGCGGCCTATCGCCCAGCGCCACAATGTTTCCGTGGCGGCTATTTCCATCGCCTGGGTTTTGGCGTGGAAGGGGATCGGCGGGGCCATCTGCGGGGCCAGAAAACCGGAGCAGCTCGACGCGTTTATCGACGCCGCTAAGCTGGAACTGACCCAGGAGGATATGGACGATATCGCGGCCGCCATTGAAAAGACCGGACTTTGCAAGGGAACCTGCGGCGACGGCCCGGCGAGACCGGTTCGCTGAAGCGGCTTGGTGTTTCAATAACCGTAAAAGGAGATAGAAAGTATGGCAGAGAAAAAAGTAAGAGTGGCGTTTTTAGGCTTCTGGCACAGCCACGCCTGCACCAATGAGGAAATTCAGTTCACCGGCCTGGGGGTTTACGGCACGGTAAAGGCCAACCCGGATATTGAAGTAGTGGCAGCCTGGGACTATGACGTCCAGCGGGGAAAAGAAGGCGCCGAAAGCCTGCACATCCCCTTTGAGCCGGATTTGGACAAGGTTCTTTCCCGGGACGACATCGACGGTGTAGTGGTGATGTGCGAGACCACCAAGCATGTGGAAGTCTGCGTTAAGGCGGCTCAGTATAAAAAGCATATTTATGTGAATAAGGTGCTGGCACCCACCATCCAAGAGGCAAACCAGATCGTGAAGGCGGCCAAGGAAAACGGCATCGTCATGGTAACCATGCTCAGCCGCCTGTATGAAAACTGGTGTAAGAAAATTTATGAGATCATCAGGTCCGGCGATCTGGGCAAGCTGATTATGATCCGTATCTGGCACGCCCACGGCATCGCCACCAAATATTATCCCACCGACGGCATGGGTTACCTGCCCGAGGGACACGGCTTTTTGGAAAAGGAGGACGGCGCCGGCGGCTGCTACGTGGATATGTGCCATCCCCAATATATGGCGGCATATTTCATGGAAGGGCTTCCCAAGTACATTTACTGCCGCATGTCCTCCGTTACCGGACGGGGGAACGTGGAGGATAACGCCATCGCGCTGCTGGATTATGAAAACGGCCCCTATGTGACCTTGGAGGAGGGCTGGGCCTGCGGGCCGGTGACCACGGAGATCGAGGTCCAGGGCACCGACGGTACCATCCTTTACCGCGACGACCGCTCTGACCGGGACTTTGATTACTTCGCTGTACGCAGCGGCGACGACCCCAAATTCCACCGGATTTCCGTGGAGCCGGCGGTTTTCACCCCTCTGGAGGACTGGGTCGCCCGGGTTCGCAGCGGGGAAATCCCAGAGGAAAACATGGAGCGGGCCCTGGATTTGTCCAGGTTAAACGAGGCGGCCTACCGTTCCGCCCAGTCCCACCAGCCGGTGGCCTTGGATACCCTGGTGGAATAAAAGGCGTCTTGACGCTGTCGGCACTGCCGGGCCTCTGCTGGAAACGGAAGGAAAACCGATAAAAATAAAGCGGGCCTGGAACAACGCCGAAAAAAGGAATTTCCTTTGCGGCCTATGGGAAAGGAGAACAAATCTTGAAAAATATCACGATATGGAACGAGTTCCGCCACGAGAAAATAAACGAAAAGGTGGCGGCGGTTTATCCTAAGGGGATTCACGGGGCCCTGGCGGAGTTTATCGCCGAGAATCCAGAATACCAAGTGCGCACCGCGACCCTGGATGAGCCTGAGTCGGGGTTGACCCAGGAGGTACTGGACAGCACCGACGTTTTGATCTGGTGGGGCCATAAGGCCCACGATGACCTGCCCGATGAGATCGCCCGGCGGGTTCATCAGCGAGTGCTGGAGGGTATGGGATTTATCGCCCTGCACTCCTCCCACTTATCCAAACCCTTTAAGTTACTGATGGGCACCAGCTGTACCCTAAAGTGGCGGAAATCCGGGGAAAAGGAGCGGCTTTGGAACTTGGCTCCCAGCCACCCCATCACCCAGGGCATTGGAGAATACTTCGAGCTGGAGCACACGGAAATGTACGGCGAGCGCTTCGATATCCCGGAACCGGACCAAACCCTGTTCCTGTCCTGGTTCCCGGGAGGAGAGGTGTTCCGCAGCGGATGCGTGTGGAACCGGGGTAACGGCAGGGTGTTTTACTTCAAGCCCGGCCACGAGACCTTCCCGATCTATTATGACAAGAACATCCAGCGGGTGATCCGCAACGCTATCGCCTGGTGTATGCCCACGGTGAATATCAAGATCGAATGTCCCAACGTGGAGCCTTTAGAGCCCATTCAGCAGATCGACTGCTGAATACTTCCAGGCGGGAAGAAAACGGAGTACAAGTTTTGGGGATCCAAAGCCAAAGGCGTACCGGGGGCTGGAAGGGACCGGCCTCCGGTACGGTGCCGCCGCTGCACAAGCTTTCGCCGTTTTTGCAGCCGAGGAACACAAATGCACCAGAGAAAAGGAGCATGGCCATGAAGATAAAAAGGCAGGTATTAAGAGAATTTTCAGCACCCTACGCGGTGAATATCCATAGGATCGGCGGCCGGGAGAAGGTGGTTTTCGCGGCGGAGCTGGACAGCCTGTGCGTAGGCGTCTGGGCGGACACTCTGGAGCAGGAGGCCCTGTGGGAAGGCCAAGGCGGCACCATGAACACCTTCCAGCTCAATGAAAAGGGAGACTTTTTGGCGATCCAGCGGTTTTACCGGGGCTTTCAGTGCCGGGATGCCTGCATTGTCAAGGCGGAGAAACAGGAAAATCAATGGAAGCAGACCAAAATCGCGGACCTGCCCTTTTGCCACCGCATGTGTGTGGTGGAAATCGAGGGCGTTCCCCACATGGTGTGCTGCGTTTTGTGTGAGGATAAGGAAAATACCGAAGACTGGTCCCAGCCGGGCCGTGTGGTGGTGTCGAAAATTCCCCGGCAGGCGGGGGAACAGGTTTCCTTTACCACGATTGTGGAGGGAATCCATAAAAATCATGGTATTTTCCAGGGCACGCTGGACGGTAAAAACACGATTCTGGTTACCGGCCAGGAAGGAATTTTCCAGCTTGAAATCCCGGCGGGTTTGGACGATCCCTGGAGCTATACTAAGCTGATGGATCAGGAAACCAGCGACTGCACCGTTCTGGACGTGGATGAGGATGGGGAGGACGAAATCATCGCCATTGAAAAATTCCACGGCAACCGGGTGGTGGTCTATAAAAGACAAGCAGGGATATGGAAGCAGGTATATACCTATCCGGTGGAATTTGGCCACGCTATTTGGAGCGGCACGATTTTTTCCAGGCCCGCCTTCTTAATCGGCTACCGGGCCGCCAACGCGGCGCTGCTGCTGTTCCGGTTGAAGGAGAAGCGAGAAGGCCGGTGGCTGATGGAGATCACCGTACTGGATGAGCACGAAAGCCCCGCTAACGCCGCGGTGGTACATCAAGAGGGCAAAGAGATGATTTTCAGCAGCTCGTGCGGCAGAGACCGCATTATGCTTTACGAGTTGACACAGGGAGACTAGGAATAGAGTCCTTGAAACTACATAAAAGGATGGAACGGCAACATGATCAACATTGGAATTATAGGCTGCGGGAAAATCACGCAGGTGAGGCATCTTCCGGAATACGCGGAAAACTCCCAGGCGCATTTGACCGGCCTTTACGATATCAATCAGGACCGGGCACAGGAGCTGGTGAAAAGATACGGCGGAAAGGCGTATGCAAGCATCGATGAAATGCTAGGCGATCCTGAAATCGACGCGGTTTCGGTGTGTACCGCCAATAACTCTCACGCAAAGATCACGATTCAGGCCCTGAACGCGGGAAAACACGTATTATGCGAAAAGCCTATGGCCACCAATCTGGAGGACTGCGAAGCGATGGTGGCGGCGGCAAAGAAAAACGGGAAATATTTGATGATCGGTCACAACCAGCGTTTAGCAGAGGCCCATGTTCTGGCGAAAAAATTGGTGAGCGAGGGCCTTATCGGCCATATTCTTACGTTTCGCACCTCGTTTGGCCACAGCGGGCCGGAAACCTGGTCCGTTGATCCCGGAAAGAGCGTTTGGTTTTTTGATAAAAAGCAGGCGTTTATGGGAGCGATGGGGGATATGGGAATCCACAAAACGGACTTGATTCAATATTTGACCGGGCAAAGGGTGGTAAAGACCACCGCCCGGCTGGTCACTCTGGATAAGCGGGATGCCGGCGGCAATCTTATCGGGGTGGATGACAACGCCTTCTGTATTTACGAGATGTCCGGCGGTACCGTAGGGGCAATGACCGCCTCTTGGACCCATTATGGAGAAGAGGATAATTCTACGGTATTGTTCGGCACCGAAGGGAAAATGAGGATTTATGACGATCCGGATCACGCGATTGTGGTAAAGCTCAATAACGGTCAGAAGATTTGTTATGATGTGGGACAGATTCAGACCAACAGCAATCAGACCAAATCAGGGGTGATCGACCTTTGGATCGACTGCCTGGTGAACCATAGGGAGCCGGAGATTTCCGGTGAAGAGGCTTTGCACGCCATGCGGGCAGTATTCGCTTCTCTGGAATCCTCGGAAAAAGGCGAGACGATTGAGATCAGAGGGGAGAAGGCGTTGTCGTGAAACTAGGGATTTTAACATCAATTTTAGATGGCTGGACTTTTTACGAGGCTCTGGAAATCGCCCGGGAGATGGGCTTTGCCTGTATGGAGGTGGCCTGCTGGCCAAAAGGGGAGGCGGAACGCCGGTACGCCGGGGTGAGCCATCTGGATGTGGATAGAGTGCTTGCCGACAGCGCTTATGCGGAGGCTATTTTAGCTGGCTGCCGGGAAAAGGGAATCTCCATTTCCGCACTGGCCTTTTATCCCAACACCATGGATCCGGACCCGGCCAAACGAGAAGAAAATATATCCCATTTAAAAAAAGTAATTCAGGCCAGCAGCCGCCTTGGGGTGAACCTGGTGACTACCTTTATCGGTAGGGATCAAACCAAGAGCGTGGAAGAAAACCTAAAGATTTTTGGGGAAATCTGGCCTGGGATCATCCGTTTTGCGGAAGAATGGGATGTAAAAATCGCGATTGAGAACTGTCCCATGCTTTTCGGCAGGGATCAATGGCCCGGCGGGCAGAATCTGATGGCCACTCCCGCGCTTTGGCGGCAAATGTTCCAAATGATCCCCAGCCCTTGCTTCGGACTGAATTTTGACCCCAGCCACTTTGTCTGGCAGCAGATGGATTATATCCAGCCGCTGTATGAATTTAAGGACCGGCTGTTCCATGTCCATTGCAAGGATATCAAGGTGTATCCGGAACGATTGTCCCAATGCGGCGTCATGGCGTACCCCTTGGAATATATGGCGCCCAAGCTTCCCGGGCTGGGCGATGTGGACTGGAGCCGCTGGTTTTCAGCGCTGTATGATATCGGCTATCAGGGCGGCGTATGTATTGAGGTGGAGGACCGGGCGTTTGAATCCAGCAGGGAAAGTATTTTGGATTCCATCCGGCTGTCAAAACGTTATTTAAACCAATTTATTGTGTAAAAAACAGTATATCAGCGATTATCAGCGGGAAACGCCTTGCGACGCGATTGCAAGGGAAAGGCGCAGGATAGAACAGGTTGGAGAATCAACATGGAATCACGCCATGTGGTCCTGCGTTTAGTGCTTTACAGACCAAAAGCCAAAGTTTACAGTAAGACCTTTTCATCATTCCTCCTGGATTGAGTCTGGGCGCACAACGCGTTCCAGGCTCAATTTTTTACGCGCTTGCGTTTATATGGATTTTGGAAAATGCGGACGGACACACACAGAAACAAAAAATTAGATAAGGCCGTAAATTTTACAATAAAAATTTATTTTGACACCAAAGATTAAATTAACCGGATTATACTTAGTTTTATACCGGTTGTATTTCTTTATTCCGCAAAGGTTTTCAGTGCCGAAAGGGCCTATTTTTGTGGGAGATAATGTGAAAGCTTTAAAACCATATTGACAATCGGGCTGTGAATCGGTAAGATTATGAATAGCAGAATGTGACATCAATCTCACAATTTTATGATTTTAGGATGGGTTATTATGAGCACGATATATGATATTGCAAAAAAAACAGGGTATTCCCCGTCCACAGTGGCCCGGGCGTTGAACGGCCGCGGATTCTGCAGTGAAAAAGCAAAACAGGCCATCACGGCTGCCGCCGAAGAGATGCAGTATTCTCCCGTTCAAGCGGCCAAATCGCTGAAAAGTAAGATTACTCAAAAGGTTTTGCTGTGTATTCCCGATATTTTCAACCCCTACTATTTCCCGATGATCCGCGGCGTGAGCGACGTGTTGGAACAATATGGATATTATACGATACTTGTTTACAGCGAGCATAACGTGCAGAAAGAGATTCAATTTGTAAAGGCGTTAAAGGAACATTTTGCAGACGGGGCCATTATTATTTCATTCGATTTCAGCGATAAGCTGATCGAAGAAATTAGAAAGTGTCCTGTGCCTATCGTTCTGACGAACCAGTATGATTCTATCAACGGAACGGATAATTTTGACTGCGTATATGTAGACCATACCAAAGCCGTTTATTTGGCAACCATGCATGTCTTGCAGAAAGGGCACCGCAATATCGCTTTTTTAGGCGGCCCCTTAAAAGAACAAACCAGTTTAGAACGGCTGGAAGGCTATCGGTTAGCCCTGAAAGACCAGGGTATGCCATTCAATGATAAAATGATTATTCAGTCCGACTTTTCTTTAGAGGGCGGATATCAGGCGTTTGAAGCCTTTATGAAAACGAAAAGGGATGTCACCGCGGTGGTAGCCTGCAATGACCTGATGGGCGTGGGCTGCTTGAACTATTGCCAGGAGCGTGGCTTTGCGGTACCCCAGGATATTTCGATTATTACGCTGGATAACACGGATTACTGTCTTTGCACCCACCCTAGGCTGACTTCTATTAACATGATGCAGAATCAGATCGGCGAGCTTGCGGCGCAGATTGTAATGGAGCGCATCCAAAACGGGACAGATTATAGAAAAATTATCCGGTTGGATCCTCTTTTGGTGGAACGGGATTCTGTAATTGCCTTATGATTCATTTTTGCGGCGTTTGTGAGAACGATGTCATATTGAAGAAGAATTTCCAGCTTTTTGGGTGAGGATATAGTTGGAAAATGACAGCAATCAATAATATTTGATGAAAAAGTATTGACAAAAATAATAATTATGTCTATACTGAGGGTGTGTTAATTCAAAACAATGTTTATTTGTCCCAGAAAATGACATCGGTGCCATAAAGTTTCCTGGGTTATTTTTTGGTTAAATGTGACATCGATGCCACAAAGTCAGGAGGAGTTCGCTATGAAATTATCGAATGCCCGGATCGAAATAGAATTTTGTGACCAAAGCGGCGCTATGCGGAGATTGCTGGATAAAAAAACGGGGCAGGCATATTTTAATAATTCAAACCAATTGGCTTTCCGGCTGGAATTAAGCGAAAATTTTTACCAGGAGTCCTTTGAGGAATTTTCCTGGCGTCAAAACGGAGACGGGCTTTTGCTTTGCTGGAAAATCAATCAGGAAATCGATGTGCGCGCCGCGGTCCAGCTTTTGGAAAAGGGCTGCCGTTTTACGGCGTCGGTGGAAAACCGGGGCGAATCCGTTGTGTGCAGCCTGGAATATCCTTTGCTTGACGGGTTGGTCCGTTTGGCGGAAGACGGTTCCGACAGCTTAGCCCATTCTTATGCCACAGGGATATTGTGCCACGACCCTTTCCAGTGTTTTTCCAAAACAGGAAGCGGACTCAGGTATATGCCGTATCCTGAAGGGTTTTCCGGGGCGACGATGCAGTTTTTCTGCTATTACGCCCCTGGCGCCGGCGGCCTGCATTTCGCGGCCTATGATTCAAAGTACCATCAAAAGTGGCTGAATTTTTACCGGGCAGAAAACGGAATGCGGGTGAGTCAAATATTCGGATATGAAGACATCGGCGCGGCGAAGGGGCCGAGCATGGAGTGGCCTTTTGAACTTCACCTGCTGGATGGCAACAGCGATTGGTATGAATCCGCTGAACTGTATCGGCAGTGGGCGCTGAACCAGCCCTGGTGCCGGCAGGGAAGAATGCAGGATAAGAATCCCGACGAGAAAGCCGGCTGGCTGTTGGAAAAAACAGGCGCCGCTACCTTTGGCGTCAACGCAAAATATGACCGGAGCCAATGGCTGACACGGTACCGCCAGGATATCGGCACGCCGCTGTTCCATGTTTTAGGACCGGACTGGGCCAAAGCGGGCCAGGACTATGTGGATCATTTGCCGGGTAAACTGGAAGAGTGGTTTCCCGCGGATTTTGCTCCGGAAAACCTAAAAACCATTCAGGAAAATGGGGACAGGTTCGCCCCCTTTGAATTCGATTTTTTAACGCCGGCCACTGTGCTGGAGGATAAAACCATTGCAGGAAGCCTGCAAAAATGGCCTGACTCGCCAAAATCCACGGATCAATACCCGTTTTCCATGCTATGCCCGTTGTGCGATTACACCAAGAAAGTTCATGCAGAGAGAGATAGGCGGCTGGTGGAAGAATCGGATTGTGATTCCCTGTATTATGATATTTCCGCCAATAACATACTAAAAACCTGTATGGACCCTTCCCACGGGCATCCGGTCGGCGCGGGCCGGCAAATGACAGAGGCTTACCGGGAAATTTACCGTGAAACGAGACGGGCGGCCCAAACCCAGAAGGGAAGCTATGTGGCGATGGGCACGGAAATGATCAACGAAGTCTTTCTCGATTGTTTGGATTATTATCAGGCGCGGGCCTTTGCGCAGCCGTGTTCTTCCTTTGAAGTGTGGCCCTGCCACGATTTACTGGTTAAAGGCCAGGCGGAAATGATCCCCCTGTTTCAATATGTATACAGCGGTTACGGTCCCCTGAGGCTGGATGGCTGGGGAAAGCTGGTGGAAGAGGGCGGAGATATCATTTTTCATACAATAGCCAAGACATACCTATGGGGCGGGCTTTTTGAAATCAACGCGGAATACAGCCCGATGGAAGACTTGGGCCAAGGGGAGAATAGTCCGGAGGAACACTATTATCCCTTTACGCCGAGAGGATTCCGTTACAGCGGCAGAATGGCAAAATACCTGTCCCGCTTTGCAAAACTGCGGGTAAGCGAACTGGGGAGATTTTTACAATACGGCCGGATGAAAATGCCGCCCAAGGTGCGGAGCAGAAAAATCAAACGGAGCTGGTTCCAATATAACGGAAACGACAGCTCCATTGAACAAAACACCCGGGGCGTGATATCCCTGGATGCCGTTCTCAGCTCCTGTTGGGAGCTGGACGGTAAAACAGCGGTTTTTATGGCTAACACCACAGGCTTTTCGCAGAAAGCAGCCGTGGAGTGGGGAGCATTGGAAGCAGGCGGCAAAAACTGTGTTGTTCGGGAATTTCGAGATGCAGAAGCAGAAACGGTGAAAAAGTTGGAAAAACTCCCAGATTCCATTGTGATGGAGCCGTGGCAGACCGCTATTTATCTCTTCGAGTCCTAATGGTTCCTGTACCTGTGTCAGGTATGAAAATAAAGCAGTATTAATTAGGAGGTTTTGTTATGAAAGGAAAAAGAACACTTGCGTTGACGTTAGGGCTTCTCATGCTGACGTCTTTGCTGGCGGCTTGCGCGCCGGGCAGTACCATCGATGGGGAAAGCGGCAGTTCCGCGGCGTCTGAGACCAGCTCTTCCGCCGGAGAACCGGCGGGGGACAAGGAAGAGCTGGTCTTGTGGAACCGGGATTTTGAGCAGTGGAATCTGGATTTCTATACCCAGCGGGTAGAGGAGTACAACCAGTTGGGGCGTGAATGCACGATAAAGCAAGAGTCTGTGGCAGATGCGGTGTGGAATGAGCGTATGACGGCGGCCCAGGCTTCGGGAACGGCGCCGGATATGTATATTATATCCTTCAGCCTTCTGTACAGCCATGTGAAGGACGGGATGATCCAGCCCTTGGACGGGTTGATCCCGCAAGAGGGAATCGACGATCTTCTGCCCAATATAAAAGATATGGTGACCATTGACGGAAAAGTTTATGCTTATCCCCAGCTGGTAGAACCCTCTACGATTCTGTTCTACCGCAAGGATTTGTTTGAACAGGCTAATATTGCCCAAGCGCCCAAAACCTGGGATGAATTAGTGGAAACCGCAAAAGCGCTGACCACGGATGAAGTTTTCGGTTTGGGGCTGCCAAGCTTCAACGAGGAAATGAACTGGGCTTCCTGGGGCTGGCAGATTGCCGCCTCCGGCCATTTGGCGTTAAATGATAACTGGGATGCGCCGGTGATCGACCAGGGCTATAAAGATCTGGCTTTGTTCTATAAACGCTTGTATGACGAAAAGGTAGTGCCGGAGCAGCCTTTGTCCGGATATACGGATATCACGGCTTTTGCCGAGGGCAACCTGGCGATGACCCTGAGCGGTTCCTGGACCATTGCCCAGCTTTATAACGATTATCCTGAAATGATTGAGAAGGTGGGCGTAGCCGTATCGCCGACCAAGGATGGAAACCAAGATGTGACGACGGCCACCAACGGCGGCTGGACCTATGTCATCGACGCCAACTGTAAAAACGCCAAAGGCGCGGCCGATTATATTTCATGGCTGTTAGCGGGAGATCCTGAAATCTGCGGTGAGTTTTTTGAAATCGCCCATTTCTCCAAATCTCCTCCGCGTACCAGCGTGCAGGCCTGGGTGGAAGAGCGCGCCGGCGACAACGATTGGAGCGAAGTGGTGAATAAGGTGGCGGCTAACGCGGTGCCGGAGCCACAGTATCCTTGGGACCTTTCCGGCGCGGTAGCCCTGATGTTTGAAGAGGTGTCTCTTGGCGGCGTGGATGTGGATACCGCAGCTGCTAACTGCGAGGCCGCGATCACAGAGATTATTGAAAATGAAGGCTTGGCGGGAAATAATCCCAATAAGTAATAACCGCCCGCCGGGAGCGGCGGGAATAGTATGAATGGGAGTGAGCGGATTGAATCGAGGTAGGAACCGGAAACAATCAAAATATTCACCGCTGGATAAAAATGGATTTGCCGTTGGCTATTTGATGCTGGCGCCCGCCTTGGTGCTGCTTACGATATTTGTAATGGTTCCATTGGGTATGGCCGTATACTATAGCTTTTTTGACTGGCAGTTTTACCAGGACTCTATTTTCGTGGGGTTCGATAATTTCAAAATGATTTTAAGAACGGCTAATTTTCGTCAGGCTTTGTGGAACGCCATTAAATTTACCATTATCATTGTTCCTATGGTGATCATACTGGCATTTTTACTGGCTCATGCGCTGAAAGTAGTACCGCGCCGCTTTAGCAATGTGATTAAAACCGCTATTTATGTGCCGGGGATCATCTCCGGCATAGCGGCTGGTACCATCTTCCTTTTTATGATGGAGTACAAAGGCGGCGTGCTGAATCAGCTGGTGCGCGCCATTACCGGAGAGCGGGTTGCTTTTTTAACCAATGTGGATTACGCCACCTGGGCGGTGGCCTTTCCCACGGTTTGGCTTTGGCTTGGTATGAATACGATCCTGATGTTTGCGGGACTGATGAACGTGCCGGAGGAATACTATGAGGCCGCCGCAATTGACGGAGCGGGATTTTTCCGGAAAACTTTTTATATTACGGTGCCGCAGATGCGCAATGTTCTGGTGCTGATGTGTATCAATTTGACCACCCTGACGTTACAGCTGTTTGACGTTCCCCTTATGCTCACCCAGGGCGGCCCCAGGAACACGACGCTGACGCCCATTCTTTACCTATACAATAACTATCGAGATCCGGGGAAAAGCATGGGATACACCATTGCGGGCGCTCTGCTGGTCATGTTGGTCATCGCACTGATTAATTCGCTGATTATTACTTTAGTGAAAAGCGAAAAAACAACGGAGGGCTGATTGAGATGGCTAAGAAAAAAATAAGGATCAGTTCTATCGTATGCGTCGTTTTATGCCTGCTTGTGGCCTTCATCGCTTTGGCGCCCATCGTATGGATGTTTTTTGGAAGCTTTAAAAACAAGCGGGAGATCCTGGCAACCCCTTTGCGCCTTTTGCCAACCAATTGGACGGGACAAAACTATGATACCGTGCTGGGAGCGGAAGCGGCCGTGTACACACGGTCTATTTTGATGACCTTGGCCGTGTCGGCCACCGCTGTAGTCCTTTCGCTTTTTATCTGCATGATGGCGGCCTATGTGTTTGCCCGTTTAAAACTGCCTGGAAAAAAGTTTTTCTGGGGGTACTGCCTGACTACCATGTATATTCCAGGCTTTACCATTATGCTGACCTCTTTTTTGGTAGTATTCTATTTGAATATGCTGGATACGTTCTGGGTTTTAGTGCTGCCAGGGCTGGTGTCGGGCTACAATATATTTTTCTTTCGCCAGTTTTTTCTCAGTATGCCAACCAGTATAGAAGAAGCGGCTTTAATGGACGGATGCGGACGGTTTCGGACGTTTCTTTATATTTTCATTCCGCTGTCGAAAGCGCCTATGGTAGTGCTGGGCGCCAATGTTTTTATCGCTTATTGGAACAGCTATCTGTGGCCGTCGATGACCATTACGCAGCCGGAATATATGCAGATCATGCAGATTATACGTTCCTACAGCACTATGTTCACGACGGACTATGGGCCGATGATGGCGGCTACGCTGATAGCGATTATTCCGCCCATCGCGTTGTTCTTTGTATTTCAAAAGCAAATTGTTAAAGGAATTGTTTTAACAGGGTTAAAATAAAGAGTTTAGTAGGAGTAATAGTATGTTTCAGAATTATGTTGCCGCTTCACTGCCTAGCCTGATTTACCCCAGGCAATGCAAACGCCGCCGGGTGTCCTCTTATGACCGGACAGGGGGAAATGACGACCGCATCTATATCAAACCCGGAGATACAGCGGCGATTGCGGACATTCAGGGAAGCGGGTTAATCACGCATCTTTGGATCACCTGGGCGAACGAGGGGTTTGTTCAGGAGCCCCAGAGCCTGCGGAAAGTGGTTTTGTCTTTTTATTGGGACAATGAAGAGAATCCAAGCGTATTGGCGCCGTTAGGGGATTTCTTTGGTATGGGTCATGCCATGTGCAAAAACTATGTGTCAGAGCCCTTACAGATGAGCCCCGAGGATGGAAAAGCCCTGAACTGCTGGTTTCCAATGCCTTTCCGGGAAAGAGCGCTGCTAACCGTGAAAAACGAGTGCGATACTACGTTGATTTTTTACTATTATGTAGATTATGAAGAATACGATGAAAAGCAGCAGGATGAGCTTCTTTATTTCCACGCCCAGTGGCATCGCGAAAATCCCACATGCGGCCGGCCGGAAAGTGAATTCGAAACCCATAGGGATTGGTGTTTTTCCGGCTCCAATCCCAGCGGAAAGGAAAACTATTTGGTGCTGGATGCGGTTGGGAAAGGCCATTATGTAGGTTCCAATATAAATATTCATAATTTTCATGGGAACGCCCAGTGGGATTGGCCGGGCGAAGGGGATGATATGATTTTCATTGACGGCGAACCGTTTCCTTCCATCCACGGTACAGGCACGGAGGATTATGTAAATATGGCTTGGTGTCCTACCCAGGAATACAGCGCGCCCTGGCACGGCCTGATTTTGGGCGGCGAGGATAACTGGAAAGGAAAGATCAGCTATTACCGGTATCATATTCAAGATCCGATTATGTTCCAGAAGTCGATCCGGGTGACAGTGGAACATGGCCATGATAACCATAGAAGCGATGATTGGAGTTCTACCGCCTATTGGTACCAGACGGAGCCCCATAAACCTTTTCCGGAAATTCTGCCGGTACAGGAGAGGCTGCCGTTAGATACGGAAAAATTAACATGGGGGGAATAAAAGCGGGAAATCCTTTTATTCTCTTTTAACACAGAACATAATGTTAATAATCAGAAAAAGGGAGGAACAGCCTTGTTTTAAGGCTGTTCCTCCCTTTTATCTTCGCGCCGTATTGCTGTGGAGGCATACCAAAACCGCCGCCTAGGAACAGGCTGGCGGACTCCAGACAGTCCATTCATAAATGGCGCCTGATGTTTTGGGGCTTCATTCATGCCGCAAAAAAGGCCCTCCAAGCCCAATAAAGGCGAAGAAGGCTCCTTTTATTCTGATGCTCCGTATCCGTAAAGACGCTGCCGTCAATGCACCGGCGGGAAAATGTAAGAATCATGTTAGGCGGCAAACACAAACTGCACCAGCAGCATATAAACCACCGTGCCGCTGCCGATGCTGAGCAGCATGTTCCCTTTCCAATAGTGGAGCGCCGCGACCACGATGATGGCGATCAGCTCCGGCAGGCCAAAGGGGAAGGCGGTGACCGACACGCTCTTCAGGCAGTAAATCACCAAAAGGCCGATCACGGCAAAGGGCAGCACCCTGCCTAGGTATTGAACGAATTTTGGCGTTGGTTTTCCGGCGGGAAACAGCAAAAAGGGCAGAAAGCGGGTTACCAGGGTACCTAAAACCACCGCGGCAACCGTGGCGATTCCCTGCCAAAGAGGCATGGTCATAGGATTGCCCCCTTTTCCAGAGGCTTTTTCAATAAAGAAAGTACTGCCAAAATCAACGCCATAGAGGGCAGGATGAACTGGTCCGGCCCGAAAATCACCAGGCAGATGGCCGGCATTGTCAAGCCTACGACAGCGGGCAGATGGCTTTTCTGAGATTTCCACTGATCGATGAAAATCGCCACAAACAGCGCGGTCATAACAAAGTCGATGCCCTGGGTGTTAAAGGGAATAAAGGACCCTAAAATACCGCCCAAGGTGGCTCCGGCTACCCAATAGCATTGATTCAGCAGAGTGACAAAAACCATAAACCAGCCCTTATCCACATCCTCGGGCGGCTCAGTGGAGCAAAGGATGGAAAAGGATTCGTCGCACATGCCGAAAATCAAGTACCATTTCTTTTTCCCTACGCCCTTGAACTTTTCCAGCATAGAGATGCCGTAAAACAGGTGCCGGGCGTTGACCATCAGCGCCAATAGAAAGGCGTAAGCCGGATGAAACGCGCCGCACAGCAGGGAAACGGTCACAAATTCCATAGAGCCGGCGAAAATGGTGGCGCTCATTAAGAGCGGCCACCAAAACGAGAAGCCCTTGCTGTTCATGTAAAAGCCATAGGCCAGCCCCAGAAAGAGAAAGCCCATGAGGATGGGAATGGTATGTGGAAAGGCAGCTTTCAGCGCCTTGACTTTTGGATTCATCGGCTTCAGAAATCTCCTTTAATCGCGCTTGGATTCAGGCTCCGGTTCTTCTTCCCCAGCCTGTATATCTAAATAAACGGACAGCTTTTTCACCCGCTGGTCATCCATTTCCTGAATGGTGAAGGTCAGGTTTTTAAACTGGAAGGATTCCCCTACCTGGGGAATGTGCCCCAAAGCTTCTAAAGCCCAGCCGCCGCAGGAGGTGTGGTTGCTTTCCAGATTACTGAAAGGCAGGTCCAGCTGGTCGAACAGCTCCCGGATCGTCAGGTCTCCGCTGATAAGATAATGCTGGCCGTCGATCTGAAGGAAATCCCGGACGATTTCCTCGTCCTCATCCCAAATATCTCCCACCAGCTCCTCCAGCAGGTCCTCCATGGTCACCATACCTACCGTTCCGCCGTAATCGTCAGTGACAATGGCCACATGGGTTTTATTGCGCTTGAAATCGGCCAGCAGGGATGAAAGCTTTTTGGTTTTATAAACAAAGAAGGCGGGCTGCACCATAGCGGCTAAATCCACTGCTTCTCCCCGTACCAGGGCCTCCAGCAAATCCTTGGTGTGCAGAATGCCGATGATCCGGTCCGAGGATCCCCGGCAGACAGGGATCCGGGAGAACCGCTCCGTTAGGACCAGGTCGATGTTTCCTTGTAGGCCGTCCTCGATGTCCATGGTGGTCATATCTACCCTGGGGGTGAGGACCTCCTGGACGGTTTTTTCGTCGAATTCCAGGGCGTGCTGCACCAGCTCGCTTTCCTGCTTTTCCAGGACTCCTTCATCCTCGATGCTCTCCACGATGAATTTCAGTTCCTGCTCAGTGACAGAGGGGGAATCCTCCTCCTTCACAGGTGAGATATGCTTGGCTACCTTTTTCAGCTGGATAAACAGGAATACCACCGGCCAGAAAAGCGTCATCAGGAAACGCAGGGGCCTGGCAAAGCGCAAAGAGAATTTTTCACTGCTCTCTTTGGCGAAGCTTTTCGGCAGCACCTCACCGAAAATCAGGATTAAAATGGTCATTACGGCGGTAGAAATCGCCGCGCCGGAAGGGCCCAACAGCTTGACAAACAGCAGCGTGGCAATGGAAGAGGCGCCAATATTGACAATATTGTTGCCGATGAGGATGGTGGTTAGGGTGCGGTCGTAGTTTTCCGCGATAAATAAGGCGATTTTTGCTTTTTTGTTTCCCGAATCCGCGTAATTCTGCAGGCGGATTTTATTCACTGTGGTATAAGCGGTTTCTGAGGAAGAGAAAAAAGCGGAAAGGGCGATTAAAATAACCAAAAGAACATAGGAAAGCCAATCGTCCAAAAAAAATCAACTCCATTTACAATTATAATATAGGTAAAATTTAAGCGGCGGGAAATAGCCTGGGGGAATCAATCCTGCAAAAAGGCGGTTACCTTACGGAACAAAAGCTCCCGCTCCCCGCCCAGGGTGCACACATGAGGGCTGTTGGGGAGAACCAGCAGCTTTTTTTCCACGCTGCTGCTTTGCAGAATAATCCACTTTGGCGCATCTGGATGCACCGACTGGTCCTGCCCGGCTTTTACCACCAGCAGGGGGCAGGTGATTTTTTTCAAATCCTGTTTCGCCAGCATTGCCAAGTGGTTCAAGTCCGCCACGTTTTTCACCGGGGTGTCATGATAGCACACGTCGTAATCCAGCAGATAGTCCGGATAATCCTTGTCTTTGCCGGGAAGAATGGGAACCAAGGACCAAAAGTATTTCGCCAGATGGCTGCCATGCTGCAAAACCTTCAGCGCCGGGGCGATGGGCACCGCCTTGTGCACCGGTCGGTGCTCCGCCAAAAGGCAGGTAAGGGTGCCGCCCATAGAAAGCCCGGCGACGCTTACCTTTTTACAGGTCTTGGCCATCTCGTCGTATGCGTCGAAGGCCGCGTCGTACCAGTCCTTCCAATTGGTCTTCTGCATCTCCTCGATGGTCGTCCCGTGGCCGGGCAGAAGGATTCCCTTTACATAGTGGCCCGCCCGGGCGATGGCCTCTCCCAATGGCAGCACCGTGCCGGGAGTAGCGGTGAAGCCGTGAAGCACTAAAACGCCGTGGTCGCGGTTCCCCTCAAAGGTAAAGGGCTGGGCATATGGATGTTTCGACAAGTCCTGATACAAGGGTACTCCTCCTTTGACTGAAGCGTTGATGGTAATCAGGCTTGGAAAGCTGTAAAAATTATAATTTTTACAGCAGGCTGGGGATGAACAGAGATATTATAGCACAAAAGCGTTAAGTTGTCTAAAATTTAGATTAAGCGGGGCAGAATTTGGGAATGCTATTTTATATTTTGCCGGGATGTGCTATAATTACTTGACGAAAACTTGAATTTAGAACAGAGCAGGAGGCTTTCGATGACAAAACAGATTACTCAGGTTCCTATTTGCGACGGCGTCACGTTTCACAATATTGGGGAACAGCGGTTTAAAACCGGCAGGCTGACCGCGGCCATGCTGCTGCCCCTGTCCGCCGAAACCGCTTCCGCTAACGCGATACTGCCCTACTTGCTCCGGCGTTCCTGCCGGGAATACCCCACGTTTCGGAAGCTGAATGAAAAATTAAGCTCTCTATACGGCGCATCCCTTCAAGCGGAGGTCTATAAGCTTGGGGAGGCCCAGGTGCTGGCGGTTTCCGCCGCGGGCCTGGATGACCGCTACACCCTGGATAAGGAAAGCGTTTCCGGCCAGCTGGCGGAGCTTTTGTGCTCCATTCTGTTCCAGCCGGCGTTTGAGAACGGCAGGTTCCGCCAGGAGGATATCGGCCAGGAAAAGCGCCAGTTAATAGAGCAGATCGACTCAGAATTTAACGAAAAGCGGATTTACGCCAAAAACCGCTGTGAGGAATTGATGTGCGGCGGCGAGGCCTTCGGCGTGGGCCGGTTCGGCGCCAAGGAGCAGGTGGAAGCCCTGACCGGGGAAGAAATCTACGCCGCGTGGCGCAGGGCGCTGTCCCAAGCCAGAATCGAACTGATGATGGTGGGAGGCTCCGACCCGCAAAAAGCCATAGACGGCTTTCAAAAAGCGTTTGCGAAGATCAATCGGGAAGAAATTCTGCCTTGTAATACCAAGGTGGTTCCCAAAGCGGACCGGGTCAGGGAATTTCACGACGTGATGGATGTGGCCCAAGCCAAGCTGGTGATGGGCTTCCGTTCCGGCATCGCCGTGCCCGGCGACGATGTGATGGCTATGCGGGTGATGTGCGCCCTGCTGGGCGGCACCCCCCATTCCAAGCTGTTTTTAAACGTGCGGGAAAAGCTGAGCCTGTGCTATTACTGCTCGTCTTCCTATGACCGGAACAAGGGCATTATGCTGATTCAAAGCGGCGTGGAGCAAAAGAACATCGGGAAGGCCAGGGAGGAGATCCTCCGGCAGCTTCAGGCGGTGAAGGACGGCGATTTCACCGATGAGGACCTGGACGCCACCAAAATGAGCGTCGCCAACTCTTTCCGGACCATGTCCGACTATTTGGGCGGGCTGGAATTCTGGTATTTGAGCCAGGCCTTTGACAAGAACACCCTGACCCCGGAGCAGAGCGCCGAGGAAGCCAACAAGGTCACCAAGGAACAGGTGGTTAAGGCCGCCCAAACCGTGACCTTGGATACCGTATACCAGCTGACAGGAAAGGAGGAGGCATAAATGACGGAACTGAAAAGCAAACGGACCGGTGACAGCATTTTTGTGGAAGACCACGCCTCCGGCCTGAAGATCATGGTTTATCCCAAGCCCGGGTACAGCTCCACCTACGCGGTGTTCGGTACCCGGTACGGCTCCATCAACACACAGTTTAAAGCTGACGGCGAACTGGTCTCCGTTCCTGACGGCATCGCTCATTTTCTGGAGCATAAAATGTTTGAAAGCGAAGAAGGGGACGCTTTTGCCAAGTACGCGAAAACAGGCGCTTCCGCCAACGCGTTTACCTCCTTTGACCAGACCTGCTACCTGTTTTCCTGTACGGAAAACTTTGAAGCGTCCTTTGAGATCCTGCTGGATTTGGTTCAATCCCCCTATTTTACCGAGCAGACTGTCCAGAAGGAGCAGGGCATCATCGGCCAGGAAATCCGGATGTACGACGACGCGCCGGACTGGCGGGTAATGGTGAACCTGCTGAACGCTTTATACCATAACCATCCGGTGAAGATCGACATCGCCGGCTCGGTGGAATCTATCGCCCAGATCACGGCGGAAAAGCTTTACCAATGCTACCGGGCCTATTATAACCTGCACAATATGGTGCTGTGCGTGTGCGGCAACGTGGATCCTGGTGAGGTCGTCAAAATCGCGGACCGGAAATTAAAGCCGGTGGATAAGGTGACCGCGGAAAACGTGTTCCCCCAGGAACCGGAGGGAATTGTCCAGGATCGGATCGAGCAGCGCCTGGCGGTGGCGGTGCCCATGTTCCAGCTTGGCTTTAAGGAAACCGCAGGGAAAGACAGGGTTTCCCCGGAAAAAACGGTTCAGACCGCCGTACTGCTGGAGGTGCTTTCCTCCAAGGCGTCTCCTCTTTACGAGGAGCTTTTGGAAAAGGGCCTGATTAATACTTCCTCCTTTGGGTGCGATTATTTCGAGGGGCCGGGCTACGCCTCAGTGGTGTTCGCCGGAGAATCCAGAAATCCGGACGAGGCGGCTGCCATGATCCGCAAGGCCTGCAAAAAGCTCCATGAGACCGGTGTGACCCAGGAGCAGTTCCAGTGGGCGAAAAAGGCGGTTTACGGCAGGACCCTGTCCATGCTCAACAACACGGGCTCCATCGCGAACGCTATGATTAGCCAGTATTTTGCAGGTTACGGCCTGTTTGATTATATTGATAAGGCGGCGGAGGTGACTCTGGACCAGGTGAACGCCAGGCTGGCGGAGCAGCTGGACGACAGCCGATGCGCTTTATCGGTGGTGTTTCCCCAAGAGTAAAAAATTAGGAGGATGTTTATGACACACGTGGAATTTCCGGGCCTCGGGCTTGCGTTTGACGTAAACCCGGTGGCCTTCACCATCGGGAGCTTTGAATTCCGGTGGTACGGTATTTTAATCGCGTTGGGTTTTATTCTGGCGTTTATCTACGCGCTGAAAATCTGCAAGCGTTACGAGGTCAACCAGGACCACCTGATCGACTGCATCATCGCGGGACTGGTCCTGGGCATCATCGGCGCCAGGCTCTACTATGTGATCTTTTACCCCGGCGATATGTACTGGAAGGATCCTATAAAGATCCTGTACATAAACGAAGGCGGCCTGGGCATTTACGGCGGCATCATCGGCGGCCTGCTGGGCGGCATCATTATGGCGAAAATCCATAAGATGAAAATTCCCGCCGTGCTGGATATCGCTGTCCAGGGCTTTCTGATCGGCCAGGGCATCGGCCGCTGGGGCAATTTCATCAACCAAGAGGCCTTCGGCACCAACACCAACCTGCCCTGGGGGATGTACAGCGCAAAAACGGAAAGCTACCTTTCTGGGCAGCAGGCCGCTTTAAAGGCCGCGGGGGTTACCGTGGATCCCACTATGCCGGTGCATCCCACCTTTTTGTATGAATCCCTGTGGTGCTTGTTAGGAGTATTGGTCCTTTATTGGTTCAGCAAGAAATTTCAAAAATACAATGGCCAGGTGTTCTTCCTGTATCTGATTTGGTACGGCGTGGAACGCTTTGTGGTGGAGGGCTTGCGGACCGACAGCCTGATGGCCGGCAGCTTCCGCGTCAGCCAGATTGTGGCTATTGTGTCGGCTTTGGCCGGCGTGGTTCTTTTGATTGTTTTCCGCAACAAGGGCAAGGTGGAAGAGGAATACGTTCCTGTTTACGCCAGGCCGGCGGAACTGGAGGAAGCGGAAGCTATCGAGGAAATGGAAGCGGAAGCCGCGGAGGCGGCTGCCGAGGATAGTGAAGCCGCGAAGGAAAAGGCATTAAGGGAAACTTCGGAAACGGAAGCTCCCGAAGCCGAAGAAATGGAAGACGCTGGCGCCGGGCCTGCGGAAGCGGAACCGGATGCGGATGAAAACCAAGAGGAAAAACAGGAGGACGAGGAAGACCATGGCAAAGATCATTGACGGCAAGGCGGTTTCCGCCGCGGTAAGAGCCGGCGCTAAGGAAGAGGTAGAAGCCCTGAAGGCCCAGGGAATTCAGCCGGGGCTGGCGGTGGTCATCGTAGGAGACGACCCGGCCTCCCGGGTTTACGTAAACAATAAAAAGAAAGCCTGCGCGGAAATCGGAATCCATTCCGAGGAGTACGCCCTGCCCAAGGAGACCACCCAGCAAGAGCTGCTGGATTTGGTTCAAAAGCTCAACGGGAAAAAGGATATCAACGGGATTTTAGTCCAGCTCCCCCTGCCCAAGGGACTAGATGAAAAGGAAGTCATCGAGACGATTTCCCCAATTAAGGATGTGGACGCGTTCCACCCCCAGAACGTGGGCCGGATCATGATCGGCGACTATCATTTTCTGCCCTGCACGCCCGCCGGCGTAATGGAGCTGTTGAAATCCGCCGAGGTGGAAATCTGCGGCAAGGACTGCGTGGTGATCGGCAGAAGCAATATTGTGGGCAAGCCCATGGCTATGCTGTTGCTGCACCAAAGCGGCACCGTTACCATCTGCCACAGCAAGACCAAAGACCTGAAAGAGGTTTGCAAGCGGGCGGATATTTTGGTGGCGGCGGTGGGAATCCCCAAATTTGTCACAGCGGATATGGTGAAGCCCGGCGCCGTGGTCATCGACGTGGGTATGGACCGGGATGAAAACGGTAAGCTGTGCGGCGACGTGGACTTCCAGAATGTGGAGCCTATCGCCTCCGCCATTACCCCGGTGCCCGGCGGCGTTGGCCCCATGACCATTGCCATGCTGATGAAAAACACCATCCGGGCGGCGAAGCTGCAGAATAAGGATTAGTGGGGATATCCGCCAGGGAAGCGGCGCTTCCCTGGCGGGAAAATAGAAATGGCGGGTGAAAAATATGGGCGAATTATCCAAGCTTCCCAATATCGGGAAAGAAGTGGAACGTCAGCTGAATCAGGTGGGGATCGAAACCGTGGAGGATTTGAAAAAAACAGGCGCGGAAAAGGCCTGGCTGAAAATTCAGGAGATGGATCCCTCCGCCTGTATCAATCGTCTTCAAGCCCTGGAGGGCGCCCTGTGGGGCGTGAAAAAAACCTTGCTGCCCCAAGAGCGAAAAGACGAGCTGAAGAAATTTTATCAGGAGCATAAGCTGTCTTAACACGTATTTTTCCTCAAGAAAAAGCCCCTATGGCTCGTAACAGCCATAGGGGCCTTTCGGATGGCGGCGCTATTTGCTTTGCGCCAAAACATATTTTTTGATCATCCGCATCACGCCGTCGTCGTCGTTAGAGGGCGCGATATAATTGCCGAAGGGCTTCATGTCGTCATTGGCGTTTTCCATGACAAAACTGTATTTCGCCTCCAGCAGCATTTGAGAGTCGTTATAAAAATCGCCGAAAACCATGGTTTCATCCTTGGTGACGCCAAAACGTTTTTGGAACGCTTTCAGCGCCCGCCCCTTGTTGACTCCCTTTTTCATCACGTCCAGCCAGATAAAGCCGGAAACCTGCAGGTCCGCGTTGTCTCTTAATGACTGCGGCATCCGCCGGAAGCTGTTTTTCACGGCCCCCGCCCGGTCGCAGAGGGAAATTTTATAGAAATCCTCATGAATAGAATACAAATCATCGGTTTGCTGGTAGCCGTCGAAATAGGCTAGAATACAGTCGTGAAACCAAGGTTGGTTTTTGGTGTTGGCATAGGTACCCTGGTCGCTGGTCAGCACCGGCTCTACATCCGGCAGGGCGGCGCAGGCATCCAGAGTCATCTTTACCACCTGGGGAGGGATAGGGTCCTTTTGCAGCAGTTTGCCGTGTTCGGCGATCCTGGCGCCGTTGTCGCTAATAAAACAAAGTTCGTCCGAATGGGGGGCGAAATCCCGCCGCAGGGTAGGATACGACCTGCCCGAGGCGGCGATGAACCGCACGCCTATTTGATTCAGCTGGTCAATTACGGAAAAGAAGTCTTTGGGAAGCCGCCTTTGGCTGTCAAGCAGGGTGCCGTCTAAATCTGACGCGATCAGCCGAATCATAGGAATTACCGCCTTTCAGTGTATTCTGGTTTTGTTTTTGCGCCGCCAATTATACAGCGGAAAACCTTTCCGTATTTATTATACTGGATAGAATGGGCCAATGCTATTCCGCAATCTTTCCGATGTTTTGGAAAGGGGAAAAAAAATACTGTGACTTTTGCCGGGAACTGTCTGATTTTCCCTTGGAATGCTTGACTTTCCCAATAGGTTATGCTATCATGGTTAAGCCGCTTATTGCGGGCTTTTTAAGTGGGTTTTCCCCGCCTGACAGTAGCGAGTTCAAAAGAAGGTAGGTACCAATATGTACGCAGTAATCGAAACTGGCGGCAAGCAGTATAAGGTAGAAAACGGCGATATTGTTTTCGTGGAAAAGCTTTCTGCTGCCGACGATTCCACCGTGGACTTTAAAGTAGTCGCTGTGGGAGGGGAAGATGGCCTGAAGATCGGCACTCCTTATGTGGATGGCGCTTCCGTTACCGGTAAAGTGTTGAAAACCGGCAAGGGCAAGAAGATCACCGTGATGACCTATAAGCCCAAGAAGGGTGAAAAACGGAAAATGGGCCACAGACAACCCTATACTAAGGTTCAAATCGAAGCGATCAACGCTTAAGATGATCCAGGTTGATTTTTTTACCGTGAAAGACGGCGGGCTGAGCGGCTTTCAAATCAAAGGCCATTCCGGCTCGGCTGATTCCGGAGAGGATATCGTTTGCGCGGCTGTTTCCTCAGCGGCGTATCTGGCGGCAAACACCATCACCGAAATCCTCCATGTGGACGCCTCTGTCTTTGTGGACGATGGGGAAATGGCGCTGCGGCTGCCCAGGAAAAGCATTTCCCAGTGCGGCGACATGCTGGCGGGGTTAAAGCTTCACCTGCTCTCTCTGGAAGAACAGTATCCCGAAAATATTCATGTAAATTATACGGAGGTGTAATGATGCTTAAGATTAATATTCAGTTGTTTGCTCATAAAAAGGGAATGGGCTCCACCAAGAACGGCCGTGATTCCGAATCCAAGCGTCTTGGTGTGAAGCGTGCCGACGGCCAGTTCGTATTGGCCGGCAACATTCTGGTAAAGCAGCGCGGAACTCACATCCATCCCGGCGAGAATGTGGGCCGCGGTTCCGACGACTCTCTGTTTGCTCTCATCGACGGCAACGTCAAGTTCGAGCGCCAGGGCCGTGACCGCAAGCGCGTCAGCGTTTACGCGGTGGAACAGTAAACCGAAAGCGAATAAAAAATCCCCCGGGCCGCTTTACTGTGCCGGGGGATTTCTTTTTGCTTACCCCAAAACCCATGCCTCCAGCTTGGGAATATGAGTAGAATGCTCCAGGACAACAGGAATACTGCAGGGCGGGCGGCCTGAAGGAGAAAAGCGGAAAGCGCGGCGGCGTTTCGATTTTTTAGAAACGGCGGCTTTTTCCTGAGACCGGCAGCGCTCCAGAGATTTTGCGGATACATAAAACGCCGTAAGCGGCGGATAATAAGAAAAGAAAGAGGTGGCGCTCTTGTTCGTAGACATTGCAAAAATTAAAATCAAAGCCGGCGACGGCGGTAACGGCGCGGTTTCCTTCCGCAGGGAAAAATATGTGGCGGCCGGCGGCCCGGACGGCGGCGACGGCGGCCGCGGGGGCAGTATTGTTTTCCAGGCGGACACCAACCTTTCCACCCTGGCGGATTTTCGTTATCAAAGGAAATATACGGCGCAAAACGGCGAAAACGGCCGGGGTAGCCGGTGCAACGGCAAAAGCGCGCCGGATTTGATCATTCGGGTGCCCTTGGGTACGATTGTGAAGGAAGCGGAAACCGGCAGGATCATCGCGGATGTTTCCGACCAGGAGCCCCATATCGCCGCCAAAGGCGGCAAGGGCGGCTGGGGTAACATTCATTTCGCCACCCCCACCCGGCAGGTGCCCCGTTTCGCAAAGCCCGGCCTCCCGGGGGAAGCAATGGAGGTGACCCTGGAACTGAAACTGCTGGCTGACGTGGGCCTGGTGGGCTTTCCCAATGTGGGGAAATCCACGCTGGTTTCCGTGGTCAGCGAGGCTAAGCCCGTGATCGCCGACTATCATTTTACCACCATCACCCCGGTGCTGGGAGTGGTCCATTTGGGAGAAACCTCCTTTGTGATGGCGGACATCCCCGGCCTCATTGAAGGCGCCTGGGAGGGACTGGGTCTGGGACACCAGTTCCTGCGCCATGTGGAGCGGTGCCGCATGCTGGTGCACATCGTGGATGTGTCCGGCAGCGAGGGAAGGGACCCGAAAGAAGATTTTCGCGTTATCAACCAGGAATTGAAAAAATTCAATCCCGCCCTGGCCAAGCGGCCCATGCTGGTGGCGGGGAATAAATGCGACCTGGCCACCGAGGAACAGATTCAGGAATTCAAGGAATTTGTGGAGAGCCAGGGCTACCAGTTTTATCCCATCATGGCGGCCATTAATTATGAGGTGGATCCTTTGCTGAAAAAAATCCAGGAGATGCTTTCCACCCTGCCCCCGGTGGAGCGGTACGAGGCGGAGCCTGTGCCGGTGCTTCCCGCGGAGGAAATCGGCGAGCACGAGGTAAAAATCACCGTGCAGGACCACATTTATTTCGTAGAGGGCGAATGGCTGTTACAGGTGATGAAATCGGTGAATTTCGACGATTACGAATCCCTGCAGTATTTCCAGCGGGTGCTAATTAACGGCGGGGTCATCGACCGCCTTCGGGAGTCGGGTATCCAGGAAGGGGACACGGTGAGCATCTATGATGTGGAATTCGATTTTGTCAATTAATTGGCGCTATGCCAAAAGACGGGGAGGTGCGGCGGCATAGAACGGTTTTTAAAAGAAGCCTGCGCGCCGGAGGAGCTGAGCCCCTTGGCCCTGGCCTTTATCGGGGATGGGGTTTACGATTTGCTGGTCCGGGAGGCGCTGGTGTGCCAGGCCAACCGCCAGGCGGGCAAGCTGCACAAAATGGCGGTGGAGCAGGTGAAATGCCAGGCGCAGGCCCAAAGGATGGAAAAGATACTGCCTCTTTTGACCGAGGAGGAGCAGGCGGTTTATAAACGGGGGCGAAACGCCCATACCACACATACGCCGAAAAATGCCACCAGCGCCGATTATCACAGCGCTACCGGCATGGAGGCGCTGTTCGGCTATCTGTACCTAAAGGGTGAGCTTGCCAGGCTCAGGGACTTGTTTTTGTTCATGAGCCGGGAGTGATTTTTAAGAAGGAGGCCGTTGCCATGAAAAGAAAGAATATTACCTCGAAACAAGCTTGGGAGCTTTTGTGGGACGGCGCTGCTTTTATTGCGGGCAGCTTTTTGTTCGCGGTGGCGGTGAATGTGTTCACCGCTCCCAATAATATCGCGCCGGGAGGCTTGACCGGCCTTTCCACCATGGCGAATTATTTGTTCGGCGCCCCCATCGGCACCACAATCTTGATTTTCAATATTCCCCTGTTTATCTGGGGCGTTGTGAAAGTGAATTTCCGGTTTATTCTAAAAACCTTGGCGGCTACGGTGATCTCGTCTATTACCATCGACGTGACCGCAGGGCTGTTTCCTCCTTATCGGGGGGACTTGATGCTGGCGGCCCTGTTCAGCGGCGTGCTGAGCGGCGCTGGTCTGGGTTTGATTTTCATGCGGGGCGGCACCACCGGTGGCACAGACCTGGTGGCCAACCTCATCGGCAGAAATTTCAGGCACCTTTCCCTGGGTAAACTTGTTCTGCTGGTAGACCTGGTGGTGGTAGTGATTTCCGCCTTTGTATACCGGAACTATGAAAGCCCCCTGTACGCCATCATCAATATCTTTGTCACCTCCAGGCTCATCGACGCTGTGCTTTACGGCGCCGATACGGGAACCGGTAAAATGATGTTTATTATTTCGCCGAAAAACAAAGAGATCGCTGGGCGGATCATGACGGAGATTTCGAGAGGAGTGACGGAACTGCGTTCCCGGGGAGGCTACCGGGGCGAGGAGGGGGAAGTTCTCCTCTGCGCGGTGCGGCGGTCGGAGGTGTACAAAACCCAGGATATCATACGGTCGGTGGACCCGGACGCTTTTGTCATCGTAGGCGACGCGGGCCAGATTTCCGGCGAAGGCTTTAAACAAAGCTCCAAAGCGGAGAAATAGGCATAGAAAAAGCCATACCAAATCCTCCTTATGGGAAGACCTGGTACGGCTTTGGCTTTGCAGCAGATGGGTTAGTTCTGGCCGTTTTGATTGTTTCTATTCTCGCTCTGCTGGTTGTTCTTATTTTGGCTCTGCTGGTTCTTCTTATTGCCAAACTGGTTGTTGTTTTTGTTCTGGCTCTGGTTATTGTTCTGATTGTTGCTCTGATTGTTGTTCTGGTTTTGGCTATTCTGATTGCTCATAAAATTCACCCCCTTTTATCCCTATTATGACCCTGAGGCTTACTTTTTATGCAAAGGAGAATGGAGAATGGATAGGCTGCCGGAGAAATTTTTGTCCGGGATGGAATCCCTGCTGGGAGAGGAGTTTCCGGCTTTTCTGGAATGCTACTGCCAGCCGGCGTTTCGGGCGGTGCGGTTCAATCCGCTGAAAATTCAAATTGAGAGGGCGGAAAAGCTGCTGCCCTTCCTCTTATCCCAGGCTCCCTTTTGCAAAGAAAGCTGCTACATCGATCCCGCGGCCCAGGGAGTGGGAAACCACCCTCTGCACCATGCCGGCGCCTATTATGTCCAAGAGCCATCTGCCGCCGCCGCGGTGACGGTTTTAGATCCCCAGCCCGGTGACCGGGTGCTGGACCTTTGCGCGGCGCCGGGGGGCAAATCCACCCAGATTGGTGCCGCCTTACAGGGGAAAGGGCTTTTGTGGTCCAATGAAATCGTCAGAAGCCGGGCGAACATTCTGCTTTCCAATATCGAGCGAATGGGAATCCGAAACGCGGTGGTATCCTCCTGCCACCCGGAGAATCTTTGCCAGCGGCTGGCCGGATGGTTCGATAAGGTGCTGGTAGACGCTCCCTGCTCTGGCGAAGGAATGTTCCGCCGGGACCCGGACGCGGTGAAGGAATGGAGCGTGAGCCATACAAAGGCATGCGCCCAGCGGCAGAAGGCCATTTTACATACCGCCGCCAGCGCGGTAAAACCGGGAGGGGTTCTGGCCTATTCCACCTGTACCTTTTCTCCTCTGGAAAACGAGGGCGTGGTGGAAGGCTTTCTGAGGGAACACCCGGACTTCGCGCTTATGGACTGCGGTGTTCCCTTCGGCCGGCCGGCGGGGCTGCCCGAGGCCAGAAGGATTTTTCCTATGGACGGCGGAGAGGGCCACTTTGTGGCAAAACTCCGGCGAAAAGAAGAAAACGAAATAGAGCGAATACAGTATAATAGTTACTATGAAAATAAAATGTTAAATAAAGAAACAAAAGATACTATTATTAACTTATTAAACGGTATATTAAAAGAAAAACCACGGGGCCTGATTCAGGTCTTCGGTGAAAATGTTATTTTGCTACCAGACGGCCTGCCGGCGCTTTCCGGTTTGGGCGTCCTGCGGGCGGGCGTTCCGTTAGGGGAACTGAAGCGGGGGCGTGTGGAGCCTGCCCACGGGCTGTTTTTGGCCTGTAACCCGGAGGAATGCCGGCAGGTTTTGGCGCTTGGAATGGATGACCCAAGGGTGAAAGCGTTTCTTCACGGGGAGGAGATCGACGCCCCGGGATTTCAGGGATATGCAGGAATTTCCGTGGAAGGCGTCATGGCCGGATTCGGCAAGTGCAGCGGCGGGCGTATGAAAAATAGATATCCCAAGGGGCTGCGGGCCCTGTGATTTTGTGCATCTGTTTTTCGGTTTCTGCCGCAGATTGATTGAATTCTCCGTTGCTTTATGCTATAATACGACTTATATTTGATAAGGAAGTGTTTCTGATGCAAGAAATCAAAGTGACATTGACCCAGAACCCGAAGCAAAAGCCCAAGGATGAAAGCAAGCTTGGCTTTGGCTCCATTTTTACCGACCACATGTTTGTCATGAATTACGACGAGGGCCAGGGCTGGCACGATCCCAGAATCGTTCCCTACGGCCCCATTGAATTAGATCCCGCGGCCATGTGCCTGCATTACGGCCAGGAGGTCTTTGAGGGCATGAAGGCCTATAAGACTGCCGACGGCAAGGCCCTGCTGTTCCGTCCGGAAAAGAACATGGCCCGTTTGAACCAATCCAACGAGCGGCTGTGCATTCCCCTGGTGGATGAGGCTTTCTGCGTGGAGGCGCTGAAAAAGCTGGTGAGCATTGAAAAGGACTGGATTCCCTCTGCGGAAGGAACTTCTTTATATCTGCGCCCGTTTATTTTTGCCGTGGATCCCCAGGTGGGCGTGCATCCCGCAAAGCATTTGATGTTCCTCATCATCTGTTCTCCGGTGGGCGCTTATTATCCCGAGGGCTTGAACCCGGTGAAGATCTATGTGGAGAAGAAGTATGTCCGCGCCGTGAGAGGCGGCCTGGGCTTCGCCAAAACCGCCGCCAACTATGCCGCGTCGCTGAAGGCGCAGGATGAGGCGGAGGAGCAGAAATATACCCAGGTGCTTTGGCTGGATGGCGTGGAGCGCCGCTATATTGAAGAAGTGGGCACCATGAACGTGTTCTTCAAAATCGGTGACGAAATCGTCACTCCCGCGCTGCAGGGCTCGATTCTGCCCGGTATCACGAGAATGTCCTGTATTGAACTGCTTCGTTCCTGGGGCTGCAATGTGGTGGAGCGTAAGCTTTCTATTGATGAGCTTTACGAGGCGTATCAAAAGGGCCAGCTGAAGGAAGCCTTCGGCAGCGGCACCGCCGCGGTGATTTCTCCCATCGGCCAGCTGAAGTGGGGCGACGAGGTTATGGTAATCAACAACGGGGAGATCGGCGAGATTTCTCAGAAGCTGTATGATAATCTTACCGGTATCCAGTGGGGCAAGCAGCCGGATACCATGGGCTGGACGGTAGAAGTAAAATAAACCAAAACGCATCAAAGGCAAACGAAAGGGAAACGCTTTTTGCCCCCGGTTGATTACCGGGCGGTCCGGAAATGAGCGTAAGGCGGCGCGCCACCGTTTTCCCGTCGTTTGCCTTTTTCTTTCGTGCAACGGGGCAGGCTAAGAGAGGAGGCGCTTTCATTTGAAAACGATTCGTTTTTCCGTTTCGCCGGAATATCACGGCGCCCTGGCGAAAGTTTTTTTAAAACGGGGATGCGGCGTCTCCGATAGGCTGTTGTCACAATGCAAGAAAATACAAAACGGCCTGTTAAAAAACGGCCTGCCCATTTGGGCGGTGGATACGGTGTCCGCCGGGGATATTATTACCTTGGCGCTTCCCCAGGAGCACAACCATATGGCGCCGCAGGCTCTGCCGGTTTCGGTGGCGTGGGAGGATGATTACCTTCTGATTCTCAATAAACCGCCGGATATGCCGGTGCATCCCAGCCCCGGCCATGACGATGGAACTTTATGTAATTTTGTCTCCTTTTATCAAAAGCAAAAAGGGGAGGACTGGTCCTTCCGTCCGATCAACCGGCTGGATAAGGATACCTCTGGGCTGGTGCTGGGAGGTAAGGACGCCTACACGGCGTTTGCATTAAAAAAGGTCAAAAAAACCTATTATGCCGTTTGCCAGGGGGAGTTATTTGGCGAAGGCGTTATCGACGAGCCCATCCGGCTGAAGGAGGGCCATGGGATCCAGCGGGAGACCGGCCTTGGGGGAAAGCCAGCCGTCACCCATTGGCGGGCTTTGGCCCGGGGAAAGGGCCATACCCTGTTGGCTTTGACTCTGGAAACCGGCCGAACCCACCAGATCCGGGTGCATCTGTCCAGCATCGGGCACCCTTTGGCGGGGGATGATTTTTACGGCGGAAGGATGGAAAATATGAAGCGTCAAGCCCTGCACTGTGGGGAAATGGAGCTAACCCATCCGATTTTCTCCTCGAAAATTCGGGTGAACGCCCCTTTTCCCGAGGATTTAAAAAAATTTTTAGAATTTTTAAACATTCATAATCAGATTTTATAAGGGGATACTTTTAGTAAAGTAACGAAAGGTTACAAAAGAGAATTATGTAAATTTAAAGGTTGACTTTTAGACAGTTCTGTATTATTATTTTTCAGAGAGTGTGCTGTATTTTTTACCGATTCTCTTAATTTTCATTAGTGCTCTAATTTAATTGGCTTCTTATAATCGTATGCTTACTGGCAGCATGCTGCCGGGAAAGCTATTTTGGAGGAGAATTGGTTTTTTTCATTTTGATTTTACCTTAAAGATTTGAATATGGGAGTGTGCCGCGTTGGATAAATTTGTTATTAACGGTGGCAGAAGATTGCACGGGGATGTGAAGGTCAGTGGCGCGAAAAACGCCGCTGTCGCCATTATTCCCGCCGCGATTCTTGCCGAAGATATATGCCGCATTGAGAATGTGCCGAACATTAATGATGTAACCAGTATTGCCAGAATTTTACAGGAGATGGGCGCGGTCGTCCGCATGGTGAACAAGTCCACCTTGGAGATCGACAGCCGGCATATTTCCACGCCGGTGGCTTCTTACGACTTGGTAAGGCATATGCGGGCTTCCTACTATCTGTTAGGCGCCTTGTTGGGCAGGTTTTCCCACGCCAAGGTGGCGCTGCCCGGCGGATGTAATTTTGGGGTGCGCCCCATTGACCAGCATTTGAAAGGCTTTATGGCCCTGGGTGCGGAGTATAAGCTGGAAAGCGGTATGGTCAACGTGACCGCGGACCATCTAACCGGCAATAACGTTTATCTGGATGTGGTTTCCGTAGGAGCCACTATGAATATTATGCTGGCCGCGGTGAAGGCGGATGGTATGACGGTGATCGAGAACGCCGCCAGAGAACCGCACATTGTGGATCTGGCAAACTTTTTGAACTCCATGGGCGCGGATGTCCGGGGCGCGGGTACTGATGTCATCAAGATCCGGGGCGTGCAAAAAATGAAAGGCGCCACCTACTCCATTATCCCGGACCAGATTGAAGCCGGAACGTATATGGCGGCCGTGGCCGCTACCGGCGGGGATGTTACCGTCCGGGACGTGATTCCCAAGCATTTGGAATCCATTACCGCCAAGCTGGAGGAAATGGGTGTTGAAATCACCGAATATGATGAGGCCATTCGCGTCGTGCGGGAAAAGCCTTTGAATAAGTGCAACATTAAAACCATGCCCCATCCTGGTTTCCCCACGGATATGCAGCCTCAGATCGCCGCGGTGCTGTGCCTGGCTAACGGCACCAGCATCATCAACGAAAACGTGTGGGACAACCGGTTCCGCTATGTGGAGGAATTGAGGCGTTTAGGCGCTGAGATTTCGGTAGATGGAAAAATCGCCGTGGTGGAGGGTGTCGAGGAATTGGTGGGCGTTCCCGTGAAAGCCATGGACCTGAGAGCCGGGGCGGCGATGGTGGTTGCCGGTTTAGCGGCAAAAGGAACCACGGAAATTGAGAACATCGAATATATCGAGCGGGGTTATGAAAATATCGTAGAGAAATTACAGGGCTTAGGGGCGGATATCCGGAGAGTATATTTTCCAGAGGCTTCGGTGGCACAGGCTCTTTAAAGGAAACAAGCAGCCAATTGGCACGAAAAATTCCGGTTTTTCGTGCTTTCTTATTGGGAAAAAACAGGGAGGACGCTATGGCGAAGGTGTGTCCGCTTTTCAGCGGCAGCAGCGGCAACAGCTATTACATAGGCACCGGTGACAACGGAATTCTGGTGGATGCGGGAAGAACCGCCAAACAAATGGAGGGGGCGCTCGCCGCCAACGGGATCAGCATATCCTCTGTCCGGGCGATTTTTGTCACCCATGAGCACACCGACCACGTAAAGGGCCTGCGGGTGCTGGCCTCCCGGCATAAGATTAAGGTTTATTCCTCTCTGGGCACCCTGGAGGCGCTCAACGATATGCAGGTGCTGGACGGCAGGTTCCCCTGCGAGGCTATCCCCCAGTGCGGCGTTCAGGAAGCGGGAATGGAGATCCGCCCGTTCCATACTTCTCACGATTCCGCGGAGAGCGTGGGCTACCGCGTGGCCCTGCCTAACGGACGGGTGGTGGCGGTTGCCACGGATCTGGGCTTTGTGTCCGACGAGGTTCGGGAGGCCCTGGCCGGATGTGACGTGGCGGTGATGGAATCCAACCACGACGTGGGAATGCTGCAAAACGGCGCTTACCCCTATTATTTAAAACGAAGGATTTTATCCTACCAGGGGCACCTTTCCAACGGCGCCTGCGCCCAGGAGCTGCCGGAGCTGGTAAAGCGCGGGACCACCCGTATTTTACTGGCCCATTTGAGCCGGGAGAACAATATCCCCCAGCTTGCTTATCAGACGGCGCTGTGCAGCCTTTTGGAGCAGGGGATGAAGGACGGGGATGATTTTCTGCTGCAGGTCGCGCCGGTGGAAAACCTGGGAGGCCACACCCTGCTGATCTAAAACGGGAAAGGGAAAAGGGATGCAGACGATCCGAATTGTGTGCGTGGGAAAATGCAAAGAGAAATACTGGCGGGATGCTTGCGGCGAGTACGGGAAGCGGCTGTCCGGCTTCTGCCGGTTTGAAATTGTCGAGGTGGACGAGGAACGCCTGCCCGAAAGGCCCTCTCAGGCTCAGATTGAAAACGGTTTAGAGCAGGAAGGAAAACGCCTTTTGCAAAAGGCGGGCAATTCCGCCGTCATCGCCTTGTGCGTCGAAGGGAAAGAGCTTTCCTCCCCTCAGCTTGCCCAGCGGCTGGAGCGGATGGCGGTGAACGGCATGGGCAATGTGGCCTTTGTCATCGGCGGCTCCTGGGGATTGTGGGAGGAAGTAAAGCAAAAGGCGGTTTTGCGCCTTTCTATGTCCCCTATGACCTTTCCGCACCAGCTGGCGAGAGTCATGCTATGCGAGCAGGTATACCGGGCTTTTCAAATTATCACTTCGGGAAAATACCACAAATAGGGCGTCGCGAAAAGATAACCCTGAATACTTTCCAACCGGCGTCAAAGTGTTTGTTGGAAAGGGTTCAGGGCTGTTTACTTTTTGGGGCGCTAGGAGTACAATAAAAGGCAAATGAATAAGCTTTCAAGCCGCAGCCGCGCTGTCGGCGATTAATGATAACTAGAAACTAGGAGGGTGTCATGGAAATTAATAAGGTTCGATTCCTGGAGCCTGGAAACCTGCCTTACCGCCGGTCCATCAAAAACCTGTATGTCTATGACCAATATATCCGTACCCCATCTCACGGCCTGATGACCCTGGCCACGGTGGCAAAGAAGAAGGTGCCGGATACCTTGATTTACAGCGAGGCTGTTTCTAAA
The DNA here is from genome assembly GCA_902490005.1 of uncultured Ruminiclostridium sp. Lineage (GTDB taxonomy): Bacteria > Bacillota > Clostridia > Oscillospirales > Acutalibacteraceae > Clostridium_A. The sequence continues at coordinate 68,928 of CABUCM010000006.1, forward strand.
ATCCGCTGGGACGACGTGCTGGACGCGTCCATTGTGTTTATCAGCATTTTTACGTTTCAGGCCAACCGGGGCTATGAGCTGGCCCAATATGTAAAAAAGCATTCTAAGGCTCTGGTGGTCATGGGCGGGCTTCATGCCTCAATGAACTATTCGGAAGCCTGCCAATACTGCGATTATGTGCTGCTGGGGGAAGGGGAGGAATCCATACTCACGCTGATCGATTGCCTGAAAAACGATCAGGCGGTCACGTTTCCCGGCGTGGCGTATCAAAGAGATGGAAAAGCGGTGTCCACCGGCGCGTGCCCGCCGCCCTGCAATATTGATGTGATCCCTGACCGGAATCTAATTTACCGTTATCAGAAAATGGCGGGGCATAACACTATTTGGCCCCAGGTCCACGCTTCCAGAGGGTGCCCGCACAATTGCGATTACTGCGCGGTGGTGCGGCATTTCGGCAGAAAGGTACGAACCCGCTCGCCGGAGAATGTGGTGGAGGATATCCGCCAGGCGATCACGTTTCATAGCCGGGGACATCACCGCTTGGCGAAGGTGCTCTGGCTGACGGACGACAACTTTTTTGCCGACCGGGATTGGGCTGTTCAGGTGCTTAACGCTATCATCCGCAGCGGGATACGGTATCAATTTACGGTACAGGCCCGGTACGAGGTAGGGTTCGACGACGAAATACTGGAGCTGCTAAAGCAGGCTGGGTTTTGTGAAATCGCCATGGGCATCGAGTTTTTAGAGGATGAGGCTTTCAAAAGCCTGCACAAAAAGAGTACCTATGGGGAAATTGTACGGTCGGTGGAGAACATCCAGCGACACGGCCTGCGGGTACGGGGGCTGTTCATCGTAGGAGCGGATAATCACGAAAAAGGCGTGGGAGAGCGCCTGGCGGATTTTGTCATCGCCCACAACATTTGCGGCGTGCTGATCCAGTCCATGTATTTCGTGCCGGGAACCCCGGTGTATGATACTCACAAAAGCAAGCTGATCCATACCGATTGGTCAAAATACAATGGAAATGTAGTCCATTATCCAGAGAAGATTTCCCCTTATGACCTTCAGCGGGAGATTATCATCGCCAGCAAAAAGATTTATTCGGGAAAGCGCCTGCTCCAGGCGGTGTTTCACCGGCGGGGCCTGGAACGCCTTTTGTTTGTGGGAGAGTTTTTCTGGCAGCGCAGCGTGCGGCGGGCGCTGAAAAAGGAGTTGCCTTATTTGAAGCGGGCAACCGAGGAATCCGGCTTGTATCCGTCCGGGACGGCGGCTTCCAGGGAAATCCCTGCAAAATAGCGTCGCCTGAATCGGTAGATGAAAAAGATAAAAAGGGCATGGTATTATGGCTGAAACGCCATAATACCATGCCCTTTTTCCATGAAGGGATTACCTTTTATGCCGGTGAACCTGGCGCAACGGTTACAGCTCCTTGGTCCAATATTTTCGGTCCAGAGAGCGGTACTGTACCGCCTCGGCCATATGGGCGCTTTGGATGGTTTCCTCCCCGTCCAAATCAGCAATGGTCCGGGCCACTTTCAGGATCCGGTCGTATGCTCGGGCGGACAGGCCCAGCTTCTCAAAGGAAAGCTTCAAAAGCCCCAAAGCGCGATCCGTCATGGGACAGCTTTTTTCCAAAAGGCCGGGGGTTATTTTAGCGTTGCAGGTTATGAAGGTGTTTTCATACCGGGCGTTTTGCAAAGCCCGGGCTTGGTTGACCCGCTGCAAGACGCCGCCGGAAGGCTCTTCGTTTCCGGCGGCGCTGAGCTGGTCAAATTCCACCGGCGGCACCTCGATGTGAAGGTCCAGCCGGTCCAGCAAGGGGCCGGAAACCCTGGAAAGATACCTGGACACACTGGAGGCGGAGCAGGTGCAGGGCCTGGTGGGATGGCCGAAATAACCGCAGGGGCAGGGGTTCATCGCCGCGGCCAGCATGACTGAGCAGGGATAGGTCAAGGTACCGCTTGCCCTGGAGATGGTGACCACGCCGTCCTCCATAGGCTGTCGCAGCACCTCCATAGCGGCACGGGAAAACTCCGGCAGCTCGTCTAAAAACAAAACGCCGTTGTGGGCCAGGGAGAGCTCCCCGGGCTTGGGCACGGCGCCGCCGCCGGAAAGGCCTACGGCGGATACCGTGTGGTGGGGCGCCCGAAAGGGCCGGCGGCGAATCAGGGACACCCCCTGGGGCAGCGCCCCGGCGATGGAATAAATTTTAGTGGTTTCGATCATCTCGGCAAAGGTCATATCCGGAAGAATAGACGGAATCCGTTTGGCGAGCATGCTTTTTCCCGAGCCGGGCGAGCCGATGAGCAAAATGTTGTGCCCTCCCGCTGCGGCGATTTCCAAAGCGCGCTTGGCCTGGGGCTGTCCCTTTACCTGGGAGAAATCGGGCTGAAAAAAGGGATCGCTCTGCGGGGGTGGAGGCGAAGCGGGGGCAATCGGCGTCCTGCCGCTGAGATGCTCCATCAGCGCCGAAAGGCAGGTTACCGGATAAACCTGAAGCCCCTGAACCACGGCGCCTTCCGGCGCGTTTTGGGCGGGAACATAGACCTTTTGGATACCCGCCTGCTGGGCTTTCAGGCACATGGGAAGAACGCCGTTTACCGGACGGACCTCGCCAAATAAAGAAAGCTCGCCCAAAAAGGCGGAGCCGTTTAAATTGCAGTTCAGCTGGCCGCTGGCGGAAAGCAGCGCCATCAGGACGGGGAGGTCGTAAAGGGGGCCCTCCTTGCGGATATCGGCAGGGGCTAGATTGACGGTGATACGGCCCGTGGGGTAATCGAACCCGCAGTTTTTCAGCGAGGCCCTGACCCGTTCCCGGGACTCTTTCACCGCGGCGTCCGGCAGGCCCACTAGGTCAAATGACGGCAGGGAACGGCCGATGTCGCATTCTACCTCTATCACAAAGGCATCCATGCCATATAGCCCCATACTGATTACTCTGGCTGCCAAAAAACCACCCCATTATCATCTTCGTTCACAAATAATAACCATATTAGCCTTAATTATACTGCGAACCAACGAAAAAGTATAGCATACGACGAATTTTTTTGATATTTTTGTATAAAACCCCATTGACTTTTTAAAACACTTGGGTTACTATGTAAGAAAGTACTCTATCGTGGAACCTTGAGGTGGTAAGATTGAACATACCTGAACGGGTTGAAGGCATGGGAGATCTTGCGGATGGGGAGCTTGTCGCCAGGGTTAAGCAGGGGGATCAGGAAGCGTTTAACGAACTGACCTCCCGGTATTACCGGTTGCTGCAATGGAAAGTCTCCGGCTATCGAAAGTCTGGAATCGATGGGGATGACCTGATGCAGGAAGCGACTTTGGGATTATTGGATGCGGCTTTATCCTTTCAGAAGGGGAAAAACGCTTCCTTTGAGACCTATGCTTCGGTTTGTGTGAAAAACCGGCTGTTAACGCTTTTCCGGGCGGCGGCTAGACAAAAAAATATTCCTCTTCAGTCTTTGATCGGCGGTTTTTCAGAGGATACCCTTTTGGAAACGGATGCTGGGGCCAATAATCCGGAAACGGTGATGATCGACCGGGAAAATCTTCAGCAGATCAGGAAAAGGATTGAGGAGATCCTCTCCACCTTGGAATTTCAGGTTTTATCTCTTTATCTAAACGGCCTCACCTATGCACAGATTGCTAAATCTCTTTCCATTTCACCTAAAGCTGTGGATAATGCCCTTCAACGGATTAGAGCAAAACTGAAGAAAGCCATGTAGTTTCCCGCGTGATACTTGTTTTATATGTGCCCGGATAGCTTAAATTAGAGCGTTGATTTTCAAAGGCGTCGGTTTAAATCCGTCAAAGGGCGAAAAATTTTATTATCCAAAGCGAGGTAAATCAAATGTACGAAGACAAGACTCTCATCTGCAAAGAATGTGGCGCTGAATTTGTATTCACCGCCGGCGAGCAGGAATTCTACGCCTCTAAGGGTTTCGTAAACGAGCCCCAGAGATGCAAGAACTGCCGCGATGCCCGTAAGAACGCCGCAAAGCCTGAGCGTGAAATGTTCACTGCTACCTGTGCTTCTTGTGGTCAGGAAGCCAAGGTTCCTTTCAGACCCCGTGAGGACCGCCCGGTCTATTGCAGCGAGTGCTTTGCAAAGATGAGGGAAGAATAAGATAATTCCTTCTTATGAGCACAAGGGTACGCTCCGGAATTTTTCCGGAGCGTATTTTTTATAAGAAAGCTGGTTTTTGCGGCGTGAAATTGGGAATTTGTCAAAAATGTATTGCAAAGAAGTTTTCAGGAGATTATAATAACAGTAGACGCAACAAGCAAAGGAGGTAAAATTTTATGGCAGCAATTACAAAGGACACCATTATTGGTGATATTTTGGATATGGACCGGACCACGGCGCCGTTTTTCCTGGAAATGGGAATGCATTGCCTGGGCTGTCCGGCTTCCCGGGGAGAATCCCTGGAGCAGGCTTGCATGGTGCATAATGTGAACCCGGACGAGCTGGTGGAGAAACTCAACGAGCATTTGGCCGGAAAATAATTCGCTGAAAGCTTAGGGCCGTGACTGCCGTCGCGGCCCTAATTTTGTAGGAGGAATCGGTTTGCGCCCTTTATTTCAGCTAGACCCCAGGCTGGCCCTTTGCGCGTCCTTTGTTCCAGAGGGGGCGAGGCTCGCGGATATCGGAACCGACCACGGTTATCTTCCCATTTGGCTGGCCAAGGCGGGAAGGATCGCGCACGCCGTGGCCGCGGATCTGCGGCCGGGGCCCTTGGAGCGGGCCAGGGAAAACGTGGGAAAATATCGGGTAGGGCATGTGGTGGAGCTCCGGCTTTCTGATGGACTAATGGCCATCGGCCCCCATGAGGCGGACTTTATTGTGATCGCCGGCATGGGAGGAGAGGTAATCGCCTCCATTTTAGCCGGGGCGCCGTGGTTGAGGGAAACGAAAGCCAGGCTGGCCCTCCAGCCCATGACCAGCGCGGAGGACCTGCGGCGTTATTTAGCGGGGCACGGCTTTGAAATTATTGAGGAACGGCCGGTGCTGTCCCAGGGGCGGCCTTACAGCGTTCTTCTTGCCGCCTTTACGGGGAAAACGGAAAAGAAAGGAATCCTTTTCCCTTATCTTGGAAAGCTGCCGGAAACGCCATTTTCCAGCCCGGCGGAACGGGAAGCGGCCCTTGCCTATTATGAAAAGCAGCGTCGCCATCTTTGTAATTTAGAACAAGGGGCCCGGGCGAAAAAAGATTTTTCAGCCCAGACTGAATTTCAAAAGGCTTTGGAGGCGCTTGAAAAACTGATGAGGGAGGAATTTCAAAATGCCCACGATTCGCGAAATTTACCAGTACATGAATGAAATCGCCCCGTTTGCCACCGCCATGGATTTTGACAACGCGGGATTTTTGGTAGGCGATGAAGGCGCGGAGGTAACCGCCGCCTTGGTGACCCTGGATATTACCGCCCAATCGGTAGCGCAGGCCCAAAAGCTGGGCGCCCAGCTGATCGTCAGCCACCACCCAGTGATTTTCAACCCAATGAAGCGGCTGATGAGCGATAGCGTCCCTTATCTGCTGGCAAAGGCCGGCGTGGGGGCCATCTGCGCCCACACCAACCTGGATATGGCCCAGGGAGGCGTGAATGACTGCCTGGCCGGCGCGTTGGGGCTTTCTCAGAGAGAGGGCGTTGCTTATGCCGGCGAGACCCCCTGCTGCATTATGGGGGCCCTGGTCCAGCCCATGGAACCGGAGGCGTTCGCCGGTTTTGTAAAGAAGCGGCTGTCCTGCTTTGGGGTGCGGTACCTTGCGGGGAACCGGCCGGTGAAAACCGTCGCCCTGTGCTCCGGCGCGGGAGGGGAATTCCTGTTTGACGCCATGGAAAAGGGCGCGGACGCGTTTGTCACCGGCGAGGTGAAACACCATGAGATTCTCGCCGCGAAACAGGCGGGCCTGACCCTGGTGGACGGCGGCCATTTTAAGACGGAGGATGTCGCCATGGAGCCTTTACGCCAAAGGCTTTCTAAGGCGTTTCCGCAAATAGTATTTAGATTGGAAGAAAATGCCGATGACGGAATCCGATATTTGTAATATCAGAGACCGCCCGGCTGACGAGGAAAAATCATGGCACTTGACGGAGCGTTTTTAAGACACCTGAAAAAAGAAATTACAGACCGGGCGTTAGGCGCCCGGGTGGACAAAATCTACCAGCCCAACAAAGAAGAGCTGGTGTTCCTGCTGCGCACCCGGCAGGATGCGTTTAAGCTGCTGCTGTCGGCTAGGGCCAACAGCCCCAGAATCCATTTTACCCAGTACGCCCCGGAAAACCCAAAGACTCCCCCCATGCTGTGCATGCTGCTGCGAAAGCGGCTGTCCGGCGCCAAGCTGGTGGATATTCGCCAGCCCGGGCTGGAGCGGCTGCTGTATTTGGATTTTGACGCCACCAATGAGCTGGGGGACAAGGTTCGGCTCTCCCTGGTGGTGGAAATCATGGGAAAGTACAGCAATATTATTCTGGTAGACGGCCAGGGCAAAATTGTGGACGCTTTAAAGCGGGTGGACGAGGAAATGTCCTCTCAGCGGCTGGTGCTGCCGGGGCTTTTGTATGAACTGCCGCCGGCCCAGAATAAGCCCTGTATGCTGGAATGGGAACCGGCGCGGATCGTAGAGGCTATCGCGGGCCAGCCTAAAAATCAAAGCCTGAACAAGGGAATCTTGAACGCCCTCCAGGGGGTTTCGCCGGTGGTTTGCCGGGAAGTGGAATACCAGGTGGGCAGGGGACGGGAGCTTTTCACTAAGGAATTGAACCAGGAACAAAAGGACAGGCTTCGGTTCTTTTTGGAACGGCTGTTTACTACGGTGCGGGATATAGAGGGGCTTCCCTACATGGTGACCAAGGTAAAGGGGAAGCCCATAGAGTTTTCCTTTATGAATATCGTCCAGTACGGCACCCTTGCGTCGGTGAGCCAGTGGGAGGATTTTTCCTCATTGCTGGATGAATTTTACGCGGAGCGGGACCGCCAGGACCGGATGCGGGCCAAATCCCAGGACCTTCTGCGGCTTTTAACCAACGCTTCCGAGCGGCTTAGTCGGAAGATCAATCTGCAAAGGGCGGAGCTTGCCCAAAGCGAGGACCGGGAGCATCTGCGGGTTTGCGGCGATTTGATTCACGCGAACCTATACCGCATCGAAAAAGGGAGCCCTTTTGTGGATTTAGAGAATTTTTATGATGAAAACCGGGTGCTACGGGTAAAGCTGGATCCTGCGTTGAACGCCACCCAAAACGCTCAGAAGTATTATAAGGATTACCGCAAGGCGAAAACCGCCCAACAGGTGCTGGGGGAGCAAATCGCCCAGGCGGAGCAGGAGCTTGTGTATCTGGATTCTGTTTTTGACAGCCTGAGCCGGGCACAAAGCGAAAGCGAATTAAATGAAATTCGTCAGGAACTGCGGGAAGAGGGATATTTAAAGGCGGTACGGGATAAACGGAAGCCGCCGGCGGCCATGGCGCCTTTGGAGTTTGTCTCCAGCGAGGGCTTCCGGATTTTCGTGGGGCGCAATAACCGGCAAAACGATAAGCTGACGTTAAAGCAGGCCAACAATAACGATATTTGGCTGCATACCAAAAATATCCCCGGTTCTCACACCATCATTGTCACAGAGGGAAAACAGCCGGGAGAGATCACCCTTCGGGAAGCCGCCATGCTGGCGGCCTATCACAGCAGGGCGAAGGACAGCTCCCAGGTGCCGGTGGATTTTACCCAGGTTCGCCATGTGAGCAAGCCCCAGGGCGCCAAGCCTGGCATGGTGATTTACGTTCAGTATCAAACCCTTTTTGTAACACCTCAGCAGGAGTTGACAGAAAAATTGAAAAAAATTTAAAAAGGGGTTGAAAATTACTTCGAAATATGATATTATAACAAAGCTGTGAAAAACATAGCTTTGTTATATGGGGCATTAGCTCAGCTGGGAGAGCGCTACACTGGCAGTGTAGAGGTCAGCGGTTCGATCCCGCTATGCTCCACCACAATAAAAATCCGAACCCTGTGCCTGTAGGCGATGGGTTCGGATTTTTTATATAGCTTTTCTTAAACCGCATTTTCATATGGAATAATAATTCCGTGATTAAATATGCTTGTTCAGAAAGTTTGAATCGGTATCCAGAATTGAAATAAGCCAAAAGTTCCCGGGCCTTTATGCTGCCATTGCGCTAATTGGTATCATAACCTGATAGGGTAAGGGCGGCAAAGCTGCCGGTGGCTGAGAAAGCGCTAGATTGTTTCAGAAAAACGGCAGGTGTTGTTCGCGGAAGGCGCGTGCTGTGCGGCCTGTCGTTGTGATTTCATAAGAGTAAGGGCCAGGGTTAAAATCACGAAAACTTATCCTGCGGCTTCCTGGTCCCGGCTTGAGGAAATTTGTGAGAAATCGCTTTAGGGGCTGAAAATATGTGGGTTGCATTAGCGTTTGGTTCGGCTCTGTTTGCAGGGCTGACTGCCGTTTTGGCGAAATGCGGAATCCGGCAGACGGATTCCACGGTAGCAACTGCCGTGCGAACCGTCATTGTGCTGATTTTTTCCTGGGTGATGGTGTTCGCCGCGGGAAGCCAGCCGCAGATCGGCACGATTGACGGCGTAACATGGATTTATTTAATTCTGTCCGGGTTGGCTACCGGCGCTTCCTGGCTTTGCTATTTCAAGGCGTTACAGCTTGGCGACATTAATAAGGTGGTATCGATTGATAAATCCAGTATCATCCTGACGATTTTACTGGCGTTTTGTTTTCTGCGCGAGGAAATCACGCCGCCAAAGGCCGCCGGCGTTATCCTGATTGCCGTTGGCACCTTCCTGATGGTTGAAAGAAAAGGCGCGGAACCGCAAAAGCAGGGCAAAGGAGGGCGCTGGCTGTTTTACGCCATAGGCTCTGCGTTTTTCGCCAGCCTTACCTCTATCCTGGGAAAAGTCGGAATTTCCGGGGTGGAATCCAATCTCGGTACAGCGATACGTACCGGCGTTGTACTGGTGATGGCGTGGCTGATGGTGTTCATAACAGGAAAGCGTTGTGCCGTGAAGACGATTCCGAAAAAAGAACTGGTATTTATCTGTTTGTCCGGGCTTGCCACCGGGGCTTCCTGGCTTTGCTATTATAAAGCGTTGAAGGATGGGCCTGCCAGCGTTGTGGTGCCCATCGATAAGCTCAGCATTCTTGTAACGGTTTTGTTCTCCTATCTTGTATTTCATGAACGTTTGTCCAAAAAGTCCGCCGCGGGCCTTGCTTTGATTGTAGCCGGCACGCTGGCGATGCTGATATAAAAATAACTTAAGCCACCGTATGCCTGCATGTTTTTCTCCGCGGGCATACGGCTTTTTTCTTTACGGCAATAAGGCTCGCGGCATTTTAAATCTTTATAGCGTTTCGGCCTTTTGAATGAAGATCATGCAGAACGAAAAAGGAAGGAAAGGGACCATCGGAAGGCGGAATCTATTTCCGAAACTCCTTTCGGTATTCGTTGGGCTTCATGCCGACCAGCCGTTTGAACATCATAGAGAAATTGGATATGTTGTTATACCCCACCTGGGCCGCGATGCTGCTGATGGATTCATTGGTCCCAGCCAGCTTATATTTAGCGTACTCCACTTTTTCCCGGGTGATGAATTTTGCGATGGATATCCCGTTCTCCTTTTTAAACATCCGGTCCAGATAATCAGGGTTTAGATAAACATACCCGGCGACCTCCTCCCGTTTCAGGTCGTCGCTTAGATGTTCCTTAATATATTTCTCCGCGTTGTTGACCACTGACTGGGCCTTTTGGGTTTCTTTGGCATAAGAAACAATTTTGTGGCTGATGTGGCTGGCCCACCGGAGGACAGCCTCGACAGATTGGGTGGCGTTCCGGCTCAGCTCTAAGGAGGTGTCGTCATTGAGAAGCTGGTGGGAAAGGATTCCCTTTTTGCCTGCCTCCGCATAGAGCATCTGAACAAAGTCCTGCTGGAAATGATAAAGCCGTTTGCTGTCCAGCCCGGTGGAGCTGGCTAGGTTCTGCAGGTAACTCCGGACATGCTCCATCAGGGCCTCCTCCTGGTTCCTTTCCACATAGACCGCCAGGCCGGCGATCCGCTTTCCGTCAATTTCTGTTGTAATCACCGGCAGGGTTTCCTGAAGGGACACCTGGTTTGCATGAGTGACGTTATCCCGGTCCAGCGCCAGAAGCTGATCCACGGTATCCGCCAGCGACTCGGCGTAAATTTGGTTGCCCAGATAGCAGGAGAGATCACAGGCGCAGTAAGCGCGGCATCCGCCAATGAAACGCTGGATTTCTTTTTGAAGAAGCTTGGCGCCAGCGCCTTCTTTCTGTTCCCCTGGGATCAGAATCAGCAGGGAATTGTGCGCGAGACGAAGGGCTATGCCGTTTTTGCCGCCATTGATAAACACCTCGTCGGCGATGTTTTTGATTCCATATTCAAAGATGATTTCATCTTCCAGCGTGATATTTACGGGCCATTTCTGAATTTTTACCAGGACGGGACGGATCAGGAGGGCTTCAGAAAAAGGGATGTTTCTGCGGCTGGCCGCATCCCTGATGACATGTTTGTCGGGAGTGATGTTGCGGTTGATAATATCCTGCCAAAAACGCTCCGCCAAAAGCGGCTGGTGCTGATGCCAATATTCGCCGTACTGCGCAGATTCATTTTGCTGGCGGGCGGCTGTGATTTTACCCTCCAGCTTGACGATAACCTGTTCCAGCGCGGCGTAGTCGATGGGCTTGAGAAGATATTCAGAGACGCCCAGGCGTATGGCCTTTTGGGCGTACTGGAATTCGGCGTGGCAGGTCAAAAAAACGGTTTCACAATCAATGTTCCGCTCCCGCATCCAGGCGAGCAGGTCCAAACCGCTGGCCTGGGGCATTTCGATATCGCAAAGCATGATCTGTATGTTTTCTTCCTCTAAAACCTTTTTGGCCTGGCGCACATTCATAGCGGTGGAAACCGTGTGGATATCCAAGCTTTTCCAATCTACGGACGCCATAATATCGTCGATGATATACCGTTCGTCATCCACTATCAGCAGGTTCACGGCAATGCCTCCTTTTCATTTTCCGGCGAAAAGGGAAGGATAATCTCAATATGAGCTCCGTGCGGCTGGGCGTTGCCGATGGACAGCCGGCTTTTTCCCTGATAAAGAAGCAGAAGCCGCCGGCGGATATTCCAGATTCCCAAATGCTCCCCGTTGTTGTCAACGATCTTTTCTCCGGTTTCTATTTTTGCCAGGATATCCTGTGAAAATCCGGGCCCGTCGTCCTCGATAATGACCTTCAAGGCGCGGCCCATATCGTTATCCTCGGTGAGCTCTCCCCGGATGGATAAAAAGGCCGTTTCATCCAAGGTGACGGCGTATTTGATGGTGTTTTCCGCAAAGCCCTGGATCAGCAGGGAAGGCACCGGCGCAGAAGCCAGAAGCTCTGATACCTGAATTTCATAGCGGAAGCTGCCGGGAAAACGAAGCTCTTGGATTTTAAGATAATTTTGCACGTGATAAAGCTCATCCGCCAGCGAGACAAAGGTGCTGCTTTGGAACATATAGCGGAAATAGCGGACTAAGCACATGGATAATTCCATGATGAGGGTGTAGTCCTGCTTTTTCGCCAAAGTATGAATCATATTGAGAGAATTCAGATAAAAGTGAGGCTTTACCTGAAGCTGCAGGGCCAACAAAGTTTCCTTTTGCCGGTTGATACGCTCCTCGTAAAAACTGATCTTCAGGCCTTTGATCTGCTCCATCATTTCATTAAAGGTGTCGTTTACCGTCTGAAACTCGTTAGAGGTTTGGGTGCGTGGGATCCGTTCGTCAAGATTGCCGTTGCGAATCCGCTTCATGGCGGTGAGCATAACGCTGAAAGGTTTCCAGAAGATTCTCTTTAAAAAGTATAAATACAAGGGAAGTAATGCGATGCAGGCCAGGGAAAGCACCAGGAAAAACCATTGAAAAAAGGGAAGCTGGGCTAAAATCGCGTCGTCGGGGATCACGTTGACCAGGGCGTATTTCCCTTTGGAGGAAATATCGCCGACAACGGTATATTTTTCCGGGCCGGACCGGTCGGTGTAGCCGTCTATAATTTGCTGATAGTTGATGGAAGAGACAGGAACAGAATAATTGGTGGTAATCACGCTTCCATTTTCATTCACATAAGCGGGGATATTTACATCATCCCCGCCTTGAAGTGCGTAGGATTCCAAAAGGCGGTTGGCGTTGACCCACGCGCCTAAATAAATATCAGTTACCTTTAGAAGGCGGATAAAATAATATTCCCCCTTAATGTTTTTTATCATCCAGGTAGAAAGATCGTCGGCATTGTAAAGTTCAGGGTGTTCCGACGCGCTTTTTACAAAATCCGTGATTCCTTGTTTATGGGAATAGCTGGTCAGGGAGGAATCTATGATGGTGATGGACTGCCGGCCGGCGTTATAATAAAAGAAAGCGTCTATGGCGGGGTAAAGAGAGATATCCCTGAGCATTTTGTGATACAGCCGCATTTGAGCCAAATGATAGTCGTCGTTGTTCTGGGCGTAAATCATCAATTCCAGATCTGTATTCACACTTTGCAGGCTGGAAAGGTAGCGGTCCGCCTCCGAAAGCCCCCGGTCCGTATTTTGAGTATAAAAGGCCGCCTGATGCTGATAGGTTTGGGAAACCTGGTTTCTCACCACTTGAATGGCGTACCAGTTGCTTCCCACCAAAATCCCAAGAAGGGGAACTATGATGCACAAGAGGTAAACGATCAGCTTAAAGTAAATGGAGTTACAGGACAAGCGCAGCCTAGCCGCGCCCGTTTTGATCTTGTCCCAGCGGCTGTGCTTTTTTGGACTGGCCATAATAGCATCCTTTCTTCCTTGGAAAATCCATGAATTTGAAAATATAAAATTCTATAGAAATCTACCATAAAAGTATAGTGAAAGAAAAGATTATTGTCAATTATAGATATTGGAATCCGGAAGGAAAAGTCGACAATTCATAAATCTAGGTCGAGTTTCGAGTAGAATCAAAGGACATGGTTCCGGTATAATGAACGCAAATCAAACGGCGATACTTAAATTCAGGAGGTATGAAAAATGAAAAAACTACTTGCGGTTCTGTTAGCCGGCTGCCTGGCCCTTGGCGCTCTTGCCGGCTGCGGACAGTCCGGCGGCGGGAATGAAAGCGGTGCTCAGGGAAGCGCGGCGGCGGAGTCCCAGGATGGGGAAGAGCCTTTTTTAATCAAATACGCTTATATGACCACCTCGGTCCCTAAGGATGTGGACCTGGTAACAGAAAAGATTAACGAATACCTGGAAGACAAAATCAACGCGAATTTTGAATTTGTCATACTGACCGGCGACTTTGCGACCCAGTTGAACCTGATGATGTCCAGCGGGGAAAAACTGGATTTGGTCTGCGAGCTGGGAACGCGGCTGCCTTCGGACGCGGCTAAAAACATGCTGCTGCCGTTAAACGACCTGCTGGAAAGCCATGGACAGGGGATTTTAGAGGTAGCGGGAGATTATTTGCCGGCCACCACGATTAACGGCAATGTGTATTCCGTACCGTCTATTCGCTCCATGTCCATCAGTACGGGCCTTTCCATCGACGAGGCCATAGTGAAGGAATACAATATTGATGTGGACGCCATTAAAGAACCGGAGGAGTTAACGCCTATTTTCGAAAGGATCAAAGCGGACCGACCGGATCAAGCGCTGGTGTACTCCAATAGCACCCAGCGGTCTATTTACGACAACGCTTTTACCGATTTTGACGTGCTTAACGACGGCATCGGGGTTTTGTCGAAAGATGGGCTGACTGTTGTCAATCATTTTGACACAGACGAATATGAGCAGGATCTGAAGACCATCAGGGATTGGTATAACAAGGGCTATATCCTGCAGGATAACGCCACCAACGAGGATTTCCTGACCCTCCACGCCCAGGGCCAGCTTATCGGCAGCTTCCAGTTAACGCAGCCCGGCGCTGAGACCAGCTTCGCTCAATTTATCGGCGGCGTGCCCCAGGATACCATTATACTGACAGAGCCCATGCTCACCACCGTGCAGGTGGCCTCCTGTGCCACGGCTTTGCCTATCAACTGCGAAAACCCGGAAAAAACCATGGAATTTTTAAATCTGATGTATACCGATGAATATCTCATCAATCTGGTGGACTGGGGCATCGAGGGTACCCATTATGTAAAGACCGACGTGGAGAACGTAATCAGATATCCTGACGGCGTCACCATTGATAACCAGGGCTGGAACTATGCCGTCGGCTTTTTGTTCGGCAACCAGCTGAAATCCTACGTCCTGGAAGGGGACGATCCTGACCTGTATGAGCAGTTGGCGGCGTGGAACGAAAATTCCGCAGCCTCCCCGGCGCTCGGCTTCACCTTTGATTCCACTCCGGTGAAAACCGAATATGTGGCCGTGCAGAACGTGCTGGCCGAGTATAAGGTATCGCTGGAAGACGGCGCGCTGGATGTAGACAGCACCTTGCCTGAATTCCGAAACGCCCTGAAAGACGCAGGCATTGACGCGATCGTCGCGGAAAAACAGAACCAGCTGGATAAATGGGCGGCTGAGAATAAGTAAAAGAATGTCATGGGAAAGCTCTGCGGGCCAAACAGGCGGCTGCTTGTTTGGCCCGCGGGGTAAGGAGGTGCAGGATATTGTCTTTCGCGAAATTGAGAAAACAAGTGAGAAGGAACAAAAAATTTCTTCCGCTTTTAATTATGACACTGCCGGGCATGGCTTATCTGATTATTAACAATTATATCCCCATGTATGGAATCACCCTGGCATTCCGGGAGGTAGACTATTCCAAAGGGATTTTCAATGGGGACTGGATTGGTTTTGAAAATTTTAAATTCCTGTTTCAAACCAAGGATGCGTGGCTGATTACCAAAAACACCTTGCTATACAATGGGGCCTTTATTCTGGTGAATACCATTGTAGCGCTGATCGTGGCGATTATGCTCAGCGAAATCACCAGCAAGGGCTTTTTAAGATTCAGTCAAACCGTGATCATCCTTCCTTATATTATATCCATTATTATTGTCAGCTATTTGGTTTACGCCTTTTTCAGCGTGGATACCGGATTTGTAAATAACACCATTCTGCCGATGCTTGGAATGGAAAAAATATCGTGGTATAACGAACCAAAATATTGGCCCTTTATTTTGACCTTTGTCAACGCCTGGAAAAACGTCGGGTATCTGTCGGTGATTTATTTCGCCTCCATTATCGGCATTGACAAGCAGTTTTACGAAGCGGCGGAGTTGGATGGCGCCAGCAAATGGCAGCAGATTAGAACCATCACCCTGCCGTCCATTACGCCCACCATCTGCATGATGGTGCTTCTGGCGGTAGGCCGTATTTTCTACTCTGATTTTGGGCTGTTTTACCAGGTGCCTATGAATTCCGGGCCTTTGGTCAGCGCGACTAACGTCATCGATACCTATGTTTACCGCGGACTGATGCAGCTTAACGATATCGGTATGTCCTCCGCCGCCAGCGCGTACCAAGCGCTGGTGGGCTGCGCTTTGGTCATCACCGCAAATCTGGTGGTGCGCAAAATCAGTCCGGAAAACGCGCTGCTGTAGGGGGGAGACGTTATGAAGATAAAACGCGGCGGAATTTTCCGCTTGATTTCCACGATTGTTTTATTGCTGATCGCGGCAATGTGCGTCATTCCCTTTTTTCTGATGGTTTCCTCATCCTTTACCGATAACGCCACCGTGGCGGTGACAGGATACTCCTTTATTCCGCCTAAGTTCAGCCTGGAGGCCTATGAATATCTTTGGAAAGAGGGCCCGAAAATCCTGCGGTCCTACGGCATCTCGATTTTGATTACCGTAGTGGGTACGGTTTCCAGTCTGATTTTGACCCTGCTGCTGGCCTATCCTCTTTCCCGCAAGGATTTTCCGCTGCAAAAGCCTCTGGCGGTGATTGTGTTTTTTACATTGCTGTTTAACGGCGGCATGGTGCCTACTTATTTGATTTATTCCCGTATTTTCCATATCAACAACACCATCGCCGCGCTGATTATCCCCGCCCTGCTTCTCAACGGGTTCAACGTGATGCTGATGCGAACTTACCTTATGACCAACATCCCTTCGGCGATTATCGAGGCCGCCCGTATTGACGGAATGGGGGAGTTCCGCATCCTTTTGAAAATGGTGCTGCCCCTGTCCCTGCCGATTATCGCCACCATCGGCCTGCTGGTGGGAGTCGCCTATTGGAACGATTGGTTCAACGCCCTTCTTTACATTAACGAGGAAGAGCTATACAGCCTGCAGGTGCTTTTAAGCAAGATTTTGCAGAACGCCCAGTTCCTGGCGACCAACGTATCGTTCGGAGGAAACCTTGCGGGAAGCAGCCGGAACATTCCGTCTACTACGGTGCGTATGGCCATTGCGGTGGTAGGAACCCTGCCGGTTCTAATTATTTATCCGTTTTTCCAGAAATACTTTGAAAAAGGCCTTCTTATCGGCGCGGTCAAAGGATAAGGCCCTAAGCGTCCCTGCCGCCGGCGAATGAAGCCAGGCGAGTTCATGACGAAAAGAAAGGTATGAAATATATCAACCAGAAAAGACAATTGACCTATCTGATGGCGGCTGTCAGTATTGTTCAGTTTTTTTACTCCCTGCCGAATACCACCATACCTTTGTTTGTGCTGGAAATGGGCGGCGGGGAAGCGGAGGTGGGCCTGATCGGCGGCATCATCTCTGTAGGCGCACTGCTTTTCCGGGGGATTATCGGTTATATCACCGATGTCAAAGGCCGCCGAATCGTCTATTTGGCGGGAGTTATCATTTATGCCGCCACTACCTTTGGTTACGCGGTTTCACCAAACATCGCCTTCCTGATGGTGTTTAAGGCGGTCAGCGGCGTGGGCCTGTGCGCGGTGACCTCCGGCGCGTGCGCCATAATAGCGGATTTGTCCGGCGAAAACGCGACCCGTGGATTGACCGCCCTGATGACCGTTCAGATGGTGTCGGGCCTATTCGCTCCCACGTTAGGCATGGCCTTGGGAGAGATTATCGGCTACCGGCTTCTATATACGTTCTCCGCCATCGGTTTTCTCCCGGCGGTCCTGCTTGTGATGCCGATCCGGTATGAAAAATGCCTGCCTAAGGCGCCGGCTCAGAAATCGGAAAAAACGAAGTTCCGGGTGACGCGGCTTTTTGAGAAGTCCGCGGCCGCGCCTGCCGTGTGCACCGCTTTTTTGGGAATTACGGTCTGCAGCGTAACCAACTTTATCGCAAGCTATGGAAAGACCATCTCGGTGAATAACACCGGATTCTTTTTCATTGTCAACGGCCTGATGACACTGGCGGTATTTCCGGCGTTGAAAAAATTTTCGCAAAGGAAATATAACAACCGTGTATTTGTCCTTGGCGTGGCGGCGTTTTTAGTTTCGCTGGGCTGCCTTCTGGTCACTAGAGGCGCCCCCCTCATCGCCGTCAGCGCCGGCTTTTATTCCGTCGGTTACGCTGCGTGTCAGCCCATTCTCAACGCCCTGGCCTTGTCCAAAGCGCCCCCGGAACGAAAAGGGGCCGCCAACGCCACCTGCTATATCGCCTGGGATATCGGTTTTGGCATCGGTTCCGCTTTGCTGGGAATGCTGGCCACCGGCTTCGGATATGGCAGCATCTTTCTGGTGGCGATGGCGTGCGCCTTGGTCATGGCGGGAATCTACGGCCTGTATCAGAAAAGGCAACCGGATAACGAATAGCTTTATGGCGATTTGAAAGAACATAAAAGGAGAATAAAACGAATGACTAATTTTGACGTATCAAAAATCCCTTTCAGCATGGCTGGATCCTATATGGCGGTTTCCGACCTTCCCGAAAACTACCGGTGGCAGGAAAACCCTAAGGGGCTGTATCTGCGCACTGTCCGCAGCGAGGCCTGCGTAGGGCCTACAAAAAGCACCATCATAGGCCGGTTGGTTCCTACTTATGCGGGAGAAGAGATCGATTACACCTATCGCGCCACCCCCGACGAGCTGGTGATGGAAACCGGGAAAGGGAATATCCGACTGTGCTTCGCCGATCCCGGGACTATTTTAGCCAAAGGGGAAAAAAGCGGGCTGGGCCTGCGGGTGGACTTTATTCCGGCGGCGCCGTTTTTTACCTATCTTTATGAGGTCCCCTGCGAGGATTATTTGCGGTATACGGCGGTTTGCTTTGGACAGAACATACAGTACCTTTTGGGGGCGCAGGAAGGAATTTCATCTATGGCCCAGGTGTGGAACGGCTGTACCGCCGATGGCTGCCAGCTTCATTTTCAAGGAGAAAATCAGGGCTTCCTCGCCGTGATCCGGGAACTTGCCGCTGGCTGGGACGGGGTGCGGAGAGTGTATGACTATGAAGCCTGCCGGGAAGAAACCAGAAAAAAATTCAATGATTTTTGTAATATCATTCATCAGGTGCCAAAGCGGTATGAAGAAACCGCGTTGCTGGCGGCTTATGTGGATTGGTCCTGTATCGTGGCAAAAAGCGGCTTTTTAGGCCGGCCCGCTATGTATATGTCCAAGAACTGGATGTGCAGTCTGTGGAGCTGGGACCATTGCTTTAACGCGGTGGCTTTGGCCCATGAAAATCCTGAAGCCGCCTGGGACCAGTGGATTCTGCCTTTCGACCATCAGGACAGCACAGGCTTGATCCCTGATAACGTGTGCAACTCTAAGGTGGATTGGAATTACTGCAAACCTCCGGTTCAGGGCTGGGCGCTGTCCAGAATGATGCGGGTAATGAAACTGAGCGAGGCGCAGCTGGCGGAGGCCTATGACAAATTGGAAAAATGGACCGACTGGTGGCTTAATTACCGGGATACCGACGGCGACGGGGTGTGCGAATACAACCACGGCTACGATTCCGGCTGGGATAACGCCACGGCCTTCGCAGAAATGCCTCCGGTAGCGTCGCCGGATTTGCAGGCATACCTGATTTTACAAACAGACGCCTTGGTAGAACTGGCGGAAAAGCTGGGCAGGAAAGACCAGGCATCCCGGTGGAAGCGGCGGGGAGAAGCGCTGCTGGATGCCATGGTGCGCTGGTGTTTTGAAAACGGCAGGCCAAGGGTGTTCCACCGGGGAAGCCATGAGACGGTTCCTACCCGGTCGCTGCTTCCCTACGTTGCGGTGCTGGTAGGAGACCGGCTGCCGAAGGAGCTTGTGGAGAACATGGTGGAGGTATTAAAAGGCCCGGAATTCCTGACGGATTACGGCTTCGCCACCGAGAGCCCGGCTAGCCAGCTTTACGATTCAGATGGTTATTGGCGGGGGCCTATTTGGGCGCCCAGCACCCTGTTGATTTTAGACGGCCTAATGAAATGCGGGGAGGAAGCGTTTGCACGGGAAGTGGCTGAGCGGTTCTGCCGCATGGTAAAAGACAATGGCTTTGCGGAAAATTTTGACGCTCTCACAGGAGCCGGCCGGCGGGATTTAGCCTATACCTGGACCCCAAGCGTATTTCTGATTTTTGCAAACGAATATCTGAAAGAGGAGTCTGAAGCTGGCAGCCGATAAAATCGGCACAGTTCAGACGTGTGAGAGAATGAAACGAGACAATCCATACGAAAAGGAGCAGGTAATATGAAAAAGATCAACGTCGCCGTGGTGGGGCTTCGGTTTGGAGGCGGATTTGCCGGGCTTTATCAATACCACCCCCAGGTGGAAACGGTGGGGGTATTCGATACGGACCCCGCCATTACCAAGCAGGTAGCGGATCTGTTCGCGCCGGTAAAGGCATACAACAGCTTTGAGGAGATTTTAGCGGATAAGACCATAGACGCGGTGCACCTGGTGACCCCGTTTCCGGTCCATGAGGAACAGACCGTGGCAGTGCTGAAATCCGGCAAGCACTGCGCCTGTACGGTGCCCATGGCCATGACCCTGGAAGGTATTCAGCGGATCGTGGATACGGTGCGGGAAACAGGCAAGCATTATATGATGATGGAGACGACCTTGTATACCTATCAGTTCCTCTATGTCCAGGAGATGCTTCGCAAGGGCGAGCTGGGAAAAATCCAATTTTTCCGGGGGACCCATTACCAGGACATGGTGAACTGGCCTGATTATTGGGTAGGACTGCCGCCGATGCATTACGGCACCCACGCCATCGCGCCGATGACGGTGCTGTCCGGCTCCCGCATCTGCAAGGTTCATTGCTTTGGCTCCGGCACTATGGCGGAATCTTTAGTGAAGCATTACGGGAACCCTTATCCGGTGGAAAGCGCTTTATTCGCTTTTGAAAATGGCTTGAAAGCAGAGGCGACCCGCAGCTTGTTCGAGACGGCACGCACCTATCAGGAGGGCCTTAACGTGTATGGCAGCAAGGCAAGCTTTGAGTGGGGCTTCTCTGACTCCGACGATCCTTTGGTGACGGTAGCCATCCCCCCGGCGGAGGGAAAGCGGGGCGGTACCGACCAAATCCAGGTGGTGAAGCTGCCGGATTATTTGGAAACCCTTCCTGAGGAACTGCGCCCCTTGGCGAAATCCGGGACCTATTATGATCCGCTGAATCCCCAGGAATCCCTGGAAAAAGGCTTTGGCGGCGGCCATCACGGCTCCCATCCTCATTTGGTTCACGAATTTGTCAGCAGC
Source organism: uncultured Ruminiclostridium sp. (assembly GCA_902490005.1). Classification (GTDB taxonomy): domain Bacteria; phylum Bacillota; class Clostridia; order Oscillospirales; family Acutalibacteraceae; genus Clostridium_A. Next base: position 89,522 of record CABUCM010000006.1, read on the forward strand.
ATCATTGAGGACAGGAAGCCATGGATTGACGAAATCCTAGGGGCCAACATCACTGCGGCGGGGATTTGCGCTCATGAATCCGCGATGAGGGATGGAGAGGCCGTAGAAATCCCAAGGTTTTAAATAAGAAAAAATATCCTCCATAAATCATAAAATCAATCCCTTCGCTTGTAATTTTGATTTTGTGTGTTTGATGGCTGCCCCAAATAAGATCGCCGGCATGAAAAAGTCAAGCGCGGGCTAAAAAGCTCTAGTCCGTGCTCGACTTTTCTTCCTTTCGGGTTAGTGGTAAAGGCACTTTCCCCTCTCGGGGCGGAAACCGGATCCCGAAAATGCCGGGGGCCGTAACTACTTCCGCTTAGCTGTTATTTGCTTTGCGTGCTTAGGCGCTCTGATGTTTTGAAGAGAAATGAAGAGTAATAAAATAATTTCCTGAATCATGAACCGGCCAGGCCATCGGGCAGTCCGGCGCCTCTCTCCCATTTCGAGATGG
>CABUCM010000007.1 GCA_902490005.1 uncultured Ruminiclostridium sp.
ATTGGGAGTTCCTTTTTTAGACCAAGTCCCCGCCAATATGGCTTGTTCTGAACAATACAGCTCTAAGCACCCCTTGTTTCCGCATTGGCACTGGGGCCCTTCAAAATTGATGGACATGTGGCCGATTTCACCGGCGGCTCCCAGCGCGCCTCTCTGAATCTTACCATCCACCACAATACCGGCTCCTACGCCGTCGCCGCTAGAAATAAAAACCTTTGTCCCCTGTTCGATCTCACTGTTTCCGAACCACCATTCTCCCATGGCGCCAACATTAGAATCCTGTTCAATAAATACCGGCAAATGTAGCCGATCTTCAAATTTTCTGGTAAAGGAAAATTTTTTCCACCCTTCATCGGTCAGAAATAAGCTGTTGTCCTCATTGATAAAATATGGTCCAGGAAGCGCCAGCCCTACCCCGACAGGTTTGTGTTCCGCTTTATCCAGAAATTCAGAAGAGGTTTGAAGAATATCCTCGAATACCCTAGGATCTTCCAATCTTTGGGCAATAGGATGCTTTTCTATTTCTTGAACTTCGCCAAATATATCAATCAACGACAAGGTATAAAAATTTTTTGTCACACGGATTCCTAACACTATCAGCTTTTCTGCATTGAGCTGGATAGCGATAGAACGCCTTCCCCGGCCGCCGGTTAAGCTCCCCGTTTCAATAACGACACCTGATTTAATCAAACTGTCAATGATACTGGTAATAGTGGACTGCACCAATCCTGAAGCTTTAGACAGCTCAGCACGGGAGCAAGTCCCAAGTTTACGCATTAGATTGATAATAAGCGCGATGTTGGATTCTCTAAGATTTTTAAGACTTTTTTCACCGTTTTCAAGCGTCCGCACAATTAATACTCCTTATAAATAATATCTACTATCTATTATGAATAATTTCATACTACCATAATTAATATTATTTAGCAATAGTGCGGATTGGTAAAATAAGTTGAAATGAATCATATTTTATTGAATAATAAATGATCCTAGACATTATTCTTGCCTCAGCGCGTCCACCGGCTTCATTGCCGAAGCCTTCACTGCTGGATAAACGCCAAAAACAATTCCTGTCAAAAGAGAAAATAAAACAGCCAGCCCCATCACATCCAATCGGAACGATAGGCTGATTCCAAATAAAGACGCGCCCAGGTAAGAAATACCATTCCCAATGACAACGCCGATAGCGCAGCCAATAACGGATATCAAAACCGCCTCCAGCAAAAATTCCAATAGAATCGTCCCGCGCTTGGCGCCGATGGACTTTTTAATACCGATTTCTCTGGTCCGTTCATTGACGGACACTAGCATTACTGTCATGATACTAAGGCTTGCAACCAATAAGGAAATAGCTCCCACCGCGGATAGCACTAGTGTAACGATATCCATCAGCCTTAACAGCCCATCCTTTTGTTTCACCAAATTATTGGAGACATACATCCCTCCCCCATTGACCCTGGCCAGAGTATTTACAATATTCTGACCAGTTTCATCCGCGTCGGCACCGCTTGCTACCCGTACGGCAACCTGGTTAAAATGATTGCTTCCCGAAGTATGCTGAAGGGTGGAATACGGGACATAAACGAAATTAGGGATATAATCTCCGATAATATTTGACAGCAATCCGCTGCCGGTTTTGATGACGCCCACCACTTCAAAGTCCTCTTGGATCCCATTATATAAAACGGAAATATGCTTTCCTACAATATTATCCCGATTATAGGCGGCATGGGCAAAATTTTGATCCACCATACAAACATTGGCATAAGTGTTTACGTCCGCATTGCTGATGGACCGTCCATATAGGACCTGTAAAGAGATGACCTGGCTAGCTTTCGTGTCGATTCCCCATACCAAGGCGTCCATCTGTTCATTACGGAATCCGATTTTGGTGTTTTGCATAATCACCGGCGTGGCCTCTTCGACAGAAGAATTTTCCCTAATTGTCTGTAAATCCTCCTGGGTAAGCCCGACCTCTCCCCCTTCCTTGCTGTCGGCGGAAATGGTAAGCCCACCCAACCCCAGGCTGTCGATCTCCGTATTCACCGCCTGTGTTCCACATTGACCGATATTTCCGATTAAAATGACCGAAGCGACCCCAATGGTAATTCCTAGAATCGTCAACGCGCTTCTTAATTTTTTTCGGCCTAAGTTTTTCGCCGCTGATTTCAGACTATCCCACATAAGCGGCCACCATACTCTGCGAATCACGGATCACTCTTTGAAAATCGGAAACCTGCTCTGGATTTTTGATAATCTCATCCCCTTTTGACAACCCCTTTCGCACCTCGAACCCATTTTCAAATTCTTTTCCAGTGGTGATATAAGTCTTTACCGCCCGGTTTTCTACCACCTTGTAAACGTACTCCTGACCGCTATCTTCTGCCAGAACAGCCTCATAAGGTACTACAATGCGGTCTTGATCCACTGACGTAATGATTTTACATTTGGCGGTAAAGCCATTTTTAATCCACTCCAAGCTTTCTTCGTTATCGTTGTCCACCTTGACAATGACGGTAACCACCGTTTCCTGTCCAGTGGCTGAAACCACCTGCTGGGCAATATTAGAGATTTTCGTTACAGTCCCGGTATAGCTTTTGCCCTGGAAGCCTACGCCGGTAATTTCCGCTTTTTGCCCGACGGCAATACTGGATATCTGGGACTCATTGACAGATAAATTCACTTGAAGCCCCTCATTTTCCGAAATAACCGCCGCGGGCTGGCTTCCCACCCCTTCGTGATCTTTAGCGTTTACCGACGATACAACGCCGGCAACCGGGGCGGTTACCTGGATGAGCTCCTCCTGCAACGGAGCCTGGGTCTCTATAGACGTATTTTCCTCACTGGCCGTTGAGGAACTATCTAGGTATTTCTGAAGCTGCTGGGATTGGGAGGCGTTCAGCCCATATAAATTGGAAATAGCGGAAACATCTACTGTTTCTGAGGAGCTTGCCTCAGGAACAAGTGAGGATGAAGAGCCCTGCGCCACTTTTTCCATTGGTAATTTTATGCTCATCAGCACATCCCCTTTTTCAACCCTTTGCCCTTCCTCTACATAGATTTCCTGCGCTACCGCGTTTTGGTTGATGTAGACCTTTCGCTGTTTTGAATTTTCAACCTTCCCTGTACAGGTTACCGTGTTTTCTTCCGATACCTGCTGTAGAACCATCGTCTCGGCATAAACCGCTTGCGACTTGCTGTAATTCCCCGCTAATACAATTCCAAGAATCATGACAGCGGACACTCCCAAAAGAATTCCTACTTTCTTTCCCATGACAAAAACTCCTATCTGCGAACCAAATCTTCATACGATAACTATTCTTTGAAGAAGATTGGTTTTTTATGAGTCGCAAATTTTTTTATCAGCAGGAATATTTTTTTGTTCTTTCTTCATGCTATTAAAATAGAAAATACGGATCAAAGGAGAAATGTTGCCATGAGTCTAATTCCCTGTGATGATCACTGTATTTACCAGAAAGACGGTTATTGCACATTAGAAACCCCCACTGTGGTAACAAACCATAGTGGGGGCTGTATTCACTGTATTCGTCCCCCTGAAACATCTCAGGAAGACCCCAAAACAATTACTTCACCAAAGCTTCAAACGCTTCTCTGACGCTTTTTACACCGACCAGTTCAATTCCAAGGCGCTCTGCGTCGGAAAGAGATTTTAGGTTGTGGTAAGGAAGCACACACCTGTGGAATCCCAGCCTTGCCGCTTCATTCACCCTGGCTTGGGCATGGTTGACAGAGCGAATTTCTCCCGCCAAGCCGATCTCGCCAAAAGCCAGAGCGTTTTCACTGACCGGAGCGTCTTTTAAGCTGGAAACCAGAGCCATTGCCACCGCCAGGTCCGCAGCCGGCTCATCTAACCGCAAACCGCCCACTACGTTTAAATAGGCGTCTAAATTTGCGAAAAAATAGCCCGCCCGTTTTTCCAAAACCGCCAGCAGCAAGCTCATACGGCTGTAATCAAAACCAGTGGACATCCTTCTGGGATTTCCAAAACCGGAAGAGGTGGCTAACCCCTGTACTTCCGCCAAAATAGGACGGGAGCCTTCCATAACACAGGCAACACAGGTCCCTGAGACATTTTTCGGCCTTCCGGAAAGCAGCATCATAGAGGGATTTTCCACCTCCCGCAAGCCATTCTCCACCATTTCAAACACGCCGATTTCATTGGTGGAGCCATAGCGGTTCTTAACCGCCCGAAGAATCCGGTAAGACATCTGCCGGTCACCTTCAAAATAGAGCACCGCGTCTACAATATGCTCTAAAACCTTGGGGCCGGCAATGGCCCCGTCTTTATTCACATGGCCTACCACCAAAACCGGGATGTCCAGGGATTTCGCGGTCCGCATAAAGGCATTGGTACACTCCCTTACCTGGGTGATGCTTCCAGGAGAGGATGATAAATCTCCAAGACTCATGGTTTGAATGGAGTCAATGATGACCAGGTCCGGCTTTTCTCCTCTGATCGCCTCGATCACGCATTCCACATCGGTTTCCGTCAAAATATAGAGATGGTCGCTGTTCACTCCTAAACGAGTGGCCCGAAGCTTTAATTGGCGCTTGGATTCCTCACCGGATACATAAAGTATTTTCAGCGATTTCCCCAGTTCCTGGCAGACCTGAAGCAATATGGTGGACTTTCCGATGCCAGGATCTCCCCCCAGCAGCACCAAGGAGCCTTTGACGATACCGCCGCCCAAGACCCGGTCCAGCTCTTTTAAGCCGGTATGATAGCGCTGCTCGTCATCCGTGTCGATTTCGTTAATCAAAACAGGAGAGGTTCTCATACGGCCGCTTTCTCCCGGCCGTAATACGGTGGCCGTATGCTTTACCGCTTCCCTAACTTCCTCGTTCATGGTATTCCATTCTCCGCAGTTGGGACATTTCCCATACCATTTAGCGGACTCAAACCCACACTCGCTGCAAATATAAATACTTTTACTTTTCGGCATAATTTGAAACCCTTCTTCTCATCTTCCTTTCATTTTAGTGTAGCATAGAGAGAAGGAAAACTCAACCTTGCCCGGTTTGATAATAGTCCAAAAATCCGGAAAAGATTGCACCGGCAAGCCTTTTCTGGTACTCTTCATCCTTCAATTGAGAGAGTTCTTCCGAATTGGACAAAAAGCCGCACTCAACCAAAACAGCGGTATATTGCGCGTGGTTTAAAAGATAAATGGAATCTGTCGCCGGTTTTATTTCCCGTTTATTGCTGGGCTGAACTTCCTTTATTACGGATGCCCGGATGGCCTCCGCCAGCTTTACGCTGCCCGCGTCGTTAACGGAATAAAACACTTGGGTGCCGGAATACTGGCTTTGCTCAAATTTATTCTGATGGATGCTGATGGTAACGCTGTTTGGATAGGAATTCATGATTTCCGTGCGGTTTTGAAGATCGGAACGTTTTCTTTCTCTAACGGAAGAAAGGCTTTGGTCCCCCAGCGATACATCTTCAGTTCGGGTCATAACCACGTCAAACCCCTGCTCCTTAAAACACTGGCATAAATAGGTGGCAATGGAAAGGTTCAGTCCCTTTTCCAGAGTATCGTCAGCCGCCACCGCACCCCCGTCTTCCCCGCCGTGTCCTGGATCGATGATGATGACAGGCTTAGGGCTTGCCGGTGATGTAGAAGCCTGTAGAGCAACCTTTTGACTAGCAGAATACATCAAGAAGCCAAAAACCGCTACCAAAGCAAGGGCTGTTGTGTAAAACAGAATGTCTTTTACCGATTTTTTCAAAGCGTTCACCTCTCGTATCATCTTATGCGTTTAAAAATCGGTTCATACCCAAGCAGTAGTTATCTGGAAAACAAAAAAGCTCTGGATAAATATCCAGAGCTTTTAAAATTAACGGTTTTTATTTGTCAATGGCGCTCTTAAAGGCTTTACCAACTTTAAAAGCAGGAACTTTGGAAGCAGGAATCGTGATAGGAGAATTGGTTCTGGGATCACGGCCCTGTCTTTCGCTACGGCTGCGGACTTCAAAAGTACCAAAGCCAACCAACTGTACCTTATCATTTTTCGCCAGAGTTTCGACGATCGTATCGATGACAGCGTTAACTGCTGTATCGGCATCTTTCTTGGAAATGTTTGCCTTTTCGGCTACCGCCATAATTAATTCGGTCTTGTTCAATTTTGTTACCTCCGTTATTTTTTTATTGTTATATTCATCAGAGTGTTATCTCTGCGAATGACCTTTCACTTCATCCCAAAGGACATCCAGTTGTTCTAAAGAAGCCTCTTTCATATTAATTCCCCGCTGGCTGGCAAGAAATTCCACAGACTGAAAACGACGGACAAATTTATCACAAGCCATGGTCAAAGCGTATTCGCTGTCCAGATTCAGAAACCGGGAAACATTCACCACAGAAAACAGCAAATCACCTAACTCTTCCAAACACTGCTCCTGCTGGTTTTCAGCGATTGCTTGTCTTAATTCTTCTGTTTCTTCAGAAACCTTATCCAAAGCACCGGAAACATCGTCCCAGTCAAAACCGGCCTTCGCAGCTTTTTTTTGAACCTTTTGGCTGCGCATCAAAGCCGGCAGCGCCTTTGAAACGCTTTCCATTGCCTCGCTTTGAGTTTTCTGCGACTTGGTCTGCATCTTGATGGCATCCCAGTTTTTAAGAACCTGCTCAGAATCATCCGCCACTACATTTCCAAACACGTGAGGATGACGGATAATCAGCTTCTGACAAACGCCGTCCGCCACATCAGAAAAATCAAAGTTTCCAGCCTCTTCTTCCATCAAAGAGTGGAAAACCACCTGCATCAACACGTCTCCCAATTCTTCTTTCAGAAGTTCGGTATCTTTCGTATCAATGGCCTCAACAGCTTCATAGGTTTCCTCAATGAAATTCTGGCGAATGCTTTCGTGAGTTTGCTCCCGGTCCCATGGGCAGCCATCCGGCTGCCGGAGCATTTTCATGATTTCAATCAGATCATTTACATTATAATGATCCTTTTTTTGAAATTCCAAACAAATACTTCCTTTTCATTAGAACAACAATTTATCTTATTTTACCCTATCCAATGCCGCTTTTCAAGTGCTTTTGCGATTTTTTCTCCTTTGGGGAGCATTAATAAATCAGTTTTTGTGAAGGCTTTTAAAATTAAAAGGGCGATTACATAAATAATGACCGCAACGACTAACGCCAACAGGGTACAAAGCTTTCCTGAAGAGATAAACTTGGAGAGCAAAAAATAACTTCCATAAGCAGAGCCGGCACAAATCACCGCCGCCGCCAAAGGTTTCAAGAAGATAGACACCATATCCGGGCGAACATGGGCCTCCCTGCACAAAAAGTACAGGGCAAAAAAGGTGATGAATACATAACACACCAGGGTTCCGACACCAGCCCCCTGAATATTGATGGCAGGTATCCCCACCAATGTATAATTCAAAATAATTTTAATCACCACACCCACAGAGAGAAGCTTTACCGGCAGATCTACCCTTCCCACCGCCTGCAGCATGCTGCACAAAGGCGTACTGGTCGAAGTAAAAATAGCGGCAATTCCCAAAATGACCAAAACACTGGAAGCGGTATCCACTGCGGCGGGATTTCCGCCGTCGGAATATAACAGAGACATAATGGGCTTCGCCATGACAGACAAACCTAACCCGGCGGGGATGGTGACCAGCATGGTAATTCTGATTACAGACTCGATACTGGCTTTAATTTTTTTGGGAACGCCCTCCGTCCAGGCCATGGTAACCGACGGCAGCGCGCTGATGCCAAAGGTCTGGGTGATCGCGGGAATCAGCATCATCAGCGTGGCGGCATAGCCATAGCAGCCGTATAAGGTCGTATGTACCTTATCATTTCCTATGGCTTCCTGGGCGATCAGATCTTTATAAATCGTGGTAAGCTCTCCCGGATTGTTTTGCATGATATCGTACAGCCGGCGCTGAATCAAGGTGGAATCCACCAAGCTGGCAACATTCATCACCAAGGCGCCGATGGCGATGGGCACCGCGATGGAAATCAGCATTTTGACAGTGGATCTTCCGCTTCTGGCCCGGGGAGAACAAATCAGCTCTTCTTTGGTGATGCCATCCCCTCTGATTTTAAAGCGGATGAACAAATAAACAAAGCCAAATACGGAACCGATTGTAATTCCAACAATGGCTCCTGCGGCGGCAAACGGCAAGACAGCGCTTCTAGCCAAAGATTCGGAAGCATAAGGAGTTCCAAACACCGTTCCGCTTTGGGCATATTCGCTGATCCCGTAATTGAGGACCAGCTGAGAGGCTGTCAACCCTAGAATCAGCTTACACAAAGCCTCGATTACCTCGGATATCGCGGTGGGGAACATATTCCGCATCCCCTCGTAATAGCCGCGGTAAATCGACATCAGGCAAGCGAACAAAATAGTGGGCGCTAAGGTCAATGTGGCGTATTTCACATCTGGAGTATTGATAATATTACAATACACAAAGGTACCGATGACCATCAGCAAAAAGCCCGCTAAACCTAAGATTAAAAAAATCGGAATCGAGACGCGGTGGATCTGGCGTACATCCCGGTACCGTTTTCTCGCCATATTTTCCGAAACCATTCTTGCGATGGCGATTGGAAAACCAGCGGTAGCAATCGTAAATAAAGGGTTGTAAAGATCATAGGCAGAGTTAAAATAGCCATATCCCTCCGGTCCCAGGATCCTTCCCAAAGGAATCTTAAACAAAGCGCCGATAATCTTTACCACAGCCATACTGGCCGTTAAAATTAAAGCACCCTGCAGAAAAGACTGACCGCCTCTTTTCTTAGCTTTCGCCGCCATTGCAACACTTCCAATCAGTTGTAATGTTCCGTGCTTTTTCAAACACACATCTAAAGTATTATATTACCTTATTTTCTTTCATATGTACAGCGATTCATATTATTTTTCCATAAAACGCAGTAAAAAGAGGATCCCTCCATCTTTTAAAAATTATGTCACCTACATTGAAAACCCAAAATGAGAGCCTGGGTGTTCCCCACGCTCTCATTTTTCACTCATTCTTACTAATCTTCTTTTTTGTCGTCGCAAGCTTCCTCGCTGCTGTCCGCCTGTCCGCAGCAGCAATCGCCGGATTTTTCGCTTTCAGCGCTGTCTCCCTCTGGAACAGTCTCCTGCGCGATCTTAGCACCGCAGCAATTGCAGTAACTGGAACCAATATTGTTTTCAAAACCACACTTAGGGCATTTCACTAGATTCTTCAGTTCATCAATCTGTTGATTAATGGCGGCTAAACTTTCATAAAGATCTTCGATGATTTTAATACTGTCTGCAATCAAAGCGCTGTTGTCTTCCCCAGTCTGCTTTCCGTCGTAGACAATCCGGCCCAACGCTTCAAAATGCTTATTGATATCGCCATTCAGATCGGCCGCGCTGATCTTCAGCCTTGACAAATCATAAAGCTTAGTCGCGCCTTTTCCCACCGCGTTAGCAGCAGATTTGGCATTTATAACAACATCTTCTAAGATACCCATATTGATCACTCCTAATTTCATAATATTAATATTATACCATTTCTTTTCAGCTTATTCAACGATGGGATATGTGTAAAAAGGAAACATTTTGTGAATTTTTTAGGAATAAATTCCACCGCCCAAAAATTCTCTCAGCAAGGAATCTTTGGGAACCAACTCAGTATCGATCTGCACAAATCTGTTCAGCTGCCATTTTAATTCCATAGCCGTTTCATAAAAATCACTATTTGGCTTGATGAAATCCAAAAGCATCAGTGCATCGTGGCACAGAACGCAGGGTTCGTAAATATGAATTGAATTTACCGTAATATCGCTGGTACGCTTATACGGCTGAATAAATAAATTTTCTCCCCGGCAGACAGAACCCCAGCTTTTCAAAGTTTTTTCCGGGTCGGTGGCACGAAAATGATAGTCCCGCACCAAACGCCTTACCAGTCTGAGATTCCGCGGAGATAAAATAATTTCATCACGGTCCTTAATTCCCTGCTTTACGCTGACATACATCTTTAGGATTTTATCCTCTGGAAGATGGGCGTTTACCAATGGATTTAAGGCGTGGATCCCCTCTACGATCGCGATACCGCCCGGCGGCAATTGTATCTCTGTCACGTCAGGCATAGGCTGCTTTTTCTCAAAATCAAAAGTCGGCTTTTTGCAGTAGCCCCGATTGGACAAGTCTAAAAGGCAGTTTTCCACCTGTTCTAAGTTTAACGCCCTGATATCCTCGTAATCATATTCGCCGCTATCTAAAATAGGCGCCTTGCCGTCCCCCATAAAAAAGTCATCTAAGGAAATCTGAATGGCGCTAACGCCTTTTTCTTTCAGCAGCTCTGCTAACATGCGGGCTGTGGTGGTTTTTCCGCTGCCGGAAGGCCCGGCAAGCATAATAACTTTACAGTCGTTTTTTAAAGAAAAAACATCCCGCGCCACCTCTTTGACCGCAGAAAGATAGGCCCCCTCTACCTGACGGATTAGTTCTTCCGGGGCTTCCCTGGCCGCCTCATTGATTTCATGGAAACGGTTCACATATTTATGATAGCTGTTGGCAAAATTGATCATAAAACCGCCTCACTTGTTTTTTTCTTTCCAGCATTTCCTCAAATCTGGAAAGATATTCATAAGGATATTTAAAATTAAACACCCTTTCTAAGTATTCCCCCTGTGGCTGCTTCAGCTTGGTTACAGCTCCAGCCCCACAGGCTAAAATCGTATGAGTTTCATCCATCACATATACATTATAAAAGCTCTCAAACCCAGATTTTGCCCAACCAACATTTTCTAAATTTCCCACCATTTTGCTTTGGCGGTAAAGATAATATGGAAAATATCCATGCGCCGGCAAAATTCCCCCGGCATAATCCAGCATCTGTGCCGTTTCTACGCATTCGTCCTTGTAAAGCTTTTTCCCCTCCAAAGTCAGTTTAGAGGATTTTTTCATCGCCAAGGTATGAATGGTGATGCTTTCCGGATCCAGCCGGCAAATCTCCTGCAGGGTATTCTGAAAGCTTTCCAGAGAATCTCCCGGCAGCCCGGCGATCAGATCCATATTGATATGCCCGAAGCCCTCTTTCCGCGCTAAATGAAACGCCTCTATCGTTTGGGCCGCGCTGTGCTTTCTGCCGATCAGCTCCAGCACCTGGTTATTTAAGGTTTGCGGGTTAATGCTGATGCGATCCACGCCGTACTGTTTCATAGCCCGCAGCTTTTCCGGGGTAATAGTATCCGGCCGTCCCGCCTCAACTGTAAATTCCCGGCAATGGGAGAAGTCAAATTGATTTCGGATCGTTTTCAAAAGCAAAGCCATCTGTTCCCCGGTCAAAGTGGTGGGCGTTCCTCCACCGATATAAACAGACTCCAGCCGCAAATTTAATTCTTTGGCGGTCTGAGCGGTTTTTTCCAGTTCCAGGCACAAATGCTCCACATAGTCTGGAATCATTTTATGCGCCCGTTCAATAGTTTGTGATACAAAAGAACAATAGGCGCACCTAGTTGGACAAAAAGGAATAGAAACATAAAGGCTGTAAGAATCCTTTTTGGACAGAGATAAAAGCTTCTGTTCCGCCTTCATGGTAAACGCCGCTAGTTCCGTCTTGTTTTCAGACACCAGAAGCTGGTTTTTAAAGTATTCTTTGGCCCCTTCTTCCCCAAGCTCCGCAGTCAGTCTTCGCATCAGTTTAATAGGCCGTACTCCGGTCAAAATACCCCAGCTTGGAACTATTTCTGTCAGCTTTGTCAGCAAGGAAAACAATAAAACAGCCAGTCTCCGCTCGCATTCTTTGGTGAAATCCGGCGTATCGGCAGGCAAAAAGAAGCCTTCCTCCATTTTTTCGCCGTTTCGGCACAAGGAGGCGGATAACTGTACCCCCATCTCTGCCGGCTCCAGAAAAGCAGAGGCCCAAAAGAGTTCTGATGGGTCAGGCTCCCGGTCTTTCACCACGATAATCTTTTCATTTGGAAAAAAAATCCTGCACAGATTTTCCAGCTCATAATGAAAATCATGGTTTCTAATATAAATCGTCATAATTCGTTTGTCCTAAATAAGGATTATTCTCTCTTTCCTTTTGGAGTGTCGTTGGGGCGCCGTGCCCGGGATACACTAGGTATTCCCCTTCCAAAGCCGCAAGCTTAGATAAAGAAGCCCTCATTTCCGCAAAGTTCCCGGTAGGGAAATCCGTTCTTCCAATGCTGAAACGCATTAAGGTATCGCCGGTAAAAAGAAGATTTCCCAGGCAATAAACACATCCCCCTGAGGTGTGTCCAGGCGTGGAAAGAATCTTGATTGCTTCTCCGTCAAAAGGGAGTTCATCGCCTTCTCTCACGGTGACATCGGGCTGAAAAGGCGCGACCGGGCAATAAAACACCTTTCCAAGGTTCAATTCTCCGTCGGCAACAAACCGAGCTTCTGTTTGACCAATCACAACTTTCCCGTGGGTCATTTTTTGATAATAGGCCGCGCCGCCGATATGGTCAAAGTGGCCGTGCGTCAGCAGAATATATCGAATATTGTCAAGCCCGATCTCCTTGACAGCGTCATCCAATTCGTCACAGGCCATTCCAGGGTCTACCAAAAAGGCATCACTCGATGTTTCTGATTGAACCAGATAGCAATTGGTATCCATGGGTCCCACGATAAATCTTTGAACCTGCATCAGAAAACCTCCACTTACGATAGATTTGAGATAAAACCACAGCCACAGGCTGTGTGTTTTCTGGCGTGCTTACGTGAATCAATTAATTTTGCGGCTGCTTTTTTAAAGCTCCTTGGTGTCCAACAAAATGGTCACAGGACCGTCGTTGATTAAGGATACCTTCATATCCGCGCCAAAGATCCCGGTTGCCACCTTTCGGATACCGGTTTCTGATAAATAACGGCAGAAGGTTTCGTACAGTTCTTTCGCTTCCCCAGGAAGGGCCGCCTTCGTAAAGGAAGGGCGTTTTCCTTTTTTACAGTCGGCGCAAAGCGTAAAATTAGAAACCACCAGAACCGAACCTCCGACGTCTAACGTGGAAAGGTTTAATTTTCCCTTTTCATCCTCAAATACCCGCAAAGCCGCGGTTTTATTAGCGAGCATTCTGGCCTCTTCTTTTCCATCTCCAGCTTCCACTCCCAATAACACCAAAAAACCATTTGAAATATTAGAAACTATTTCGCCGTCAATGGAAACTGAGGCTTCCTGTACCCTTTGTAAAACAGCTTTCATTACAAAACATCCCGCCTTGTCTTATGATCGCCCGATGGAAATAATACCATTGATATTGGACAGCCTGGAAATTACAGATTTCAAATGATCCAAACCATTTACCGTGATGGTTGCGTAAATAATCGCGTTATTATCCTTCAGTTCTCTGGAATTTAAAGTGTGGATAAAGATATGCATACTGGACAGCTGATTGGTCAAATCTGCAAGCAGCCCAGTGCGGTCGGTAGCTAAAATCTCCAGAGTGGATTCAAACTCATCCTCAATATCGCCGGCCCAGTGTGCATTGACCCACCGTTCCGGTTCCATCGCTTTGGAAATATCCTTAGGAACATTGGTACAGTTCCGTTTATGGATCGAAACGCCGTACCCTCTGGTGATAAACCCGATAATATCATCGCCTGGCAGGGGATTGCAGCATTTTGAGAACTTGATTAAGCAGTTGTCAATGCCATCGATAATCACGCCGCCTGTAGCCTTGGAAGGCACTTTCTGATAACGGACTTCCGGATTTTCTTCCACAGGTTTTTTGATTTTATTATAATTCTCACGGATTCTAGGCATTAGCCGCCAAAGCTGAATTCCGCCGTAGCCGATAGCGGCGTACAAATCCTCGATGGTCTGACAATGCTGATGGTTGGCGATTTCCTCCAGGAAATCTTTCATCTCCGGCTCTGGAAGCTCGATATTGTTGCGGCGGAATTCCCTCTCGATTTCCCCCTTGCCTTCCACAATATTTTCTTCCCGTTTTTCTTTTTTAAACCATTGGCGGATTTTATTCCTCGCCTCGCTGGTTTTAACTATTTTTAGCCAGTCCCGGCTAGGGCCGTGGCTTTCCTCTTTGGTGGTAAGCACGTCAATAATCTCGCCGGTTTTTACTTTATAGTCAATAGGGACGATTCTGCCGTCCACCTTCGCGCCGATCATACGGTTGCCTACGGCACTATGGATCGCGTAGGCAAAATCGATCACCGTGGAACCGATAGGCAAGCTGATAACGTCTCCCTTCGGCGTAAATACAAAGACCTCTTCCGGTGCCAAATCTGTTTTAATAGTTCGTACCAGTTCGGTGGAGTCCACAGTGTCCTGCTGGTTTTCCAGCATTTGACGGACCCAGACCAGCCTTTGCTCGAAGGAATCGCTTTTGGTAAGCCCCAGCTTATATTTCCAGTGGGCCGCGATACCGTATTCCGCCGTGTGGTGCATTTCCCAGGTTCTGATCTGCACCTCAAAGGGAACGCCTTCTTTTCCCAGCACCGTGGTGTGCAGGGACTGGTAAAGGTTAGGTTTCGGAGTGGAAATATAATCCTTGAACCGATTGGGAATGGGCCGGTACATATCGTGGATCATTCCTAAAACGTTGTAGCAGTCGTTTAGGGAATCCACAATCACCCGCACCGCGTAGATATCATAAATTTCCTCCATGGATTTGCCTTGCACAAACACCTTGCGGTAAATCCCGTTGATGCTTTTCACCCGGCCGCCCAAGTGGACATTGGGAATTACGCTGCTGACGCGGTCATAAATCTGTTTTTTAATTTTCTCTATAAAGGCTTCCCGCTCATTGGCTTTCATCGCCAGAGCGCTTTCGATTTCATGATAGCCGATAGGATCCAGGTAACGAAGGGAAATATCCTCCATTTCTTCCTTGAGGGCACGGATACCCAAACGGTGCGCGATGGGAGCATAAACCTCCATGGTTTCCAAGGCTTTATCTCGGCGCTTCTGGTCGGGCATAAACTCGATGGTCCGCATATTATGGAGCCGGTCCGCCAGCTTAATGATGATGACCCGGATATCGTCCGCCATAGCGATAAGCATTTTTCTAAGATTTTCCGCCTGCTGCTCCTCACGGGAGGAATAGGGAATCCGTCCCAGCTTAGTGACGCCGTCGGTCAGATTAGCGACCTCGGCGCCAAACATTTTTTTGATTTCTTCTAAACCTACCGGCGTATCCTCCACTACGTCATGGAGCAGGGACGCCACGATAGAATCGGTATCCATGCCCAGTTCCACCAAAATATAAGCCACGGAAACCGGATGCAGAATATACGGCACACCGGAACGGCGCTTTTGATCCCCATGGGATTTCCGAGCGAACTGATAGGCCCGGTCGATTTTTTCCATATCGAAATCCCTATCGCTGTCTTGTAAAAGCGCTTTTAACTCTTCATAAGTATGATCCGTTTTTTTATCCAAACGATGACCGTCAGACATTCTGCACACCTCCCTCTTTCTCTTGGGTTCTAATCTGTTGTAAAAGGATAGAATCCTCTAAATTTACTTTTCCAGAAACCTGGCTGAGCGTGACCTGACAGAGAGCCCCGCTGATATGTAGCGTAACCAGCCCCAGCTCATCCATGACATCTAAAATCAGGTACAGCATCCCAAATGGAATCTTTTTTCCTAACCGGAAATATAAAACGTCAAGGCCGTAATTCCAGCCTTTTTGTTCCCGCAAATAGCGATAAACAACCGCAAATTGTTCCCGGCTGGGCAGTAATTTTTCTTTTTCCTGTTTAGAAAGGGATTCTCCCCTTCTAGCCCTTTCATAAAGGGCCTCCTCGTGCAGCAAAGCATCCTCATCCACCCCGTTAAGCTTTAAATCCCGGATGTGAATGGATAAGGACGCCTCTCCCCGGTACTCATTCTTTTCCAGGGTTACCGCCAGGTCTAAAACGTCACCAGGCTGATAAGGGAATTCTTCCGGAGTCACAGAAAAACGCATAGCGGTGATTTTTACTTCATCCCGCTGAAACGCCAGTCTCAGGTGCTTGCGGTTGCCGCAAGGCATTACCGCCGTAAGCACCATAGAATACAGTCCCAATAACGGAGAGGGGTTCCCGGTGCCAAAAGGCTCTAAAAGCGCAAGCTCCTCTACAATATCCAACGACAGCACCTGGGGCCGCAATTTGCAGTCCAAAGAAAGCTTTAAATGGGGCATCTGAGGGTATTCCCGCGCCGCGTAAGCGTTGAGAGCACAACGAAACGCGTCGATTTTATCTGTTTTCAGGGTGACACCCGCCGCCATGGGATGCCCGCCGAAACGAACCAAATATTCCCGGCAGTGATAAATGGCGTCGGATAAAGAAAAGCCCTCCACGCTGCGTCCGGAGCCTCTGGAAAGCTCTCCTTCTTTAGAAATAATGATACAGGGCTTTCCATATTTTTCTACAAAACGGGAAGCTACGATACCAACTACGCCGGCGTGCCAGTTTTCTCCGTCCACCACTAAAACCCGGTCAAAACGGCGCTCTGGATGGGTTTGTAGATAATCGTCAATTTGAAGAACGATATCGCCCTCTATTTTTTGGCGCTGCCGGTTTTGCTCTCCGATTTCCTGGGCCAAAGCCTCCGCCTCGTCAGGATATTCCGAAAGAAGAAGCTTTACCGCCTGACTGGAAGAACCCAGCCTGCCCGCCGCGTTAATTCTGGGAACGATGGAAAAAGCCACAGAGGTAGAAGTCAGTTTCTTCCCTTCCAGGCCCGCTTCTGCCAGCAACGCCTGGATTCCAAAACGGTCCGTACGGGAAAGTTGTGTTAAACCGTGTTTTACCAGCACCCGGTTGTCTTTCACCAAAGGAACGATGTCTCCAATCGTGCCGATAGAAACCAAGTCTGAGTAGTTTTCCAGCAGGGTGGCAAAGTCGCCTTCCTCTCCCTCTAAAGCGGCAATCAGTTGAAAGGTCACCCCCACACCCGCCATATCCTTAAAAGGGCAATTACAGTCCAGACGATGTGGGTCCACCACTGCCACCGCAGGAGGCAAAACATCTCCCTGCTGCTGATGGTGGTCGGTAATCACCGTATCCATATGTAACGAATTGGCGTACTCCACCTCTCGTCCTGCCGCGATCCCATTGTCCACTGTGATAATCAGCCGAACGCCTAATTCCGACAATTTTCGCACCGCGTCAATGTTCATGCCATATCCCTCGGCCTCACGCTCGGGAATATAGTACATCACGTCCGCGCCCAAGGACTCTAGATAGGAATATAGCAAGCTGGTAGAGGTTACGCCATCGGCATCATAATCTCCATAGATGCAAATTTTTTCAAACTGATCCAGCGCCCGGTGAATCCTCTCTACCGCCAAGTCCATATCATTTAGTAAAAAGGGGTCAAAGCAAGCTTCGGGAGTCCTTAAAAAATCTTCGATCTGCTCTTTGCCGCGGAACCCGCGGATCACCAGCATCATCGATAAAAACTGAGAAATCCCATAGGTTTGTGAAATTGTTTTCACCATTTCCTTATCCAGCGGCGCCGTCACCCATTGTTTCATACTCAAAATCCACACCTACCCTATAAATAAATATTTTACCATTTTCTATACGGTTATTCAAGAAAAAGAAAAGCTCCCCGGCAAGTTCCAGGGAGCTTTTCTCACTTTTTATCAACCTGAGGTATCCTTTACATCCACACTGACTGTATACTGACCGTATGCCCAGCAGCTTGTAGCGTCTTTGATCAAAAAGGTAACCTTCATTTCCTTATGGCCGGTATCTCGGTTTTCAAAATCCACTGTGCCCGTGATTTTATCCTCATTCAATGCTTCAATCTGATCCTTCGGCCCTACCACCACCACATCCACCTTATCAGAAAGCACCGTGGGGTTCTTGCCTGCAGGCACATTGATGCAGCTAAACTGGTCTTTGGTCACTGAAAACGTCTTCTGGCTAAACCCAGACAGATTGACTGTAACCGTAACTGTGCTGGCATTGCTCAGATTTCTGCATCCAATAGGCAATTCTACCTTTAAATCAAACACATTATGATCTGGATTCACTTCCGCGAAATCAATGGCAGGGAGCTCAATTGTTTTCAAAGAGGCCATCGTGTCCTCTGGGCCGGCAATCTCCAAGGTAGCAGGAGAAATCGTCACGTCAGATGAATCGAAGCCGGAAGGCGTGTTCTGAAACACCGCTTTTACCGGAACCGTGGCCCGTTTTAAAACAACAATATCCGCCTGCACCTCTGTATTGCTGATAGTCAGCTGATTATAGTCATCTGTGCTCAGCTGATTCCCGCTGGCATCGTATAAAACAATCGGAACCGTTAAAGATTGAGAGGATGACAAGGTTTCGCTTATCGTATAATCCGCCTGTACCTTATCGATCTTGTTTACAATGCTTTCCGGGCCGGAAATGGTAATTTTATCCGGTGTAAACTTTGTGGTACCAGCGAAATAGCTGGAGTCCGTTTTATACTGAATATTATCCGTAATATCAAAAGACTGCTCCTTCAGCCGGTCTACCAGCACCTGAATGGTCTGGGGCACCAGGGAAGTTTGAGATATTTCATATCCGCTTAAAGTACCCTGCTGTTTCGCAGAAAGCACTAGGGTATAAGTTCCGGCCCTGTCAATGGTGCCGGCCTGTAAGGCAGTTACTAAAATATTCTCTTTTTGAACCTGGCTGACAATAAAGCTGGAACCGGAAACAGAAACGCTGGCCGTTTGATTTCCGTTGAAAACCACCAGGTCGTTATCTTTAGCATTTTGAGACAACTCGATGGTCACAGGAATATCACTGATGACCTTATGGCTTTCCGTACTGGTGTTGGTAGCCGAAACCGTAAACCACAAAATGATGGATACCAGTATAGCAAACACCATAACAAACTTATCATTATAAAACAGGCGCCCTACACTGAATTTATTTTTTTTCATCTTTTTTCACCCTCCTGAAGGAAGAGAAAATCGGCCTGCGCTCGCCGTCCTCCGCCACATCGGGAAGGATCTCGTTTTCCAACGCACCCTTCAGCGTTTCTCTCGTATAGTTGCGGGTGATAACCCCGTTGATTGCTAAAGAAATGGTACCAGTCTCCTCCGAAACCACAAGAATAATGGCATCAGAGTTCTCGCTCATCCCAACAGCGGCCCGGTGGCGGGTCCCTAAATCAACGCTTAGGGAATCATTCTTTGTCAACGGCAGAATACACCCCGCCGCATAGATCATTCCGTTGCGAATAATCATAGCCCCGTCATGCAAAGGAGCTTTGTTGAAAAAAATATTCCCAATGATTTGAGCCGACGGCACCGCATTGACAATGGTGCCGGTATCCACAATCTCTCCAAGCTTGGTTTGCCGCTCAAAAACGATCAAGGCGCCGGTTTTGGATTTTTGAAACGAAGCGGCCGCCTCCACCACAGCGTTGATGCACTTCTTTTCCTGCTGCAAGAGAGGCTCTCCCTCTTTGGATACACTGAAGGTACGGGTTCCAATTTTCGTACGTCCAATATGCTCCAAGGCCCGGCGAAGCTCTGGCTGGAACACCACAAGCATGGCAATAATACCAAACTGGAAAAAGTTATCCAGCAGGGTACTAATCATTTTTAAATTAAACTGAGAGCTAAGAGCCCATGCGATGACCATGATTAAAAGGCCCTTTACCAGCTGCTCGGCACGGGTTTCCCGGACTAACTTAATTAAGCTATATATTAAAAAAGCCACGACGACAATATCCAGCACATCCACTGCGCGGAATTGCCGCATGAGTTCTAAAAAGGCATTAAAAATATTTGCGATAAACTCCCCCATACTTGCCTTCTTTCCTTCACCTAAACAAGCTGAATGTTTTTATTTCCCATTTTATTTTATCATATCTGATGCGTTATGCAACCTTTTCTACACTATTTTTTTGCGATTTTCCCCACTGCATTCACAAGAACGTCAATTTCCTGCTCTTTGCTGAACGCTGAAGGGCAAACCCTCACCGCGCCGTTTTCCAAGGTTCCGCCAAATCTATGGGCCTCTGGAGCGCAATGCAGCCCCGCCCTAACAGCGATTCCAAATTGATTCAATTGAGCCGCCACCTCTTCGCTGGGCTTCTCTCCAATATTGAAGGAAAGCAGAGGGACAAAAGCGGGAAATTCAGGCCTCGGCATATAAAGCTTTACTTTTTTGACAGATGACAATTTATCATATAATCGAAGCACCAGCTTTTGCTCATGCTTCGCGATCGTTTCCGGTTTGACGCGGGAGACATATTCGATCCCGGCCCTCAGGCCCGCGATTCCGGGCATATTGGGCGTTCCGCTTTCCATCCGCTCTGGCATAGTTTCCGGTTGGATTAGGGAAAT
The DNA here is from genome assembly GCA_902490005.1 of uncultured Ruminiclostridium sp. Taxonomy (GTDB): domain Bacteria; phylum Bacillota; class Clostridia; order Oscillospirales; family Acutalibacteraceae; genus Clostridium_A. Next base: position 20,268 of record CABUCM010000007.1, read on the forward strand.
TGAGTTTGTGCCGGTGCCTCCCTCGATAATTGTGGAAAGCTTATCCCCATTAGGCGTAATAAGAAGCCCTGTGCCCATAGGGCCATAGAGCCCCTTATGGCCGGCAGTGCATAGATAATCAATTCGGCTATCCTGCATATCAATGGGTAAAATCCCCGCCGATTGTGCGGCGTCTACTAAAATCGGTATTCCATATTCCTTTCCCATGGCAGAAATCCGCTCGACGGGAAGGCGGATCCCCCAAACATTGGAGGCATGCATACAAACGATCAGCTTCGTTTTGGCGTTTAGCGCCTTCCGAAAGCCGTCTAAGGTAGCGTCGCTGTCACCGGGAACCACCTGCGCCTGGGTATAGGTAATTCCTCCTTGCTTGCGCAAAGCCTCAAGGGGCCGCATGACAGCGTTGTGTTCCAAGCAAGAGACAACCACATGGTCTCCGGGCTTTAAAAGCCCTTTCAACACCAAATTAATGGCGTGGGTACAATTAAGGGTAAAGGCCACATTTTCCGGCCCTTCCGCATGGAATAGATTCGCGGCGGCTACCCGGCACCGATATTCCTCCTCCGCCGCGTCCATGGACATCTTGTGACCGCTTCTCCCCGGGTTAGCGCCATATTTTTGCAGGGCGGTGCGCACGGCGTTAGTCACGGAGGAAGGCTTTGGATAGGTGGTGGCGGCGTTATCAAAATAGATCATGTGGACTCCTCCCAATCGGTTCTGCCTACGACTTTGATTCCATAAGTGTGCAGCAGGTTTTCCGCTTCGTCAATCCGTTTGGGAACATAAAGGCTGTAACCGCAGCCACCGTTTCTTTCTATTTTCGGCGTCCTTTCTATATATGCCGCAATTCCGTTATTGATCAGCAGATCCCTGGCTTTCATCGCATAAGTGATGGAGCTGACCATAATTAAAGGCTTGCCCATAAATATCACCTCACTGTTTTAGGTTATAAAACAGTATATGCAGTGAAACCAATTCTGCTTATCCAATTAGGCAATGAGACAAACCGCGTGAGCGGCAATCCCCTCTAACGCTCCGGTAAATCCCAAACCCTCTTCCGTGGTAGCCTTGACGCTGATGCAATCCACAGAAATACCACAGGCTTTTGCCATATTTTCTCTCATTTCCGGCAGATAATCCATCAGCTTTGGTTTTTGGGCTAAAACTGTGGCATCAATATTTTCGATGTGATACTTTTTTTCCTTTAGCAGCAGGCATACCTGTTTTAACAAATTCAGGCTGTCAGCCCCCAAATACTTAGAATCAGAGTCAGGAAAAAGCTTTCCAATATCCCCCAGCGCCGCCGCGCCCAGCAGAGAATCTATTACCGCGTGAGCCAGCACATCCGCATCGGAGTGGCCCAATAAGCCCTTTTCATAAGGAATTTCCACACCGCCTAAAATCAGCTTCCTGCCTTCTACAAGGCGGTGGACATCATACCCGTGGCCGATTCTCATGCATCTTCCTCCCTTAACAGTAAAATATGCTCTCCCAACGCCAGATCGTCCATAGTAGTAATCTTAATATTCTCATAAGAACCCATACATAAATGAACCTTCATTCCCAGCTGTTCCACCAGCTGGCAGTCGTCGGTATAGTCGGCCTGTTCGCTCCTCGCTTTCTCCATTGCCTGCTGGTAAATAGTCTTTTCAAACACCTGCGGCGTCTGCACATTCCACAAAAAGGTACGGTCCGGCGTGTCCTTTACAAACCCTTCCCCATCGATCACCTTGATGGTATCCTTTACCGGAATTCCCAGAGACGAGGCACGAAAACGGATGCCGTCTTCCACCGACGCCTGGATCGCTTCCGGGGTAATCAGCGCCCGCGCGCCGTCGTGAATGGCAAAATGGGTGGTTTTCCCACCGGCGGCCTGCACACCGGAAAACACCGACTGCTGACGGGTTTCCCCGCCCTTTACCACAGCCGCCAGCTTATGGATTCCAAACATCTGAGAAATTTCCTGGATTTCTACCCGATCCTCTTCCCGGCATACCAGCACGATCTCGTCGACACAGGGCGTATGCTCAAAAGCCAGCAAGGTCCTGGCAATCACCGGCATCCCTTTCAAATCCAGAAGCAGCTTGTTTTTTCTGGTTCCCATCCGGGTAGAGCCTCCACCGGCTACGATTAAAGCTGTTACGAATGGTTTCATTGCTTTCTCTCCCCAAAGTGCAGAAAAGCCAGAAGAAAGATTTTCTCTCCTGGCTTTTCGATTCCTAAATTAGGCTTCCATGCCCAGCTGCAACGCCTTTTTATTGGCATCGATCAAATGGGCTTTTCTCGGAGGAACACATTTTTCCACCGCTTTATAAAGAGCGTCTTCTGAGCAGAAATTGGTCTCGTGGAAAAGCTTGCCGACTAAAATGATGTTGGCCAAACCCTTCAAATCATTATCTTCGGCGATTTTCGTGGCCGGCACATAAAACGCCGTCACGTCGCTCCGCTCTACTTTTTTATTGATCAAAAAGCTATCCACAATAACCACAGAGCCTGGCTCCACGTCATTGATAAATTTATCGAAGGACGGAAGGTTCATGGCGATAAATACATTGGGGTTTACTACCAAAGGAGAACCGATGGGCTCGTCGGAAATGCACACGCTGCAGTTTGCGGTGCCGCCGCGCATTTCAGGGCCATAGGAAGGCAGCCAGGAGATTTCTTTCTCATCCATCAGTCCGCCGTAAGCAATTACCTTTCCAGCGAAAAGGATTCCCTGGCCGCCGAAGCCGGCCAGCAGCATGTTCAGATTCTTATTCGTGCTCATGCAGTCTCGCTCCTTTCACGCTGTCCTTGTAAACGCCCAAGGGGTAATAAGGCAGCATATTTTCTCTCAGCCACTGAAGCGCCTCGATAGGAGACAACCCCCAGTTGGTGGGGCAGGTAGAAACCACTTCCACAATGGAGAAGCCGTTGCCGTCTATCTGATTTTGGAAAGCCTTCTTTATGGCCTTTTTCGCAATATTTACGTTTTTCACACAGTCTACAGTAACGCGCTGAGCCAAGGCTACGCCGTCCAAAGTGGAAAGCATTTCGCAAACCCTCACCGGATATCCCGCGGTGTTCACGTCTCTGCCGTAAGGCGTAGTCTGGGTGACCTGGTTCGGCAAAGAGGTAGGCGCCATCTGGCCGCCGGTCATGCCGTAAATCGCGTTATTTACAAAAATTACGGTGATATTTTCACCGCGGGTTGCCGCGTGGACCGTTTCCGCCGTACCGATCGCCGCCAAGTCGCCGTCGCCCTGATAGGTAAAGACCACGTTCTCCGGCCTGGCGCGTTTAATGCCGGTGGCTACCGCCGGCGCTCTGCCGTGAGGGGCTTCCACCATATCGCAGGCAAAATAATCATAATTCATCACAGCGCAGCCAACAGGAGCCACGCCTATCGCTTTTCCCTGAATTTCCAGCTCGTCCATAACTTCGGCAACTAAGCGGTGAATGATGCCGTGGGTACACCCCGGGCAATAATGGAACGGAACATCCAATAAGGATTCCGGCCTCTGAAAAACAACCGCCATTATAAAACACCTCCCGCTTTCTTGATCGCGTCCAGCACCTCGGCAGGAGTGGGGATCATACCGCCGGTACGGCCGTAAAACTCTACCGGTTTCTGGTCGTGAATCGCAAGACGCACATCATCTATCATCTGGCCCATGCTCATTTCCACAGCAAGGAATTTCTTTACATGCTGGGCGGCCTTCTGCAGCGCGTCCGTGGGGAACGGCCACAATGTAATGGGGCGGATCAAGCCGGCCTTTACTCCCTGGGCTCTGGCAGCGTTCACCGCGCTGCGGGCTACACGGGAGGAAGCGCCGTAAGCCACCACCACAATATCGGCGTCGTCTACCAAATATTCTTCCGCTCTCTGTTCCGTGTGCTTGATGGTTTCATAACGCGCAAAGCGTTCTTTTACCAGACGCTCCAGATCCGCGGGCTTTAAATACAGGCTATTTACCACGTTATGTGGACGCTTAAACTGATGTCCGGTCAGCGCCCATGGCTTTTCCACCTTTGCGCTTTCATTTTGCTCTTTAAACTCCACCGGCTCCATCATCTGGCCCAGCATACCGTCAGCCAGAATCATCGCAGGCATCCGGTATTTATCCCCCAGGTCAAAAGCAAGGGAAACGAAATCCACCATTTCCTGAACCGTAGAAGGGGCGAACACTAAAATCTGAAAATCGCCGTGGCCGGTAGCCTTGGTGGCCTGCCAGTAATCCGCCTGAGAAGGCTGGATACCGCCCAAACCTGGGCCGCCCCGCTGTACATTGATAATCAGCGCCGGCACGTCGGAACCGGCAATATAGGAAATACCCTCTGTTTTCAGGCTGATACCGGGAGACGATGAGGATGTCATCGCCCGCACGCCGGCGGATGAAGCCCCCAGCACCATATTGATGGCGGCAATCTCAGATTCCGCCTGCAGGTATGTACCGCCGATTTTAGGCATCTTCTTGGACATATAAGCCGCAAGCTCTGTCTGAGGGGTAATAGGATAACCGAAAAAATGATGGCAGCCCGCACGAATGGCAGCTTCCGCCAGCGCTTCGTTTCCCTTCATTAATACTCTTTCGGACAACTTCGTCACTACCTTTCCACTGTAATCGCTACATCAGGACACATGGTTGCGCAAGAAGCGCAGCCAATGCATTTTTCTTCGTCAATCAGCTCCGCCGGATGATAACCCTTGCCATTGATTCGGTCCTTTGACAGGCGAATAATTTTTTTAGGACAGGCATTGACGCACATTTCGCAGCCCTTGCATACATCTTCTCTCACAATAATTCTTGCCATCTACGACCCTCCTTTATTTGAAACCTTGGGGCTTATTGCTCCCAAGGGGGTTTAACATAAATTTCTACTGGGTAAACTTCCTCCCCGCATTCTAAAAGCTTTTCAGCCAAAAAAGCGGGAGCCGTTGTAAAGGCTAAGGGAAGGCTTAAAAGTTCCGCCGTATTTCTGGCGAAAGGAATTGCCCCTAAAATATCGTCCCGTGTGGTTTCTCCCTGCAAATGAGAATTATTGACCACACCTGTCGCCTTCAGCCTGGAGGCCGCCTCAATTTCCTTCAGCAACCGGCTGGCTTCTTCCGGCGTTTGAGTCAATGCCCGGTATCGGTTCACCACATACAGCATTTGGTATTCCATCTGCTGAATGCTTCTGGAGATACTTCCCAGCGCGGTAGCGCCGGCATCATCCCCACCCACATCGATAATCACCGTTCTGTCTTTCATACTAAAAATCCGGTGCAGGTCCGCCGGAAGGGCGGGCAAGTCCAAATTAGAATGGGCGAAAATGGGAGCGATGAGCTCGATCTGGCTGGAATCGATGATTTCCTGAAAATCGGAAGAACGGAAATAAGGGTTAACCAAATCCAGGTCCACCAAGGTAACCTTTCTTCCGGCTTTTTGAAGGTTTACTGCCAAATTTAAAGAGAGATTCGTTTTTCCGCAACCGTAATGGCCGCACACAATGATAAATTGACCAAATTGAAACACTTGCTCACCTCATTAGCTGGCATTAGATAATATTATAACACGTTTCTATCCCATACACAAGAAACAGAAAAAACCTTATTACCTAATTTCTTCCAGTAATAAGGTTTTTAATTTTATGCATAATTCATAGCATAGGACTGGAAAATGTCTCCCATTATTTTTTGTCCTGATTCGTTTAAATGAATTCCATCCAAACAAAGGTAATCGCGGTAATTATGAATTGACAGAAATTCATCCCTCACATCTATCAATGGTAAACTTTTCTGGTAAGCAATCCGTTCAATGGCCCTGGAATACCGTTCCTGCTGACGGTAAATAGTGTCCGTTTGCCCTCCCAGCCATTTCAGGACCGCCTCCGGGTCGATATTATTTAAATTGCTGATCCAGCGGTAATACCGCTCCCCATCGATGGGGGGCAGATTCATAAACAAAGGCTTGATGGAATGGGAAAGAAGCAAATCCGCCATTTTTTCCATAGTGGAGCAAAAGGTGTGAAACGGCGTATGAGGCTCATGGTGCGCCTCGGGATTCCGGCTGACTTCCACCCAGTCATAGTCGCAGTCATTTCCTCCAAACTCCAAAAGGACAACCTCAGCCTTTAGACCGTTTTCCAAGGAAGCCTCCAGGTTTCCAAACGCTTTAGGGGCTGTACAGCCAAAGCGGGAATTGTTTTTTACTGTAAAGGGAAATGCCTTGCTGAACAAATTGACCGAACAGGTTTTCAAAGGCTTATATCTGCTGGTACTTTCGTCTAAAACGATGCCTTTTAGCAAGGAATCTCCCCAAATCGCTAAATTTTGAATCATAGATAATTTCATAACGCCACGCTCCAACCTTGATAATAACAGCATAGCACTCTTCTGTGAACTGGGTATTTCCATAATAAGAATAAAAAACCGGCTATGTAGGCGGCGTATGCCGCTTTAATCTTCTAACGCTTCAATGAGATCGTCTCTTAATTTTCTCATGTGCTGGATTTCAAAAGAAACCGTGTGCTTCAGCATTCCATTATATAAGTCGCCCATTCCGTCAGGCTGAAAATCACGCTCTCTTAAATTATCCAAGCCCTCCTCCATTTGATGAATCTGGTCGTCCATATAATGTTTAATTTGTGATTGGCTGTAATTCATTGATTTCGCACTCCTAAAAATAGAATTTTGCCATTAGTATGTGCGAAAGCTGAAAAAAAATCCCTTCTATAAGACACAGTGAAGGGATTTTTTCATATCTTTGCTATTGATAAAGCTCCACTTTATCAAAATGATAAAGTGCTTTAAAGATATTGGTGGGAAATTTCTCCAGCTGAAGATTAAAAGCTGTCGCCTTGCTGTTGTATTCCTCGATCAAATGGGGATCACTGTATAACTGAAAAGAATTATAAACTTGCTTTACATCTCTATCGCTGGAATCTTTTATCTCTGTTCCCTGCAGCGAAATATATAGATCGGTGACCGCCTCGTCCAGGGATAAGTCCGCGTCATATTTATCAGAAAGGGTTTCCGCCTTACGAAGCGATTCGATAGCCTGCAAGGTGGTTTCCACATCCGCCTGCTGATTCGCAGACTCTTGGAGTTTATTATACTGCTTTCCGATATAAACCATATCTTGAGCATACTCCATCCGGCGGTTTAAACTTCCCTGTAATGAATCGAATTCTACGCTATAAAAAGTCTGTACCACCGCATCACGTTCATGCGCAATGGATAAATAGCTGCCATACAAAATGCTAGCAAAAATCATAAGCACCATGGCGGTAATGGCAATTTTCTTTTCACGTAATAGTTTCATGGTTCTCTCCGTTATCACATCACAATCAGCCGTTGATACTCAATAGCTTTTGTTTCAATTCATTTTCAATACGGCCAAGCTCCGCTTCGGCCTCCATCCGCTTCTGATGTCCCTCCGTCTGAATTTTCGCTACTTCATCCAAAGTGGAAATCAAGGATTCGTTGGTATACTTCAGGGTTTCCATATCCACGATTCCGCGCTCCGATTCCTTTGCGGTTTCAATCGTACCCATTTTCAGCGCATCGGCGTTTTTCTTCAAAAGCTCGTTGGTCATGTTGGTTACTTCCCGCTGGGCTTCCATGGCTTGCTGAGAATGCGCCAGGCCAAGAGCGATCACCATTTGGCTCTTCCACAGGGGGATGGTATTGACCAGGGTGGACTGAATTTTCTCAGTCATCATTTTATCGTTGTTCTGCACCAAACGAATCTGCGGCGCCATTTGAATGGAAATCATTCTGGTTAGTTCCAAATCATGGAGCTTCTTTTCAAAACTGCCGCACTGGGCGGAAAGATCATTGGCGGCTTGGGCATCCTCCGGCAGGCCGGACATTTTGGCTTTATCCATCAAAATTGGAAGATCGTTTTCCTGAACCTGCTGCAGCTTTTTTTTACCGGCTAAAATGTACATGGTGAGCTCTTTAAAATACACTAGATTTAGATCATACATTTTATCCAGCAAGGCCACATCCTTCATCAACTGAATCTGGTGGCTCTCCAGCATCTCGGAAATTTTATCCACATTTACTTCTACTTTATCATACCTAGCCTTCATGGCAGAAATCTTATTGCTCGTCTTTTTAAAAAAACCAAAAAAACCGCCCTTTTCATCTTCATTTGCGGAAAAACCTTTCAGTTCTGTGACCAGGCTGGTAATCATATCCCCTACCTCGCCCATATCCTTTGTTCGGACGTTAGCCAGGGCGGATTCGGAAAAATCAGCGATCTTCTTCTGGGACGCAGCGCCGTACTGCATTACCATAGAGGTGTTGGTAAGATCAATTTTATCGGAAAAATCATCAATCGTTTTCTGCTCTTCCGGCGTCAGTCTTTGGGCCATCTGCTCCGCGACAGCTAAAGCCTGGTCCGCAGCCTGCTCCGGCGCCTTAGTTTCCAAAGAAACCTTGGGAGCCTCCGGCATGTCAAAAGTAAGCTCAATTTTTTCTTGATCCATGATCAAAATACCCCTTTTCTTTATATTGTAACCTATGCTTCTTTCGAATTCTCTTTTTTGAAATCACTGCCGGTCAACCCTTCCTGGGCAAGCATCCCCTCCAGGACGGTGATATCAGTGGAAATATCCATCGCCTCATCGGCAAACAAATAGTCCAACTGCTTTTCAAACGCCATCACAATGGTGTTCATCATGCGCTCGATACTCAGCATGGTTTCTGATATATTGGTTCCGGTAATTCCAGTATCTTCCAGCTTATCATAGGAGGATAAAAGCTTCATGGTAGTTGGCAGATAATAATTCATAAACTTACGAATCTGAGGCGCTTTTTTAGGATTTTCCGCAACAAACTCAAAAATCTTTTTGCAGATTTCCTCCAGGCGACGGATCTGCAGAGAAACTGTTTCATCCTCAATAGCAATATCTGCTTCCCGCATCTGTTTCAGATATTTTTGGCCTTCCAAAATCAGTTCGTCAATCTCCTGATTTCCCGTAGAGACCTTTTCCTCTGGAATAGGCACAAAGGTGCGCTTCCCTCTGAAAATTACTTTGCAAAGGAAAAACACGCCAACAGAAAGAACAAGCATAATGACAAAGTCACTTAAATGGTAAGGTGGTGCGGCCAGCCCAAAAAGGAGCCAAAAGATACCCACGCCATAATAACAGGCTACGGATTTCTGTCTTACCTCCATCATCCCGGGAGGTACTGGCCGCTCATTTTTTTCCTTTTTCTTTTGCCGCTTAGTTTTGATCGGTTCATAAACCTGATACGGAGGCTGCTGGCCAACGTTTGCTTTTGCTTCTTTTGGCGGCGTGGTGTAAACCCTTCCTGGCTGCTGTTGTTGATGGCCTTGGTATCCTTCCGCCTGATAAGGAGGCTGTTGATATGGCGCTCCGGAACCGCGGGGCCTCCGGCTGTTATTGCGCTGCTTGTCCTGAATTTCTTCAGCAGCTTGATTCAGCCCTTGCTCCACTGCATTTTTTGCTTTTTTCAATGCTTGATAAGTATAAGACGATTTCACGTCCCAGTCCAAACGACCAGACATAGCGTCCTCCTTACAACGGTAACTTTTTTACACTTTCATTAATATTTTACTTTGATTCCAGATTAGTGTCAAGGAAAATGACGAATTGGTAATTATAAATTCACATCTTGTTTTTATTTTTTCTATCGCCTCCAAAGGCATGCATGCATTTCACATACAGCCTTTTGGCCACTGCCGTGCGAAACAAAATAATTGCAGAAATTACCGTAACGTCACACCAGAGTCATATTGTCAACGACGCCCTGCAATACGGCAATGGCCATTAAGCCGAAAGGCCACATGGGAAAGCCCTACCTCGGCACAGAAACACCAAAAAGAGTATAAAACAAGAACTTTCGAGGTCTATCGCAAACTTCGAAAGTTCTTATTTATTTTAGAGCATTATGGTTTATCGATCGGTTACAAGGTGTGAACAACCTTGCTGTTGACGGTAAAATGGAAATATTTAGCTGCTTTGCTCATCCAATATTCCCTTTGATAGGATACTTTATCATTTGAGCTCTGATTACAAACAATCAGGAATAACAACGAAGTAGTGCTATGCCTGCCGCCTTATTTACCATCGTGCAGTTCTCTATACAGACGATCTGCCAATGCTCTCATAACAGCTTGATATTTGTCCGCATCCAGGAACAGTTGCTCATAGGCTTCTGTGTTCTCCATATAAGCCTCTTGAGCAGTGGTATCAAAGATGCCAGGGAAAATGCTTCGTTCATAAACCTGGCGGTCACCTGTCTTGGCTGCTTTCTTTGTTTTAACATCTTTGCGCATTTTCTGATACAGCGTATCTACCATTACACGGTCTGCATCTGTGAACTCACCATAGAATTCTTCATTAATGCGCTGGATGATTTCATCCAGCGGACTGGTGTGATCTTTCTGACCTCCAGCTCGTTTCGGCTGAGTCGGTTTCCAAGAACCCGGCTTTCTTTCGAGTTCAATTGCGCCCTCGTATGTCTTTTCCAGACGATAGTACTCCAGCTTGACTCTGTTATCAAGGTCAAAGGGCTGCACGGGATCGGAGGGAATCAATTTTGCCATGTAGGAGCAGAAAACATACTCTTTATGCAGTTCTATATCGAACATACGGGTAATCTGCGAAATATAATTGTACCACCTCACAAGCGCACGGACTTCCCGGCGGAACTGATAACGCTGATCCTGGCTAAGTTCGTTGTACTTATCTGCCACAGGTTTCAGTGCGTTGGATATCTTTCCTTGAGTCAGATTTGCTTTTCGTATATCCGGGTCGAAATAAATGCTGGAAACCTCTTCAATGTTCTCAGCCGTATAGATGCCAAATCCACGCAGCGTTTTCTGTGTTGTGTAAATCAGATCGAAGTTAATTTCTTCATCCAGACTGGTTTCCTGATAGAAGCGCTGGAAAGCCTTACGAATGCGTTCAATCGGATTTACAAAGTCAAGAATATAGGTATCCTCTTTGCCTGGGCAGGTGCGGTTGACACGGCTTATAGTCTGAACAGCCTTCACATCACGAAGTTCTTTGTCAACAATCATCGTGTGAAGAAGCGGCTCATCAAAGCCTGTTTGATATTTTTCTGCAACGATGAGAATATCACCTTCCTCGTGGAATACAGCCTTTGTCTGGCTTTCTTTCACGCGATTGCCGTTGCGATCCACATTCATGCCACTTTCGGTATATTCTACACCTGTCGGATCATCCGGGTCTTTTAGGCTTCCACTAAAAGCAATCATGATTTCTACATCGCCATAATTGTTGCTTTCGAGGTAACGCTTGATTTCATGATAGTACCGGACTGCCGCCAATCTGGATGCAGTAACCACCATCATCTTTCCGCGTCCACCAATTTTCTTTTTTGTGGTCTCACGAAAGGTCTCTACAATAATAGCCGCTTTCTGCTGAAGATTATGCGGGTGCAGTTCCTCATAGCGACGAATGGTTTTGATGGCCTTGGAGGTAGGAACTTCCGGGTTGTCCTGGACATTTTTTGCGATTTTATAACACATTTTGTATGTGGTATAGTTGGCCAAGACATCCAGGATAAATCCTTCTTCGATAGCCTGCCGCATCGAGTAGATGTGGAAGGGGCGGAAAGTGCTGTCAGGCTGTGGTTCACCAAAAATCTCCAGGGTTTTTCCTTTAGGCGTTGCGGTAAAGGCAAAGAAACTAATGTTGCTGTGCTTACCTTGACTAAGCATTTCTTGTACAAGGATATCGTTTGCCTCGACTTCCTCGATAGCCTTTTCTTCCAGTTCAGCATATTCTGCAAGAGCATCGCTCACATCGGCAAGAGCAGCTTTTAGCTTCAATGCACTCTGCCCAGTCTGGCTGCTATGTGCTTCATCCACAATAACCGCATAACGCTTACCAACAGCGGACTCGATTTCATTGTAAATCACCGGGAACTTCTGCAAAGTGGTAATAATGATGCGCTTTCCATCGTTAATGGCATCACGCAGAGCGCCAGAGTTTTTCTTCTCATCAATCGTAACCACACTTCCCAAAGTATGGTCAAAGCTGGAAACCGTGGCCTGCAACTGTTGATCGAGAATACGGCGGTCTGTAATAATGATTACGCTGTTAAAAATTGCATCGTTGTTTTCATTGTGGAGACTGGCCATACGGTAAGCCGTCCAAGCGATAGAATTGGACTTGCCGGAACCGGCACTGTGTTGGATGAGATAGTTGTGTCCAGCACCATTTGTTCTAACATGATTCACCAGTTGACGAACGGCATCCAACTGGTGATAACGCGGGAAAATGATTTTACTGCTGACGGTTTTCTTTGTGGAACCGTCCGGCAAAGTCTCTGTTTTCTCTGTTCTTTCGTAGTTGATGAACTTTTGCAGAATATCCAACAAGCTGTCCTTCTGGAGAACCTTCTCCCAGAAGTAGGAAGTAACATAGCTGCCATCTATGCTCTTTGGATTACCTGCACCCCCATCCTTGCCTGCGCCGGCACTGCCCTGATTGAAAGGAAGAAAAGTAGTCGCCGAGCCTTTCAGCTGGGTGGTCATATATACATTGTAGAGATCGCAGGCAAAGTATGCGAGGACGCGCTTATTAAATCCGAATGCAGGTTCATTCGGATTGCGGTCATATTGCCACTGACGCAAAGCATCATCCACCGACTGACCAGTAAGCTGATTCTTCAGTTCAATCGCCACAACGGGGATGCCGTTGACAGCCAGCATCATATCGATTGTATTTGTATTGCGTTTAGAATAATGCCACTGGCGGATGCACTGGCAGACATTCTTTTGGTAGTTGGTGATGGACACCTCATTCAGCTCGGACTCCGGCTTAAAGTAGCATACACGGAAATTGATGCCACGATGCTTGAAGCCGTGACGCAGGACAGAAATCAAACCATCCTGCGTGACGGCATTTTCAAACGCCTTATAAAACTGTCGAATCGGGCTGATCGTACACATTCTCTCAAAGCGTTTCCATGCCATAGGCTGGGTGCTTTTCACAAAGTTAGTCAGAGTGACGATGTCCAGAAACATATCTTTGCTTTCATCGCTACAGTAACCTAAATCCGTCGCCTTTGTCCATCCGCCTTCTTCGGAAATAAGATAAGTCTCTATGAATTCCTCAAAGCGTTTTTCTGTTTCGTTCATGGTCACACCACCCTTCTTTTTCCTGTTACCACCTCATAAATAAGGGAACGTTTATAGGTTTCAAGTTCATCAATCAATGCTTGCTTTTCAGAAATAAGAGAACTAATATTTGTGCATTTCTCATCTAAATAAGTCACAATTCTTTCCTGTTCCGTCAATGGCGGGAATGTAATCAAAGCATTTTTTACATAAACAGGAGACACTCTTTTTAATCCTGCAACACCTGTCATACTAGCAACACCACCAGAAATGAATTCGTCTGTCTGCAACCAGTATAAAAGAAAACGATGATTAATATGTGTTGCTCTTATATTAAACAATTCTGAACTGCCAAAGGCGTATCCGTTTTCAAGATTGTTCATGATGCAGACATTCCTATTTTCAAAACATGGCGTCACTTTAGCAAGTGCAATATCGCCATTGTTGAATTTACTGTATGAACTACTATCATTAGATAATGGAGCGGTACGGGGTATCCGGCGATCAGTCCGAATGCACTCCATTGGTGCATATGATACCATACCTTCAGGAGAAATATTTGGTTTTGAACAACTTGGTTCAAATTCAACAACATACTTAAGGCGTATTGTGCTCCAGTCTGCTGGAATAGAACCTATTCGAGTAATTCCAGAATCTTTATAAGTTGTATCAGATGTGATCCCTTTGGTCACGCAGCGAAAAATAACAGATGATTTCCACTTCTTATATTCATCAATGCTGGCTTTGACCTCATCAATGATGGCATCAATCCGAGTACATTCTTCATCAAGAAAACGTGCAATAACCTCTTGCTCATCTTGATTCGGAAGCACGACACGAAGTTCTTTCGCTTCTGCATAATTTAACCCCTGCCGTACACCGGAGCCCATGCCGTAAAACCCTTTTTTCAGGTCAAAAGCGTGGATGAGATAGTATAAGTATTTCGATGTAGCTCTATCAATGGGACGCAGAGTCGTATAGGCGGAGGTGATGATGCCACGTTCAGTGGCCAAACCTACCCGAAGGCTCGTATGGTCATTCTGCAAATCCGTCAGACGAAGGACTATATCCCCATCTTCGATGATGTTGTAACCATCAAAAGATGCAGGAAGAAGGCCATCCGGGGAATCAATATCTTTACGTTTGATTTTACCATAACTCAAAGACAGCAGATTTTTTTCTTGAAGGCCACTGTTTTTCTCCTTGACCTGGGTCACCAGCTGATACAAAGTGTGGACACGCCAGTGAGAAGGAACGCTACCGATCCATTTGATACCGCTATCCTTCATTTTTTTATAGGTAGCAACATTACTCATCCTACTCACCACCATTTCCGAACAATGCCTGTAGTTTTTCCATCAGCACCTTTTCATGTGCGGCAATACGTTCTGCAATATCAGCCGCCGGCTCCAGCTCTTCATATTCATAGAAGGTACGAGTGAACGGAATTTCGTATCCTACTTTAGTCTTTGCCTTGTCGATCCATGCGTCCGGGCGATAAGGAAGGACCTCCCGTGCAAAATAGGCATCCACATCTTCGTCGAGAGGGACGCTCTCGGTATCACGCTTGGAGGTATCGGCCACTGGTTTCCCCTTTTTTATAATCGGTTTTCCATTATCATCCAAAGCTGGACTTTCGACTGTAATTTTATTATAACCAAGAGATATGGCATCCAGCACTCTGCTTTTGCAAGTAAGTACTATCTTTTTATCTTCCAAGGTCTTTGTGAAAATCGCACTTCTATATTTGCCATACGCCTGTATGATCAGATTGCGGCAAGCTTCGGTAATATCTACACGCTTGTTGCCGATAGGCCGTCTGCGGGCCTCACAACACTGGCTGGCGTCAATCAATAAAATGCGTTCCCTATGTGTTTCTGGCTTGTCTTTGGACACGATCCATACATAGGTCGCAATGCCGGTATTATAAAAGCTGTCATTGGGAAGCTGCACAATGGCATCCAGCCAATCATTCTCAATGATATAGCGACGGATTTCGCTGGGGCCACTTCCCGCGTCACCTGTGAAGAGAGAGGAACCGTTCTGGATGATGGCCATTCTGCCGGTATCCTTCAACTTTGAAATACCATTCAATAAAAACAGCATCTGACCATCGGATTTTTGAGGTAAGCCAACGCCAAACCGGCCAGCGTCGCCAAGTTTGTGCTCCTTCTCCACATCGGCAGCTTCTCGCTTCCAATCGATACCAAACGGAGGATTCGAGATGATATAGTCAAAGGTATAACCCTTGAATTTATCCGCATTTAGGGTGTTGCCGAACTGCATATTTTCAGGATCACCACCACGGATCAGCATATCCGCTTTGGCAATACCAAAAGTAAACGGGTTGATTTCCTGGCCATAGCAGATGATTTCAGCCTCTTTGTCAAGGGCGTGGACACGCTCTTCCATGCAAGTAAGCATCTGGCTGGTGCCCATCGCCATATCGTACACGGTCTTGGTCGGGGCATCTTCGCCGGAAAAATCTGCGTTCATGGTAAGCAAGTCACACATCAAATAAATGATGTCGCGGCTGGTGAAATGCGCACCGGCTTCTTCATCGTAACTCTCAGAAAAACGCTGAACAAGGTTTTCAAATACATAACCCATATCGATTGCAGAGATTTTCTTCGGGTTCATGTCTGCATTGTCAGCAGTAAAGTCGCTGATGACCTGGTACAGAACCCCCGCATCTGCCATGCGCTCGATTTGCGTAAAGAAGCCCATATTGGCCAAAATATCAATGACATTGTCAGAGAAGCCATTGATATATGATTCAAAGTTTGCCTTGATGTTTTCCGGATCCGCCCCCAAGCGATCAAAGGTGTACTGACTTATGTTATAGAACCGATACCCGGCTGCAGAGCGCAGAAAACCGTCTTTGACGGCTAACTTCTTCACCTTTTCATAAGTAGCCAACACTTTTTCTCTGGTCGGGAGCAAACAGTCATGGAAACGCTTAATTACAACCATCGGCAGGATAACCAGTCCGTATTCATGAGGCTTATAAGCTCCAAAGAGGCTGTTTGCCACATTCCATATTAAATTTGCTTTTTCCTGGATATTAATTCCAACGACTTTGATTTTATCATTCGAGTCCATATTTTCATTCCTCCCTGATATTCTTCGAGATTTCGTTGATCTTCTCAATTAACCTGTTTGATTTGATACCGTATCGCTGTAGCTCCCCATTTTCCTCTACGATGTCGTGAGTTGTAGAGAAGATACAGCGGCCACGCATTACATCGAAAATGCAGTGCGGCATATCCTTAATAGCATCACAAATGCCCTGTACCGCAAATTGATAATTGTTGGGCGGTGTTTCTCCCAGGGCCAAAAAGTTGCTTAATTGCTTATCAAAGACATCAATAACATCACCAACCGTGAAAAACTCATTTACTTCTGCCGGAATCTGTTCTGCCCATTCCCGAAGTTCGTCCATCGACCACTTTTTTTCCATAAGTTCTAACAGTCGCTGATGGTGATCGTAAGCCAGTTTTAATCTCGGCCTACTCTTCATGCCCTCCTTGATTCTGGGAATGACCCTCTTGTCATCCAAATTTTTGCACAACACAGTCAGGCGCCGGTCTTTATGCACTACCGGAAACCGCTTTCCATCGGAATGAATAATATCAAGCATGGCGTTTCTCGCATACCGCTTAATAGCCTCATCAGTCACTACAATCGAAGCCATCGGAAAATATTGATTTGCGACATTGAACAGGCTGTCGACTGGGTCTACATATACCGTTTCAACCTGGTTTGCATCTAATGATTTCAGAAATACGCCACAGGTTTCTTCGGATGAGTCTCGCAAAATGTCCAGGCAATAGACCTCGCCATCCCAAACACCTAAAACGGCGGGATAGAGTTCGCCGAAAAAAAACACCTCGACAATGCTAATAATGTGCGGTGTCCTAAGCAACGGTAGTAAAGACTCGCGATATTGTATTCTTCGCCGCATTATTTCACCGACCGAAGCAGTCGAAGCTGGAACTCCGTAATGCTGGCATACTTTTTTATATGAAAATTGAAATGTCTCATCCGCCAAGGCATCTGATAGCCGGTTTGAAAATCTACATCCCTTTTCCCCGAATTCTGTAGGCTCAGAGAAAACGCTCTGTCCGCAGTTATCACAACGCAGATAACGTTGGTGAAAGAGCAGATCGATAATTTGAAATTCCTTGTGGTTGTCATCAAGCCATAATAGATCTTTGAGTTTTCGATCCACAATCTTAGAACAGCGTGTTTTAAGGGACTGGCAGGCAGGACACGGTAGTTTCTCCCCCTCGAAGTATCTACGATGTACAACCTCTAAACAAACATCGTCACTACTATCTTTTAATACTACGAGTTCGGGTATGCCCAGCCATTCTGTCTTGGCTTTGGAGATATCTTGTTTTGTATATAGCTTTTTTCCCAAGGCACACTCCTCCTAATTTATTTATTATACACCATTTGCCACCAAATTTCAAATGATTTTAAATATAATTTATATTTTTTTATAATTTGCCACCATAAACCAAATATATTTATTTTTTATATTATATAAATAGTTGTATAATGATATCGTTAGAAGATGAAATTAACCTGCTATCAGAAATCGAGAAAGGAGGATACAGTTATAGGTACACAGTTTAGAGAGATACGAAATGGCATGAACCGCCTACTATGCAAGGCTGACGATCAAACCGGCGTGGTGGAAACTCAAGGCCCACACAAAGCTAGCTATGTTTTCACCATCCCGATAGGCGGCACATTCACCGTTACTCGTGACAATATCGTTTCACTTGTGACCCGCACTGCCACTGTTTTTACAGTAGTTGACACAACCGCTGCGTAAAGTAGCACAACAAATCAACACGGAGTCCGCAGAGCTGCATTGACGGCCATGGATTTTAGTCTCTCTCCTCGTCGAGAGAACTATATCTATGGCCGTCTTTCTGTCTCCTTGGACATAAAAATCGGCTCTTGCGGATCCTGACGAATTCGAAAGGAGCCGATTTTATGCAAAACCAGGACAAACAGTACTACATCGATCTGCGTTTCATCAAAGAGCGCATCCCCTGTACCAAGGATAAGTTCAACGCCTACCGCCGGATCCAAATAAATTACGGCCTCTTTGTATGCCCACCATATGAGTGGCTTAATTGTGACAAGGACTGATGTATCTGTCCGTATTGCACCTGCGGTGGCATCAGCCCACTTCTCCCTGATAACAGCCTTATAAATAATGGAAGTAACGACATGAGTTGGCAGGATTATTCACAGAAAAAACGGTTGAATTTCGGATTACTTCCATTATGAATACCACGATTGAAAGAGGATAAACATTATGAATATAGAACAAACGACTCTGGCATTCATCCTTACTACAATCCAACTTTGTGCCAACATCTTGAACCTGATTAATGTGATTCTCTCCATGGTTAATAACTATAAATTAAAAGCAAATGAAAACAATCAGAGATTACACGACGTGGAGTATCAAGATGACAGGATACAGAGTTCCAACATAAAAAATTAAATTTAAAACAAAAAGAACACACAGTAGATTTTAATCTGCTTTGTGTTCTTTGCGTTATTCTATTCGTTTTTTTTATTTCTCTGTTAAGGACATTACGCGTTCTTCCTCGAGTTTTTTTCTTAGAAAATAGTCGTCGTATTTGTTCTTTGCAGAAAAGTAACCTTTGCCTTTTTACACCACAATTTATTCCCACTCTATCGTGGCGGGAGGCTTTGAGGTAATATCGTAAACCACACGATTTACACTTTTTATCTCATTGATAATACGATTCGACACCTTTTCCAAAACTTCGTACGGAATTCTAGCCCAATCCGCCGTCATAAAGTCAGAAGTAGTAACTCCTCTGAGGGCGATGATATTATCATAGGTTCTTCCATCTCCCATCACACCAACACTTTTAATTCCAGTCAACACCGCAAAATACTGATTAATTTTACGGTCTAACCCTGCTGAAGCGATCTCCTCACGGAAAATAGCGTCTGCATCCTTTAGAATTTCCAGCTTCTCATCGGTGATTTCCCCCATAATACGAACCGCGAGACCTGGGCCGGGGAAAGGCTGACGCCAAACCAAAGGACCCGGAATCCCAAGTTCCAAACCGGCCCGGCGCACCTCATCCTTAAATAGGTTCCTTAAGGGCTCAATGATCCCCTCAAAGCCAACATCCTCTGGTAAACCGCCAACATTATGATGGCTTTTAATTACAGCCGCTTCTCCCTCGCCGCTTTCCACTACATCGGGATAAATAGTCCCTTGGCATAAGAACTCAATTTTACCCAGCTTTTGAGACTCCTCCTCAAATACCCGGATAAATTCTTCACCGATAATTTTACGCTTTTTCTCTGGTTCAGAGATCCCGGCCAGCTTAGATAAAAACCGTTCCTTAGCATTGACCCGAATCAAGTTCATATCAAACTGTCTGCGGAATATCGTCTCTACCTGGTCGCCCTCATCTTTCCTCAGCAAACCGTGATCTACAAAAATGCAAGTTAATTGTTTGCCTACTGCCTTATGGATCAGCAGAGCGGCTACCGAAGAATCTACTCCGCCAGATAAGGCGCAGAGCACCTTTTTATCGCCGATTTTTTCCTTCAAGCTTTCGACCGTATCCGTTACAAACGAAGACATCACCCAGTCTCCCCGGCAACCGCAGACTTTATAAAGAAAATTCTTTAAATACAGATTGCCTTCTCTGGAGTGCTCCACTTCCGGATGAAATTGGAACGCATACAGCTTCTGTTCTTGGTTTTCCATCGCGGCGACCGGGCAGCCCTCCGTTTTAGCGATTACCCGAAAGCCTTCCGGCGCCTTTGAAATGTAATCCGTATGGCTCATCCAGCAGATGTTATCCTGCTGCGCGCCTAAAAACACCGACGAGTCTGTTTCCAGGTGAACCATTGTGTTACCATATTCCCTGGCGTCAGACTGCTGGACATTTCCGCCCAAAAAATACGCCATCAACTGCGCGCCGTAGCAAATCCCCAAAACTGGGATTCCCAGCGAAAAAATACCGGGATCACAGCGAAGAGCCTTTTCCGCGTATACGCTATTGGGCCCGCCAGAAAAAATAATGCCTTTATAGTTCCCTTTTGCAATTTCCTCCGCCGAGGTTTGATAAGATTTAATTTCGCTAAACACATTTAAATCCCGGACGCGGCGGGCGATTAATTGGCTGTATTGTGCGCCAAAATCTAAAATTAGGATAGATTCATTTCCTAACAATTTTCGACATTCCCCTCTATTCAACAGTCACGGATTTCGCTAAATTTCTAGGCTTATCAATATCGCAGCCCTTCATGGAGGCCACATAGTAAGCGAATAGCTGTAACGGGACTACCGCCAAGGAAGGCAACAGAATATCTTCCGTCTCTGGAATATAAAACATATAATCCGCCGTTTTTTCAATCTCATTGTGCTTTCTGGTGGTCAGCCCCAGAACAACCGCTCCTCTGGCTTTTACCTCTTTCACATTACTCATCATTTTATCGAACAGCAAATCCTGAGTGGCCAGGGACACTACCAAGGTTCCCTCTTCAATCAAGGAAATGGTGCCGTGCTTTAATTCTCCCGCGGCGTAAGCTTCTGAATGGATATAGGAGATTTCCTTCAGTTTAAGAGATCCCTCCAAAGACATGGAATAATCCAGGTTTCTTCCAATAAAGAAAATATCCCTGGCATTAAAATACCGTGAAGCAAGATGCTGAATATTTTCCTGATGGTCTAATATCTCCTGAATTTGGTCCGGCAGCGCCTCCAGCCCCTTAATATACCGGGCCAGCTGCTCCGGTGTAATGGTATTCAGCTTTTCGCCCATATAAAGAGCCAGCAAATACACCACAGCCAACTGGGTGCTGTAAGCCTTCGTTGTGGCTACAGCAATTTCAGGACCGGCCCAAGTATAAAGAACATCGTCAGAATCGTTGGCAATGGAGCTTCCCACCACATTCACGATAGATAAAACCCTTGCGCCTAACCGTTTGGCTTCTCGTAAAGCAGCCAGGGTATCGGCGGTTTCTCCGGACTGGCTGATAACCAAAACTAAAACGCTTTCATCTATGATGGGATCACGGTAGCGAAATTCAGATGCCAAATCCACATCTACTGGAATCCGGGCGATCTTTTCTAAAATATACTTTGCATTCATCCCCACATGATAAGCGGAACCGCAGGCCAAGATAACAATTTTGCTGATCTTTTCCAAATCTTCTTTGGTAAGAGAGACATCGTCCAAGACAACCTTCCCGTTTTTCAAGCGGGGGCTAACGGTTTTCCGGATTGCCTCCGGCTGCTCCATAATCTCCTTGTACATAAAATGCTCATAACCGCCCTTTTCCGCGGCGGAAACGTCCCAATCCACATGAAAAGGAGTTTTGGAAACCGTTTCCTTTTCCATATTATACACGGTGATTTGATCCGATTTTAAAACGACAATTTCATCGTCCTCTAACCGGTAAATATCCCGGGTATGGGATAAAATCGCAGGAATATCGGAAGCGATGAAGTTTTCCCCTTCCCCGATTCCAACAATCAAGGGGCTGTCTTTCCTTACCGCCAGCAATTCGTCCGGATGTTCCTGGCTGATAACACCGATAGCATAGGAGCCCTCCACCTTGTTGAGAACTTTAATCATCGTATCCAGCATATCGCCGTTATAATAATACTCAAACAGCTGGGCAATAACCTCCGTATCCGTTTCAGAAACGAATTTCACCCCATGATGAATTAAATATTCCTTTAAAGACATGTAATTCTCAATAATGCCGTTGTGGACAACCGCAAAACGCCCGGAATTGCTCACATGAGGATGGGAATTAATATCAGAAGGCTCCCCGTGAGTGGCCCATCTGGTGTGGCCGATTCCCACGCTTCCTTTGACCTTGACTCCCCCGTCAATCATATCGCTCAATATCTTCAAACGTCCCTTAGACTTATAAATCTCAAGGCCGTCACCATCATAAACAGCGATGCCAGCGGAATCATATCCGCGGTATTCCAATTTTTCCAATCCTTTCAGCAGAAGAGGCGCAGCCTGTTCATAGCCAATATAACCAACGATCCCACACAAAATAGATCACCCCATATCTCAATCTTTTTTAGCTTATGCTTAAATATTCCTGTAAATAATATCGTCACGGGCAGGTCCATTGGAAACGATCCCAATCGGTATTCCAATTTCTTTTTCCGCGAATTCCACATACTTTCTGCAATTCTCCGGCAGATCCTCATACCTTTTAATTCCCCGGATATCGCACTTCCAGCCGGGCAAAACCTCCAAGATAGGCTTTGCTCTCTTCAATTTAGTGGTAGACGGGAAAGAGTCGACCCGCTTGCCGTCCAGCTCATACCCGACACAAACCGGAATTTCATCCAAATAGCCCAAAGCATCCAAAACAGTAAAGGCGACGCAAGTAGTGCCCTGGACACGGCATCCATAACGGGTAGCCACTAAATCAAGCCATCCCATTCTTCTGGGGCGTCCTGTGGTAGCACCGTATTCGCCGCCGTCGCCGCCTCTGCGCCGCAATTCGTCCGCTTCTTCCCCAAAGATTTCGCTGACAAACTCCCCGGCGCCTACCGCGCTGGAATAAGCTTTGACAACAGTAATGACTTCTTTAATCTCATAAGGAGGAATGCCGCTGCCGCCTACCGCACCGTAACCGGCAATGGTATTAGAAGACGTGACCATGGGATAAATACCAAAATCAGTATCTTTCAGGGCACCCAGCTGTCCCTCTAACAGAATATTCTTTCCTTCTTTCAAAGCGCAATACATAAATTCAAAAGTATCCGCCACATAAGGGGCGATGGCTTCTTTATATTCCATTAGTTTTCCAAAAATCTCTTCTACAGAAAGAGGATCCTTATGATAAAGATTCTTTAAGGTAGCGTTCTTGATTTCCAGCACGCTGGCTACTTTTTCCCGCAGGCTGGCTTCATCGTCATACAGCTCGTTGATCTGGAATCCAATCTTGCTAACCTTATCCGCATAAAAAGGCGCGATACCAGACTTGGTAGAGCCAAACTTTTTGGAGGAAAGGCGCTCCTCCTCATAAACGTCGAACATAATGTGGTAAGGCATGACAATCTGCGCGCGGTCGGAAATCAGGATGTGGGGCTCCGGCACGCCGCGGTCTTTCAAGGACTTCATTTCCTTCACAAAGTTCTCGACACTGAACGCTACGCCATTACCTATAATATTCGTAATATGATTGTAAAATACCCCCGAAGGAAGCTGATGCAGGGCGAATTTCCCATAATTATTGATAATGGTATGGCCGGCATTGCTGCCGCCCTGAAAACGAATCACCACATCAGACTGCGCAGCCATAACATCTGTGATCTTCCCTTTGCCTTCGTCGCCCCAGTTGGCGCCTACAATCGCTTTCACCATAAGTTTGAATCCTCCAATTTTAAATTAGAAACCACACATAGTAATTATCATACCATAAAACAGAACCCGAAGGAAGATGATTTTTAGAAAAATTCTTTCTTCCTTCGGGAGTTTTGTTTTTAAACGTTGATTTCCGCCTGCTCTACCTTCAGGTCCCCATATTTTTTCAAAACATCCGCCACCTCGTGGCCGATGAAATGTTCCGTCTGCTGGGAAGCCCTGCCCACATATTTTTCAGGCTGCATAATTTCTTCCAGTTCTTCCATGGTAACGCCAAAAATAGGGTCGGCCGCAATACGCTCCAACAGATCGTTGTCGCCGCCCTCCTCTTTCACAACCTTGGAAGCCGCCATAGAGTGGACACGGATTCTCTCGTGGAGCTCCTGCCGGTCCGCGCCCCGTTTCACCGCGTCCATCATAATATTTTCCGTCGCCATAAAAGGAAGTTCCTTTTTCAGGCGCTGTTCAATCACTTTCGGGTATACCACCAGGCCGTCGGATACGTTCCGGTACAGGTTTAATATGGCGTCAACCGCCAGGAATCCCTCCGGCACACTGAGCCGCTTATTAGCGGAATCATCCAGAGTTCTCTCAAACCATTGGGTGGCCATGGTCATATAAGGGTTCAAGGTGTCCACCATCACATAGCGGGCCAGAGAAGCCATACGTTCGCTGCGCATGGGATTGCGCTTATACGCCATCGCGGAGGAGCCGATCTGGTTTTTCTCAAAAGGCTCTTCCACCTCTTTCAAATGCTGCAGCAACCGGATATCATTGGAAAATTTAGCCGCGCTCTGGGCGATGCCCGCCAGCACGTTGAGCATTTGGCTGTCCAGCTTTCTGGAATAGGTCTGGCCGGATACCGCAAAGCAGGATTGGTAGCCCATTTTTTCCGCAATGAGCTGGTCCAGCTTGCGGCACTTTTCGTGATCCCCTTCAAACAGCTCCAAAAAGCTTGCCTGGGTGCCGGTAGTTCCCTTGGACCCCAGCAGCTTCGCCTTGGAAAGCTGGTATTCCACATCCTCTAAATCCATCAAAAGGTCCTGGATCCAAAGGCACGCGCGCTTGCCGACAGTAGTAGGCTGGGCGGGCTGAAAATGGGTAAACGCCAAAGTTGGAAGATCCTTATATTCCATGGCAAAGCCCGACAAGGCGCTGATAACCCCCACTAGCTTTTTCTGTACCAGCTTCAAAGCCTCCGTCATTATGATGACGTCGGTATTGTCGCCCACATAGCAGGAGGTAGCCCCCAGGTGAATAATGGGCTTCGCCTTGGGGCATTGGACGCCGAAGGCGTACACATGGGACATGACGTCGTGGCGGACCTCTTTTTCCCGCTTCTCCGCCACCTCGTAATTGATATCGTCCTGGTGAGCCTTCATCTCATCGATCTGCTCCTGGGTAATAGGTAGACCTAATTCTTTTTCCGACTCCGCCAAAGCGATCCATAGCTTTCTCCAGGTGCGGAATTTCATATCCGGGGAAAAAAGGTATTTCATCTCCTGGTCCGCATAGCGGGATGACAAGGGAGACTCATAAGTATCTTTCATTCAAAAATCCTCCTTAACGATGTACGGGGGTACAGCGCTGCTCCGGTTTGCCCTCCATCACGCGCGTGGGAATCGGCGCCGGGTAATTTCCGGTAAAGCAGGCGTCGCAGAAGCACTTTTCCTCTTTGCCGATCATTTGGCACAGGCTGTCCGGTTCCAGAAAACCAATGGAATCGGCGCCGCTGAGCCTGCCGATTTCTTCTACAGACATTTTACAGGCAATCAGCTCGTTTTTAGACGGGATGTCCGTTCCGTAATAACAGGGCCAGGTAAACGGCGGCGAACTGATTCTCAGATGGACCTCCTTAGCCCCGGCATCCCGCAGCATTTTAACAATGCGGTCACAAGTAGTGCCCCGGACAATGGAGTCATCCAGCATCACAATACGCTTCCCCTCCACCGCGGTGATGAGGGGATTCAGCTTAATCCGGACACTGTTGCGCCTCTCCTGCTGAGTGGGCTTGATAAAGGTCCTGCCGATATAGTTATTTTTAACGATCCCCTTTTCATAGGGAATCCCGGATTCCTCGCTGTAGCCAATGGCCGCGTCGATGCCGGATTCGGGAACGCCGATCACCAGGTCGGCCTCCACCGGATGCTGCCGGGCTAAAAGACGCCCGGCCTCTTTTCTCGCCTCATACACGCTGACGCCGTCGATGACGCTGTCAGTGCGGGCGAAATAGATATACTCAAAAATGCAGGGGGAGATCTTCCCGGAGCAGTGGTCACGGATGGATTTGACTCCGCTTGGGTCCACTACCACAATTTCACCGGGCTCCACATCCCGGATAAACTCCGCGCCGCAGGCGTCTAAGGCGCAGGACTCGCTGGCGAAAACATATCCCTTGCCCAGCTTGCCTAAACACAGCGGCCGGAACCCGTTGGGGTCCCTGGCGGCGATCAGCTTCTGCGGGCTCATCACCAGTAAAGAATAGGCTCCTTGAATCTGAGGCATAGCCCTGCGGACCGCCTCCTCTATGGAGCCGCTGTGCATACGCTCCCTGGCGATAATATAGGCGATCACCTCGGAGTCGATGGTCGTCTGAAAAATAGCTCCCCGGTGTTCCAGCTCCCGCCGGATTTCATGGGCATTGGTCAGATTGCCGTTATGGGCGATGGCCAGGGTACCCTTGATATAACGCATCACCAGCGGCTGGGCGTTTTCCGGCACACTGTCGCCTGCGGTGGAATACCGCACATGGCTGACACAGATTTGCCCGGAAAGCTTGTCCAGGTCCTTCGGATGAAAAACCTCGCTGACCAGTCCCATATCCTTATGGTAAGAAATGACGCCCCGGTCGTTTACCGCGATACCGCAGCTTTCCTGACCCCGGTGCTGCAGGGCCAAAAGGCCGTTATAAGCGGCATAGGCCGGCGGCATGACATCGTCTCCATACAAACCGAAAACGCCGCACTCTTCATGCGGCTTTTCGGAGAATCCTATCTTGTTTGATTCCTTAGAATAAGAATGATTCAACATTACACCATCCCAAAAATTATGCAAGTCCAACACGCTTCATCATTTCAGCATAAGCTTCTTCCACGCCGCCCATGTCTCTGCGGAAACGGTCCTTATCCAGCTTTTCATGGGTGTTAATATCCCAGAACCGGCAGGTATCAGGGGAAATCTCATCCGCCAGAATAATCTGGCCGTCACAGCGGCCAAATTCCAGCTTGAAGTCGATAAGCTCCACACCGGTCTTGGCAAAGAATTCCTTTAAAAGATCGTTGATCTGAAAGGTCATCGCGGTAATGGTATCTATTTCTTCTTTGGTGGCATAACCCATGGCCAGCACGTGGTACTCATTGACCATTGGATCGCCAAGGTCGTCATCCTTATAGCAGAACTCTAAGATGGGGCATTTCAGCTCGGTTCCCTCGGCAACGCCTAACCGCTTGGAAAAGCTGCCGGCGGCCTTGTTGCGGACGATAACCTCCAGAGGAACGATTTGAACCTTCTTCAAAACCGTTTCCCTGTCGTTAAGCTCCTCCACATAGTCGGTTTTCACTCCGTTTTTTTCCAGCATCTGCATCAGATAGTTGGACATTTTATTATTGACAACGCCCTTTCCCACGATGGTGCCCTTTTTCTGGCCGTTGAACGCGGTTGCGTCGTCCTTATAAGAAACGATCACGTACTTGTCATCATCAGTGGCATAAACCTTCTTTGCTTTTCCCTCATACATCATCTGCGCTTTTTGCATGAATGAATGCCTCCTTCTTAATTTACAGCAAATAATCCTTTTACAGGCTACAAATCTGTTTTTATTATACCTTGCCTCAACAACTTTCGCAATAAGCGATAAAACAGAATGGAAAATTCCCACATTTCACTAGAAAAACAGAGGCCTTTTCCATTGGGTTTTGGCTGAAGTCACAACAAAACAGCAAAAGCCTTCTTTCAGCCAATCGGCATTAAAACAAAAAGCAGCGGAACGGAGCCCGGCTTCCGCCAATTCCCCGTCCGCTGTTTTTTATAGCAAATGAATATTATTTTCCTCACACAGGCGGATGGTTTCCTCCGGCCAAATAGATGACTGCACCTCGCCGATGTGGGCCCGGCGCAGAAAAAACATACAAATTCTAGATTGCCCAATGCCGCCGCCGATGGTATAAGGAAGCTCATCGTTGAGCAGGGCCTTCTGAAACGGAAGCTCCGCCCGCTCCATGCAGCCCGCGATTTCAAGCTGAGCCCGCAGCGATTTGGCGTCCACCCGAATTCCCATAGAGGAAAGCTCCAGGGCGGTATCCAGCATAGGATAATCCACAATAATATCCCCGTTTAGATTCCAATCGTCATAATCAGGCGCACGCCCGTCGTGGGGCTTGCCGTTCCTCAAAGCGCCGCCGATGCCCATTAAGAACACCGCGCCGTGCTCCTTCACGATCTGGCGCTCCCGCTCCTTGGTGGAAAGGCCGCGGTAGCGGTCCTCCAGTTCCGCGGTGGTGACAAAGGTAATGTGCTTGGGCAGGACCGGCTTAATCTGAGGATAATAAGAAGCCACATACATCTCCGTGCGCTTTAAAACATCATAGATCTGATTGACTACGGTTTTTAACGTATCGATGGTGCGTTCTTCTTTTCCGATAATTTTTTCCCAGTCCCACTGATCCACATAGATAGAATGGAGATTATCCGTATCCTCATCCCGGCGGATGGCGTTCATATCCGTGTAAAGCCCTTCGCCCTTACAAAATCCATAGCGTTTCAGAGCCATGCGTTTCCATTTCGCCAAGGAATGGACGATCTCTACCGGGGCGTCGTCAAGCTCTCTAATACCAAAAGTCACGGGGCGCTCCACGCCGTTTAAATTATCGTTCAGCCCGGAAGCCGGATTCACAAACAAAGGGGCGGAAACCCGGGTCAAGGAAAGAGCCGCGGAAAGCTCCCGCTCAAAAAAATCCTTAATCAGCTTAATGGCAACTTCTGTTTCCCGTATGGTCATACCCGCGCTATACTGGGCAGGAAGCTTCAAATTCTGCATTCGTACGATCTCCTTTGCTTTTTGTATGGGCTTAATATCTGCTCAAATAGTTTTTAATCTCCCACTCGGTTACCACATTGCGGTACTGGTTCCATTCTTTTTGCTTATAAGCCACATACTTCATAAACGCGTGGGAGCCCAAGGTCTTATGAATAAGACTGTCCTTTTTCATAGCGCGGACCGCCCGGTCCAAATTATCCGGAATATTTTCAATTCCCATAGCCTCCCGCTCGTCGTCAGACAGCTTGAATACATTGCTGTCCGTGGAAGCCGGCGGAGTCAAATTTCGCTTAATGCCATCCAGCCCTGCCGCCAGACAAACCGCCAGCACCAGATAAGGATTCGCGGAGGGGTCAGGATTTCGCAGTTCAATTCTGGTACCCGCGCCTCTGGCAGCCGGGACCCTTACCAGGGGACTGCGGTTCTGCGCCGACCAGGCGATATAAACCGGCGCCTCATAGCCAGGGACCAGGCGTTTATAGGAATTTACAATCGGATTGGTAATCGCGGTCATACCCTTGGCGTGGTCCATGATGCCGGCGATAAAATTATAAGCGATTTGGGAAAGCCCATTGGGATCCTTGGGATCCGCAAAGACGTTTTCCCCATCCCGGCAAAGGGACATATTAATATGCATACCGGAGCCCGCTTCGTTGAACAGAGGTTTCGGCATAAAGGTCGCATGGAGCTTATGGCGCTCCGCGATAGATTTCACCGCCAGTTTAAAGGTCATAATATTGTCGGCAGCGGTAAGGGCCTCACTGTATTTAAAGTCAATTTCGTGCTGTCCGGGGGCGCATTCGTGGTGAGAAGCCTCGATTTCAAATCCCATATCTTCCAGGGTCAGGCAGATATCCCTTCTGGCGTCTTCTCCCCGGTCTACCGGGCCCAGTTCGAAGTAGCTTCCGCGATCGATGGTATTGGTGGTGGGGTTCCCATCCTCATCGGTCTGGAACAGGAAAAATTCACATTCCGGCCCCACATTAAAGGTAAAGCCCATTTTGGCGGCTTCCGCCAGGGTTCGCCGAAGAATGCTTCTGGGATCGCCCTCAAAGGGGTTGCCGTCGGTTTTATGAACGTCACAGATCAGGCGGGCCACCTTGCCGTGCTCCTGTTTCCAGGGGTAGATCATAAAGCTGCCCAAATCCGGATAAAGGTACATATCGGATTCTTCGATCCGCACAAAGCCTTCAATGGAAGATCCATCAAACATGCACTTGTTATCCAGAGCTTTTTCCAATTGGCTTTCTGTAATCGCCACGTTTTTGCATTGGCCGAAAATATCGGTGAACTGCAAACGCACAAAACGAATTTTCTGCTCTTTTACAATGCGGATGATCTCTTCTTTTGCAAACTGCGGCATTTTCGCCATTTCTGCCATTCTGCTTTCCCCCATATGAAATTTTTGTAAGCCCTAAAAGCATCCTCTTCAAAAGAAAGCGTCCCAATGGATCTTGGAACGCTTTTGCCGAAAGGCTGATTTTTACTGCTGTATGGTAATAATTATACCATTTTTAAATTGACGATTTCAAGGGATTCCGGGTATCAGGGATAAAAAGTGAAATTTTTGGCGTTTTCCATAAGGAACCCGATCTTTCAAGAAAAAATGTATTCATCTTCTAACAGAAATCCCTCGTCCGGCAAGATAAGTTTTCAGTTCCGGAATAGAAATTTCTCCAAAATGGAACAATGAGGCCGCTAAAACCGCATCCGCTTTCCCCTGGGTAAAGGCATCGTAAAAATGGGAAAGCTTTCCCGCGCCGCCGGAAGCGATCACCGGGATGCCCACCCGTTCGGAAACCGCCCGGGTCAGTTCCAGGTCGTAGCCCTCTTTAACGCCGTCGCAGTCCATGCTGGTGAGCAGGATCTCTCCCGCTCCGAGGCGTTCCGCTTCCGCAGCCCATTTCACCGCGTCCATTTCCATATTGATCCTGCCGCCGTTAATGTAAACATCCCAGCCGCCTTGTTCCCGCCGCTTGGCGTCGATGGCTACAACTACGCACTGGCTGCCGAATTTATAGGCCGCCTCGCTGATAATCTCAGGGCGTTTGATGGCGGCGGAGTT
Source organism: uncultured Ruminiclostridium sp. (assembly GCA_902490005.1). Lineage (GTDB taxonomy): Bacteria > Bacillota > Clostridia > Oscillospirales > Acutalibacteraceae > Clostridium_A. Next base: position 50,874 of record CABUCM010000007.1, read on the forward strand.
CACGGATACTTTATCCGCTCCAGCCCGCAGAAGCTCAGTGAAGTCCCCCACTGTCCGGATACCGCCGCCTACGGTAAAGGGAATAAATATCTTTTCCGCCACTTGGCTGACAATATCCAGCATAATGCCTCTCGCGTCAGAAGAGGCCGTAATATCCAAAAGCACCAACTCGTCCGCTTCCTGGCGGTCATAGGCAACAGCCGCTTCCACCGGGTCGCCGGCATCCCGCAAATTCACAAAGCTGGTTCCCTTCACTACCCTGCCGTTTTTTACATCCAAACAGGGGATAATCCTTTTTGCGTGCATTCAGCGTCCCTCCCCTCTGGTAATCGCCGCGAAATTGCGCAGCATCCGCAGCCCGGCCTGTCCGCTTTTCTCCGGATGGAACTGGGTCGCGAAAACATTGCCCCTCTGCACCGATGCGTCAATGGTAACGCCGTACTGCGTGCGGGAAGAAACGATCGCCGGGTCATCGGCTGTCAAATAATAGGAGTGGACAAAGTAAACGTAAGGGCTTCCCTCGATTCCGGCAAAAATACCCGTCCGGCTGGCAATCGTCAGGTCATTCCAGCCCATATGAGGAATTTTCAACCCTTCCCCCGCCGGGATTTTTGTGATCTTTCCCTTTAAAATGCCCAGCCCTTTCGCCCCGGGGCTTTCTTCGCTGGCTTCAAACAAAAGCTGAAGCCCTAGGCAAATGCCTAGAAACGGCTTTCCGCTATTGGCAAACTCAATCACCGGTTCCGTCAAACCGGATGCCTTCATGCAGTCCATGGCGTCGGCAAAAGAGCCCACGCCGGGCAGAATAGCCCCATCCGATTTTTTTAGAACCTCCTTATCCTTGGTAACGACAGCGTCACAGCCGATATAATGAAGCGCTTTGACCACGCTTTGCAGGTTTCCGGCGCCATAATCAATCACAGAGATCACAAGACCACACCCTTTTATGTTGGATTGAACCCACGATTAGGTTACGGCTTATTGTAGCATTTTTAGCGGCAAATGGCAAATAATTCTCAGTGGCATGGAGAAATAGAGAACTCATTTTTCCTCATAATAAATATCAATAAATTTTTATTTTTCACCTTCCGTGGATTCTAGCTATATTTTATTGCTTTCAAAATATAATTGTGATATAGTATAAAGAATCTGTATTCTCGGAGGAGTCAAAATGGATTATCTAGCGTTATTTGGGATCGCAGTCGGCCTTTCCATGGACGCGTTTGCGGTTTCTCTGACCAATGGTGCGGTTACCAGAAATCTAAGGCTGAAACACGCCCTGGAGATCGCCTTGGCTTTTGGTGTTTTTCAGGCTGTCATGCCTATCATCGGCTGGCTGGTGGGGATCGCCGGAAAAGGTATTATAGAATCGGTGGACCACTGGGTGGCGTTCATCTTGCTGGGATATATCGGCGGAAAGATGGTTTATGATTCCATCAAAGAAGCGAGGAATCCAGAACCGAAAGAATGCCGTGACCCTATCAAATTCAAAATGCTGATGGTCATGGCCGTGGCCACCAGCATCGACGCCTTGGCAACAGGTATTATCCTTCCCTCCGTAATTGGCGCCTCTGCCGTTTTCCTGATGTTTATTGCAGTAGGGCTGATCGGGTTAACCACCTTTTTGATTTCCTTTATCGGCGTCTATATCGGGAAAAAATTTGGAGACCTGTTCTCGTCTAAAGCAGAGCTTTTAGGCGGGTTGGTATTGATTGGCATCGGCTGTAAAATCTTGATTGAGCATTTATTTTTTTCCTGATCTGCTAGGCCTGCTATTATGATAACCCTCTTCACGAAAAAAGCGGTTTTTCTTTATGACACCGGCGCTTCTGTAAAATATGGTTTATACTCTTTTTCTACTTTATTACACAATTTTTTTAAAGAATTCAAAACTTCCTAAAAAGTGGTTGACAATTCTAAATTCATATGCTAAAATCTATAACTGTCGCCACGGGTGATAAATTGAATATGCGGATATGGCGGAATTGGCAGACGCGTATGGTTCAGGTCCATATGAATGCAAGTTCATGCAGGTTCAAGTCCTGTTATCCGCACCATGCTGAGCCTGGACGCAATTCGCGTTCCAGGCTTTTTCTTTTGCTCAGAGTGAGACGCTCGCGCTGAGAGATGGGTATCTTTTGGGTAGCGCAAACCCAGTCGAGAGCCTCGGCACGCAGTTCGCGTGCGAGGCTTTTGCTTTGCCTGTATATTGGTGTCCGCGTCAAAGCGGCACCTTTTTTATTTCATACTATTTGGCGTCCGTGCTGACATTGCCGATGTTTTTCCCAGCATGGAAACCGTTAACTTAATCATAGATTATTAAAATCTCAGCCTATTCTAGCTCCCCACACTTCTCCATGCCGATCTTTAAACTCCAAACGAATTTATCCGAAATAAATCATTTACATCGTACATTTCTCAAATAGAAATTTCATGTTATAATAATAAATAGTTTGTTTGAAAGGATTTTTATGATGCGAGAAGAATTGCAGCGCACAGCGCTGCTTTTGGATGAGGCCAGCCTGACGAAAATTCAAAACAGTAAAATAGCTGTTTTTGGCATAGGCGGCGTGGGAAGCTATGTGGTTGAGGCTCTTGCCAGAGCCGGGATCGGGACTTTCGTTTTAATCGATCACGATACGGTTTCCCTATCCAATATCAACCGCCAGCTGATCGCTCTGCACAGTACCGTAGGCCGGCCAAAAGTAACCGTGGCCAAAGAACGCATTTTAGATATCAATCCTGGGGCCTCGGTGGAAACCTATCAGGAGTTTTATCTCCGCGGCCAAGAGCCGGAATATTTGGCCGGGTGCGACTATATCGTAGACGCTATTGATACGGTTTCTTCTAAGCTGGCGTTGGTAGAAATGGCTGAAAAAAAGCAGATTCCCATTTTGAGCAGCATGGGCACTGGGAATAAATTGGATCCCTCCCGCTTTCTGATTGGCGATATTTATCAAACAAGCGTTTGTCCCCTTTGCCGGGTCATGCGCAAGGAGCTGCGGAAACGGAATATTCCTAAACTAAAGGTTCTCTATTCCCTGGAAGAGCCGATCAAGCCTCAAATTCCCCCAGAAGAACTGCCAGAGGGCAAACGCCAGCTGCCGGGCAGTATTTCCTTCGTCCCCTCCTGCGCCGGCCTGCTCATCGCCGGAGAGGTTATCAAGGATTTGCTTCAAAAAAATTGACTTAGATCGGATAACTCTTCATCACACGGTAAAGCTAACCTTGAGGTGAACAAAATTGGAAAACAAGAATAGAAAAACACAAAAGAACAAAGATCCTCAAAGCATTGCCAGGATTCTTCCCCAGGAGGGAAAAGAAACGATTTTATCCGATGTCAATGGCAGCTATACCGGCACTCCTATCGATTCGGCCCAACCGGTACAGGATGCGGACGACCTTTAAAATCTCTGAAAACAGAAATAAAATCACCTGCCGGCGCATAGGTATCCTATGAAGTGCAGGTGATTTTTTTGTGGCATAAATTATTAAAATCTCCAAAATTAATGATGGCGGCCTTTTGCGCCCTCCTAATCCTGGCGGTGTCTCTTCCCATCTCTTTTGGAAACGATACCGTCATGGAGGTAACAAGCCGGCAAACCGGCGTCAAACGGGATTTTATCCGTTACGCGGAGTTTAACGTTACCTATGAGGCGCTGGAAGCCGCTATGCAGGCGGACATTGAAACCTACGATTCAGATTGTCACATTAACTGGGTGGAACCGTTGGCCTATCTCGGCGCAAAATATGGAGGAGATTTTTCTTCTTTTCAAAAAAAAGACCTAAATAACATTCTGGAAAAGCTCAAAAACGGGGAAAATATCGATGAGCTCACCAAGGATATGAAATACTATCCCTATTATTATCAGGTGTATTCTGCCGTTTTAGACGGTTTTCTCGGGGAATACAAGGTTACTGTCCCTGATCCGGAAAACGCCTCAAAAACGGTCACAGAGACGAAATACGGGCTGCAGGTATACTCCCCTATCGCCAAAACGTTTCCTTTTCAGCACTATGACGACTTCGGCGTTTCCCGCTCCTACGGATACCAGCGCAACCATCTGGGCCACGACCTGATGGCGGCCACCGGAACGCCGGTGATCGCGGTGGAATCCGGAACGGTGGAAATTATGGGGTGGAACCAATACGGCGGCTGGCGCGTCGGCATCCGCAGCTTTGATAAAAAGCGGTATTATTATTACGCCCACCTTCGCCAAAACCGTCCCTACCAGGTTGACCTGACAGAGGGAAAGGTGGTTAACGCCGGTGATGTAATCGGCTATGTGGGACGGACCGGCTACAGCACCACGGAGAACGTAAACAACATCAATACCAGCCATCTTCATTTTGGCCTGGAGCTGGTATTCGACGAAAGCCAAAAGGAAAGCGATAACGAAATCTGGATCGATTTATATGCCATCACCAAGCTGCTGCAAAAGCATCAAAGCGAAACCCTGCGGGTGCCGGAAACCAAAGAGTTTTATTCTATCTCTTCCGGCCAAGCGTCGGCCAACGATATCACCGCTTCACAAGATCAAGCGCCGCCTTCTCCTGAAACTTCCTGAAAAAGCCCTCTGTGAATACAAATTCACAGAGGGCTTTTTTCGTTTGTGCTGAAATTTTTTCCGCTTATTTGCGCTGAAACATACTTTTTCCCGCGCCGCAGATCGGGCAGGCCCAATTTACCGGCAAATCCTCAAAGGGAGTATCCGGATCACTGTACACATAGCCGCAGATGGTGCAGATCCATTCTTCGGTGAATTTTTCCTCGATCTTTTCCGGCGCCTGATAGGTGGGCGCGTTTTTCGGGGCTATGCCTTTAATCACCTTATGATAATATTCATAGGTCATGGGTTTGCCTACGCTTCTTTCGCTGCCAGCCTCAATGGTGGCAAAAAAGATAGTATGCGTGGGGGTTTCCGCTGTCTGGAATACCTTGCAGAGCATCCAGCAACATATATTCTCCTTTAATACCGGAAGCCCTTCCTGTAGCATCTTATAGCGGATATTTTTTAGCTTTTCCGTATCCCGCCCCGAGGTAAACCCTAAGGCGCCGATGACAGCGCCGGAGGTATCCTCCGACAGCACGGAAACCGTAAAGCGCTCGTACTTCATGATCTGCTGGTGGGTATAGTTGTCGTGATTGACGCTCACCGCCAAAATCGCGGGCGACGCCGTCACTTGAAAAACAGTATTCACAATGCAGGCGGAGGGATGCTTCTCTCCTTCGACGCCGATGGCATAAAGCCCGTAAGAAAGGGACCATAAAATTTTATCATTCATTGCAGGCACCTCGCTTTCTATCATATTAAATATTTCCCTTGGATTTTCGAGAGCAGGCCCTGCTTACAGTTTTCTGCCCTTGATTTTCTCCCAATATTGTCGATAGGCTTGTTCATTTTTATTCTCGCCAAAATGATAATATTCCACATCTTTTAAAACATCCGGCAAATACTGCTGGTCCACCCAGTGGTTTTCAAAGTCATGGGCGTATTGGTAAAACTGGCCCTTGATTGGGTTATCCTCCCCGTCGAAATGCTTGTTCTGCAGTTGTCTGGGGATCGGGCCGTATTTTCCTCTTTTCACATCCTCCATGGCCTCGTTAATGGCGTTATGGGCGGAATTGGACTTAGGCGCGGTGCTGACTAAAACCACCGCGTCCGCCAGGCACAGCCTGGCTTCCGGCAGCCCCACCTGGAACGCCGCGTCCACACACGCCTTCACGATTGGAATTGCCTGGGGATAAGCAAGCCCCACATCCTCGCAGGCGGTCACCATCAGCCGGCGGCAGACAGACGGCAGGTCCCCAGCCTCCAGCAGCCGAGCCAAATAGTGGATCGCCGCGTTGGGATCAGAGCCCCGCATGGATTTTTGAAACGCGGACAGCAAATCATAGTGTTCGTCGCCATCCTTATCATACCGCAGAGCGCTTTTCTGTGTCAGCTCTTTCGCGGTTTCCAAGGTGATTTTCCGCACGCCGTCTATGGCAGGGGAAGAAAGGACGCACAGCTCCACGGAGTTCAATGCTTTCCGCACGTCTCCGCCGCAGGCCAGGGCGATATGGCCCACCACCCCGTCTTCAATTTGGAAATCTTCCTGCCGCTCCTCCTTCAATAACGAAAAGGCCCTTGTCACCGCCCGCGCGATTTCGTCCTTGTCCACCGTCTTAAACTCAAATACCGTGGAGCGGCTTAAAATGGCGTTGTAAACGTAAAAATAAGGGTTTTCCGTGGTGGAGGCGATCAGCGTGATCTTCCCGTTCTCGATAAACTCCAGCAGGGTCTGCTGCTGTTTTTTATTGAAATATTGAATCTCGTCTAAATAAAGCAAAATCCCGTTGGGAGCGGTAAAGGTGTTCTCCGCTTCCGCAAAAATCTCCCGAATGTCCGCGGTGCCGGCGGTGGTGCCGTTTAGCTTCCGCAGGGCGCGGTTGGTTTGTTTGGCGATGATAGAGGCCAGAGTGGTTTTCCCCACTCCCGACGGGCCGTAAAAAATCAAATTGGGAATTTCACCAGATTCAATAATCCGCCTTAAAGCCTTACCAGGCCCTAATAGGTGCTGCTGTCCCACCATATCGTCGATGGTTTGAGGCCGAAAACGGTCGGCCAACGGAGAAGCCATAAACAAACTCCTTTCCCGATAACGCAACATATGGAAAGAAACGGAAGGCGCCTGCCCTCCGTTTCTAAAAGATTCGGCTTTGCTGCCTTAATATAAGGGATATTTTTCGCACAGGGCGTTGACGCCTGCCCGCACCTTATCCGCGTTGCCCTCAAAGTCTGCAATGACCAGGGAGATAAACTCCGCGATCTGGTCCATATCCTCTTCCTTCAGGCCCCTGGTGGTCACCGCGGGAGTTCCGATTCTCACGCCGCTGGTAACAAACGGGCTTCTTGGCTCATTGGGAACCGTGTTTTTGTTCACCGTGATATAAACCTCATCCAGCCGGTGCTCCAGTTCCTTACCGGTAATTTCCTGGCCTCTCAGATCCAAAAGAAGCAGGTGGTTGTCCGTGCCGCCGGAAATCAGCTTCTGTCCGCGCTTTAACAGCCCCTGAGCCAAAGCCTGGCAGTTTTTCACAACCTGCTCGCCGTAAGCCTTAAACTCAGGCTTTAACGCCTCGCCCAGGCAAACCGCTTTAGCGGCGATAATATGCATCAGCGGGCCTCCCTGGGTGCCGGGGAAGATCGCCTTGTCGATCTGCTTGGCAAATTCCTCCTTGCATAGGATCATGCCGCCTCTTGGGCCTCTCAGGGTCTTGTGGGTCGTGGTGGTTACAAATTGGGCATATGGCACCGGGCTGGGGTGGACTCCCGCCGCCACTAAGCCGGCGATATGGGCCATATCCACCATCAGGTAAGCGCCGCAGGCATCGGCAATTTCCCGGAACCTTTTAAAATCAATTATCCTGGGATAAGCGGAAGCGCCGCAGACGATCATCTTTGGCTTGCATTCCATGGCGATTTCCATCACTTTGTCGTAATCGATCTGCTCCGTATCGGAGGCTACGCCGTATTCCACAAAATTAAAATATTTCCCGGAAATATTTACCGGGGAACCGTGGGTCAAATGGCCCCCCTCAGAAAGGTTCATGCCCATAATCGTGTCGCCGGGGTTCAGCATAGCAAAATAGACGGCAATGTTTGCCTGGGCGCCGGAATGGGGCTGTACGTTGGCATGCTCCGCGCCGAACAATTCACACGCGCGCCGGCGGGCGATTTCTTCTACCACGTCCACGCACTGGCAGCCGCCGTAATATCGCTTGCCCGGATAGCCTTCGGCGTATTTGTTGGTAAGCACGCTTCCCATGGCCGCCATCACCGCCGGGGAAACCAGGTTCTCTGAGGCGATCAGCTCCAAATTGCGGCGCTGTCTTTTCAGTTCTTCGTTCATGGCGGCGCCGACTTCGTTATCGAAAGACGCAATAAACGCCAAATTTTCATCTGCGTAATGATTCATCTGTTAACCACTCCTACCATCCACATAATATGAAAAAAGTATACACGTTTTTTGAGAAAATAGCAAGTTCGATTCCCCACAAAAATAAAAGTTCATTTTTTCGCCATGTTTCCTTCCTCATAGCGGCCGCCGCTTTTTTACAGCCGGTTGGTGTCGAAAATTCTTGTCTTTGTTGGCTTTTTGTTATACACTATAATTATATGAGCCATAGGAGGTTATTGTAATGACCAACAAAGAACGGGCGGCGTTGGCGGTTGCCGCTTTAAAAAATGAATATCCTGACTCCATCTGTTCCCTTTCCTACCAAGATCCCCTGCAGCTTTTGATTTCCACCAGGCTCGCCGCCCAATGTACCGACCTAAGGGTCAACATGGTGACGCCAAAGCTGTTTTCCGATTTTCCGGATGTAAACGCTTTCGCCGACGCGGACATTTCAGACGTAGAGGATGACATCCGCACCTGCGGGCTGTATAAAACCAAGGCGAAGGATATCGTATCCATGTGCCAAATGCTGCGGGATGAGTTCGGCGGCAAGGTTCCGGACACTCTGGAGGAGCTGACCCGGCTGCCCGGGATCGGCAGGAAAACCGCAAATCTGGTGCTTGGGGATATTTTCCACAAGCCCGCTGTGGTAGTGGATACCCACTGTATCCGGCTGACCAGGCGGCTTGGATTCCACAACCTGAAAGACCCTTATAAAATCGAGATGATTCTGAAAGACGCGCTGGACCCCAAAGAATCCAATGACTTTTGCCACCGCTTAGTGCTGCATGGCAGAGCGGTCTGCGATGCCAGAAAACCCAGGTGTGAACAATGCTGTATGAAAGAATTTTGCGAAACTTATTTAGAAAATGAAAAAAACAGTTGAAATCTGGGCTGGGTAGTGCTATAATAATTTTTGCTCACTGGAAAAACCTTAGTGAGCGCTTCGGGGGCGTAGCTCAGCTGGGAGAGCGTACGGTTCGCATCCGTAAGGTCGAGAGTTCGATCCTCTTCGTCTCCACCACAAAAACGACAAGTTCAACAACTGTTGAACTTGTCGTTTTTGTTTTTCTATGGCTTAGAAAAAGCCTAAAACAGCTTTTTTACTATAGCTGTAATAGAATAAAAAACGAAATTTTCGAGGTTTTCATCTATGATAGATTCTATTTCAATGATAGATTTTATTTCAGCCCCTTTGCCTTGGAACGGCGGCTGAAAAAATCCCCCGAAACCCATAGGGTTCGGGGGATTTTGGCTAAATGGCTAAACATGGGCTTTCCAAAGGCATTCGGTTACGTTCATTTCCGTAAATTCGGCCTGGAAGGAGCCCTCTCCAGGCGAGCAGGCCAGCAATCCAAAGTGAACCGCCCCGCTTCCCTCCTCCAAATGGAAAATGCGCATTTGGTGAAAGCGGACCCCATCAAAGGAATTTTCAAAGCAAAAATCACTTCCCCGACGGTTGAGGCGGTAATACATGCTGGTTACTTCAGAGGAAATCTCCGCCGTCGCCCAGTCGGAATAGCCGCGGTTGGTGACTACGCTTCCCAGCCAGGACTCCTTTTCGTCGTGATACTCCACGCAGGCCTTCGCCCAGTTATCGCTGTTTTGGTATATGGCCAGGCCGCATTGGTCAAACAAGGTGCCGCTGTGAAAGGTTACCTTGGCGGTAAAAGAAAAGTACGGTTCCTCCGTGCTGTTTAGCAGCACGTGAGCGTTATCATTCTGAAACCCGTAGTAGGTCCTTTGCCAAAAATCCGAGCCGGGATCTGTGGTAATAATCACCTTGTCCGGCTGAATGTCAAACTGTTTCGGCTCTGAAAACCATCTGGCCTGATCCGGCTGAAACTGAAACATAACGCTTCCTCCTGACTTTTATTTGAAATACTGGTACACCTGACATTTAATCATACCGTTGTAAAGCTTCCTTCGTTTATCCGCTTTTCTGCCGAAATACTCTTCAAACTGTTCCTCCGGGCTGATGACAGTATAACTCCAGCCCTTTTTTCTTTGGAACTTCTGCCCCATCGCCTGGTAAAGCGCCTGAGCCGCTTGCTGATCCAGCAGACGCTCCCCATAAGGCGGGTTACAGATCACAACGCCTTTTTCCCCGGAAAGCTCCAACTCCCGGATATCCCGGCGCTCAAAGCGAAGCTTGCCGGACACCCCCGCTTTCGCCGCGTTTTCCCTGGCGATCGTTAAGGCGTCTTCGTCGATATCATAGCCCACCCCAATAAAGGGAACATCCCTTTGGATCAAGTCCTGGGCCCTCTCCCGCTCTTTCCGCCACACCTGGGCCGGAATCTGATTCCACCGCTCCGCCGCAAACCGCCGGCGCAGGCCGGGGGCCAAGTGCATAGCGTATAGGGCGCCCTCCACCAAAATCGTGCCGGAGCCGCAGAACGGGTCAATAAGAACGCTGTCACGGAAAAGATGGGAAAGCCTTACCATCGCCGCCGCCAGGGTTTCCTTAATAGGCGCCTCGGTGGCGTTCGCCCGGTAGCCCCGCTTGTGAAGCCCGATCCCGGAACTGTCCAGCATCACGGAAACCTGATCCTTCATGATCAGGAACTGAATCTGCCGGGAAGCGCCGGTTTCTTCAAACCAAGGAATCTGGTATTTCTGCTTCAGCCGTTCCACCACCGCTTTTTTGATGATGGCCTGGCAGTCTGGAACGCTCCTCAGCTGGGAATCCAGGCTTCTGCCCTTCACAGGAAAAGCATCCTGTTTTCCGATCCACAGCTCCCACGGCAGGGCTTTCACCTGCTGGAACAGCTCCTCAAAGGTTTTCGCTTCAAATGAACCCATCTGGATCAAAATCCGCTCGCCATACCGGCTGTTTAAATTGGCCCGTGCGAGAATTTCAGGGCCGCCCTGAAATAAAACCCGCCCGTTTTGTGGTTGAACGTTCTGAGCCCCCATGTAGACAAGCTCGTCCTTCACCAAGCCTTCCAGCCCCAACAGGCAGGGACATACCATCGTAATTTCCATGAACCAATCCTCTTCCCATAAAATAAGGCCGCGGCCATCCGGCGGACGCCGGTTTGGCCGCAGCCACCATTTCTTCTTACAGACCTTTATTATAACAGGGTTTAGAGGGTCTTGCAAGCTTTATTCCAATTCAGGCTCCAGCAGGCCGTAGGTTCCGTCTTTTCTCAGATAAACTACGTTGATGTCGTCTGTCTCCATGTTTTGGAACATATAAAACTGGTGTCCCACCATATTCATCTGCAAAATTGCCTCCTCCACCAGTAAAGGCTTCAAAGGGAAGTGTTTGATTCTCTCCACTTTGTATTCTCCCTCTTCTTCCGGGGAAGCGGTTTCCTCATCCTGCGCTAAAAATTCTTCAATCGCCCCGGCGGTGCGGATTTTCTTTTCCAGCTTGCACTTATTTTTACGGATCTGACGGCCCAGGGCATTGACCACTTCATCCAAAGCGTCGTTCATTTCTGGAGCGGTTTGCTCGGAGCGGTATACCATTCCATCTGCGGTGCGGATCGTAACCTCCACAGTCTGCCGCCTTTTTTCTACGGTAACCGTAACATTGGCTGAAGCGTCCTCACCGAACATGCGGCCGAATTTTTTCAGCTTTTTTTCCACACGCTCCTTAAAACTGTCGTGTAAAGATACTTTCCTTCCAGTAATGGTGATCTTCATGCTTCCTGTCCTCCTTTAAATATTGTCGCAACGATTGGCAGAACGAAAACAGAATCGCTGAATCGTTGTCTATATTATACCACGTCCAGCAATCTATTAAAAGGATTTCACAGAAAATTTAAAATTTTAGTACATTTTGTACAACAATCAGCTCATTTCTTCTCATACACAATTTTTCCGCCCACAATCACCATCTGAGGCCGGTTCATCAGATCCAGCGGATCCCCGTCGTATACTACCAGGTCGGCGTCCTTCCCCACCTGTATGGAGCCCACGCGGCGGTCCAAGCCGCAAATTTTTGCAGGCGTGATGGTAATAGACTTTAACGCCTGCTCCCGGTCCATACCCTCCCGGACAGCCAAAGCGGCGCATAAGGGCAAATACTGAATCGGCGTTTCCGGATGGTCTGTGATAATAGCGGTTGGAATCCCCGCTTTTACCAGTAGCCCGGGAGACTGGGGCGTCATGTTTTTCAGCTCCGGTTTGCAGCGGTCCCCTAAAAAGGGGCCGGAAAGCACCGGTACCTGGTCCTTTAACAGCTCCGGGATGATCAGGTGCCCCTCCGTGCCGTGGACCAACACAAAATCCAGGTTAAATTCCTTGGCGATCCGGATGGCGGTAAAGATATCATCCGCCCGGTGGGCGTGGAAATGGGCCTGGATTTTTCTTTCCAGCAATGGAAGCAGGGCTTCGCATCTCGCGTCGTACTCCGGTGGTTCATAATCCCCCTCTGAATCCTGCTCCGCCTTCGTTTTATCCTCCAGATAACGTTTGGCCTTCCAAAGCTGCTCCCGGATTACCGCCGCGGTGGCCATTCTAGTGGTAGGCGCCTGGTTTTTGCTGTGATAAACCGATTTGGGGTTTTCCCCCAGGGCGAATTTGATTGCCAAAGGCTCCTTTAGGAGCATATCGTCGATTCTGCGTCCATAGGTTTTCATGGCCAGCATTTGGCCGGCAATTGGGTTTGCGCTGCCCGGGCCGGTTACCACGGTGGTGACCCCCTCCTGAAGCGCCTCGGTAAAGCAGCGGTCCAGAGGGTTGATGGCGTCCAATGCCCTAAGCTGAGGCGTCAGCGGCTCGGTTTCCTCGTTGCCGTCGTCCCCTTCAAAGGTGATGGCGTCCTCAAACATGCCTAAGTGGGTATGGGCGTCTATAAACCCGGGATACACATCCCTATCCATCAAGTCCACCATTTTTTCATCATCCAAGGTGAACTCGGACATATCCCCCACCTCGGCTATTTTTCCGTTAACGACATGGAGATAGCCGCTTTCGTAGCTGACTTCCTCCATGGTATGGATTTTCCCATTGATGAAATACATTTGCCGTTCCTCCTAAATAATACAAAAAGGCGAACACAAATCTGTGCTCGCCCGTTTTTCATTTTTGTTGTCCAGAACCGCGGCGGGAGAAGCCACCCCGCTTATTTTCAGTCACCTTCTTCAAATCAGACATCTTTTCATCGCTTGTCTGCTTGAATTTGGACATCATATCTTCAAAGCTGGCGGGTTCGCTGGATCTGCCTCGGTTTCCTCCCTGCCACTCAAAAGAACCCGGCCTGCCAGGACTTACCGAACGAGCAGGAGCCGCGCCGCGCTGCTGAGGACGGGGAACCGGATCCATCGCTTTTTTCATAGAAAGGCTGACCTTGCCGTCTTCACCAATGCTGAGCACCTTGACCTTGACCATTTGGTTTTCCGTTACAAAGTCGCGGATTTCCTTTACAAATGTAGGGGCAACCTCTGAAATATGTACCATGCCAGTTCTTCCGCCGGGAAGCTCGATAAACGCGCCAAATTTTGTAATGCCGGTAACCTTGCCTTCCAGAACCATTCCTACCTCAAGCTGCATATAGAACCGTTTTCCTCCCTTGATTTTTGACGTTCCAAACGTCAATTACCTGCAATATTAATGAACACACGCTCTCCCGGAGTGGCTAAATCAAGATCTCCCCTGGCAATACGCTCTATGTATTCCTGGTTTCCATCCTTGGAATTCAAAACACCCTGTAACTGATCGTTTTGAAGTTCCTGCACCTTAATGGCTTGATTCAGGTCGTCCAACGCTTTCCGCTTTTCACTAAGCTGCATCTGCTGGTTCACCAGCGTCACAGCAATATAGCAGATAAAGACAAAGACCGCTAAACGAAGAAAGAAACTTTTTTTAGCTTTTTGGGTTTTTACTTCCTGCACGTCTCTTCCTTCCTTTCCTCTTAACAGCCTTTTTCTTATTGCGTCCTTTTTTAGGAGAATGTTTATTTAAAGTATACACTATTTGTCGCTTGTGTTTCAAGCTATTTTTTGATTTTGTCGCAATTTTTTTCGCAAAATTAAGAGCTTTTTTAATCACTTTTCCAAATATCTGCCAAATCCACTGAAACACCTTCCAAATTGGTTTCAAAAAATGAAGTTTCACCCAATAAAAAAGCTTTTGCAGAACCTTAACCACCATCTTGCTGATAAAGAGGGTCACCTGCCCCAAGGTCAGGTGGTACAGGCACCAGCCTATCAACTCTCCCGCTAAAAGATAAAACCGCATTTGTCCCTGGTTTGCCGCCAGCAAAAACAAAAAGGTCACCACGCCGCTGCTGAAAAAATAAAAAAGATCCCAGAAAAAGGTCTGCCGTTTCCCCTGGGCGGTCAGGTAGCGGATGATCCGGAATCCGTCATAATAGGCCCCAAGGAGCACGCCCAGCAGCCCCGCGTATAAAAACAGCTCCCATTGGCCCGCTATCGTTATCTCCAAAAGGTCACTTCCTTACCGGAACAGTTTGGAAAAGAACGAGCCGTTTCCAGAATGGTTTTCAGAATAGGTTAAGGAGGAGATCTCCCCATCCAGCGTCAGTTCTCCAGTCTCCAAACTTAATTTATTAATATGCAGGCCGGCGCCTTTAATCATCAGTTCTCCTACCGCCGTATACGCTACCACCGTCTGCTCGTCAAAGCTGTCCACATCCTCCACCCCGGAAACTACAAGCTTTTTTCGGTCCTCTAAAATCAAATTATGCGGTAAACCGATTTTTTTCTCCGTTTTTAATTCTGCCATCCTTTTCCCCTCCTATTGAAATCATAATGATACTTATGATTTCCGCCGCTTCTTTATGCAGGCAGCCGCCGCTGCGCTTTCCTTGTCTGGCTAAAAAATAAAATTCAAAATTTTCTTTTGACAAAACAGGAAAACCTGGCCACCAGTTGTGGGCAGCATCGCGTTTGTCCCTGGTGAAATGGCAAAATTACTCTGAATAAAAGGATTTTGTCAAAATAGTTTTTTCTCCTGGTGGAACAGTAAGTAAGTACCGATTTTCTTGTAAAACCGGCCACAGAAAGGAGAAATTTATGAAAAAATTCATTAAAGGCATTACCATCGCCCTGGCTGTGGTCCTGTGCGGCCTGCTGGGCGTTGGCACCTATATCGCGAACTCTTTGCCTAACGATTATAAAGTGACCCAAAACAGCGGAATACAGACCCATAACCTGCTGCCAGTCACCGCGAAAACAGAAAACAACGAAACTTTGGTGGAGGCTGGAATTCTGAACCATCCGGACGAAACCTATCAGGCGGATTTAATGCTGCTGGACACTATCCCTATTAAAACCGTAGACGTGGAGGTGGTGAAGGAAACCCAGGTGATTCCCTGCGGCACTCCCTTCGGCGTCAAAATTTTCACTCAGGGCGTTGTGGTGGTCGGTATGTCCGATTTGAAGGCAAACGGAAAAACAGTCAATCCAGCCCGCTCTGCCGGATTAAAAATCGGGGACGTCATTACTAGTATTAACGGAACCCAGGTAAATACCAACGAGGAAGTTGCTTCCCTCATCGAACAAAGCGGCGGCGTTCCCCTCAATTTATCCGTGCTGCGCTCCAATATGAGCTTCGATGTACAAATCATCCCCGTAAAATCTGACGACGGCGTTTCCTATAAAGCCGGGCTTTGGGTCCGTGATTCTTCCGCCGGCATCGGCACCCTGACCTTTTATGACCCCCAGCAGAATTCCTTCGCCGGGCTGGGCCACGGGATCTGCGATATTGATACCGGCGACTTAATGCCATTGTTAAACGGCGACATTGTCACCGCCAATATTAATGGGATCGTCAAGGGCACAAAAGGCACACCGGGAGAGCTGCGGGGCTACTTCAGTAATAACGACGCCATCGGCAATCTTTTGGCCAACATTCAGACCGGTGTTTACGGCACCATGGATCAGTGCCCTATTGACAATGAACCTCTGACTGTGGCAATGAAACAGCAGGTAGTTCCCGGAAAGGCTCAGATCCTTACAACCATCGAGGGCACCCAGCCCCAATACTACGACATTGAGATTGAAAGCGTTAATTATAACGAAGACGTTCCAACCAAAAATATGATTGTAAAAATTACCGATCCAGTCCTATTGGAAAAAACCGGCGGCATCGTCCAAGGTATGAGCGGAAGCCCCATCATTCAAAACGGCATGCTGGTAGGCGCCGTCACCCACGTTTTCGTCAACGAACCCGAAAAGGGCTATGGAATTTTTGCGGAAAACATGCTTGAAAATTCCTCTCAATTGGTAAATTCCCAAAAATTGGCATCATAAAAATCTGTAAATATTTTAGAAATACTGGACATTATACTAATATCTTCCCCCTGATCCCAAATTTTTTTCAAAAAAAGTATTGCCATTTTTACCAATATATGGTAATCTTATGACAGAGAAAAAATTATAGGGGGATTTTAAAATGGAAAATCATGTAAAAATGTTAATTACGGAACAAGCTGCCGAATTTCATCGAGAGGACGCAAAGATCCTTTGCGAATATGGTTTTGACCTTCACTACTGCAAAAAGGATGGGGTTCAAGTGATGAACGCAATCAATGAGGTCAAGCCCGACGTGGTTCTGCTGGATTTATTCATGCCCAGCATGGATGGAATCAGCGTGGTCAATTCCGTGATGGAACAGCCCGGCAAGCATCCCATGTTTATTGTGATTTCCAATTTTGACAGTTCCGTATTAGAAAAAGAAGTGATGAGCGCCGGCGCTTCTTATTTTGTACTAAGGCCCTACAATATAAAAGAACTGGCCGCAAGGATTCTTCACTTGAAAGGCTCCTATCAACCCGCCGCGAATAGTAAAACCGTTACTCCTCACTCCCTGCCGGGCCAGAGTATTGAAATCCAGGTAACGGATATACTGCATCAGATCGGGGTTCCGGCCCACATCAAGGGTTACCACTATCTCCGGGATTCTATCTTGATGTCCATTGAAAATCCCGAAATCATCAATGCGGTCACCAAACAGCTTTATCCCGCTGTGGCTAAGAAATATGAAACCACCTCTTCCAGAGTGGAACGGGCGATCCGCCACGCCATCGAAGTGGCCTGGGACCGCGGCGACGTGGATATTCTGAATTCCTACTTCGGCTACACCATTCATACCAGCCGCGGCAAACCTACCAACAGCGAATTTATCGCTATGATTTCCGATAAGCTTCGTTTAGAGATGAAGAGCGCTTCCTAACAATTTTTTCATTTACAAAAAAGCTTCTTTGCCCTTTTCCGACAAAGGTCGACCAAGGGCAAAGAAGTTTTTTTACTTTTTGATTAGAGCAGGAAAAAAGCGGGAAAACTAAAGGTGGACTAATTTTCATAGACAAGCATATTAATGTAACAGAACTGTTACTTTAAGGAGGACCCTAAATGCAAAAGTTATGGACTATTTGTCTTTCGCTTATGATGGGCATATCCTTTGTGGCTTCCTATCCCGCGGATGCGGTGCAAGCACCCTCAATGGAAACCTCCGCGGAAAGCCTGGAAACCTGCGCAAAGGCGCCCCAAGGCCCTTTAGATCAGTTGGCAGACTCTTTTCCCGCTGATTTTAATGCTTCCTCTCAGCCCATAGATACCTCTGAAAAATCCCCAGCCAACTCTGACGCCGCCTCTCAGCCGGCTTCCTCCGAGCAGGAGGCGGCGTCTCAGGAGGCTGCAAGCGGCTCTCCGGAAACGGCGGCGCCAGCCAATTCCAGCGACGCTGTTGATACATCTGCGTTTTATATTCCTGAAATCCCTCTTTCCGAAGAGCTTCAAGCTTACACCTATCAGCAGTGCCAGGAGAAGCAAGTGAGTTATGAATTGGTTTTAGCCATGATGTACCATGAAAGCAATTATGACCCCGCAGCCGTCCGCTATTATCAAGACGGCTCTTCCGACAGCGGCCTGATGCAGATCAACAGCATCAACTCCAAATCCCTGAATGAGCTTTATGGCATCACCGACCTTCAGGACCCCTATGAGAACATCCAGGCGGGGGTCAGCATTATTTCCGGTTTTGTCCACGAATACGGCGAGCACGACGGGCTAATGGCCTATAATATGGGGGTTGGCGGTTATCAAAACGCCATCGCTAACGGAACCTATACCACCACTTATGCCCAAAACATCATGGAAACAAAAGGCGAAATCGAAGCTTTGCGCCAGGGCGCTTGAAAACCATGTCTTAATCCTCTATAATAAAAAAAGAAACACAAAAATGGAGGGTATTATGAGACTGGATAAATATTTAAAGGTCAGCCGCCTGATTAAACGCCGCACGGTTGCCAATGAAGCCTGCGACGCGGGAAGGGTTCTGGTGAACGGAAAGCCCGCCCGGGCATCCTATGACGTAAAGGTAGGAGATATTCTGGAAATTCAGATGGGCAGCCGGCCTCTGAAAGCAGAGGTGCTGGATGTGACCGAATACGCCAGAAAAGAAAACGCCTCTGAGCTATACCGTATGATTCAGGATTAACGAAAAATAAAAAAGCCAGCCGGCGATTGCCGGTTGGCTTTTTTAAACTCTATTCGCTTATTTTGCGGGTTCTTCCACTTGCCCGCCGCAGCCGCAGCTGCAATAATCCTCATCCTCAGAATCGCCGGAGCAGCAACCGCAGTTACACTCTAAATCGTCAAAATCAAATTCCAGGGACTCGCCGCAGTTCGGGCACTGGATGCCGCCTTCCAGCAGAACATCCTCTGAAACACAGATGGTTTCGTCACAGGTAGGACAGGTGACCTCGTAGTATTCTTCATCCTCTTCGTCATCTTCGTCCTCATCGTAGAAGTCCTGTTCCAGATAATAAAGGTCCTCATCCACCTCATCTAACTGGTTGCCCATATCGTTCATGCCTTCCTCTAAATCAGAAACCGTCAGGGCCATATCATCCAATAAATCAATGATGGCGTTGATTACCTTGACCTCTTTCTGGTCTACGTTCAGTTCCAATCCTTCTACAAGGCCTTTGATGTACGCAGTTTTTTCTGTTAAAGTCATCCCGGTACCTCCTTCATTTCACTTTGATCGATTGCTAATGCTTCTTGCTTCCTTTTCTGGTTTTTATGCCAAAAAGAGGAAGCCGCAGTAATAATATTATTGGTTAAGCACGCTCCATATATTCGCCGGTACGGGTATCTACGCGGATCATTTCCCCTTCGTCGATAAACAGCGGGACCTTGATCTCCGCGCCGGTCTCCAGAATGGCGGGCTTAGTGGCGTTGGTCGCGGTGTCGCCCTTAAAGCCGGGATCCGTCTTGGTGATCTGGAGTTCCACAAAGAAAGGAGGCTCCACACCGAACACGTTGCCCTTATAGGACAGAACCTTGCACTCCATATTTTCCTTTACAAACTTGAAGTTGTCACCCAAAACGCTCTTATTGATGGGAAACTGCTCATAGGATTCCAAATCCATGAAATAATACAGGTCTCCGTCGTTGTACAGATACTGCATGTCCTTTCTGTCGATAAAGGCGGTGGGGTACTTATCGTTAGGGTTAAAGGTTTTTTCCACCACGCTGCCGGTGATCACATTTCTGATCTTCGTGCGGACAAACGCCGCGCCTTTTCCGGGTTTTACGTGCTGGAATTCTATAATGGAATATACATTCCCATCCATTTCAAAGGTAATGCCATTTCTAAAATCGCCTGCTGATACCATATAAGATCCTCCAATACAAAATTATCTATTATAGAGTTTATCCTAAATCGCCGTATTTTTCAAGTTTTTTCTTTTTAAATTACAAAAGAATCAAATCCTTCGGTGATTCTGTAAAATTCCGGTACCCATTTTCCGTGATTACTACCATATCCTCGATGCGGACGCCAAACCGGTCTGGAAGGTAAATACCGGGCTCCACAGTCATTACCACCCCTGGCTCCAGCACATCCTGGCTTGCGGGGCCGCACCGGGGTTCCTCATGAATCTCCAGCCCCACCGAATGACCGGTAGCGTGGCCAAAGCAGCGGCCGTAGCCTGCCTGGGCAATTACATCCCTGGCGGCGGCGTCCACCTCCTTGCAGGGCCTACCAGGCCCTATTAGGTTTAAAGCGGCCTGCTGCGCCTTCCGCACCGTTTCATATACGATCCGCTGATCCTCCGTTATCGGGCCGAGAGCCACCGTTCTGGTCATATCGCTGCAATAATGGTGATAGGTGGCGCCGATATCCATCGTAATAAAATCGCCTTTTTGAAAAGGCTTATCCCCCGGCACCCCATGGGGCAGAGAGCTGTTTTTCCCGGAAACGACAATCAGGTCAAAAGAAACCTTTTCCGCGCCGTGATTTCGCATAAAAAACTCTATCTCCAACGCCAGCTCCCGTTCCGTAACCCCCTCCTCGATTTTTTTGAGAATATGGCGAAAAGAAGCGTCAGTGATCTCCTGAGCGCCTTTTATAGCCCGAATTTCTTCCGGCTCCTTGATCTTCCGCATTTGATGCAAAAGGCGGTCTAATGCGCCGTCTTTTACCACCCTCGCATTGGCGGTTTGAAAAATCGTCTCCATCTGCTGGGCGGACGATAAGGAAATCCCCTCGTACTCCAGCAGAATTCCCCGCAAGCCATCCCGGCGGGCAATTTCTTTTAACGCATCCCCGATTTTGGAAAATTCCACTACCTTGCAATGGCGCACCTGCTTGCAGGCGGCTTCATAATAGCGGAAATCCACGATGAAATAAGCCTCTTTCCGGGTCGCCAAAACATAACCGGCCGAGGTTTCCATCCCGGTTAAATAAAAACGATTTGCCGGTGAAGTGATTAACGCGCCATCTACGGCCACATCCCCCGCCGCCTCCGGCAGCCAGGACAACAGGCGCTCCACTCTGTTTGGCATGTTACCGCCTCCTTTCAGTTTGCTTTTAGGTCAAATCAGGCTTTTTAACGCGTCTATGGCCAGAAAATAGCTGTTTTTGCCAAATCCGGCGATCTGTCCGGCGCACACCGGCGAAAGCACGGAATGATGCCGGAACTCTTCCCTGGAATAAATATTGCTCATGTGGACCTCCACAAACGGGATCCGCAGGCAGGAAACCGCGTCCCTTAAGGCATAGCTGTAATGAGTCAGGGCCCCGGCATTGATAATCGCGCCGTCGAATACGTCCTTTGCCTCATGAATTTTATCCACCAAAGCCCCTTCCCAGTTAGACTGGAAAATTTCACAGGAATATCCAGCTTTATCCGCGTATTCCTGAATTTGAGCGTTGATGCTATCCGAAGTCTCTGTGCCATAAATCCCTTTTTCCCGCACGCCGACCATATTCAAATTCGGGCCTAATAATACCAGTATTTTTTTCATCTTTTCCTGTTACCTCCCGGTCTTTTCTGCTTTTTCCCGAAAACGCCGCTCCCACTTCCGCCGCAAACGGAAGCTGGCGGTATCCTCCAATTGGATCGGCTCCAGCAGAACCGATTTCATACCGCAAAGGTTCGCGCCGATAATATCGGTGAAGACTTGGTCTCCAACCACCAGGCACTGGCCGCTTTTCACTTTGTTTTTCAATCCTTTTTTTGCCTTTAAATAGCCCCAGGGCAGCGGTTTTGCCGCAAAATGGACAAAAGGCAATTGAAACTGGGCGGCAAAAGGCTCCACCCGCTCTTTGAAATTATTGGAAATAATAAAAAGCTGGAAACCCTTTTCCGCTAAATTTCGCGACCACGCCACCGACCCCTCGAAAGGGCTTTGAGAGCCATGAACGGAAAGGGTGTTGTCTACGTCCAAAAAAACAGCGCGGATTCCAAGAGAAGTTAAAAACTCCTCTGAAATATCCGTTACCCGTTTCAGGGTTACCGTAGGCAAAAACAAAGACATAAAAACCTCCATCAAAAAAGCGGGCAATCCTGCCCGCTTTTTCAAATCCTTGAATTCAATTGGAGCAGCCGCTCATCATAAGCTTGTTGCAGCTTATTTAAACTTGCGCTTACGAGCTGCTTCAGACTTCTTCTTGCGACGTACGGAGGGCTTTTCATAAGCTTCTCTCTTACGTACCTCTGCAATAACGCCAGCTCTCGCACACTGCTTTTTGAATCTTCTCAAAGCACTGTCCAAGGACTCGTTATCTTTAATTCTAATTTCAGCCATCTATTTCCCTCCCCTCCGTCAAACGACAGGGGTATTTGTGTTCTACGATACTAAAATAGTATACAGTAGCGAACCTTAAGTGTCAAGAGCCATGTGTGAAAATTCACAAATTAGTTTTATTACACAGGAAACAAAACCCTATTTTGGAAATAATTTACATCTAAATTCCTTTTGAAAAGATTTTCTTCCTTTGCGCTCTTTCCACTGCCCAATAAGCTTATTTCACCACCAGGTTAACCAGCTTGCCGGGAACGTAAATTTCCTTGACAATGGTCTTTCCGTCAAGCTGGGCGCATATTTTTTCATCGCCCTTGGCGGCCGAAACAGCGTCGTCCTTGGTCACATCAGCAGGCATGGAAAGCTTGCTGCGGACCTTGCCGTTGACCTGTACCACAATTTCTATGGTTTCGTCTTTACATTTATTCTCGTCGTAAGCGGGCCACTGCTGCTGGCACACCAGCCCCTCCCCCAGCTTGTTCAGGGTCCACACCTCTTCGGTAACATGAGGCGCGAATGGATTCAGCAGGACCGTGAACACCTTCAGCTCTTCCGAAGTAATGGAGCCGCTGTCGTAGATATCATTAATCAGGGACATGAGCGCGGCGATGGCGGTATTGAACTTCAGGTTTTCAATATCCTCCCCCACCTTTTTAATGGTTTTATGGAAGGGAGTTTCCAGCCCAGGGCGGATCCCACCCTCTTTTACCAGAATATCCTGCAGGTTCCAATAGCGTTCCACAAAGCGGCGGCAGCCTCTGATGCCGGCGGCGCTCCAGGGAGCGGCCTTCTCAAAGTCGCCGATAAACATTTCAAACAAACGCATGGTATCGGCGCCGTACTCTTTTACGATATCATCCGGGTTGACCACGTTGCCTCTGGACTTGCTCATTTTTTCGCCGTTTTCCCCCAAGATCATGCCGTGGCTGGTGCGCTTGGCATAAGGCTCCGGCGTGGGAACCACGTTGATATCATAAAGGAACTTATGCCAGAACCGGCTGTAAAGCAGGTGCAGTGTAGTATGCTCCATTCCGCCGTTGTACCAATCCACAGGGGTCCAGTATTCCAAAGCCTCTTTGGAGGCCAGAGCGTTATCATTATGCGGATCGGTATACCGCAAGAAATACCACGACGAACCGGCCCACTGGGGCATGGTATCGGTTTCCCGCTTGGCGGGGCCGCCGCAGTGAGGGCAGGTGGTATTGATCCAATCCGTAATATTCGCCAGCGGGGACTCCCCGTTCTCCGTAGGCTCATAGGATTCCACCTCCGGCAAAGTCAGCGGAAGCTCGCTTTCCGGCAGGGGCACATAGCCGCATTTCTCGCAGTATACAATCGGGATGGGCTCTCCCCAATATCTCTGGCGGGAGAACACCCAGTCTCTCAGTTTAAAATTCACCTTGGCGTGGCCGCGGTTATTTTCCGTCAGCCATTGGGTGATTTTCCCCTTGGCATCCTCCACGGAAAGGCCGTCCAGCAGCCCGGAGTTTACCATAATTCCCGTTGCGCAGTCTGTAAAGGCTTCTTGCTGTACATTGCCGCCCTTGACTACTTCAACGATGGGCAAATCAAACTTTTTGGCAAATTCCCAGTCTCTGGTATCATGGGCAGGCACGGCCATAATCGCGCCGGTGCCGTAAGAAACCAAAACGTAATCGGAAATAAAAATGGGAATCTGTTTCTCGTTCACAGGATTGACAGCCTGTACGCCAATCAGCTTTACACCCGTTTTTTCCTTGGCAACCTCGGTCCGCTCAAAGTCCGACTTTTTTGCGGCGGCTTCCTGATAGGCCCTGACCTCGTCCATATTCTGGATTTGATCCGCCCATTTTTCAATCATGGGATGCTCCGGGGAAATGACCATATAGGTAGCGCCGAACAAGGTATCCGGACGGGTGGTATATACGATTAATTTATCTCCCGCGGTGGTGTCGAAATCCACCTCGGCGCCGGTAGACCGGCCGATCCAGTTTTTCTGCTGGGCCTTTACCCTGTCCGGATAATCCACCAGATCCAGATCATCAATCAGCCGCTGGGCGTACTCGGTAATCTTCAGCATCCATTGGGATTTTACTTTCCGCACCACTTCGCTGCCGCAACGCTCGCAGACGCCGTTGACCACCTCTTCATTGGCCAGCACGCATTTGCAGGAGGTGCACCAGTTGACGGCCGCCTCATTTTTATAAGCCAAGCCGTGCTTGAACAGCTGTAAGAAAATCCACTGAGTCCATTTATAATACGAGGGGTCCGTGGTGTTGATCTCACGGCTCCAGTCGAAAGAGATGCCAAGGGATTGCAGCTGCTGTTTAAAGCGGGCAATATTTTTCTTGGTCACCACTTCCGGATGCACATGATTTTTAATGGCAAAATTCTCCGTAGGCAGGCCGAAAGCATCCCAGCCGATGGGATACAGCACATTATAGCCCATTAAGCGGCGCTTTCTCGCCACGATATCCAGGGCTGTATAAGACCTGGGATGTCCCACGTGCAGCCCTTGACCGCTGGGATATGGAAATTCGATCAGGGTGTAATATTTGGGCTTGCCGGAATCATTGCTCGCGTGAAACACGCCCTTCTCTTCCCATTGTTTCTGCCATTTCGCTTCTATGCCGCTATGATCGTACTTCAAAGTTGAACCCCTCCTGTTTATTCCAGCACACTAGATAAATCTACCTGCTCGCCGTCCTGCCACAACCGTTCCAGGTCGTAGAAGTCGCGGGTCTCTTTTAAAAACACATGAACCACCACATTGCCGTAATCCAAAAGGATCCAGGTATTGGAGCGGTGTCCCTCGATATGGTTGGGGGAAACGCCCAATTGCTTTAATTGGAATTCCACCTCATCCGCCAGGGCCTTTACCTGGGTGCTGCTGCCGCCGGCGGCTATGACAAAATAATCGGCAAGGGTAGTAACCTCCCTGACGCCGATGGCTTGGATATCGATTCCTTTTTTACTGTCTAAAATTTTGGCTGCCTCTTTGGCAAGCTCTAAGGATGTCATAAAATTTCAGTCACTCCTTTTCATAGTGAGTAAAATATCGTTATAGGCTTCAAAAGTATTGGGATGAATCAGCATTCTCCGTTTAGACAAATCGCACATACTGAAAGAAAGGCCCTCCAGCATCACTTTATCCAGGCTTTCCCGGGCCGCTTTTCTCAGGTCGTCCACGCCGGGATAATCCCGTTCGGCGGAAATAAAATCAGCGATATAAATCACCTTTTCCAAGACGGTCATTCCCTTGCGGGCGGTGGTATGGCTGCGTACCGCGTTTAAAACATCCTCATCCTCAACGCCCAGCTCGTGCTCCATAAAACCGGCGCCGGAAATCGCGTGCCACAGCTTGGGCGCTTGTTTTTCAATATCGTTTAATAGAATACCATAACGCTCCATCATTTGCAACTGCTCCGGATAAGGGGTTTCCTTGGTAACGTCGTGAAGAATCCCGGCGATCTTTGCCTTTTGAGGGTCGGCGCCATATCTTTTCGCCAAATCCACCGCGCATTTCGATACGTTCACCGAATGCTGGTAACGGTAATCCCCTAGGCGCTTGCGAATGATTTTTTTGCAGTCCTCAACCGTTATCGCTGATGCTGATATTGACATCGAAAAACCTCCCCCATTTTTATTGATACAGGCGCTGCTCCCGAATATAACCGGCCACCTGTTCGGGCACAAAAAGGTCGATGGATTCTCCCATACGGACCATGCCGCGGATTCCCGTAGAGGAAACAGGCATCAAGGGAATATCTAAAATATAGTATTGGAATAAACTTCCATACTGTAATTTTAACCTATTTGCGTGGTTTTGTAAAATAAAAATATCAGATTTTTCTCTGGGGGCCGCGCAGATGGTGGCAAGCTCAAAAATCTTTTCCGGCCGCCGCCAATCCTGAATGGTGAGGAACATATCCGCTCCGGTTAAAAAATAAAACCGAGCGGCAGGACGCTCTTTTTTAAGAATTTCTAAAGTATCCGAGGTATAGCTGGGTCCGGGCCGTTTGATCTCCACATCCGAAACCTGAAAAAGCGGGCTGCTTTCCGCCGCCAGCCGGCACATGGCAAGCCGGTGCCCCCACGAGGCCATATCTCCCGCCTCCTTATGAGGGGGGATCCTGGTGGGAATAATCAGCACCTTGTCAAAACGCAGTTTTTCCGCAAAGTCCCGGGCCATTTTCAAATGGGCGTTGTGGATCGGGTTAAAAGTGCCTCCCAAAATACCAATTCGCTGTTCCATATCGTTTCCTTATTTTTTCGGCAGGTTAATGACCGGCTTTTTCTCATTTCTTCGGTATAGAATAAATTTCGTCCCGATAACCTGAACCACCTCGGCGCCGATCACCCCGGCGATTTCCTCCGCCGCTTCCCGGGAGGACAAGGGAGAAGTCTCCAGGCATTTTCCCTTAATCAGCTCCCTTGCGGTGACAGCGTCTTCCGCCTGCTTGAGAATCTCCGGGCTCATGCCGCCTTTTCCCACCATTAAAATGGTATCCAACGGGTTGCCCAATCCTCTGAGATAAGCCCTTTGCTTGCTTGTTAACATTCCTTTGCTCCTTCCAGCGCCTCTTTCAGCGCCGTTTTCAATTTTCTTAGCGCGTTTCCCCGGTGGCTGACAGCATCCTTTTCCTCCGCTGTCAGCTGAGCGAAGGTCTTTCCACCTTCCACCACAAAGATCGGGTCATAGCCAAACCCGCCGTTACCAGCAGGAGCGTAAGCGATTTTCCCAGGGCACTCTCCCCGCACCATAATCTCTTGCCCGTCTGGAAATAAACAGCAAATGGCGGAAACAAACTTGGCGGTCCGCTTTTCCTGGGGCACATTTTCTATGTTCTTTAATAGCTTTTGTACTTTTTCCTCATCTGTGGCGTCAGGGCCGCCGTATCGGGCGGAATACACTCCCGGCGCGCCGTCTAAGGCGTCGACCATCAGGCCGGAATCGTCGGCCACAGCAGCCTTCCCCGTCAGGTCCAAAGCCGCCTTCGCTTTCAGATAAGCGTTTTCCTCGAAAGTGGTTCCAGTTTCCTCCACGTCGCTTAGGTCGGCGCCGGCCTGCTTTGCCGTCAGGACCTCTATCCCCAGTTCTTTTAAAATCCGCTCCATTTCATCCCGTTTTTTTAAATTATTGGTCGCCATGACAAACTGCATGTGAAAACCCCTCTTTATGAATTTTGTTCCGGCGCGAACAGCGCGTTCGCGAAGTCGTTGGCGTCAAAAGGCTGAAGATCGTCGATCTGTTCGCCCACCCCGATGAATTTTACCGGCACGTTCAAATCCTCTTTGATTGCGATTACCACGCCGCCCCGGGCGGTGCCGTCCAGCTTGGTAAGCACAATGCCCGTGATCCCGCAGGAATTTTTAAACTCCCGGGCTTGGTTCACGGCGTTCTGGCCGGTGGTGGCGTCCAGCACCAGCAGGATTTCTTTTTCCGCTTCCGGCAGTTCCCGTTCTATAATCCGGCCGATTTTACTCAGTTCATCCATCAAGTTCTTCTTATTGTGAAGCCGTCCCGCGGTATCGCAGATAATCACATCCGCGTTCCGGGATTTGGCCGCGGAAATGGCGTCGAATACCACGGCGGCAGGGTCGCAGCCCTCGCCCTGTTTCACTAAATCGGAGCCGGACCGTTCCGCCCAAATCGCCAATTGGTCGATAGCCGCCGCGCGAAAGGTATCCGCCGCGGCAATCACCACTTTTTTGCCCTCTTTTGTCAAACGAGAGGCGATTTTGCCAATGGTGGTGGTTTTCCCCACACCGTTGACCCCGATCACCAGGATAATAGAGGGCTTGGTCCCTAGATGGAGGCTTACATCCCCTTCCAGCATCTCACGGACTACGCCGTGAAGCATCCCCATAATTTCGCCGGGGTCTTTTACCCCGTTTTGCTTGACCCGGCTTTTCAGCTCCTCACAGATACGTTGGGCGGTATTGACGCCCACATCCCCCATGACCAAAAGCTCTTCCAGTTCCTCAAACAGTTCGTCGTCAATTTTGGTAAAGGATTTCAGCATAGAGTCGATCTGGCCCACTACGCTGTCCCTGGTTTTTTTTAAGCCTTCCTTAATTTTACTGAATAATCCCAACGGGACTCCCCCTTTTTATTACGCTTTCATCCCCAGCTTCGATTCGATTTCTGAAGCCCGCAGCTCCAGCAGTTTTGAAACGCCTTCGTCCTGCATGGTAACGCCGTAAAGCACGTCGGCTTCCTCCATGGTACCCCGCCGGTGCGTGATGACGATAAATTGGGTGTTATCATTCATCCGGCGAAGATACGTGGCGAACCGGGTCACGTTTACGTCATCCAAAGCGGCTTCGATCTCGTCCAGCACGCAGAAAGGCGCCGGGCTGACCTTCATAATGGAAAAATACAGGCAAATGGCTACCAATGCCTTTTCGCCGCCGGAAAGCAGCTCCAAATGGCTGACGATCTTTCCCGGAGGCTGGACATAAATATCGATTCCCGAATTTAAAATATCGTCCGGGTCGGACAGCTTTAATTGGGCCCCGCCGCCGCCAAATAACTCCTGGAAGGTGGTGCCGAAATGCTTATTAATCTCTTCAAACCGGGTCACAAACAAAGAACGCATATTTTGGGTCAGCTCCCGGATCAGCTTCAACAGCTCCTCCCGGGATTTCTCCACATCTCCCACCTGCTCCTGCATAAAGGTATACCGCTGGGAAACCTCCTGAAATTCCTCGATGGCCGCCACGTTTACCGTGCCCAGGCTCTTGATTTTATTTTTCAGTTCGTTAAGCCGCTTCTGGGCCTTTGAAGGTTCCTCCACCCGGCCCACGGTTTCCTCCGCCTGCCTTCTGGTTAATTCATATTCTTCCCACAAGCGGCTGATAATTTCATCATATTCCTTTTGAAGGTTGACCTTTCTTTCCTCCAAGCGGGCAAGCTCCCTGCCGGTAAGTTCTCTTTGGGACTGCTTCTCCCGTTCCTCGGCCCGCAGCTGGGCGGACTGCCTCTCCAGTTCCAAACGTTCCTGGTTCAGCGCCTCAATGGATTCCTCCACGGCTTCGGCCTTTTCCTTGAATTCCTGGGCAAGGGCCAAACGCTGGCCGATCTCCTTTTTCAGTTCCTCGTTTTTCAGCCGCAGTTCCTGAATTTCCGCTTCCAGTTGATGGATCCGCCCCGCTTCTCCCTGCTTGCGGCTTTCCATAGACTCAATTTCCGCTTTCAGGGAAGCCTTGTCCTTTTCCAGGGACAAAAGCTGCAACCGGAGCTCCTGCATCTTCTGGGAAATGACCTCCCGCTTTTCGGTAAACGCCGCCTGGCTCCCGGTGATTTGGGATAACTTTCCTTCTACGGCGGCGATTTTGCCCTCCGCCTCCTGCTGGATCTTTTGAGATTCCTCCAAAACCTGTTTTAATTCTTTCAGCCTGGCATTGGACTGGTCACGTTCATTCTGCAAATCCGTAATGGCCTGCTGCAGGCTTTCCCGCTCCGAATGGCGGTTTTTCTGTTCCGCCTCCAGATGAATCCGTTCCTCTTGCGCGGAGGAAAGCTCGCCCTGGGCCCCCAGCAAAGCCGCCTCGTTTTTGGAAACCTCGGCTTGCAGCTGGTGATATTCCTCCTGGGCCTTTTTCAGCTTTTCCTGAATCCCGGCCGCTTCTTTTTCATATTTTTCAATTTCCCCTACCCTGCTCAACAGCCCCGAATTTCGGGCTAGGGAGCCGCCGGTGAGGGAACCGCCGGCGTTAACCACCTGGCCGTCCAGGGTAACGATACGGAACCGGTAGTGAAACCTTTTGGCGATAGCCACGGCGTCGTCAAGGCTTTCCGCTACCGCTACCCTGCCCAGCAGGGAATTGATCACGCCCTGATACTGGGGATCGAAGCGGCAAAGCCGGCTGGCTACGCCTACAAAGCCCATACAATCCTCTAGGCCCGGCTCTTTCAGAACATTTCCCTTAATCGTAGACAAGGGCAAAAAGGTCGCCCGGCCGCTGTCCCGCTGTTTTAACAGCTGGATCGCCCTTTTGGCGTCCTGCTCGGTGCTTACCACCAGATTCTGGGTAGCGCCGCCCAGGGCGGTTTCGATGGCCACGGCATATTCATTGGAAACCTGGAACAGCCGGGATACCGGCCCATGCACGCCGGACAGGGCGCCCCGCTGGGATTCCTTCATCACGGTTTTTACGCTTTTTTGGAAGCCCTCCAGATTTCTTTCTAATTCTCTCAGTAAATTTGCCCGGCGGAGCTTTTCCTCCGCGTCCAGGGAAAGCTGGTCGGTCAGCTTTTTGCTTTCCGCCAATTTCCCCCGCCGGGAACTTAAGCGGAGCTCATAGCCCTTTACCGTATTGGCCAAGCCGTCTATCCGCTCGTTGGTATCTTCCAGCATTTGCTGGTAATCCTTCAACGCGTCGTTGGTTTGATGCAGGCTGCCAAGCCGCTGGGTAATATCCGACTGCACCTTTGCGAGCCGCGCCTCAATTTCAGTAATAGAAGAAGCCGCCGTAACCCCGGCCAGCTTGGCTTCTCCGGCCTGGTCGGTCAGCGCGGCGATCTGTCCCGAAAGGGTTTCCCCTTCTGTCAGGTATTTTCCCGCTTCCTCCTGCAAAGCCTGCAAAGCCTGCTCGCAGGAAACCAGCTCCCGCCGGCCCGCCTCCTCCTGCCGGTTCTTTTGGGAAATCAATTCCCGGCGCTTTTCAATCTCTTCGTCAATGGAATCCGCGGAGGAATTGGCCTCCTGAATCTGGGCCTCCACCCTGCCGATCAATTCCCCGTTATGGGAAACGTCGCTGTTCAGCAGGCTGGCTTCGTGCTCCTTCTGACTGGAAAGCTCCTGCAGGTTTTGAATCTCCCGGCGGCGCTCGTCCACTTTCGCGGTATGGGAGTTCATTTCAGAAAATACGGCTTCCTCTTGGGCCTGGATTGCCTGGATCTGGTTTTCAACCTCTTCATCCTGGTTTCTAGCCACCAGGATTTTGTCCTCCTGCTCCCGCAGGACCTTCCCGGATTTTTCCAGGGTATTCAGCCACAGGCCGATTTCCAGCACCCGTTTCTCGTCGGCGTAGGCCAGATAATCCCTAGCTTTTTTTGCCTGCTCCTCCAAAGGCCCTACCCGGGCCTCCAGCTCGGAAAGGATATCCCGCAGCCTTAATAGGTTTTCCTCGGTTTGGTTCAGCTTTTTTTCCGCCTCTCCTTTCCGATAGCGGTAACGGGAGATGCCGGCGGCCTCTTCAAAAATTTCCCGGCGGTCCTCGGAACGGGAAGCCACGATACTATCGATTTTCCCCTGCCCGATGATGGAATAGCCGTCCCGGCCCAAACCGGTATCCATAAACAGTTCATGGATATCCTTGAGCCGCACCACCGCCTTGTTGATTAAATATTCGCTGTCACCGGAACGGTAGTACCGGCGGGTTATCGCTACCTCGTCTTCGCCAAAGGGAAGCCGGCGGTCTTTATTGTCGATGGTCAGCGTCACCTGGGCGTAGCCCTGGGATTTCCGCGCCGGAGTGCCGTTAAAAATAACGTCCTCCATTCTGGAGCAGCGCAGGGTCTTGCAGGACTGTTCCCCAAGGACCCAGCGGATAGCGTCGCTGATATTGCTTTTGCCGCTGCCGTTGGGGCCTACCACCGCGGTGATTCCCGGCCCAAAGGAGAGCTTGGTCTGATCTGGAAAGGTTTTAAACCCTTGAAGCTTCAATGATTTTAATAGCACGATCTCACCTGCACTTAACTCGAATTTCGCCTGAGGGAAGCGACGATTCCGCCGTTACCATGGCGTCGATTCCCCGTCGCTTCAGCTTTTCTATGTTTTCCCGCTTCTGCCCGATGATCTGGGAAATATCTTTGGGGTTTCCCAAAATAATGATGGCGGAGGGATTTTCCTCCATCGCGGCAACGCGGGCCAAGATATCCTGGTAAAATAAGTAGGACTGGCATTTTTCCCGGAGCGCCGGATGATACGCCCCCGCCAGCAAATCTCGTTTCAGATCCGCCGTATCGTGAAGGCCCAGGCGGATCACCGGAATCCCTTTTTGCTCAAACAGCCGCAGCAGCTTGGCGCATAGAGGAACGGACTGTTCCGCATCCGGAGGAAGATACGCGCCTTTTTCAAAATATTCCGCCAGCTTGGTGCCTTTCAGCACCACAGTGGGGTAAATTCGTACGCAATCCGGTTTACATAACGCTATCTTTTCAGCGGTTGACCAGTCCGAATCCGGACTGCTGCCGTAAAGCCCAGTCATCATTTGCAGCCCAAGGGAAAATCCATGCTGACGGATCAGCCGGGAAGCTTGTACCACATCCTCCGCGGTATGCCCCCGCCGGTTGACAGCCAGCACCTGGTCGTCCATACTTTGGGCGCCCAGCTCGATACAGGTCACTCCATACCGTTTCAGCCGTTTTAAAATTTCATCGTCAATGGCGTCCGGCCTGGTAGAAATTCGGATACCGGAAAAAGAGCCGTTGACCACAAAGGGATATGCGGCTTGTAAAAGCTCTTCCTGGTAAGGGATGGGCACCGCGGTAAAGCTACCGCCGAAAAAAGCGATTTCAGAGCCCTCTTTTTTCCCTTCCAACGCTTTTTCCGCCTGCTTTAAAACGGCGGCCACCTGATTTCCGGTCACCTTTTGGGCAACCCCGGTGATGCTTTTCTGATTGCAGAAGCTGCACTGGTGGGGGCAGCCCTGATGCGGGATAAAAAACGCCACGTTGCTGTGTTTAATAGCCCATCAGCTCCAATGCTTCCCTAGCAGCCTGTTGTTCAGCTTCTTTTTTGCTTTTGCCGCCGCCTTTTCCGATGACGTTGCTGTTTAAATGAACCTCAACAACAAAATGCTTGTTATGATCCGGACCGCTTTCCCCAACCAAAACATAGTTGAGCTTTTCCTCCGGGTTTTGCTGCACAATTTCCTGCAAAGCCGTCTTATAATCCTTAAACGCCTTCGGCTTTGGGTTTTCCATCTCCGGCACGGTAAACCGAAGAACAAACTCCCTGGCCTTTTCCATGCCGCCGTCTAAATAAATAGCCGCCAAAACCGCCTCAAAGGCGTCGGCTAAAATAGAGGGCCTCTGGGCGCCGCCAGAATTCTGTTCTCCTCGGCTGAGCCGAAGGAAATCGCCGATCTCCAGCGTTCTGGAAAACCGCTGGAGAGACTTTTCACATACCAAGGAAGCTCTCATCTTTGTCAGCTCTCCTTCGGGTAGGTGAGGGCAGTTGCGGAAAATATAATCAGAAACCACAATGCTCAAAACTGCGTCCCCCAAAAATTCCAGCCGTTCATTGCTGTGGGTGCCGTTGTGGGCCTCATTGGCAAAAGAGGAATGAGTCAAGGCGGTTTTCAGCAGCTTGGGGTTTTGAAAGGTGTAACCCAGATTTTCTTCCAGCTTTCTGAAATCCAGTTTGGCGGTTTTCCCTTTTTCCTGGTTACTCATCGCTATCCATCCCCTTCAGCGTTTGCAGTGAATTGTTGATCTCCTCTACCACATTGCCCTTCACATAGGCCGCGGTCAGGCGGAGAGCGTTTTTAAATGTTTTGGCCTTGGCGCTTCCATGAGCCTTGAACACCGGCTTGGCCACGCCCATAATCGGCGCGCCGCCGTATTCGTTATAATCCATAGCTTTTTTCAAAGCCTTCATATCGCTGTAAATCAATCCGGCAGCGATTTTGGTTTTCAAGTTTTTGGTTAGAATCCCCTTGACCTTATTCATCAGCGTCATGGCCACGCCTTCATAAAGCTTTAAAATCACGTTGCCGGTAAACCCGTCGCACACAACCACATCCGCCGCGTCGGCGGGGATGTCTCTGGCCTCGATGTTGCCGATGAAATTAACGCCGGCCTGTTTCAAAAGCCCGAAGGCCGCGTGCTGGAGCTCGCCGCCCTTATGGTCCTCGGTGCCTACATTGGCAAGGCCTACCCGGGGATTTTTCACCCCCATGACCTTCTCCATGTAAATGGAGCCCATAATGCCGAACTGCTGCAGCATTTCCGGCTTGGATTCCACATTTGCGCCGCCGTCGATCAGCATGAAAAAGCCCTCGTCCTTCGGCATAATCGGAGCGAACGCAGGCCGCTTGATTTTAGGTATTCTCTTAACAATCAGGGTAGAGCCGACCACCAAGGAGCCGCTGTTGCCCGCGGAGATAAAAGCGTCTCCATTTCCCGCCGCGAGCTGCCGCAGGCCCTCTGCCATAGAACTCTGAGATTTGGACTTCATGATGTCTCCGGCATGGTCGTCCATGGTAATCACATCAGGGGTATCCACGATTTCCATCCGGTTTAGGGAAATCTCATTTTCCTTAGCAACCCGGCGGATTTCCGATTCTTTTCCCGTAAGCATAATATCCAGGTCATATTCGGCAATAGCCTGCGCGCATCCCTTTAGAATCTCCAGAGGGGCGTTGTCCCCTCCAAACGCGTCAACAATAATTTTCATGTTCTCACAGCACCGCGCCTCTCGCCTTATCAAAAGCTTGAACAGCGGTTCCTGTTTTCCCACCTTTCTTTGTGGCTTAAACTCCGCTTTTTATAATTTCTGCAATTCGATTAAGTGATCTTTCCGCCAACGCGCCGTACCGCTGGCGCTTATCCCGGATATGCTCCTGAAGCGGCGGCAAAATCCCGAAATTAGCCCCCATCGGCTGGAAATCCTTCACCGATTCGTCGCTGATATAATGACTCAGGGCTCCCATCATGGTTTCTCTCGGAAGGACCAGCGTTTCTCTGCACTGACAGCGCCGAACCGCGTTCAGCCCGGCTAACAGGCCCGAAAACATGGCAGCCAGGTAGCCCTCCAGCCCGGTCAGCTGCCCGGCAAAAAACAGGCCGGGCAGCGCTTTCATGGAAAAATCCTGGTTCAACAGCCTGGGAGAATCGATAAAAGTGTTGCGGTGCATCACGCCGTACCGGACAAACTCGGCGTTTTTCAGCGCCGGGATCATGGAAAACACCCGCTTCTGCTCCGGGAACTTTAAATTGGTCTGAAAGCCCACCAGATTATAGAGGGTTTTTTCCCGGTTTTCCTGCCGCAGCTGCACCACCGCCCAGGGCCGGTGCCCGGTTCTGGGGTCCCGCAGGCCAACAGGTTTTAAGGGGCCGTACCGCAGGGTATCGGCTCCACGCCGGGCCATCACCTCCACCGGCATGCAGCCCTCGTAAACCTTGGGGTTATCCACATCGAAGTCGTGAACCGGCGCTCTTTCCGCTTGGATCAGTTCCTGATAAAACGCCTCATACTGTTCCTTGTTCATAGGACAGTTGAGATAAGCGTCATCCTCGCCCTTATCGTACCGGGACTGGGTAAATGCCTCTAACAAATCCACGCTGTCATAGGTGACGATAGGCGCCGCCGCGTCAAAAAAGCTCAACGAGCCGCCGCAGAGCCCTGCGATTTTTTCCGCCAGAGCGTCGCTGGTCAAGGGGCCGGTAGCGACAACTACAGGCTCCTCCCCACTGGGGGGAGGAAGCTCTGTGATTTCTTGAGACACCACCTGAATGTTTTTGTGGCTCTTAATCCTTTTCGTAACCAGGCCGGAAAACTCATCCCGATCCACCGCCAAAGCGCCTCCGGCGGGAACCTGCGTCTGATCGGCGCATTCCATCAGCAAAGAATGAAACCGGCGCATTTCTTCCTTCAGCAGGCCCGCGGCGCTTTCCACCCGGCTAGCTTTCAGGGAATTGGAGCAAACCAGCTCCGCGAATGTTTGGCTGTGATGAGCTGGGGAATACTTTTCTGGCTTCATTTCATACAGCGTGACCTGGGCGCCGGCGTTTGCCGCCTGCCAGGCGGCTTCACAGCCCGCCAAGCCAGCCCCGATGACGTTAATCTTCATTCTGGTCTTCCACCCGCTCGTAGCCGCAGCCTTCGGTGGCGCAATAGATCCTGGGCTTTTTCCCCTTCTTCTTTAAAAGGGTTTTGCCGCACTGGGGGCACTTTTCCTGAACCGGCTCATCCCAGGATACAAAATCGCACTCTGGATAATGGTCGCATCCATAGAAAATACGGCCTTTTTTGGTTTTCTTTTCAATGACCTTGCCGCCGCATTTGGGACATTCGGCGCCGGTCTCCTTGACGATCTTTTTGATGTTTTTACATTCGGGGTAACCGGGACAGGCGATAAACTTGCCATACCGGCCCACCTTTACCACCATCTGGCGGCCGCATTTTTCGCAGATCAGGTCCGTTTTATCTTCTTCCAGGGTAATCTTGACATCCTTCATTTCTTCTTTCGCCTTTTGCAGGGTTTTGTCAAAATCCCCGTAAAATTCCTCTAGGGTATCCACCCAATTTTCTTTTCCCGCTTCAATACTGTCCAAATCCTCTTCCATCTGAGCGGTGAATTTCACATTAACGATTTTAGGAAACCGTTCTTTCATCAGCTTAGTGGTGACCTCGCCCAGCTCGGTGGGCTTGATCGCCTTGCCGTCGCGGACCACATATTCCCTTCCGGTGATAGTGGTGATGGTCGCCGCGTAGGTGGAAGGGCGGCCGATGCCGTATTCCTCCATGGCCTTAATCAAAGAGGCTTCTGTGTAACGGGGCGGCGGCTGGGTGAAATGCTGGTTGGGAACGATCTCTTTCGCTTTAACCATCATATCCTTTTCCAGCGGCGGCAACGCGCCCTCATCCTCCTGGGCGTCATCCCGGCCTTCCACATAAAGCACGGTAAAGCCGTCAAAGGTAACGGTATAGCCGGAAGCCTTGAACACATAGCCGTTTCCGGTGATATCCGCTTGGGTGGTGCTTTGTAGGCACTGAGCCATCTGGCAGGCCAAAAAACGCTCCCACACCAGTTTATACAATTTATATTGGTCGTTGGTTAAGCTGTCCTTCACCTGGTCCGGCGTCAGGCTGGGCATGGTGGGACGGATCGCCTCATGGCCATCCTGGGCGTTGGCCCTGGATTTGAAATGCCTGGCCTCCTTGGGCAGGTACTTCTCCCCCCACCGGCCGCCGATGTATTCACGGGCATCCCGTATCGCGTCCTCGGACAGGCGCAGGGAGTCGGTTCTCATATAGGTGATGAGACCGGTCGCGCCGATACCTTCGATATCGATACCCTCGTAAAGCTCTTGGGCGGCTTTCATGGTCCGGCGGGCCTGGAAGCCCAGCTTTCGGGAAGCCTCCTGCTGCAGGGTTGAGGTGATAAAGGGCGGCGCCGGGGATTTCCGCCGGGTTCCCTTTTTCAGTTTGGTTATCTGGAAATCGGCGTCCTTTACCGCTTCCAGGATTTTATCCGCTTCTTCCTTAGAGGAAATTTTAATTCTTTCTGTTTCCGTGCCATAGAAGGCCGCCGGGAATGGCTTGCGGCCGCCCTTGGGAAGGAATTTAGCGTCGATGGACCAGTATTCCTCCGGCTTAAAGGCCCGAATCTCCTCTTCCCGGTCTACCACCAGGCGCACCGCCACCGACTGAACGCGGCCCGCGGACAATCCCCGGCGGATTTTTTGAGATAAAAATGGGCTCAGTTTATAACCCACCAGCCGGTCTAAAATACGGCGGGTCAAAAATATCTTGGAAAAGGCTATGATGTCA
>CABUCM010000008.1 GCA_902490005.1 uncultured Ruminiclostridium sp.
AGCGCCGCGAGGCGTTCAGCTTGGCAGTACTAATAGGTCGAGGGCTTGACCTTAATGAGTAATTGGTTTTGGTTTTGCCTTGTAATTCGTTTGCTTTTCTTTCACCCTTCTTTTTACCTTTATTCAGTTTTTAGGGCGCTGTGACGTTATGAAGGAGATTGCTATTTGCAGTCTCTTTTTTTATTTCATTTATTCTGTTTTTATGGTAAACTTAAAAACAGGAGAACAAAAAAGAAGTATATACTCATAATTTTTTTATTTTTCATTAAAATAAAGAGACAATGAAAATGTGAGGAGCGGATGACCATGCTAAACGCGGAAATAGTGGGAAAGGCGATTCGAAAAGCCAGGGAGGAACAAGGGCTTTCTCAGGAGACCCTCAGCAGCTTTGCGGAAATTGGAAGAACCCATCTCAGCGCCATCGAGCGGGGCCATCGCAAGCCTACCTTAGAGACCTTTTTTCGGCTCAGCGAGGCTTTGAATATGCCCGCCAGCGATTTGGTGAGGAGGATTGAACAGGAACTCGCGATGGATGGTGAGAGGATCTCTAATCCGCAATAAAGTCAAGCTCTAAGGGCATAGAAGGGCCGGCGCCTAAAAGGTACTGGCCTTCAATCCTACCCGTCTAACCTCAATAAAGCCAAGCCCTAAAGGGCATAGGCGGGCCGGCGTCTAAAAAGACGCTGGCTTTCAATCCCGCCCGCCTAGAGGGAGGCTTTTTGCAGAGGCTCTCGCTTCGCTGAATCCTCTGCCTGCTTAAAAAGAGCCAAAAAGAAAAGGTACCGTTGGGCCAAAGCCCCGGTACCTTTTTTGATGCAATAAAAAATAATTCCATTAGGCTGTTCCCGCGGCGCCAAAGCTTTGCCCTTCAGCTGGCAATTTTTTTGAGCGCGGCGCCTGGCCAAACGTTCGGAAAGCCCTGGGCGCTATAAAAAATTATTCATCCAGCTTGAGCACCGCCATGAAGGCTTCCTGGGGAACCTCCACGGAGCCTAGCTGGCGCATTTTCTTTTTGCCCTCTTTTTGCTTTTCCAGCAGCTTTTTCTTTCGGGTGATATCGCCGCCGTAGCACTTGGCTAGGACGTCCTTCCGCAGGGCCTTTACCGTTTCCCGGGCAATAATCTTGCCGCCGATGCAGGCCTGGATCGGTACCTCGAACAGCTGGCGCGGAATCTTATCCTTCAGCTTTTCCGCCATCTTCCTGGCCCGGGGATAAGCTTTTTCAGCGTGGATGATAAAGGACAACGCGTCCACCACCTCGCCGTTAAGCATGATATCCAGCTTGACCAAATCGGATTTTTGATAGCCCATCAGCTCGTAGTCAAAGGAGGCATAGCCCCGGGTGCGGGACTTTAACGCGTCGAAAAAGTCGTAAATGATTTCATTCAGCGGCAGCTCGTAGTGGATATCCACCCGGGTTTCCTCGATATAGTTCATATCCTTGAAAACGCCCCGGCGCTCCTGGCACAAATCCATAATATTGCCCACGTATTCGGAAGGAGCGTAAATATGGGCGTTGGTGATCGGCTCCTCCGCCTGGGCGATCACAGAGGGATCCGGGTAATTGGTGGGGTTGTCGATCATTACCACGGAACCGTCGGTTTTAGTGATCTTATAAATAACGCTGGGGGCGGTGGTTACCAGATCTAAATTATATTCCCGCTCCAGGCGTTCCTGAATGATCTCCATGTGGAGCAGCCCCAAGAAGCCGCAGCGGAAGCCAAAGCCCAGGGCCACGGAGGTCTCCGGCTCAAAGGTCAGGGAAGCGTCGTTTAGCTGAAGCTTCTCCAAAGCGTCCCGCAGGTCGGTATAGTGGGCGCCGTCGGCGGGATAGATACCGCAGAACACCATAGGGTTCACCGCCCGGTAGCCGGGAAGGGGTTCTTTGGCGGGACGGCCCGCCAGGGTGACGGTGTCGCCCACCCGGGCGTCGGATACCGTTTTAATGGAAGCCGCGATATAGCCCACCTCGCCGGCGGAAAGCTCGCTGGCCGGCTCCAGGGAGGTGGCCCTGAGGAAGCCGCATTCCACCACGTTGTATTCCGAGCCGGTGGCCATCAGCTTAATATTGTCCCCAGGCCGGAGGGTCCCCTCTTTTACTCTAACGTATATAATAACGCCTTTATACGCATCGTAATAAGAGTCGAAAATCAAAGCCTTGAGCGGCGCGGTTTCGTCCCCCTGGGGCGGGGGAACCTTATGAACCACCGCTTCCATAACGTCCTTGATATTGGTGCCCATTTTAGCGGAAACCGCCGGCGCGTCGTCGGCCTCGATGCCGATGACGTCCTCGATTTCCTGGCGGACCCGGTCGGGGTCCGCGCTGGGCAGGTCGATCTTATTGATGACCGGCACAATCTCCAGCCCGGCGTCCACCGCCAGATAGGTATTGGCCAGGGTTTGGGCCTCAATGCCCTGGGAGGCGTCTACCACCAGAATCGCTCCCTCGCAGGCGGCAAGAGACCGGGAAACCTCATAGTTAAAGTCCACATGGCCGGGAGTGTCGATTAAATTGAAAATATAATCCTCGCCGTCGTCAGCGTGGTAAACCAACGTTACCCCATGGGCCTTGATGGTGATCCCCCGCTCCCGTTCCAGGTCCATGTTGTCCAAAAGCTGGTCGGACATATCCCGCAAAGATACCGACTGGGTCTGCTCCAAGATCCGGTCGGCCAGGGTGGACTTGCCGTGGTCGATATGGGCGATGATGCTGAAATTCCGAATTTGCTGCCGTGGAATCGCCAAGTAACATTCCTCCGTTTACAAGGTAAAATGGATCGCCAAAGGGGCGTTCCATATGAAATCGCTCTTTTTATTGTAACAGGAAATTTAGGAGTTTTCCACTGAGAAATGAAAAATAATTGAAAATAAGCCGGGGAAAACAGCCGCGTATCGTTCCTGCTGCCCAATTTGCATCTTATTGTATCATAAACCGGGCTAAATAAAAAGAGGGAAGAAATCTGAAAACAGATCCCTTCCCATCAGCGGAAGCATTCAAAGTCTTTAAAATAGTATATTAATCAGTATAATATACTAATTGTAAAATGTCAGAGGTTTTTCTTGGTCTTCCAGTGGTTCCAGGCCTTTTCGATTTCCACAATAAACAGCGGGCTTAACGCCAGCCCGGCCACCACCAGCCACTGGACCATGTTCAAGGGAACCGTTTTAAAAATTGCCGCCAAGGCGGGCACGGAGATGACGGAAACCTGAAGGGCCAGACAGACAAAGAAAGAATAAATCATTTTAAAGTTGCCGAACACGCCGATCTCAAATAGGGATTTGTCGCTGCGCACGTTAAAGGCGTGGACCAGCTGGGAGCAGCTGAGGACGGCAAAAGCCATGGTCCTTCCCACCGTGGGAACGCCGCCGCCGTCGAAAAACACCCGGCCAATGGTAAAGGCCAGCAGGGAAATCATGCCGATGAAGCAGCCCTCGATGGCGATGCTGTAGGTCATGCCGCCGGCGAATAAGCTCTTTTTCGCGTCGGTGGGCGGTTTTTTCATAATATCCTCATCCACCGGCTCCACGCCCAGGGCAAGGGCGGGAAGGCTGTCGGTGACCAGGTTCACCCACAGAAGCTGAATGGCCAGCAAGGGGGTGGGCAGCCGCATGAGAAACGCCGCCAGGACGGTGATGATTTCCCCGATGTTGCAGGAAAGAAGAAAATGAATGGTCTTTTTGATGTTTTCAAAAATCCCCCGGCCCTGGCGCACCGCCGCCACAATGGTAGAAAAATTGTCGTCGGTTAAGATCATATCCGCCGCGCCCTTGGCCACGTCGGTGCCGGAAACCCCCATGGCGCAGCCGATGTCCGCGGCCTTGAGGGCGGGGGCGTCGTTAATGCCGTCTCCGGTCATAGCCACCACGGCGCCCCGGGATTGAAAGGCTTTGACGATCCGCACCTTGTGTTCCGGGGAAACCCGGGCGAATACGGTGTATTCAAAAATATGGCGGCTGAGTTCCTTCTGGCTCATGGCGTCCAGCTGGGCGCCGGTGAGAGAGCGGTCCTTGTGCCGGAGGATGCCAAGCTCTTTGGCGATGGCCCTGGCGGTGACGATATGGTCTCCGGTAATCATCACCGGCAGAATCCCCGCCTGCTGGCACTCCCGCACCGCGGACTTAGCCTGGGGCCTGGGGGGATCGATCATACCCAGCAGGCCGCAGAAGGTGAGGCGGGTCTCAAACTCATCGGGGTTCTTGGGAAGATGGTCCACATCCCGGAAGGCGATTCCCAGCACCCGCAGCGCCCGGTTCGCCATATCCTCGTTATACGCCTCGATCTGGGCCCGCCTGGCGGCGGTCAGGGGCTGGGCGCCCCGCCCCATGGCATAGGACTCGCACCGCTGCAACAGCACATCCGGGGCGCCCTTGGTGATAATGCGGTGCCGGCCGCCGCCAAGGGAGTGGACGGTGGTCATCAGCTTTCGGCTGGAGTCAAAAGGGATTTCCCCAACCCTGGGATAGGAAAGCTCCAAAATGTTTTTCCGCTTGTCGTTGTTGGCCGCCGCCAGCACTAGGGCCACCTCGGTGGGCTCCCCGCTGGCGGAGGGGCGGTCCAGGTCCCCGGTGAGGGAAGCGTTATTGCACAGGGCGGCGTAGCTGAGCATGGCCTGGCCCTCGGCGGAGGAAAACGCCGCAGAACCGGATGGGGAGCACAGCTCCGTGACAGTCATCCGGTTTTGCGTCAGGGTGCCGGTTTTATCCGAACAGATCACGTTGGCGCTGCCCAGGGTCTCCACCGCGGGCAGCTTGCGGATAATGGCCCGGTTGGCCGCCAGCCGCCGCACGCCGATAGCCAGCACGATGGTGACCACGGCGGGCAGGCCCTCTGGGATCGCCGCCACCGCCAGGCTGATGGAGATCATAAACATCTCCAGCGGGGGGACGCTTTCCATCAAGCCCAGCAAAAAGATCACCAGGCAGATAATCAATGCCCCAATGCCCAGGTATTTTCCGGTTTGGGCCAGCTTTTGCTGCAGGGGCGTCTGGGGAGAATCCTCCTCGTTAATCATGTGGGCGATTTTTCCCACCTGGGTGTCCATACCCGTGCCGGTTACCACGCATACCCCGTGGCCCGTGGTGATGGTGCTGGAGGAAAATACCATGTTTTTCCGGTCGCCGACGGCGGCGGCCTCCGGGCACCGCGCCAGGGCGTTTTTATCCACGGGAAGGGATTCCCCTGTCAGGGCGGATTCCTCCGCTTTTAGGTTCACCGATTCTAAGATCCGGGCGTCGGCGGGGACGAAATCCCCAGCCTCCAGCAGGAGGATGTCCCCGGGGACCAGGTCCTCGGAGGAAATCTCCGCCGGCTTGCCGCCGCGGATTACCTTGGCGTGGGGAGCGGACAGTTTTTTCAGGGCGGCGATGGCCTTTTCCGCCTTGCTTTCCTGGACCACGCCGGTGATGGCGTTGATAATCACGATCACCAGGATAATGATAGAGTCGATATAGTCGCCGTCGCCGCTGATTCTGGCGGTGAAGAAGGAAATTGCCGCCGCGATCAGCAGCACGATCACCATAAAATCGGAGAATTGCTCTAAAAACCGGAGGAAAAGGCTTTTGGGCTTCTTTTCCGCCAGCTTGTTTTTACCATATTTCTTCTGCCGTTCCACAGCCGCTTTTGAGGTCAGCCCCTGATTTTTAGTGACGTCCAGCTGGTTTAAAACCTCCGCGGCGGATGCGCTGTGCCAGTTCATACCATTCCCCCGTTTCAAATTGCGGAACCATGTCCGTTCTCCCTTCATATATATGAAGGCGCGCGTTGGAACATACACCCTTTTTGTCCGTTCTCCATAGAATGGTGGGAATGGAGTTGGTGAAATGAGCTTTCTTGCAGTTTTGATTTTGGCGGTTTCCCTGAGCATGGACGCCTTGGGAATCGGCATTTCCTACGGGCTTAGAGGCATTCGGGTGCTTTGGAAGGCGCGGCTGGTGATCTGCGGCATTTCCATGGTGGTCACCGGCGCGGCGGTGGGCCTGGGAAGCGTGCTGTTACAGGTGATCCCCGCCCCGGCGGCAAAGCTGATCGGCTGTGGAATGCTGCTGGCGCTGGGGGCGTCCATTATCATACAGGGCTTTCGGAAACGGAAAGAGGAGGACTCCTTTTCCTGCGATTTCGACCGTTCAAAAACCATCGAAACCGCCGAGGCCCTATACCTGGGCGTGGCGCTTTCCATTGATTCCTTTGGCGCCGGGGTTTCCAGCGCGGTATCCGGGATGAATTCGGTTTTGGTGCCTATCCTGGCGGGGCTGGTGCAAATGCTGTTCCTGTGGGGCGGCGGCTTTTTGGGAAAAAGGCTGCAGCTGATCCGGCTGAAAAACCCTGGTGTGTTTGTGTATTTCTCCGGCGGCCTGCTGATGGCCCTGGCAGTGCTGCGGTGGCTTTCCTAAAACCCGCCGGTCGAAGAAGGGCCCTGTGCTTTCACGAGCGGGAAAGGAGCAAAATTTATTTTATCTAAAATAAAGAACGCGTTGTTTATGGCGGTACATTTGGGTTTGCGCCGCTGGTTTTTTCCATCTGGTTGTATTACAGGGGGCCATATTATATAATGATAGAAACGGGCAACAATAAAACAACCAGATTAGAAGGTAGGAACCAAGCTTATGGAATTTTATGAAAACGATATCCAGCCGGAGCGGGCGTTTCTGGTGTCGGTGGATACCGGGGATTTCGACGCCGAGGCCTCGATGAACGAGCTATACGAATTGACGGAAAGCGCCGGGGCCCAGCCCATAGGCGCCATGATCCAAAAACGGGAGCGGCCCGACGGCGCCACCTGTATTGGCAGCGGCCGGCTGGAGGAATTAAAGGAGTTTTGCGGGAGCCAGGAGATCGATCTGGTTATTTTCGACTGCGAGCTGACGCCCACCCAGATTCGGAATTTAGAATTTGAAACCGATGTCCGCGTCATCGACCGGACGATGCTGATTTTGGATATCTTTGCTTCCCGGGCCAGGTCCCGGGAGGGCAAGCTGCAGGTGGAGCTTGCCCAGCTGAAATACCTGCTGCCGAGGCTGACGGGCAAGGGGACGGCCCTTTCCCGGCTGGGCGGCGGGATCGGCACCAGAGGCCCGGGGGAAAGCAAGCTGGAAACCGACCGGCGGCACATCCGCCGCAGGATCGAGAATTTAAAGGAGCAGCTTTCCCAGGTGGAGCAGCACCGGGACCAGCTGCGGAAGCGGCGGGAAAAGGAAGGGGTCATCACCGCCGCCATAGTGGGGTACACCAACGCGGGAAAATCCACCCTGATGAACACCCTCACCGACGCTGGGGTGCTGGCGGAGGACAAGCTGTTCGCCACCCTGGACCCCACCTCGCGGGCGCTGAAGCTGCCTAACGGGGTGTCTGTCATGCTCATCGATACAGTGGGCCTGGTGCGGCGGCTGCCCCACCACCTGGTGGAGGCGTTCCATTCCACCCTGGAGGAAGCGGCTGTGGCGGATATTATTTTAAACGTGTGCGACGCTTCCAACCCAG
The DNA here is from genome assembly GCA_902490005.1 of uncultured Ruminiclostridium sp. GTDB lineage: Bacteria > Bacillota > Clostridia > Oscillospirales > Acutalibacteraceae > Clostridium_A. The sequence continues at coordinate 7,478 of CABUCM010000008.1, forward strand.
AGGCCCAGATCCATCTGGAGGTGACCCGGAAGCTGTTAAGCGATCTTGGCTGCGACGCCCAGCCGGTGATCCCGGTGATGAACAAATGCGATCTGGTGCCGTCCCTGCTGGATATCCCGATGATCGGAAACGCGGTGAGGATTTCAGCCAAAACCGGGGAAGGCATTCCCAGCCTGCTGGCGGCGGTGGAGGAAAACCTGCCGGTTTCCCTGCGGAAGGTAAGCCTTCTGCTGCCCTTTGACCAGGCCGGAATCGTGGCCCAGATCCGAAAGGACCACGTGCTGTATGAGGAGGAATACCGGCCGGAAGGGATTTTTGTCTCCGCTTTGCTGGATCCGGTTCTTTATGGCAGGGTCCGGCAATATGAAATTTAAGAAAGCACTTGATTTTCCTAGGAAAATATTGTAGTATTGTATTAAGTCAGTGGTACAAAAAGAAAGGATGAGCTCGGTGAATGTGTTAGCCATGTGGACCCCGGCCTTTATTATCGGATACCTTTTGATCCTAGCGGTGGATATTACCGCTTCCGTAATGCTGGCGTTGGCGGTATACAACGACGCCAAATCCAAATGGAACGCCAACGCCGTCATGTGGGCGGTGCTGGTGGGAATTTTAGGCTTGATCCCGGGCATCGTTTATCTTTGCGTCCGAAACGAGCCGCTGAAGAAAATTTATGCCTGCCATAACTGTGGATGGGGCAATCCGCTGCTGGCCCGTCAATGCGGCCGCTGCGGGGCGGGGCTGTATTATCCCACGGAGGAAACGTTTTCGCTTCAAAAGAAGGCGAGAAATTTTTTGATCGCGGGCGTGATTCTATGGGTGGTGGCGATCATCGGGCTTATTTTGACGATGGTTCAAATGGTTACTACCATAATGCCCGCCATGCTGGGCAGGGCGTGGTAACGGCCGGTGGGGCATAGCCGCCCTTCAGGCAAACGAAAAAGGCGCGGGGCCTGTACCTGTGAAATAGGAAGGATGGATAAGAATGAGTCAAGTTTGGTCAATGGTATCAGGGTTGCTGATATGTTATCTTCTGGTGTTCCTGGCGGCGATCGCCGGCTCGGTCCTGTTGGGCCTTGCGGTTTATAACGACGCCAAATCCAAATGGAACGACAATGCCACCATGTGGGGGGTGCTGGTAGGCTTTTTGGGCTTGATCCCGGGCATTATCTACCTGTGCCTTAGAAACGAACCCTTAAAAAGAATCTATGTCTGCCATAACTGCGGCTGGGGAAACCCTTTGAGCGCCCGCCAGTGCGGGCACTGCGGGGCGGGGCTGTATTATCCCACAGAAGAGACCGTTCAGCGGCAGAAAAAAGCCAAAATCCTGTTGATTTGGGGAATCGTCATGTACGGGGTGATGATTTTGGCGTTTATCGGCCTTTTTATTGTGATGTTCAGCACGATCCCGGCGATTGTTGAGGGGAACCTAGCAATTTATTAAGAGTTTCAGTAAAGGAGAACGGTTATGTTAACAGTAAATAATTTGACCAAGCGTTACGCGGATGTTGTGGCGAACAGCGGCGTTACCTTTACCGCGGAGGATGGGCAGGTTACCCTGATGGTGGGGCCCAACGGCGCGGGGAAATCCACCGCCATCAAGTGCATCGCGGGCCTGCTCCGGTTTCAGGGGGAGATTTTCATCGGGCCTTACCGGAATAAAACCCTGGAAGCGAAACGGATTTTCGGTTACATACCAGAGCTGCCGGTGATGTATGATTCCCTGACGGTTTACGAGCATTTGGAATTTATCGGAAGGGCCTATGGGGTTCAGGACTGGAAGGAGCGGGCCGACCAGCTATTGGAGCGTATGGAGCTTTCCGACAAGGCGAAAAAGCTGGGGAAAGAGCTTTCCAAGGGCATGCAGCAAAAGGTGAGCATCTGCTGCGCCCTGCTGCCCCGGCCCCAGGTGGTGCTGTTCGACGAGCCCTTTGTGGGCCTGGACCCTCACGCCATTAAGGAACTGAAGCAGATGATACAGGAAATGAAGCGCCAGGGCTGTTCTGTGGTCATCAGCACCCACATGCTGGACAGCGTGGAGGAGCTTTGGGATAAAACCCTGATTATGATGAAGGGCCAAATCGTGGCCTCCCGCACCAGGCGGGAAATCGAGGAGTACGGCGAGAACCTGGAGCAGCTGTTCTTTGCCATTACCGAGGGGGAGGACCCCCATAAACAGGAGGGGCGTGGCTGATATGAGTTCGATCGCGTTCATTCTGAGAAAATCTCTGAAAAATAACATTCTGGAGCTGCTAAAGCACCCGGGCAAGCTGGTGGCCTATCTTTTTATCGTGGCCTGCCTGCTGTTTTCCGCCTTGTCCATGGCGCTGGCGCCCCAGGAGGAAATGCCGGCGTATTTGGATATCCGGATCCTCCAAGGCATTTATTTCGCCCTGCTGATGTTTGTCGTCATGATTAACCTCATCAAGGGCGTGGACTCCGGCTCCACCTTCTTCAGCATGGGGGATGTGAACATGCTGTTTATCTCTCCCATTTCCCCGAAGAAGATTTTAATCTACGGCCTGGCGAAGCAAATGGGCATGACCGTGCTGATCGCCTGCTGCATGGTGGCTTACGGCGGCATGGCGGTGCAGTTCTTCGGCATCAGCGTCCTGGACGCGGTGCTTCTGTTCGCCGGCTTTATCGTATCCCTGCTGGTCGCGCAGATTTTTACCATCTTGATTTACAGCTTCTGCAACGGCAGCCGGAAAAGGAGCGCCGCCATCAAACGGCTTTTATACGTGGTGGTTGTTTTGGTGCTGGCCTATGTGGCGATGTCGGTTTATCAAAAGGGCTTTTCCGCGGAAACCGTCTATGCCGCCGTGACGGACCCCTATTTGCAGTGGGTTCCCATTGTCGGATGGATGTCCGGCGGCATATTCAGCCTGATCCGGGGCTTTGACATAATGGGGATCGTTTACTTTGCCCTGCTGGCGGCGGCCACGGTATTCGCCCTGCTGGCTTTTCTGAAAAGCGATTCCGATTATTATGAGGATGTGCTCCAAAATACGGAGACCACCTACGAGATCAAGAAAGCCGCCAAAGAGGGCAATATCAATATGAACATGCCCGGGCAAAAGATCCGGAAGGTAAAAAAGGTCGGGATCGGCCACGGATGGGGCGCCAGCGCCTTTTTCTTCAAGCAGGTCAAGGAGCTGCACCGCCATTCTCCCCTGGTGTTCTGGGGCGGCTCCACGATTATGCTGGCGGCGGTGGGCGCTTTCATTTCGGTGGTCATGATGAACGCCGGCGACGATGGGGAGCCGATGTCGGCGAACCTAATTATGATGATCGCCACCATCACCTTGATTTATGTGCTGTTTTTCCTCAACGCGGCGGGGCCGTGGAGCAAGGAAATGATGAAGCCGTACTTATACATGGTTCCCCAAAGCCCCTTTAAGAAGCTGTTTTTCGCCAGCCTCACCAGCCTGCTGACCCCTATTGCCGACGGGATTGTCGTGTTCCCGCTGATCGGCATTTTGGTAAAGGCAAGCCCGCTGACGGTAATCATCTGCTTTTTGATGTTTATCAGCTTCGGTTTCCTGTATACCTCGCTCAATATCCTTTCCGAGCGGCTGTTCGGCCAGATGGCCAACAAAGGGCTGATTTTGATGCTGTACGCCCTGGTGCTGATGGTCTGCACCGCTCCCGGCGTGGTCATCGGCGTCGTCCTTGGCGTGGCCCTGCACGCTTCGCCGTTTGTGATGGGGCTTCCGGTGTTCCTGTGGAATACCGGCGTCAGCGCCTTGGTTTATTTCCTCTGCAAGGAAACCATCGGCAACATCGAGCTGAAGGCATGAAAACGGCGGGAGGGGTATCGCCATGAAAAGAACGGTGGTCAACGGCACAGAGGCCAGGGGCCGTCCCCGGACGAATGGGAATCTCAAGGCGCGGGGGAAATTCGCCGCCGCCAAACTGCTGCGCCAGATGACCGCCAAAAAGGAAAATCCCCTTTCAGCGGATAACCGGCATTGGGCGGACCAGGGCTGGATTATGGCGCCGAAAAAATAAAATCAAGGCCCGCCGGAAATTTCCGGCGGGCCTTTTATCATGGTTTGTCAATACGGCTTACGGCGAATCCCATTTCTAAAAAAACGCTCCCCTTAGTCCGCGGGCCGGGGGTGGCTGGCAATAAAGGCGTCGATCTCCCGCCTGGTGGGCATGGCCGGCGCGGTACCCAGCCGGGTCACCGCCAAATTGGATACCACGTTGGCGAAAGCGCAGGCGTCGAACAGGTTCTTTCCTTCGGAAAGGGCCGTCGCCAGGCCGCCGTTGAAAGCGTCTCCGGCGCCGGTGGAGTCCACCGCCTTTACGTCGTAGTTTTGGAACAGGCGGCACTGGTTACCGTCCGCCGCCAAAACGCCCTGCTTGCCCAAGGTGATTACCACTTCCTTTACGCCCTTGTCCATCAGGGCCTCAGCGGCGCGGACAGCGTCATCTGGGGTCTTTATGGGAACGCCGCTGAGGGCGGCGGCCTCCACCTCGTTTGGGGTGATAACGTCCACCTTGCGCAGAAGCCCGTCGCCGATGGGATGGATCGGCGCGGGGTTCAGCACGATTTTCACGCCGCGCTCCCTGGCATAATCGATGATTTGTTCGTTGGCGTCCAGGTTGACCTCCAGCTGGGCCAGCAGGATTTTTGCCTTTGCCAAAAGGGGCTTCACCTTGTCCACGTCGCCGCTGGTAAAGGTTTCACAGGCGCCCGGGGTGACGGTGATGGCGTTTTGGCTGGTGCCCTCATCCACCAGGATCAAAGCGTTGCCGGTTTGAACCTCAGGGGAAACGAAAACGTACTCTGTAGAAAGGCCGGTTTTTTCATACTGGTCGTAAAGCACCTGGGCGAAGGCGTCGTTCCCCACCTTAGTGGCGATGGTGACGTCGCCGCCGGAAAGCTTGCAGGCCACAGCCTGGTTGCTTCCCTTGCCGCCGGAGCCCATGCGGAACAGGGAGCTTTTGATAGTCTCTCCGGGGACCGGGATGTGGGCGGAGCGGGCCATTAGGTCCACGACAAAGCTGCCGAATACCACAATATCAGACATAAAAAATCCTCCGTTCAAGGTTTGAGTGAAAGGGCGGTGAAGAAAATGAAAGCCCATTGGAAACGGGCTTATGGCATCAGCTCATCCCAGTTGGGAACCGTAATTTGATAAGTTTGGGTCAGCTCATCCAGCGCGCGGCGGATCTGTTCCCGGGAAAAGCCGTGGGCCTCCAGGCGTTCATCGGGCATCTGGTTGAGGGCGTTGTAAAAATACAAGGCGGATCTCAGCCCTTCCAGGCGGCCGGAGGACAGGTTCCGGCGAACCAGGGCCTCCGCCTCCTGAAACCGGGATTGGGCCAGTAACGAAGCCAACGCCTTATCCAAAGGGTCGTTGCCCCCCTCGGCCGATTCGGTTTCATAAAAGGCCTCGATCTCATAGGGGTCCTTATTGAAAACCACTTTGGCGATAAACTGAACCATCATTTGAATCTGGATCATGAACCAATCGTGCTGGTAATACATGAAAATACCCCTTTTTTTCAATGGGTAGGCGAAATGAAATCACCGGGATTCTTTTTTAGACCGGTATTCTTCTCCCCAGCTTTGCATTGCCTCTAAAATGGGGCTTAAGCTGCGGCCTAAGGCGGTAAGGGTATATTCTACCCTGGGCGGAACCTCCGCATAGACCTTCCGGTGGACCAGGCCGCTTTCCTCCATGGCCCGAAGCTGGGCGGTCAGCACCTTCTGGGAGACCTTCCCAATGGATTTTTTCAATTCGCCGAACCGTTTGGTTCCCGGCATAAGATCCCGTAATATCAAAACCTTCCATTTGTCCCCGATGAGCATCAAGGTCGTCTCTACCGGGCAGACGGGCAATTCTTTGCCGCGCGTTTTTTCTTCCATTTGGTTTCCGCCTCCTAAAAACAACAGTCTTACCGTCTATAACAGTGAAGAACCCCAAAAATCGCCCAATAGTATCTAAAAGAAAGCTGCAGAACAAATATGTGCCTGCTTTACAAAAAGTGGCTATAGATATATTATAGAGGCACAGAGAACGAAAAGTCAAGTCCTATACTAATTGGGAGGCGCTCCATGACGACGGAGGCCGTAAAATTTTTAAGAGCAAACCCGGTGCAATATTTAGCCGCCGTGGGCCGCGATAGGAAAGCGAAATGCCGTCCCTTCTATCAAAAAGCTAGCCCAGTGTTTCACCGGGCTAGCTTTTTTACGAGAGACCGCATTTCCTCTTTTGAAGCGGCCTGATGGGCCTGGGCGAGCACTTGGGATTTCTCAGCGTCGGTCATGCGGGAGAATTTCTCCATGGCCTGCGGATGCTGTGCCAGAGCCATACCAAAGCCTAATGGCAGCGCGTTTTCTTCCAAGATTACCACCTCCACATTTTCAGTATGCGGAGGAAAAATCCTTTTTATTCTCCCGCCGCGGGGAAATCCGCTGTTTGCCGTATCGGCAGGTCGGGGCGGGCGTCTCTTGTTTCTTACGGCTGTTTGTATTCTGAAATATCGAAGCAGGTGATAAGATAGGCGTCCAGCGTGCCCCATGTCATGGGGGCCGCCTTCGTCCTGGTCCAAACGCCATACTGGGGGTTGTAGATTTCACCGCCGCCGCTGGTGAGGGGACAGGTCTCACAAGGGGATTTTCTGCCAAAAAACGCCTCATGGCAGGTCATGCCGGTTTTCACTCTTGCGTCCAATTCCTGTGTCTTGCGGTTCAGATAGAGCAGCTCGTGGGTATCCTTCTCAACGGCGTAAATATAGGCGTCCTGGGTGTCGAGAATCGTGTTCAGCCGGACAACCAGCTCCTGGTCCCTGTCCGCCACCCGCTTTTTCAGCAGGAACGTGGTCAGCAGCTGGGAAATCAGGGATAACGTGCCGATTTCCTCCTTGGTCCACATTCTGATCCCCGTACATTCGTCAAAGCCCACAAAGCCGTGGAACATGTTTTTCTCCTGAATGGCGCACTGCAGCGTGGAACGGATCCCTTGTCTTTGGAATACGGCGGCCTGTTCCGGCGTCAGGCGCCGGGTATCCTGGCAATAGAAAACGGCGTTATCCTTAAATAAGCCCTGATAGCCTCTCACCGATTCATAGGGGAAATTCTGAAAGTTGTCCTTTTCAGGAAGAATGCCTTCATTGCACCACTCATAGGTGTTGCTGCAATAGTTGCCGTCCTCCGAATTTTCAAATACATAGGCGCGGCTTACGTCGAAGCGCTTGCCGACGATCTCCAAAATCAGCTGGATAACGTGGTCGATGTCGTTGCTGTCATAAAGGATCTGAAAGACGTAAGTGATTAAGTCCCCAGGCGCGCCGGTGGCCCGTTGGTCGGAGTCGATGGAAGCGCCTAAAGCGGAATATCCCGCCTGTTCCACTGGAACGGTGCGTTCCTTATCGAAGAGCACGTAACGGTTTTTCCCCCGGCTTTTAGCCTCATACAGGGCCAGGTCCGCGCTGTGGTATAAAGAAGAAAAGTCCGTGCCGTCCTCGGGATAGATGGCGACCCCTGCGCTGCAGGTAACCTGGATGGGCTGTTTGCCCTGCTGGAACAGGCGTTGAAACAGGTCGAGAAGCTGGGCCGCCTTTTCCAGCGCCATCTTCTTGGAGGGGACGTTCTTTAGAAGGATGGCGAACTCGTCGCCGCCGATACGCCCCACGATATCGTCCCGGCGGGTCAGCTTTTTCATGCCCGCCGCCAGCTCCGACAAAACGGCGTCCCCGAAAAGATGGCCCCGCTTGTCGTTAACACCCTTGAAATTATCAGTATCGATCATCAGAAGCGCGCACATGTCATCCGGGTTCTCCTCCAGCTGCCTGCGGATCTGGCGCTGGGTTTCCTCCCGGTTGTAAAGGCCTGTCAGGGCGTCGCGCTCCGCCCGCTGGCGCAGATCCTCGATCATCTTTTTTTCATCGTCGATATCCGTGATGACGCCGATGGCCTTTAAAGGCTTTCCAGCCTCGTCAAACTGGTCCGTGGCCCGGATCCGGCACCACACGTACCGCTTTTCCGCGTTCTGAATGCGGAATTCGGCGGTGGAATAAGGCTCGCCGCCCCGGGCCTTTTCCATAAGGGTTAAAAACGCCGGAACATCGTCGGGATGAATGTGCGGGGTCAAAGAAAGCGCAACGCTGATATTTGTGGTAATGGGGTCATAACCGAATTTTTTCAGCCAATTGCCGGAATAAATCAAAATATCGTCCGCGATGTTCCATTCAAAAATAATATCCGCGGTTTGATCCATAATGATTTTATGCCGCTCCAAGCTGAGGCGAAGCTCCTCCCGGGCGTTTTTAGATTCGGTGATGTCCATCATGACGCTCATAAGGCAATCGCCGTCCTCTTCGCTGTGAAGCGGCTGAACGGTCTCCATCACCCATTTATAGCTATGATCCTTGCAAACCACCCGGTATTGCAGCGAGATTTTATCATCGCCGCCCAGCTCCCGGCTGAATTCATCGAGCAGGGATTGACGGTCCAAGGGATGGACCATCTCGATAAAGCGGTTATGAAACCGTTCCGCAAGCTCATCCCGGGTAAAGCCGAACAAATCCACAAAACCCCGGTTGACCTCCAGGATCGTAAATCCATCGTTATTCAGGCTGTACAGGATCCCTCCGGGGATATGATTGAAGAACGCCTGATACTCACGGCGATAGGATGTTTTCATCTTGACCCACTTCCATTCATTTTCTGCCGCCGGCGCTGCCGGCGTGATCGGGCCTGTTGGCCGCGGTCACAAAATCGCCGGCCGCGGGAACGGCGCCGGCTCAGAGGAACCGTTGAACGGTTTCCAAAAGCTTTGTTTTATCGATGGGCTTGGAAAGATAGCCGTTCATCCCGCTTTGTATCGCTTTGTCCACATCCTCACGGAAGGCGTTGGCGGAAAGCCCGATAATGGGAACCGCCTTTCCATCGTCCTTTTGGTGGTTCCGTATGGCCCGGCTGGCCTCCAGCGTCGCATTCCCGCCGGCTGGCGTGAACTTTAGGGCGTTAGAAACCATGTTCACAAGTACCTGGCTGAGCCACAGTTTGTCCCCGGCCACCATAGTGGCCGAAAGGCCGTCGCATTTGGCGCCGGGCAATGTTTCTATCATTCCAAATAGCTTCATTCATTTTTGGATGCAACGCTTAAGGGCCGCGTGAAAACTGGCCGCCCGCTGAAATTCTGATCGGATCGTTTCGCACATCGCGGGGTAATCCTCGCGGGGTTCTCCGGCGCGAAGGGGCTCCACGATGGCGCAAACCGCGTGATACAGCGGCGTCAGCCCTAAATTGCCGGCGACCCCCTTCAGGGTGTGGGCGGCCGCGAAGGCGTCCGTCAAATTGTTCTTTTCAATGGAATCTGCCAGCTTTTCCAGGTTGTCATCCAGAAACAGCATCTCCAGAATTTTTAAATACATGGCGCTGTTTCCCAAAAACCGCTCCATGGTTGCCTGGTAATCGGCCCCATAGTCCTCAAAGCAGCTCTGAAAGCTCTGCATTTCTCAGGCCTCCTTCTTACAGACGTCTATTTGTTCCGCCGCGGCAGCCGGCTTCCCCCCGTATCGAAATTATGTTTTCGGCGGTTCGCAAGGGGATAAAATAAGCGATACCTCGTTCGGCCATATTGATATCCAAGGCAAAGTATAGCAAAGTTCGGTAGAAAAAGCAATTGTTCTTCTTTGTGAAATTAAGGAAAAGCAGAATATGCCTCAGGAAATGGTATGCTATTTTTCAATAGATAAACTTGGCTGGGATTGAAAACCGCGTGCCCGCAGGTGCTGGAACTCTCCACCGCAATGGCGGAAGACGGCATAATGGCAATCGGCAGCGCGGCGGCGCTTTGCGGCTGTGGGCCGGAACCGCGGCGTCAGCCGTGCTCGCCTGTCGCTGATACAGCGGAAGAAGCGAATAGCCGCCGAATCGTGAAATGGTTCCGGCAAAAAGGGATGCCGGGGGATAACCCCGGCATCCCTTTTTTACTGTGAGAGGAAAAACCGTTACTAAATAATACATAGGCCCGTTTACGGACGGCGAACGACAGCGTTAAAAAGCACCTATGGACGTATTCGCTAAGCAACCCACCGGCGGATATTACCCCTGGAAAAACCGAGCTGCCTCCTCCGTGCTCAATAGGCTGAAGGATGGCGACGAGCTCAGGTCCTCCGGTTCATAGCCGTGTTCCACTAAAATATCTTTCGCGATCCGGTATTCGCTTTGCATGAAAGCATGAATGGTCCGCGAAAACCGCTCCGCGTCGTTATCCAAAACGGCCGCTATGACAGCCCGCGTAAATGCGATTAGAGTCTGGTCAAGTCCCGGCATCTCTTTTCTGTATTTCGCCATGGGATACCCCCAGAGATTCAGGCCGTATAGTTTCCCGTAAATCTCCTGAATCACCTGCAGCAAGCTGTGCTCCGCGACAAAGGCAAAGATGCTCTGCGGGGAGATATAATACCGTTTGTTCTGCAAATACCCTTTCAGAAGATCCGCGAGCTCCGTTCTTTGTGCGTCAGAAAAAGTCTGCAGCGCCATGCGCATAACGCCTTTACAGGAGTCCGCAAGCAGTTCGAACGACTGAAGATAGTAGGCCATGTTGCGGCGGATTTTGGGAACGGTAAGATCCGGCGTCTGTCCGGTTTCAGAATCGCTCAGCATGAGAATCCTCGTGCCTTTGCCGTTGATGGACTGCGTGGCGCCAAGCTGGTTCAGCACGCCGATGGTGCGCCGCATGGTGCTGACGGATACGCCGTATTTCCCAGCCAGTTTTTCATAGGAAGGTAAAAACTCCATGTCCCGGAAATCTCCCAGATAGACGTCATGAATGACCCGGATAGCCAGATTGCCGCAAATCTCAGGCCGGTCGCGGTACACCTTCCACACAAACGGGAGCGTCTCTATATCTGGCTGTTCCGGAATTCGGGCATTGATATAGGAAAGGATCTGCTTGGAAACATCCCGCTGAAACGCCAAATGCGCTTCATAGATGCGCGCCGGATTTTTAGCCCTGCCGGCGGCAATCAGCTCCCGGAGGCGCCTCCGGCTGGTTCCGGCGTCGTACAGCCGGTGCCCCTTGTTCTCCATAGGAAAAGGAAGCCCGAGGTACAGGGTGCTTTCCCAAAACAGGTTCATGACAAGGGGATTTTGCACTTTTTGCAGGATATAGCAGAAGAACCGCATCTGGTCCTCTGGGTCCGGCTGCTCCGCCAGCCGGGTGAGAACCGCGAAATCCTGTTCGTCCATTTGACAGAGGCTTTTGACCATCATCGGCAGGACCACCAGCTCCGTGGACTGGTAGAGGTCGGGAATCATAGCCCGGCGCTTTGAAAAAAAGCGGACGGCATAGTCGTCCAGCTCCCTGTCGCTCTGCCGGAACAGCACCTGGGCGCTCCGGCCGTGGCATCTATGGATGTATCCGTCCTCCTGCAAGCGTTTCAACGCGGATTTTATGGTAAGCGACGATACGCTGAATTGACGGCATAGGGTGTCAATTTTCGGCAGGCTGTCCCCGTATTTGTAATACTGAAAATGAAACCGGACAACAAAATATTCGTAAATCAGGTTCGCGAAGCCCTCGTCATTCCGCATATCCATCACTTCCTTTTGTTCTTATTTTAACATTTCCGGCGTGAAAACTCCAGATAAACTTGCGGCCTCCCATCAGGCAAGCGATACTATTATCAGCTGCGCTATATCAATTGGAGGACTAAGGAAGCCGCCTTGCTCTTGTTTTTGACTTCTTTGAAATCGGCCTTTTAGCCATCTCTTTTCATTATGGAAATGTCCCATGCGATTGATTTTTTCAGGAAGATGCAGTATAATGGCAAAAGAATGACTTGAACAAGGGTGGAATTTGAACTTCTAACACATAGATTAAGAGCTTACGCGACGAAGGGGAGTCGGGAAGATGAAAAAATCAAAACATGGACGCGGCAGGAAAATCGTTTGCTTCGGGCTTTGCCTGGCGCTGCTTTTCAGCTTTGCCGGGTGCAAAAAAGATGATCCCAACAAAAAGACAACCGTTACCATGATGTATCCCATTGCTCTGGAGCAGTTTAAACAGTTGGTGGCGGATACGTATCCCGATATCGACCTGCAGGTGGAATCCACCACCTCCGGGGCCATGAACGGGGACAGCGAGCGCCGCCTGCGCAACGGGAAGGGCACCGATTTGGTGGTCACTACTCTTCCTACCGGCGACGTGAGGAAATATATGCTGGACCTGAGCGCGACAGCCTTCGCCACCAGCTATCAGGCCACTGTGATGAGCCCGGTCATGAGCGAGGGCAAAACCATCTGCCTTCCCCTGCCCGGCCAGTATTCGGGGTATATCCTCAACAAAACACTGCTGAAGCAGTTAGATAAGCCGGTTCCAACCTCCCCCGCGGACATTATGGCCTTACTGGACGCCGGCAAGGCAAAAGGGCTTGGGATTGGGGCGGATGGAACCATGTTCGGCATCGACACGATCAATACCGCCGCCATCGGCTCCTATATCATCGGAACCCGCGTTCCTGATTTCCTTGGGGTGATGGACGGGATTGAATGGATGGATGATTTTAATGAAAAAAAGGCGTCCTTCAGCGGCATGTGGGACCACTGCCTGGATACCCTCATGGAATGCGTGGAAAAAGGATACCTCAACCCAAAGACGCTCTCCCTGAATAAGACCAACGCCCTTCCGGTCAGGGAACGGATGCTGGACGGCACGCTGCTGCTTGCCTATGGAAACGTCCGGTTATTCAACCAGCTGTGCGGCGAAACAGAACAGTATGAGTATGTGATGCTGCCATTTTTGGGCGACGGGGAAAATGAACCCTGGGCAATCTCCGCTCCGGACGGCTACATAGGAATCAACGCGGCTCTGAGTGAAAAAGGGAATGAGGAGAAGCTGGACGCCTGCCAGCGGATTTTATCCCTTCTTTCCACCCAGCAGGGGCAGGACGCCTGGATACGCGATACCAAAGCGACCAATTCCTATTTGTCTGATTATAAGGATAAAGACAATACGGTTCCCGCTGGGCTGGAGACTGCTGTAGCGGGTGGATATATCTACAATCTGCAAATGCCGTCAAAGATTGTCCAATATTTTGGCCAGGCTATGGTTTCCGTACTGAACGGCGATATGGAGATGGAGGACGCCCTGGCAGCCGTGGACGACTATTACCGCAACGGTTCCGCCGAGGTGGACTATGACCATTCCGTGGTGGGAAGCGTAGAGCAGGATCTGCTCTATGAAAATTATAATACCCGGCGGGAGGAAACGGCCATCGGAAACCTGGTGGCGGACGCGGTGAAAGAATATTCCGGCGCCGATATTGCCGTCGTCAACGGCGGCGGGATTCGCGCAAGCCTCTATCAGGGGGACGTGCTGGGCGCCGATTTGTCCGCCGTCTGCCCCTACGACAACACCATCGTCGTGGTGGAAGCGAAGGGAAGCGTCATTCTGGATATGATGAAGAACAGCGTCTCCCTCACCAACCGGGACAACGACGTCCCCGCGGGGCGTTTCCTGCAGGTTTCCGGGCTAAAGTACACCTACAAGCCCCAGATTGGCGATACCCCGGCAGAGCTTGTGTCTGTCACGCTGGCGGACGGCGAAGAATTGGAAGCTGGCAAGACCTATGCCCTCGCCATCAATAATTATATGGCGGGCGCCAGCGGGTATCTCGACAATAACGGGGACGGTTACACTATGCTCAACCTGTTCAGCGATGACGTCCCGAGAGCGGAGGGAGTCAAGCTGGTGAAGGATACGAAGGCAACCTATGCCGACGCTATGAAAGCGTATTTTGAAAATCATCAAAAGGAGCCGGTTTCCGCCAAGCTGGAAGGGCGTATCACTGTTGCCGGTGAAGGCGAATAGTTTGAAGGGCGTTTGCCCTTCAAACGGGTTTTGTACCTATCTCGCCAATGGCGGGAATTTCGCAAGCGCGACCGGCACGATTCCCCGGTTTGCGGAAAGGAATGAGTCATCGACATGCGGGAGACGGAAAAAACGTAAAAAGGCGGCGGTCCCACTTTGTGATCCTGTTTATTATCAGCGTGGCCCTCGCCTGTACGGTCTGCTTTGCCATCATGATCCGCGCTTCCAACATAGCGTCGCAGGAGGCGGGGGTGGGGATGAGCACACTGTATTTATGGGAGCTCAACTTCCAGACCATCGGCCACTTTGAAACCAGCCTGAACGCGCAGTTTTCCCAGCTGAAAACGGCGGTCAACGCGGTCTCGGACAAAGACCTGCAAAACCAGGATACTTTAAAAGAATATCTGGCGCGGGTGCAGGAATACAACAAATTTTCCTTTCTGGCCTTTTTAGACGACCAGGGGGAATACCACAGCGCGGACGGCTCCTTTCCGGCCGCGTCGAAAATCAGCTTTATCGGTAAGCTTTTAAAAGGCGAAGATAATCTGATTTCCTATAACGAAACCGTCTTAGGCGACAACATGTTTCTGCTGGGAAGCTCGATCACGCCCGTATCCTATGGCGGCCGGAGGCTCATCGCCGTTCTGGCGGGACTGGATGCCGAATCCCTCAGCCGTCAGCTTTCGCTGGAACGGGAGGACGCCCAAACATACTCCAGTATTGTGGAGCCTTCCGGCAACTATATCATTAATAATACGGAACATAATACCGGCCTCCCAAAGGGCGTCAATCTGTTTTCAAAACTTGAACAGTATGCGTCCTTTGGCGAAGGCTATTCCATAGAAAAAATCAAGGAGGATTTCCGGTCCGGCAGCGCGGGCCTGTCCTTGTTCAACATCGGGAACGAGAACCGCTACATTTACTATGCCCCCATTCAGGATACCGGCTGGTATATGCTCACGGCCATTCCCTACGGGGTGGTATCCTCCACGGTTGATAGCCTAACCTACCGGCTCAACCGTAACGCCCTCGTCATGCTGGTTGTGATTCTGCTCCTGATTTCCTCTGTATTTTTCTTCTACTACGTCAATATGAGCCGGAAAGAGCGCGCCTTGCAAAAGGCCAAGCTGGCGGCGGAAGCGGCAAACCGGGCGAAGAGCGAGTTTTTAAGCCGCATGAGCCACGAGATCCGCACGCCCATGAACGGCATCGTCGGCATGAACACCATCGCCCGGCAGAATATCGGAAACGACGCCAAGGTGCTGGACTGCCTGGATAAAGTCAATTTATCCTCCAACCACCTGCTGGCCCTCATCAACGACGTGCTGGATATGTCAAAGGTGGAAAGCGGCAAAATGGAGATCCGGCACGAACAGTTCGATTTCCGGGCTCTTCTGGAAACTCTCGGGAACCTTTATTATACGAAAAGCAAGGGCGTACACTATGAGACCGTCCTGCGGGGCGAGGTGGACGAAGCGCTCGTCGGCGATTCCCTGCGGCTCAATCAGATCCTGACCAACCTCCTCTCCAACGCCTTGAAGTTCACACCGGCTGGCGGTTCTATCCGGCTTCAAGTCGCGGGGATGGCGCTTCTGGAAATACAAACGGATGATCAGGTTTGGCTGCGGTTCGAGGTGAGCGATACCGGCTGCGGGATTGGGAAAGAGAAGCAGGAGACCATATTCGAGTCCTTTGAGCAGGAAAGCTCCGACGTCACGCAGAAATACGGCGGTACCGGCCTGGGGCTGGCCATTGTGAAGAAGTTCGCCGAGCTGATGGGCGGCAGCGTCCGGTTAAAGAGTGAAATGGGTTCCGGCAGCACGTTCACGGTGGAGCTTCCCTTTGGGAAGGCCAAAGAGCGCGGGGAACCGATCCGGTATGAGGAGCTCAAGGCGCTGGTGGTGGACGACGATCGGGGCACCTGCGAGCACGCCATGCTCCTTTTATCAAAAATGCAGGTGCAGGCGGACTGGACGGATAACGGCTTTGCGGCCGTCACCTTGATTGAAACCGCCAAAAAGCGGGGCGAGCCGTTCAACGTCTGCTTCCTCGACTGGAAGATGCCCCATATGGACGGGATGGAAACCGCCCGCCATATACGGGAAATCGCGGGGGACGACATCGCCATTATCCTGATTACCGCCAACGATTCCGCCGATATCCAGCAGGAGGCGGCGGACGTCGGGGTCAGCGGCGTTATCGTCAAGCCCCTTTTTGAGAGCACCATCGCCGACGCCCTTTCGAATCTCCGGCAGAACCGCCCGCTCTCTAGCGGCGGCGGCCGTACTATGGAGTATGACTTCCATGGAAAACACATCCTGCTGGCGGAGGACAACGATCTTAACCGGGAAATCGCGGTGGAGCTGATCGGTACCACCGGCGCCGTCGTCGAACCGGCAGAGGACGGCGTTCAGGCGCTGGAAAAATTTGAGGCATCGCAAATTGGATATTATGACCTCATCCTGATGGATATCCAGATGCCGCGCATGGACGGGTATGAGGCGACGGGGCGTATCCGGGCGATGGACCGTCCTGACGCCGAATCGGTTCCCATTTTTGCCATGACGGCCAACGCCTTTTCGGAAGACATGGACAAGAGCAAAAAAGCCGGGATGGACGCCCATATCTCTAAGCCCATCGACGTAGCGCAGCTCTACCGCGAGATGCAGGAATGGATGTAGATTCGGAAAAAGCGTTGGATCATCTAATCAAGCGAGGCGTGAAAATGAACCTGAATCATCTGCGAAAAAGAAACCATTGGAAACAGTCCTGCTGGCGCTTTTCCGCGTGATGGCTGCCCTGTCCAGCAGGCAGCGTGGCGGAACTGAGCGAAGGCTGGGTCTATGCCTCCCCGGAGGACGGCGGATCTGACCGAACTGCCGTCCTCCGCACACATTCTGAAGAAAAGCGCGGAACGAATGATATTGTCAACGTCTCATTCCGGCGCTGGCAAATGTTTGGTGAAACAGCTTAAAAAGGGAAAAAAGAGAGAGCATGATGTTTTTCGCATCATGCTCTCTTTGGTAAGAAATCAGCGTTTATACGGGCTTGAGCCTTATTATTTCAGGCCCTCGTAAACCGCCACGGCGCAGGCGACGGTAGCGCCCACCATGGGGTTGTTGCCCATACCCATCAGGCCCATCATTTCCACATGGGCGGGTACGGAAGAGGAACCGGCAAACTGGGCGTCGCCATGCATACGGCCCATAGAATCGGTCAAGCCGTAAGAGGCGGGGCCGGCGGCCATGTTGTCGGGATGCAGGGTACGGCCGGTGCCGCCGCCGGAAGCGACGGAGAAATATTTCTTGCCGTTTTCCAAGGCCCATTTTTTATAGGTGCCAGCCACCAGGTGCTGGAAACGGGTGGGGTTAGTGGAGTTGCCGGTGATGGAAACGTCCACGCCCTCGTGCTTGCAGATAGCCACGCCCTCCAGCACGTCGTTGGCGCCGTAGCATTTCACAGCGGCTCTTTCACCGTCGGAGAAGGCTCTCTCCTCCTCGATCTTCAGGTCGCCGGTGTAGAAATCATAATCGGTTTTCACATAGGTGAAGCCGTTGATTCTGGAGATGATATAGGCGGCGTCCTTGCCCAGGCCGTTTAAGATAACCCGCAGGGGCTCTTTTCTGGCGCGGTTGGCGGTGCGGGCGATGCCGATGGCGCCTTCCGCGGCGGCAAAGGATTCATGCCCAGCCAGGAAAGCGAAGCACTTGGTTTCGTCTCTCAGCAGCATGGCGCCCAGGTTGCCGTGGCCCAAGCCCACGTTTCTCTGCTCGGCCACAGAGCCGGGCACGGTAAAGGCCTCCAGGCCGATGCCGATAGCGGCGGCGGCATCGGAAGCGGTCTGCACGTTCTTCTTGATGGCGACGGCGCAGCCCAGGGTATAAGCCCAGGAAGCGTTTTCAAAAGCGATGGGCTGTACGCCCTTTACGATCGCGTCGGGATCTACATTTTTGGAAAGGCACAGTTCACGGGCGTCCTCCAGGCTGGCGATGCCATACTCGGCAAGACACTTCTCGATTTTGGCCATTCTTCTTTCTTTGCCTTCAAACTTTACATCATTAGCCATGTAGCTTGTCCTCCTTATTTCGGTGTGGTCCGGCTTATTCTTCTCTGGGGTCGATATACTTGGCGGCCCCGTCGTAACGGCCGTACTGGCCGATGTTCTTCTTGTACGCTTCGTCCGGACTTACGCCGTGGCGGATATCCTCCAGCATTTTGCCAACTTTAACGAACTTATAACCGATAACCTCGTTGTTCTCGTCCAGAGCCATAGAAATGATATAGCCCTCGGCCATTTCCATGTAGCGAACGCCCTTGACGGAGGTGCTGAACATGGTGCCAACCTGAGAGCGCAGGCCCTTGCCCAGGTCCTCCAGGCCGGCGCCGATGGGAAGCCCGCCCTCAGAGAAAGCGGTCTGGCTGCGGCCATAGGCCAGCTGCTTGAAGATTTCGCGCATCGCCACGTTGATGGCGTCGCACACCAGGTCGGTGTTCAGGCATTCCAGCAGGGTCTTGCCCGGCAGGATCTCGGCGGCCATAGCGGCGGAATGGGTCATACCAGAGCAGCCGATGGTTTCCACCAGGGCTTCCTGCACAATACCCTCTTTCACGTTCAGGGTCAGCTTGCAGGCGCCCTGCTGAGGCGCGCACCAGCCGATGCCGTGAGACAGGCCGGAGATGTCTTTAATTTCATAAGATTTTACCCACTTGCCCTCTTCCGGGATCGGGGCGGGGCCATGATGAGGTCCTTTTGCTACAGTACACATGTTTTCCACTTCATGGGAATAGTTCATATTGGTACTCCTTTCGGTTTCGGTATCGGGGGACTGCCCGTGTATTTTCGCATACATACTTATTATAAGCAGACTTGTCCAATTTCGCAAGAGGAAACTTGTCAAAACAGCAGGATTAACAATTTTTTCACAAGCTTTCCCCGGCGCGCCGTGAAAAACTTGGCGTTTTTGAAAAAACGGTCCCGCCCGGCGCGGCGGCGAAAAGAAAAAACGCCGTAGGGGTTTAAATTTTGACACAGTGTGATATAATACAAAACAGAGAAAATCGAAAGACCGTATGCATAAGGAGAGAGATACTATGAGCGAAAACTGTACCCATAACTGCGAATCCTGCGGGGAGAATTGCCCCTCCAGAGAGGGCGGCATTCCCAAGGAGCGGCTGAAAGAGGGCTGCTCGGTGAAAAAGGTCATCGGCGTGGTCAGCGGAAAGGGCGGCGTGGGAAAATCCATGGTCACCTCGCTGCTGTCGGTGATTTTAAACCGCAGGGGCTATCATACCGCGATTTTAGACGCGGACGTCACCGGCCCGTCCATTCCCAAGGCGTTCGGCCTTCGCGGCAAGGCGGAGGGCACGGAAATGGGGATTCTGCCGGTGAAAAGCAAGCTGGGCACCGATATTATGTCCGTGAACCTGCTGCTGGGCAATGAAACCGACCCTGTGGTCTGGAGAGGCCCGGTGATCGCCGGCGCGGTAAAGCAGTTCTGGACCGACGTGCTTTGGAACGATGTGGACTATATGTTTGTGGATATGCCTCCCGGAACCGGCGACGTGCCCCTGACCGTGTTTCAGTCCCTGCCGGTGGATGGCATCATCATCGTCACCTCTCCCCAGGAGCTGGTTTCCATGATCGTCACCAAGGCGGTAAACATGGCCAAAATGATGGACGTGCCGATTCTGGGCCTGGTGGAGAACATGAGTTATTTCCAGTGCCCCGGGTGCGGCGAAAAATATAAAATTTTCGGGGACAGCCATCTGGAGGATGTGGCCAACGTCAACGGCCTGAAGATCCTAGGCCGCCTGCCGGTGGATCCCAAGCTGGCCGGCGCCTGCGATAAGGGCGTGATCGAGCTGTTTGAGGGGGACTGGCTGGACCAGGCCGCCGACGAGATCGAAGAAAAATGCAAGGTGGAACAGGAATAAAGGCAGCAAAAAAAGCTTCCGGGAGAAGATACCTTCTCCCGGAAGCTTTTTCAAGTCTATTGGCATGTTTTTTCTTGACGGCCCTTCGCCGGCCCGCGAAGCGCCGCTTCGGCGCCTGACGGGAAAGGCCGGGCCCATTGAGGGCGGGCCCGCGCCCTCCGTCACAGCTTTTGAAGACGGGGCTGGCTTGCGCCGCCGACGGTGACTGTTTCGGTGAACATGCTCAGCGGCCGGGCCCATTGAGGGCGAGCCCGGGCTCCCGTCACAGCTTTTGAAAACGAGGCTGGCTTGTGCCGCCGGCGGTGACTGTTTCGGTGAACATGCTCAGCGGCCGGGCCCATTGAGGGCAGGCTCGCGCCTCCGTCACAGCTTTTGAAAACGGGGCTGGCTTATGCCGCCGGCGGTGACTGTTTCGGTGAACATGCTCAGCGGCCGGGCCCATAGCTTTTCCTGGTCCTGGGTATCCCGGTAGACCACCAGGGGATCTAAGGTTTCCGTGTGCTTGGCCACGCCCAGGACCTCGTATTCATGGCCCTTGAAATGGCGGTAAAGGCCCGGCTCCACCCTCTGGATTTCCATTGGAGGCGCCTTAAAACCCATGGTTTCCGGCGGGGCGCTTTCCGAATCATCCCGCTCCATCAGGATCCGGGCGCTGTAAGCTTCCACCGGCAGGTTCACCGAACCGTTTTCAGAAGAAAACGCCTGATGGTTCAGCACATCCACCAGCACCTTGCCGGGGGTGGCGCCGAAGCTTAGGGAGGCGGGCTCCCCAGAAAGGTTCAGGGCCGTGAACAAGACCTGGCCGCCCGCCTCCCGGCGGTACACCAGCTGCTCGTTTTTGACCACGATCTGGCGGTAATCGCCTGTCTGCAGGGGAAGGCACGTTTCCTTCAGCCTGCTTAAGCGATCGATATGCCGGCATAGCTCCTGGTTGGCCTCAGGCGGATTGTGCAAATCCAGGCAAGGGCGCAGGTTCCAGTCGGAGCCGTTCTCCTTGACGCCGGGCAGGCCCCATTCGCTGCCGTAATAAATAGAGGGCGCGCCGGGCATGGTAAACAGCAGGGTGTAGACGTTTTTCAGGTGCTCCGGGTTCTTCAGTACGCTGGCCAGCCGGTTTACGTCGTGGTTATCCACAAAATTGTAGGTATAAATGTTTTTGTAAATCCCGCCGTCCCCGAACTGCCGATTCAGGGAATAGGCGATTTCAAAATAGTTTTTGTCGTTATGGGAGGAATATATCCCCTTGTAGCACTCATAGTTTGTGACGGAGTCCAGCATTTCCGGGTTGGCCCAGCGGTTGTAATCCCCGTGGATAATTTCCCCCATCAGCCAGAAATCCGGCCTCTTTTCCTTGCAGAAGCTTCTCAGCCGTCGGAAAAAGTCCGGGTCCACGCAGTCCGCCGCGTCCAGCCGTAGGCCGTCGATGCCGAAGTCCTGGATCCAGGAGCCTACCGCCCCAAGCAGGTGGTCCACCACCTCCGGGTTTTTCAGGTTCAGCTTCACCAGATTGAAATGGCCCTCCCAGGCGTCGTAACAGAAGGGGTCCCCCATGGGGCTGCCGCCGCCGAAGTGAAGGTTGTGAAACCAGCCGCAATAGCGGGAAGCCTGCCCGTTTTGCCGCACATCCTGAAAGGCCCAAAATTCCCGGCCAACATGGTTGAAAACCCCATCCAGCACCACTCGGATGCCGTTTTCATGCAGTTTATCGCAAACGGCGCGGAAGGCGCGGTTGTCTCCCAGCCGTTTGTCGATTTGGTAGTAATCCTTGGTGTCGTAGCCGTGCTCGCTGGACTCGAACACCGGCCCTAAATATACCGCGTTGACCCCCAGCTCCTTGAGATGGGGAATCCAGTCCGCCAGCTTTTCGATCCGGTTGGCGCTTTCGCCGCCGGCGTTGCCGTGGGGCGCCCCGCAGAAGCCCAGGGGGTAAATATGATAAAATACAGCTTTTGTAATCCAATCCATATCAGGGTTGACTCCTTTCTGTCGGCGGGGCCATTCCGCCCGCGCTGCCTGGAACATCTTTATTATAACATAAGTAAGGGAAAACAAACAGAAAAGATTTCGTTTCTTTATGAAAAAACAACGAATTTTTTCATAAGAAATAGACAAAATTGAATAACTGTAGTATAATAAATTAATATAATATCTATATATACAAAATATGCAAATACTGGAATAGATAAGGAGAACCCGTTATGAAACAGAATCTAGTCATTGCCATTGCCCGTGAGTTTGGCTCTGGCGGAAGAAACATCGGCCAGCTGGTGGCGCAAAAATTAAATGTCCCTTTTTATGATAAGGGAATCATCACCCAAGCCGCCAAGGAAAGCGGTATTGACGAGCGCATTTTTGAAAATGTGGAGGACATCGCCAACAACAGCTTGATTTATTCTCTTTCCATGGGAATTTATAACCCTGGAAGGTTTGCCCACCTGCCGAATTATTCCATTAACGACGAGGTCTACCGGGTGCAGACGGAGATCATCCGTAAGGTGGCGGATGAGGGCGATTGCGTCGTTGTGGGCCGGTGCGCCGATTACCTGCTGAATGAAAACCCAAGGTGTGTCCGTGTGTTCGTCCACGCGGATATCGACATCAGGCTGAAGCGGGCAATTGACGTTTACGGCCTGCCCAAGGATACCGGGGAAAATTTCATCCGGAAGAAGGATCGGCGCAGGGCCAGCTATTACCAGTATTACACCGACAATAAGTGGGGAGACTATGAGAACTATCACTTGATCCTGGACAGCGGGGCCATTGGTATCGAAAACGCGGCGGAGGTAGTTCTCGCCTATGTGAGGGGTATGCCCAAAGGGGAAGAATAAACGCTGACCCTTTTCCGGCGGATAAGGCCGGCAAAAATAAATAAGTGCCGCTGTACGCGAGGAGCGCCGAAAATCATGCCGGCGCTAGCTTTTCCAGGCCGGTCCGCCTTCTGATCCAAGGGGCCGGGGGAGAGGCTTCCTCTTTACAGCGGCTTTATTTTTTACTATAATACCCATTAGGAATTGCATTACTATGGAAAGGAGGCTCGATATGCTGGGGAAGAAAGTAACCGTAACCGTGCCGCGGCCGGAGGCCGAACCCGCCGGAGAGGGACGGAAGGTTTTATATAAAGGCAGCGCCAGCCCTGGAGAGGACAGCCAGAAAAGGCCCGTCTATTTGATTTCCTACGACGACCCAAAGCCGCAGCAGCCCGCTACCGTCATCGCGGTGGTATCCCTCAAGGGGAAGGAACAGTTTGTGGCGGCGC
Organism: uncultured Ruminiclostridium sp.; assembly: GCA_902490005.1. Classification (GTDB taxonomy): domain Bacteria; phylum Bacillota; class Clostridia; order Oscillospirales; family Acutalibacteraceae; genus Clostridium_A. The sequence goes on from CABUCM010000008.1 coordinate 30,506, forward strand.
CGGAGAACACGGTTTATTACGCGCCGGAAATCCGCTCTGTTATTGAAAAAGAGGAAGGGCAGGCGCCGGAAAAGGTTTCCTGTTTGTATGAGAAATCCTGCGGCGCGGTGGTTTACCGGGTGGAGGGCAGAACCGTCCGGTTTTTAGTGGTAAAAAACAAAAACGGCAGGCATTGGGGATTTCCCAAGGGCCATATGGAGTACGGGGAAAGCGAGCGGCAGACCGCCCTGCGGGAGGTGCTGGAGGAAACCGGCTTAAAGGTGGAGATCCTGCCGGGGTTTCGGGAGACCTGCGAATACTGCCCCTATGGCACCATTCAAAAGCAGGTGGTGTTTTTCGCCGCCAAGAGCGGCACCGCGGAAGTGGTGATCCAAAAATCTGAGATCGACCGGTTTAAATGGGCCCGCTACGACGACGCCTGCGAGCTGTTTAAATACGACAACGATATCCGGGTTCTGCAAAAAGCGAAAAAGTGGATCTACCAACACGAGAGGATCCGGCCCAGGACCAGCCGGACATGGAACTCCTATGAATCAGCCCAGCGCCGGCGCCGCAGAAAAGCGGCGGCGGACAAGGGCAAACGGAAAGAAGGGGCGCACCTATGATTATTGTAATGAAACACGGCGCCGGCCAGAAAGAGATCGAAGCCGTTGAAAAGGTACTGCGGGACCACCGTCTTGGAGTCCATATCTCCAACGGCTCCGCCGCCACCATTATCGGCGTTATCGGGGATAAATCCGTTTTGGCAGGGGCCAATCTGGAAATGATGGACGGCGTGGACAAATGCGTGCCCATTATGCACAGCTATAAGCTGGCCAGCCGGGATATTTGCCCCGAGGGGCGGACCGTTACGGTGGGAGGCGTGGTGATCGGCGGGAAGAAGCTGGCTATGATGGCCGGCCCCTGCGCGGTGGAAAGCGAAGAGCAGATTATGGAAGCCGCCGTGGGCGTGAAGAAAGCCGGGGCCCAATTTCTGCGGGGCGGCGCTTACAAGCCCAGGACAAGCCCCTACGCCTTCCAGGGCATGGAGGACGAGGGCTTTAAAATGCTGCGGAAGGCCGCCGACGCCACCGGCCTGAAGGTGGTCAGCGAGGTCATCGCGGAGGACCAGATGGATACCGCATCTAAATACTGCGACATGTTTCAAATCGGCGCCCGGAATATGCAGAATTTCCGCCTGCTGAAAGCGGTGGGAAGAAGCGGGGTGCCGGTGCTTTTGAAGCGGGGCATCGCCTCCACCATCGAGGAGTGGCTTGACGCCGCCGAGTACATTATGAGCGAGGGGAACTACAACGTGGTCCTTTGCGAGCGGGGCATCCGCACCTTTGAAACCGCCACTCGGAACACGCTGGACATCTCCGCGGTGCCGGTGATTAAGGAAAGAAGCAGCCTGCCGATTATCATCGACCCATCCCACGCGGCGGGGAAAAGCGCCTACATCCAGCCCCTGTCTTTAGCGGCGGCGGCCTGCGGCGCCGACGGCTTGATTATCGAGGTCCACCCCTGCCCGAAATGCGCCATGTCTGACGCCAAGCAGCAGCTGACCCCGGCCCAGTATGCGGACTTGTTTGAAGAGGTTCGCAAGGTGGCCCAGGCTGTGGGCAGAGAGGCCTGATTACGGCCGCTATTTTCCAAATCAATAGACACCAAAGGGAACGCCGCCGCCGGGCTGTGACTGCGGCGGCGTCCCTTTTTTATGTTAAGCCCCCTGCCGGAAGGATCGCTGTCTGGGGCAAAAACCGGTTTTTTCCTTTCAGGGCGCCGGTCAGAAGCACACGGCATGTCACGAAAAAAGAAACGGAGGGCGCGATGATGGCTTCCAATTTAGAATTTGTCCAGTTTGTCTGCGATCAGATGGGCGGAGAGGTCTCTTACCGGAAGATGTTTGGGGAATATGGGCTTTATTTCCAGGGAAAATATTTTGCCTGCGTCTGCGACAACCAGCTTTTTGTTAAGGTAACCCAGGCGGGGAAGGACCTGTTGGGGACGGTTCAGTTGGCGCCGCCGTACCCCGGCGCCTCCTTGTGCCTGCTGGTTACCCAGCTGGAGGACCGGGAACTGCTCTTTCGGCTGACGGAGGCCACCTGCCGGGAGCTGCCGGAGCCCAAGGCGAGAAAGAAAAAGCCCAGGGCGTAAAATGAAGTGTGGAAATACAAAAAAGGCACGGTGGGAGTTCCCGCCGTGCCTTAAAATTTTTCTTATTTTTGTTCATACGGAATGGGGCGATTGGTGATGCCTAAAATGTAATCCGCTGACGTATGATAGTACTTCGCCAGTAAAACCACAAGTCTGGTTGGAATTTCCCGTTTACCGGTTTCGTAGTTGCTGTAAACCCTTTGGTCAATCCCCAAAATTTCGGCAAGCTCCTTTTGGGTCAGATCCTGGTCTTCCCGTAAATCTTTCAAACGTGGATAGTACATAGGCTCACCTCAAATTTAGTATACGTGCCGTTCAAAAATAGTGCTCATTTTACTATCGATTAATAGTAAAATGATAGTGTGAGATGTTGGCGATGCAATGATTCAGGGAAATCGAAAAAAGCTTTCCCCAAATGGAAAAGTTTTTTACAGCCGCTGCTAAAAAAGAATTTACAGCCTGCAAGCTAGAGGATTTATGTGATTATCATTTCGGCTTTGGCACATGGATTCGCAATCATCTGCTGCGGAATGGCTCCGCTTTATTAGAATATTTTACGCAGGTTGGGATCAATGACCGGGATGAGATGTCCGCGATAATGATATTTTTATTTTACCTGCCGCAAGCTTCCGATGGCGCGGCATAGCCTTCCCTCATCTCAGCGTTGAAAACCTATATACATTGTGGTATAATAGGTTTATAAAAGGAGGCGGGGGAAATGATGGTTTCCACAAAAGGGCGCTACGCCCTGCGGGTGATGGTGGAGCTTGCCGGACACAATCTGGAAGAATTTGTGCCCTTGAAAGAAATCGCGGAACACCAGGAGATCTCTGAAAAATATTTAGAGGCCATTATGAAAAGCCTGGTAAAAGAGGGCCTGGTTTCCGGCCTGCGGGGAAAGGGCGGCGGATACCGTCTGTCAAAGCACCCGGCCCGCTATACGGTGGGGAGCATCTTAAAGGTGACGGAAGGCTCTTTGGCGCCTGTGGCGTGCCTGGAGGAAAACGCCAAGCCCTGTCCCAGGGCGGGAAAATGCGCCACCTATCCCATGTGGAAAAAATTGAACCGCCTCATCGACGATTTTTTTGAGGGCGTCACCCTGGAGGACCTGGCCAGCGAATCTCAGGAGCTGAGCGGGGATACGTATGTCATATAATTCAATATGGCCGAAAACGCCCGCGCCAAGGCGGAAAGAGCGCCCAGTTTGACTGGGCGCTCTTTCATTGTTGCAAACAGAAACCCCCGGGCCTGGATAGGCAAGCGAAGACCTGGGAAAAGCTTGATTCTAAAACGGGATTGAGGAAGTCCAATTTGGAATGTCTCAATCCCCGGGAAAGCCTTGACTTCCGTTTTCCCTTAAGGCTAAAATTTGAGTAACGCCAAAGCTGGAAAGGGCTTTTCCAGCCATACCTAAAATGCAAGCGGGCCGGTTTCGGGAAACCGGCGGGAAGAGGGGAAAACCGGATGAAATTTGAACAACAGTCCTGTTATCAGGTCAGCCTCCAGGACAATGTTGCCACCGCCCTGGGGGATATTCCCGTGGGGGATGTGGCCATTACGGGAGACACCGGCGCTGAAGGGAAAACAGTAAAGGCTCTTGAGGCCATTCCCTACGGCCACAAGATTGCCCTGAGGGATATTGCCTCCGGCGAAACCATCGTCAAATACGGCGTGAAAATCGCCGTCGCCGCCAAGGCGATTCCCCAGGGGGCCTGGGTGCATCTGCATAACGCGAAAAGCGAGTACGACCTGACTTCGGCAAAAATGGACCTGGAAACCATGATCCTGGAGGATATGGAATACGCCGTATACGACTATGAAGGGCCGGGAGGTGGGCGGAATGAAGGATAAGCTTTTATGCCAGGGCTACGTCCGGGCCTACGGAGCCAAGGGGATTCGGAACAAGGTGCTGGTGATCTACACGGTGGAATGCTGCCGGGCCCTGAGCGAACGCATCGCCAGGCATTTTCAGGACCTGGGCAGGGACGTGGAGGCGGTAGGCACCTCCTCCTGCCTGGATAACCAGGCGGATATCCGGAGGCTGCTCCGGTTTGCGACCCACCCCAACGTGGGCGCGGTTTTGGCTGTGGGCCATGGCTGCGAGTATACCAAGCCCCAGAAAATCGCGGAGTTCGCCCATGAAAGAGGCCGGGAGGCAAGATGGTTCTACCAGCAGGAGGCCGGTGGAAGCGTCAAGGGCTTCGATAAAGGGGTGCGGATGGTCCAAGAGCTGCTGGAAAACCTGGAATTCACGCCCCGGGCGCCCATGTATTTTTCCGAGCTGGTGCTGGCGGGGGAATGCGGCGGCTCGGATTTTACCTCCGGGCTGGCGGGAAACGCTTTGGTAGGCCGGGTGTTCGACCGGCTGGTGGACGCTGGAGGCACCGCGATTTTCGAGGAGCTGTGCGAGGGCCTGGGCCTGAAGGATTATCTGGTAGGCCGGGCGGCGGGCCCCAAGGTAGCGGAGGATATCTCACACGCCTATGACAAAACTATGGAATTTTGCGTGAAATACGGCCACTTTTCCATCGCCCCGGGAAACATGGACGGCGGCCTGACTACCATTGAGGAAAAAAGCATGGGGGCCATGGTAAAAAGCGGCACCAAACCCATTCAAGGGGTGCTGAAGATCGCCCAGGCGCCGAAAAGGCCGGGCTTGTACCTGCTGGACACCACGCCTGACGAAAAGCTGGAACCGGCCCATCATGAGGCCGCGGACCCGTCGGATATGCTGGATCTGATCGCCTGTAACGCCCATATGGTGTTTTTGGTCACCGGAAGGGGCCATGTGGTGGGCACGCCGGTAAGCCCGGTCATCAAGGTTACCGGCAATCCCAGGACCTATGAGCGGATGAAAGACGACATTGATTTCTCCGCCGCCCCCGCCTTAACCGGGGAGAGATCCTTGGACGCGCTGGCGGACGACATGCTGGAGCTGGTGGCGAGGACCGCCCAGGGGGAGCAAACCAACGCGGAGCGGCTGGGCCACCGGGAGGGTATTTTGTATTTTAATTACCAGGACCCCAAAAAGGTGCCCTGCCAATGGCGGTTTTAAAAGGGCCTGGCGGCCTGATCTTAACGATTGAAAAAGCAACGCGCAAACCGGTTGCCGGCTTTTCCGGAGGATTTCTTCGGGAAGGCCGGCTTTTTTGCTGATTTTTTAAAAACTATTGACAGAATGAGGAAACAGGTGTAATATACCTATAAACCCACTAAATATATAGGTTTATAGAGGTGGCTAGGATGATTTTAAAATTTAGGGCCTTGCTGCGAGAGAATTTCCGGAATGGGCGAATGTGTTTGAGGAAGAAGCCCGAACAACACATTTAACGACAGAAAGGAAATTTTATCATGGCGAATAAAAAGTATAGATTTGAGACGCTTCAGCTCCACGTGGGGCAGGAAAACCCCGACCCGGCTACCGGCGCCAGGGCGGTGCCCATTTACCAGACCACGTCTTATGTGTTCAAAGACTGCGCCCAGGCGGCGGCCCGGTTCGGCTTATCGGAGGGCGGCAACATTTACGGCAGGCTGACCAACTCCACCCAAGGGGTGCTGGAGGACCGTGTGGCGGCCCTGGAGGGGGGCGCCGCCGGCTTGGCGGTGGCCTCCGGCGCGGCGGCCATCACCTACGCCATTGAAACCGTGGCCAAAGCGGGGGACCATATCGTCGCCCAAAATACCATTTACGGCGGCACCTACAACCTGCTTGACACAACCCTGAAGGCGTTCGGCGTGAACACCACCTTTGTGAACATCCACGATTTAGACCAGGTGAAAAAGGCCATCCGGCCGGAAACCAAGGCGGTTTATTTGGAAACTTTGGGGAACCCTAATTCCGATATTCCCGATATTGAGGCCCTGGCCCGCATCGCCCACGAGTACCGGATCCCGCTGATAATCGACAACACCTTTGGCACGCCCTATCTGATCCGGCCCATCGAGCACGGCGCGGATATCGTCGTCCACTCCGCGACCAAATTTATCGGCGGGCACGGTACGTCGCTGGGAGGCGTTATCGTGGACGGCGGCACCTTTGACTGGGAAGCTTCCGGGAAATTTCCCCAGCTGACCGAGCCGAACCCCAGCTACCACGGCATATCCTTTGCCAAAGCGGCGGGCAAGGCCGCCTTCGCCACCTATATCCGGGCCATCCTGCTGCGGGACACCGGCGCAGCCATTTCTCCGTTCAACGCGTTTTTGCTGCTCCAGGGCCTGGAAACCCTGTCCCTGCGCCTTGACCGGCATGTAGAAAACACCTTAAAGGTTGTGGCGTATTTAAGCCGCCATCCCCAGGTGGAAAGGGTAAACCACCCGTCTCTTCCAGACCACCCGGACCATACGCTGTATGAGAGGTATTTCCCTAAGGGGGCCGCGCCGATTTTTACCTTTGAGATCAAAGGCGGGGAAAAAGAGGCCCAGGCTTTTATTGACCATTTGGAGCTGTTTTCCCTTCTTGCCAATGTGGCGGATGTAAAATCCCTGGTGATCCACCCCGCCACCACCACCCACGCCCAGCTGAGCCCAGAGGCCCAGCTGGAGGCGGGCATTAAGCCAAACACCATACGCCTTTCCATCGGCACCGAGCATATCGACGATATTCTGGCCGATCTGGAACAGGGCTTTGCCTGTGCCCAACAACCGGGATAAGAGCGGAACGGATCCGCCGGGCCATCCGTCCCCGCCGGCCGCTTATCGGCAGCCGGTGGGCGGGGACGGCTGAAAACCGCTTATCATAGAGAAACACCTTCAAAAACCGAACTGAGAAAAAATACGAGGAGGAACCACCATGAGAATTTATCATACCGCCGCCGACCTGGTGGGCGGAACGCCCCTTTTGGAGCTGGCGCACCTAGAGAAGGAGCATAAGCTGAATGCGGTCCTGCTGGCGAAGCTGGAGTATTGTAACCCGGCGGGCAGCGTTAAGGACCGGATTGCCAAGGCCATGATCGAGGACGCGGAGGAAAAGGGGCTTTTAAAAACGGGGTCCGTGATTATTGAGCCCACCAGCGGCAATACCGGCATTGGTTTGGCGTCTGTGGCCGCGGCCAAAGGGTACCGGTTAATTATCACCATGCCCGAGACCATGTCCGTAGAGCGCCGGACGCTGATGAAGGCCTACGGCGCGGAGCTGGTGCTTACCGACGGCGCGCTGGGAATGAAAGGCGCCATCGCCAAAGCGGAGGAGCTTTCCAAGGAAATTCCCGGCAGCTTTATTCCCGGGCAGTTTGTGAACCCCGCCAATCCGAAGGTCCATAAAGCCACCACCGGCCCGGAAATCTGGGAGGATACCGACGGCAAGGTGGATATCTTTGTAGCCGGCGTGGGAACCGGCGGCACCATCACCGGCGTGGGGGAATTTTTGAAGGAAAAGAATCCCCAGGTCAAGGTAGTGGCGGTAGAGCCGGCGGATTCCCCGGTGCTTTCCAAGGGCACGGCGGGGGCCCATAAGATTCAGGGCATCGGCGCCGGGTTTGTCCCGGAGGTGCTCAATACCAAAATTTACGATGAAATTATCCCGGTGACCAACGAGGCCGCCTTTGAGACCGGACGCCAGATCGCCAAGCATGAGGGCGTGCTGGTGGGGATTTCCTCCGGCGCGGCGGTTTGGGCCGCCATCCAGCTGGCGAAACGCCCGGAAAACAAGGGAAAGCATATTGTGGCGCTGCTGCCGGATACCGGCGACCGCTACCTTTCCACCCCCATGTTTGACCTGGCCTAATATCCCTTCGGATTCTACCGGATCCTATAAAAGCAGTAAGCCCCGGAACCTTCCCAAGCAAGGGAAAATTCCGGGGCTTTTTTTCGCGTTAATTCGGAAACGCGGCGGGATCTCAGAACACGGAAGGACACTCCAGAGGGGCTCTCCGCGGCGGCTTATCCGCCAATATCTTTTTCTGCAAAATGTATAGGATATTTCTCCCTATACTTGCGGTATACCCGTTCATCCTGTCCGTCGAGATTCAGCTGGTACATGCGGAAAGTGACCGGGAAATCCTTAGGCTGCCACTGCTCCTCGTAGGAATATTGATAGCGCATCCCCAGCCGCTTCATCACGCCGCCGCTGCGGGGGTTGTTCCTGTCGTGGGTAGCCGTTATATAAGGGATCCCGTCCTCCCGCAGCCGCTGGAGCAGGGCTTTTCCGGCCTCGGTGACAATGCCCTGCCGCCAGAAATCCTTTCGCAGCCCGTAACCGAAATCATGGTCCTCTGTCACGTTGGTATGGATGTATCCAATGGGAATATTATCCTTCCGCAGGCAGATGGCATACCGGTAGCCCTGCGGCTGCCGGTACGGTTCCGCGTATCTTTCCTCAAAAAAGGCTTCCGCCTCTTCCATGGAACTTAAGGGGTACCAGGGTAAAAAGGTATTGACCTCCCGGTCGCTGTAAATGGTGAACAGCGCCTCCAGGTCGTCCCTGGTAAATTGTCGCAAAATCAGTCTCTCTGTTTTTAAGGCAGGCGTGTTTTCTGTCATGGCTGATATTCCTTTCAAATACGTATCAAGGCCCCGGCGGGGCCTTGATACAGCTTAGGACAGCCGGGTTTTAAAATCCTCGTACCCAAATTTCCGGATCAGCTCAATAGAACCGTCTGACTTTTTCAGGTAAATAGCCGGCAGGTTCATGCCGTTGAAGGTGTTGTTCTTCACCATAGAGTAAATGGCCATATCGCGGAACACCAGCCGGCTGCCGGGGGATAGGGGCTCGTCGAAGCTGTAATCCCCGATCACGTCTCCCGCCAGGCAGGTGGGGCCGCCTAAACGGTAATCATAAAGCTTTTCCCCCAGCTCTCCGGCGCCGGCGATCTGGGGACGGTAGGGCATTTCCAGCACATCCGGCATATGGCAGGCGGCGGAGGTATCTAAAATAGCGATGTTGCCGCTGTTTTCCATCAAATCCAATACTGTGGATACCAAAAAGCCGGCGTTCAAGGCCACCGCCTCGCCAGGCTCCAAATACACCTGGACGCCGTATTTGTCCTGAACCTGGTTTACGCAAGCGATTAAGGCGTCGATGTCGTAGCCAGGCCGGGTGATATGGTGGCCGCCGCCGAAGTTGAGCCACTTCATCTGGGAAAGCCAGGGGCCGAATTTTTCTTCCAGCGCCTCCACGGTTTCCACCAGGGGGGCGGCGTCCTGCTCGCACAATGTGTGGAAATGAAGGCCCTCTATCCCATCCAGCAGGTCAGGCTGAAAATTGTTCAGAGTAATCCCCAGCCGGGAGCCGGGGGAGCAGGGATCGTAAATAGGGTGGTCCTGGGTGGAATGCTCTGGGTTCAGCCGGAGGCCGGCGCTTTTGCCGGCGGAAAGTACCTTATCCTTGTATTTTTCCCATTGGGAAAAAGAATTGAACACGATGTGGTCGCACAAGCTTATAATCTCGTCGATCTCGTCCTCCCGGTAGGCGGGGGAAAAAACATGGGTTTCGCCGCCCATTTCCTCCTTGCCCAGCCGGGCCTCGAATAAGCCGCTGGCGGTGGTGCCGTTCAAATAGCTTCCGATTAGGGGATAGCAGGCGAACATGGAGAAGGCCTTCTGCGCCAGCAGGATTTTACAGCCGGTGCGGTCCATCACCCGCTTTAAAATCATCAGGTTCTTTTCCAAAAGGGCCTCGTCCACCACATAGCAGGGGGTTTGGAAAGCGGAAAATTCCATGTCAGTCCACCAGCTCGGGGGAGAAGCTCTCCTGCCAGGGCAGGCCCCACTTGTTGAGGGCGTCCATAAACGGATCGGGATCAAATTCCTCAATGTTGTGAACGCCGGGCTTGTTCCACACGCCGGTCATCAGCATCATGGCGCCGATCATGGCGGGCACGCCGGTGGTGTAGGCTACCGCCTGGGAGCCTACCTCTTTGTAGCATTCCTGGTGGTCGCACACATTATAAACGTAATAGGTCTTGTCCTTGCCGTCCTTTTTACCCTGGAAGATGCAGCCGATGTTGGTTTTGCCCTTGGTCCGGGGGCCTAAAGAGGAGGGGTCCGGCAGAACGGCCTTCAAAAATTGCAGGGGGACGATCTGCTGGCCCTGGAACTCGATGGGCTCGATGGAGGTCATGCCCACGTTTTCCAGGCATTTCAGGTGGGTCAGATAGCTCTGGCCGAAGGTCATGAAGAAACGGATGCGCTTGATGCCCTTGATGTTCAGCGCCAGGGATTCCAGCTCCTCATGGTGGAGCAGGTACATATCCTTATCCCCGATTTCCGGGAAGTTGTATACCCGCTTGATCTCCATAGGCTCGGTCTCTACCCAATGGCCGTCCTCCCAGTAGCTCCCCTTGGCGGAAACCTCCCGGATATTGATCTCCGGGTTGAAGTTGGTGGCGAAGGGATAGCCGTGGTCGCCGGCGTTGCAGTCTAAAATATCGATATAGTTGATCTCGTCGAAATAGTGCTTCTGGGCGTAGGCGGAGAACACCCCGGTGACGCCGGGATCGAAGCCGCTGCCCAAAAGGGCGGTGAGGCCCGCGTCCTCAAATTTTTTCCGGTAGGCCCACTGCCAGCTGTATTCAAACTTGGCGGTGTCCTCCGGCTCGTAGTTGGCGGTGTCCACGTAATTTACCTTGGCGGCCAGGCAGGCGTCCATAATGGCCAGGTCCTGATAGGGCAGGGCCAGGTTCAACACCACGTCCGGCTTTACCTTGTTAATCAGGGCGGTCAGCTCGTCCACATTGTTTGCGTCTACCTGGGCGGTAGTGATTTTGGTTTTGCCCCCGGACAGCTTTTCCTTCAGCGCGTCGCACTTGGATTTGGTGCGGCTGGCGATGCAGATCTCCTCAAAAACCTGGCTGTTCTGGCAGCACTTGTGAATGGCCACGCTGGCCACGCCGCCGCAGCCGATAATTAACGCTTTTCCCATATTGACAATCTCCTTTTCTGTTCCGTATTTTTCATGGCAATGGAACGGTGATTTTATGATAATCGGATTTTCAAAAAAAGCCCCGGTTCCGTCGGTTTTCCGTCCGCGGCCGGGGAAAGGCAAAGGGGGCCAGGCAGCGTGCCGGCTTATTCCGCCGGCTGCCTGGAAAGCAGAAGGAGAAGCTCCCGAAGCACCTTGCAGGCCACGGCGGTTTTCCGTCCGCCGCCTGCAAAAGGCAAAGGGGGCCAGGCCGTGCCCCGCCTTATTCCGCCGGCTGCCTGGAAAGCAGAAGCAAAAGCTCCCGGAGCACCTTGCAGGCCACGGCGGTGGATACGCCGCTTTGGTCGTAGGCCGGGCAAAGCTCGTTGACGTCGCAGCCCACGATGTTCAGGCCGCTTACCTTGTGAATGGCGCCCAGCAGATCCAAAAAGCTGACGCCGCCGGCCTCCGGGGTCCCGGTGCCAGGGAAAATGGACGGGTCTAACACGTCCAGGTCCAGGGTGAAATAAACCGGCTGCCCCTGCAAGGCGGATACGGTTTCCTCCAGGCCCTTAAAGTCGAACCTGCGGGTAAACACGTGGTCCCCGCCCCACAAAAACTCCTCCCGGTCCCCGGAGCGGATGCCAAACTGGAAAATACGGCCGTCGCCGGTCAGCTCCCACACCCGGCGCAGCACCGAGGCGTGGGACAGCCTGGCCCCCAGATAATCGTCCCGCAAATCGGCGTGGGCGTCGAAATGGACCACACGCAGGCCGGGATAGCGTTTTACGGCGGCCCGCACCGCGCCTAATGTTACCAAATGCTCGCCGCCGATCATCACCGGCAGCTTGCCGCTGTCTAAAATCTCGGCGGCCCTGGCCTCGATATCGTTCAGCGCCAGGCTGGTATCTCCAAAACAAAGCTCCAGGTCGCCGCTGTCGAAAATTTTGCAGTCGGTAAGGTCCCGATCTAAATAAGGGCTGTAGGTTTCCAGGCCGAAGGATTCGGACCGCATGGCTTTGCTGGCGAACCGGGTTCCCGGCCGGAAGGAGGTGGTGGAATCAAAGGGCGCCCCGAACAGGACGATATCCGCCTCCTCAAAGGCCGCGTCGCAGCCTAAAAAGGTTTCCACATTAGGGTTCAACATCTTTTAACAATCCCTCCACATAGCTGGGCAGGGCGAAGGCCCCGGCGTGCAGCCTGGTGTTATAGTATTGGGTGTGTATTCCAAGCAGATTCCACGCCGCGGCGTTTAAGTCCTTCACCGGGTGGTATTTCTTGGAGGCAAAGCCGAACAGCCAGTGGCCCGACGGGTACGTGGGGATATGGGCCTGGTAAACCCTGCTGATGGCGAAGCTTTCCACAATCCGCTTGTGGGCCCGCTGCATGGCGGCGGCGTCCTCATCGTAGAAGGGGCTTTCGTGTTGGTTCACCATGATGCCGTCTTCCTTCAGCGCCTTATAGCAGTTGCCGTAAAACTCCTTGGTGAACAGGCCCTCCCCGGGGCCGAAGGGGTCGGTGGAGTCCACAACAATCAGGTCGTACTCGTTTTCCTTGGAGCGGATAAATTTCAGGCCGTCCTCATAGTAAATGTGAACCCGCTGGTCGTCCATGCGGCAGGCCGTCTGGGGCAGGTATTTTTTGCACACCTCCACCACCAGCTCGTCGATTTCCACCAGGTCGATGTGCTCGATTTGGTGGTAGCGGGTCAGCTCCCGCACCACGCCGCCGTCGCCGGCGCCGATAATCAGCACCCGTTTGGCGGCGGGGTGTACCGCCATAGGCACGTGGACCATCATCTCGTGGTAAATAAATTCGTCCCTTTCGGTAAGCATCATATAGCCGTCCAAAGTGAGAAACCGGCCGAACTCTTTGGAAGCGAATACGTCGATGCGCTGAAACTCGCTTTGGGCCGAATACAGCTGCCGGTCTACCTTAATGGAAAATTTCACGCTGGGGGTGTGGCGCTCTGTAAACCAAAGTTCCATGGGTCACTCTCCTCGCATAGTATCGTTCATTGGTTTTTGAAAGAAATTCGCGAAACATTTTTTCAGAATGCAATCAGGCTTCCGTCAAACAAACCGTATCAATCCCGCCGCGTAATATCCCGCCGGACAAGGCCGGATCAGGTGGGCGGTTCCCCGATACGGCTAAGGGGATACCCCGGCTTTTCACCGCCGATCCTTCAGCACGTTTAACCGGTTGATCTCCAGGTCTTCCGGCCCGGTCAAGGAACAGCCCTTTTCCTTAGCGTAATCAATATATTCTAAAATACCGGGAGTAATACGTTCTCCAGGAGCTAAAATCGGGATGCCCGGGGGATAGCACATGACAAATTCGCTGCAAACCCGGCCCGCGCTGTCTTTCAGGGGCAGGGCTTCCTTGTCGGCGTAAAAGGCCTCCTGAGGGGTGGCGGCTACCTGGGGGTTGATGTATTCCTGGCTGAGCATGCCGCCCCGGCCCTGTTTGAACCGGCGGCGGATCTCCTGGAGGGCGCTGACCAGCCGTTCCAGGTCCCGCACCCGGTCGCCCACGGAAACGTAGGCCAAAATGTTGCCCAGGTCGCCGAATTCCACCTGGATGTCATATTCATCCCGCAAAAGGTCGTAGACCTCGATGCCCGCTAAACCGATATCCAGGGTGTGGATGGAAAGCTTGGTCACGTCGAAGTCGAAAACGCTGTCCCCATTGATGATTTCCCGGGAATAAGCGTAATAATCGCCGATGGCGTTAATTTCGTCCCGGGCGTACTGGGCCATTTCCGTGACTTTTTTAAAAATTTCCTTGCCGTGCAGCGCCAAATTCCGCCGGGAGATATCCAGGCTGGAAAGCAGCAGGTAGGAGGCGCTGGTGGTCTGGGTCAGGTTGATGATCTGGCTCACATAGCCGGGATTCACGTTTTTGCCTGTCAGCAGCAGGGAGCTTTGGGTCAGGCTGCCGCCGGATTTGTGCATGGAAACGGAGGCCATATCCGCCCCCGCGGCCATAGCGGAAAGAGGCATGTTTTCCCCAAAATAAAAGTGGGTGCCGTGGGCCTCGTCCGCCAGTACCAGCATATCATGCCGGTGGGCAAGGTCCGTGATGGCCTTTAAATTGGAGCACACCCCGTAATAGGTGGGGTTATTCACCAGCACCGCCTTGGCGGTGGGGTTTTCCTGAATCGCCTTTTCCACCTGGGCGACGGACATCCCCAGGGCGATGCCCAGCTTGTGGTTCATCTCCGGGTTCACGTACACCGGTTCGGCGCCGCTGAGCACCAGGGCGTTGATGACGCTGCGGTGGACGTTCCGGGGCAAGATAATCTTTTCCCCCTTTTTACAGGCGGCAAGCACCATGCTCTGCACCGCGGAGGTGGTGCCGTTGACCATGAAAAAGGCGTTTTCCGCGCCAAAGGCCTGGGCGGCCAGCTCCGCGGCCTCCTTGATGACGGAAACCGGGTGGCACAGGTTGTCCAGGGGCTTCATGGAGTTCACATCCACGCCCATGCACTGTTCCCCTAAAAAGGCGGTAAGCTCCGGGGTGCCTTTGCCCCGCTTATGGCCGGGTACGTCGAAGGGGACGACCCGCATCCGCTTAAAGCGTTCCAGAGCCTCGAAAATAGGGGCCTTCTGCTGTGACAAGCGTTGTTCCATGTCCCCTCTCCTTTCTAAGCGCGTTTCCGCGGCGTTTATTCGTGACGGCTGGTAAAATTTATTGTGGGCCGCGGGCCTGCCGAATATGCCCGTTTTCCCTTCCCGGGCTTGCCGGGCCCAAGGTGTTTCAATAGATGTTGATGCCGCTGAACACTTCGATCATTTCCTTGCGCAGGCTGTCGGTGATGGCCAGGCGGGTTTTGGGCGGCAGTTCGTAAACGTCGGCGTTGAACAAATAGTTTTGCAGGTCGATTTCCTTGATGAGCATCTTGGTGTGGAATAGGTTGGCCTGATACACGTTGATATCCACCGCGTCGTACCGCTGCAGGGTTTCGGTATCGATATAATCCTGAATGGAGGCGATTTTGTGATCCATAAACAGCTTTTTGCCGGTGACGTCCCGGGTGAAGCCCCGGACGCGGTAATCCATGGTGATGATATCAGAGTCAAAGCTGCCGATGAGATAGTCCAAAGTGGACAGGGGGGTGATCTCCCCGCAGGTGGCCACGTCGATATCCACCCGGAAGGTGGCGAGGCACGTGTCGGGATGGTATTCGGGATAGGTGTGGACCGTCACATGGCTTTTGTCCAGATGGGCCACCACCGTGTCCCCCTCCACCGGGATCATGGAGCCCTCCGCCACCAGAATGGTGACGCTGGCCCCCTGGGGCTCGTAATCCTGCTTGGAAATGTGCAGCACCTTGGCGCCGATCATCTCGGTGACGTGGGTGAGGATTTTCGTCAGCCGGTCGGAATTATACTGCTCGTCGATATAAGAAATATAATCCTTTTGCTCTCGCTGGGTTTTTGCGTAGCAAACGTCATAAATATTGAAGCTCAAAGATTTTGTCAGATTGTTAAAGCCGTAAAGCTTCATTTTTCCATCCATGAAAACCGGCCGCCTTTCTTCAAACGAAAATTCTAATCTACAATAAAAAAACAGGCAAAACGAGCCTTTGCTCATCTTACCTGTGCTGCGAAGTCTGCGTTATTCAGCTTTGGCGCAAATGTGGAAAATAGGTCGCGCCGCCGGTGCAAACTGTAAGCTGATCTCAGAGTCTATATAGCAAAAATTTTACTTTTACTACTCTTATTGATTGTTTCACAAGTATGATGTGCGCCTGGCACACTGGTTTTGAGTAACCAACTTATAAAATTTGAGCGTTCGCTCAATCAATAAGGCAACGAAAGTTGCCGCTTCGGCATTTGACCCGGCTGTCCGTATGGCCTTCGGTCCTTCTCCAAGTGAAGGATGGTCAAAAATCTTTGCATGGAAAACTCTGTGATAAATTACATTTGCTCTCCACCGCTTATTATAGGAAACGCGCGGGGAAAAGTCAAGCTTTTCTTTCCCTTGGATCATTTTACCCGGAAAAGGGCGGCCTCCGTTTTCCCGGGAAACTGCCAGCGGCGAGAAACGCGCCGCCGGCTGGCGGAAAACGGAACGGCGGCATGGAGAATAAATGTGTTTTTGTATATAAATACAATAAATATACAAATAGTATTATCTATTGAGCGCCCCAATGGGCGATTCCGGCCCGTTCCATAGCCCCGACCACCTTGGCTTTTAAATCAGGATAATCCTTTTCCAAAGCGGCGACCAGCTCCTTGGTTTTCTGCCGGGAGGTATTGCCGTCGGCGGGGCACTTGCTTTTCGCCACCGGCAGGCGGCGCCGGCTTGCCGCGGCGGAAATTTGCTTTTCCCCGCAGAAGATCAGGGGACGGATCAGCCACAGCTCCTTCCGGGAAAGATAGGACTTTGGGGCGAAGCAGTCCAAGGAGCCGCTGTTGAACAGGTTCATGAAGAAGGTTTCCACCGCGTCGTCGTAATGGTGGCCCAGGGCGATTTTATTGCACCCGGCCTCTTTTGCCATGTTGTGGAGGATGCCTCGGCGCATTCTAGCGCACAGGCTGCAGGGGTTGGCTTCTTTCCGGTCCTGGAAAATGATCTGGCCCAAACTGGTGCGCCGGATGTGGTAGGGCACGGAAAGCCGCCGGCAAAGCTCCTGGATTTGGGAGTAGTCGGCGGGCTCGCCGCCGAACTGGGGGTCCGCCGTCAAGGCTGTCACCTGGAACTCCTTGGGATAAAAATCCCGCAAGGCTGCCATAGCCGCCAGCAGCACCAGGCTGTCCTTGCCGCCGGAAACCCCGACGGCAATCCGGTCCCCCGGGCTAATCATATCGTATTTTTCAATTGCCGCCCGCACAGGGCCTAAAATTTTCTGCATCTGCGTGGTCCCCAGGCCGGCGTTGTTCCCGGCGGTTCCTTTCTGAAATATGCTGCTTTTCTTTATTGTGGCACAAAAAACAGGAAAGCACAAGTAAAAAATGGCGCGTGAGAAAACAGGAGATATCGAGAGAAAAAAAGAGTATAAATGAGTTTCAAGGGATACAAATTAAAAAAACGGCAAAAAGTGTTGACAAGCCCGAAACCCTATGCTATGATAACAACCGTGCACGATTGAAAAATACGTGAAACTTCGAATTATTAGGAGGAAACGCTATGTCCACTTATATGCCCAAAGCCGGTCAAGTCGACCGCAAGTGGTATGTACTTGACGCCGCCGGCAAACCGCTGGGCCGCGTAGCCGTTCAGGCCGCCAATCTTCTCCGCGGCAAGCATAAGGTTACCTTTGCGCCTCATGTCGACTGCGGCGACCATGTAATCATCATCAACGCAGAAAAAGCCGTGTTAACCGGCAATAAGCTGACCCAGAAGTATTATTACCGCCACACCGGCTATATCGGCCACCTCCGGGCTGTCCGCTATGACACCCTGATGGCGGAGAAGCCGGAAAAGGCAATGGAGCTCGCCGTAAAGAGAATGGTTCCCGATACCACCATCGGCCGCGCCGCCATGACCAGACTGCGCATCTATGCCGGCGCCGAGCATAACCACGCCGCACAGAAGCCCGAAGCCTGGGAACGATAAGGATAGGAGGAACGCAAGATGTACGATAAGGCACCTTATTTCTACGGTACAGGTAGAAGAAAAAGCTCCGTTGCCCGTGTGAGGGTTTACCAGGGCACCGGTAAGGTTACGATTAACGACCGTGATATTGACGATTATTTTGGCCTGGAGACTCTGAAGCTGATCGTTCGTCAGCCTTTGGTGTCCACCGAGACCGATCAAAAATTTGATGTTGTCTGCCGGGTTGCCGGCGGCGGCGTTACCGGCCAGGCCGGCGCGATCCGCCACGGCATCGCCAGAGCCCTGCTCCAGTACGATTCTGAGAATCTCCGCCCGATCCTGAAGAAGGCCGGATTCCTGACTCGTGACCCGAGAATGAAGGAACGTAAGAAGTACGGCCTGAAAGCCGCCCGCCGCGCTCCCCAGTTCTCCAAGAGATAAAATATTTGTGCCGCGAATCCCCGGAAACAAACTGTTTCCGGGGATTTTTTTGGCGCCCCGCGCCCTTACAAGGCAGGAGGCTGCTCAGTGTAAAAAATAACTGGCTGCGGGGGAAACTTTAGCGGCCCAAAAGCAACAATAATAAGGCTGCTTTTTATGGCGTCTTGTATTTTACAAGACCGGGGGCTTGCTCAACGTCCCCCAAAATTATTGGCCTCGAGATAAGCTTTTCCCGCCAGGCAAAGACTAAATAAAATTTTTCATAAGAGACTTATTTGTTCGTGCCGTGACCTTTTCTTTTCATAGAAAAATCAGTATAATAGCATTAAAAGAATTAAACAGGAGGTTATTATGAGCAAGAAGTATGCGTTTATTCTCATGGGGGACCATTTTGACCCTCAGCGGGACCAGGCCTGTTTTCGAGCCGGTGGCGTAGACAGCTATATTATCACCGTCCGCTCTCCACGGGAGGCGGTAGAAAAGGCCCGGGAGCTGGCGGACGACGGCTTCGGCGCGGTGGAGGTCTGCGGCGCTTTTGGGGAGAAACTGGCCGGGGAAATGTATGAGGCCGCCGGCCGCCGGCTTACGGTGAGTTATGTGGTATGCCCCAGCGGGCAGGAAGAGGCTAACCTCCGGTTTTGGAGCCAGGACTAAAATTCCACAGAAGGTACCCGCAAATTCATTTGTCAGGTTATTGTTACGCTCTTGGTTAAGTTGAGGGTGTTTTTAGCGTTATCAGGAATCCTAAATTGGGAATGAATAAAATCAAAAAATTAGCAGGACTTTTTTTGTGAAAAGAGAAAAATCTCACAAGGAAAGAAAGATAGTTCTTTTTTGCGATTATAATTCTGGAAGCAATAGGTATCATAAAAACGTTGCTTTCGATAATGTTCGCACGCTATTCACAATAAGTTCATGGGAAGTTTTTTTAAACGAGTTAAAATATTAGCGATCACTGGAGGCGCTATGTTACCACGGCAAAAAAAGATAATGAGGTATCCCAAATGGAAAAAATTATGAGAAGAAAAGTAGATCCCCTAGGTAGAATTATCCTCCCGGCGGAATTCCGTTCCCGCCTGGATATCGAAAAGGACAGCGAGATTGATCTGATCTGCGAAGAGGATCGGATTATTATAAAAAAGGCTTCCCCTAAGGGGATTATTATTCCCTTGCCCAAGGAGTGACCTATGAAAAAAGGCGAGTCAAAATCTTTTTTTGACTCGCCTTTCTTTTTCCGGCGCGGCCTGATTGACAAGGAAATTCAATTCGTGTAGGATGAAAAAGGCCGCCAAAAATCAAGGCGTCCAAACCAGGAATTAGGAGGCGGTTTTATGAAGCCGGTTTATCAAACTGTTATTTTCGATATTGACGGGACCTTGCTGAAATCCGACCGGGGGGTTATGAACGCACTGAAGCATACCACGGATAAAATGGGAGTCCCTTACCCTTCCGCCCAGGTCAGGCAAAAGTTTATCGGCCCGCCTCTGCACTATAATTTTCACGACCTGATAGGGATGAATGAGGAGGATACGGCCAGGGCGATTGAAATCTTTAACGAGTATTACCTTCCCGTCGGCGTGTTCGAGTCTGAGCTGTATCCCGGGATCATGGAGCTGATCCAGGATCTGTGCGCCCAGGGCGTGAAGGTGTGTATTGCCACGGCAAAATCCAAACCCATGGCCGATAGGGTAGTGGCCCATTTCGGCCTGGCTCCTTATGTCGCTTGTATGGAAACCAAGGCGGACGACCAGCCCACTGGGGACAAAGAGGTGCTGATCCGCCGGATCTTAGAGGATACCGGCGCGAAACCTGAGGAAACGGTGATGGTCGGGGACACCTGCTTTGACGCGGAGGGCGCGTTCCAAAATCAAATAGCCTTTATCGGCGTAACCTATGGCTATGGCCCGAGGGAGGAGATGGAACAGTCCGGTACGGCCTTGT
The DNA here is from genome assembly GCA_902490005.1 of uncultured Ruminiclostridium sp. GTDB lineage: Bacteria > Bacillota > Clostridia > Oscillospirales > Acutalibacteraceae > Clostridium_A. The sequence goes on from CABUCM010000008.1 coordinate 50,403, forward strand.
TTGCCGATACCACACAGGAGCTTCGGGCGATGCTTGGCGTGTAGCGTAAAGCCGGACAACGGAGGGCAGGTATGCCGTCATACACCGCCCTCGCCCCGGAAGGCATGTTTGAAGTATTTCGGTATGCCGACCCTTTCAGCTTATTCTACGGTTCGCTCGATCACGTCGCTGATCTCACATTCCAAGATGTCGCAAAGGGAATCCAGGGTTTTCGTTGTAATGGGCTTACCGTGTTTCATCCTGTGTAAAGTGCTGGCGGAAAAGCCTTCTTTGAAAATCAGATGATATTCCGTGATGTTTCTACGCAGGAGTGTACGGTAAAATGGTGCATAAGTAATCACATTATCACCTCGATAGTAAGAGTAACATAAGACAATCACTTGATTATACTCCTTATATCGAGTATAATTATAACTGCGAGAGAAGGATTTTTCTTTCCGCATAATACCCCAAAAAAGGGCGCCTGCTGCACACAGGCGCCCTTTCATTATAAATAAAATCCTATTTGCGGTATTTCTTCATTTCGGTTTCATAAAGATTATTTCCCAGGGAATCGATAGCCACAATGGCGGGGAAGTCTTTTACGGTATACCGGCGGATCGCCTCAGTGCCCAGATCCTCATAACAGAGAAGCTCCTCCTTGACGATGCTCCTGGCGATCAACGCCGCCGCGCCGCCGATGGCCGCGAAATAGACCCCGCGGTTGCGGATGATGGCGTCTACCACGGGAGCGCTTCTCGCGCCTTTGCCGATCATTCCTTTCAGCCCCAGGTCCAGCAGGGCGGGGGTGTAGGCGTCCATGCGGTAGCTGGAGGTAGGCCCGGCCGGGCCTACGGCGTAGCCGGGCTTTGCCGGCGCCGGGCCTACATAATAGATCACCTGGCCCCTGATATCCACAGGCAGGTCCTTGCCCTCCTGCAGCAGCGCGTAAAGCCGCTTGTGGGCGGCGTCCCGGGCGGTAAGCATGGCGCCGGTGATCAGCACCGGCTCCCCGGCCCGCAGGCCGTCTATGGTAAGGCTATCCAAAGGGAGGGTTATTTTTTTCGGCGTACTGCTTTGATTCATACGTATCCCCCTCCTTAAATGACCGCGGTTTTATGCCGGGCGGCGTGGCAGCAGATGTTTACCGCCACCGGCATTCCGGCGATGTGGGTGGGGAACGTGAGAATATTGACCCCCAGGGCGGTAGTCGCGCCGCCCAGGCCCGCGGGGCCGTAGCCCAGCCGGTTGATCCCCTCCAGAAGCTCGGCCTCTAGGGCGGCGTATCTGGGATCGGGGTTTTGCTGGGTGATAGGCAGCATAGCCGCTTTTTTCGCAAGCTGGGCGGCTTTTTCAAAGCTTCCGCCGATGCCTACGCCCACCACGATAGGCGGGCAGGGGTTGGGGCCCGCGTGGTCCACGGTATCTAAAATAAACCCCTTGACCCCCTCCAGCCCGGCGGATGGAGTGAGCATTTTGACGGCGGACATGTTTTCGCTGCCGAAGCCCTTGCCGGAAACCAGGAATTTGATCTGGGTCCCGGGAACGATATCGGTATAAATAATGGCGGGGGTATTGTCGCCGGTGTTCACCCGGTCGATCACAGGGTCGCTGACCACGGATTTCCGCAGGTACCCCTCCCGGTAGGCCTGGCGCACCCCTTCCTGAACGGCCTCCTGAAAGCCGCCGTTTTCAATCACGACTTTATCGCCGTACTCCACAAACAGGAAAGCCATACCCGTGTCCTGGCAGATGGGAAGCCGCTCCTGGGCGGCGATCCGGTCGTTTTCCAGAAGCTGGCTCAAGACCTCCCGCCCCAGGGGGGAAGGCTCGGACGCCTGGGCCTTCCCCAGGGCGTCTAAAATATCCTGCCCGATTTCATAGTTGCATTCTAAAAAAAGCCTCTTTACGGTATCTGTAACCCTTTTTGCCTCGATCCTCCGAATTTCCATGGCAAAACTTCCTTTCCTCAATTTTATCATTATAAAATAAAAAGTTTTAAATTACAATAGATACGAAAGGGCTTTTATGCTATCATAAAAGGGAAACTAAGGGAGGGAACCGGCCATGGGGATTTATATTGACGCCGACGGCTGCCCGGTGGTGAACCAGGCCATCCGGCTGGGAAACAGGGCGGGGCTGGAGGTGGTCCTGCTGTGCGACACATCCCACGTGTTCCAGCGGGAGGGCGCCAGGACCATCACGGTTTCCAAGGGGGCGGACAGCGTGGACTTCGCCCTGGTGAACCTGCTGAAGCCGGGAGACGTGGCGGTGACCCAGGATTACGGGCTGGCGGCCATGTGCCTGGCCAGAGGGGCCAAGGCCATCAGCCAGGATGGGATGGTTTACGACGACAGCAACATCAACGCCCTGCTGCTGGCCCGGCACACAGCCAAGAAAATCCGGAATGCCGGCGGGCGGCTCCGGGGGAATTCCAAACGCGCCCCTTGGCAGGACGCGGCGTTTGAAGAGACCTTTTCCCGGCTGATCGGCCTGGAATAAGCGGCCTTCATATAACCGTCACATAAAGAGGGTAATATAAAAACAGACCGATTGGAAAAGGAGGAGCCCCATGAGCAAGCTGTTAATCGTAGACGATGAGGAAAGGATCCGGGATATTATTAAAAAATACGCCCAGTTTGAGGGCTTTGAGACGGCTGAGGCGGTAGACGGCCTGCAGGCGGTGGAGATCTGCCGGAGGGAAAGCTTCGACCTGATCATCATGGATGTGATGATGCCGGAGCTTGACGGCTTCTCCGCGGTGCGGGAGATCCGGAAAAACAGCGCGACCCCGGTGCTGATGCTTTCCGCCCGGGGCGAGGAATACGACAAGATTCACGGCTTTGAGCTGGGGATTGACGATTATGTGGTCAAGCCCTTTTCCCCCAAGGAGCTGATGATGCGGGTCGGCGCCATTTTGAAGCGCAGCGGGGGCGGCGAGGAGGCCCAGCGGGACATGGTCACCTACGGCGGCCTGACGGTGGATTTTACCGGCCGCCTGGTATACATCGACGGCAAGCGGGTGGATATGACCCCCAAGGAATATGACCTGTTTTTCTATCTGGTGAAAAACAAGGGCATCGCCCTGACCAGGGAAAAGCTGATTAACGAGGTTTGGGGCTATGATTTTTACGGCGACGACCGGACCCTGGACACCCACATCAAGCTGCTGCGGAAAAGCCTGGGGGATTACAGCAATACCATTACCACGCTGAGAGGGGTGGGATACCGTTTTGAAGGGTGCTAAAAAAGGGGCGAAGTTGGGAATCCGGTGGAAGCTGATCGCCTATTTCGCCCTGTTTGTGGCGGTGATCCTGATCCTGCTTTGGCTGTTCCAGACCGTGTTTTTAGACAGCTTTTATAAGGCCATCAAAACCCGGAATACCCAATCCTGCGGGGACAGCATCGTCAGCAATCTCAATTCTCCCGAGCTGGGGGATTATATTAACGATATCGCCCGGCAGAACGACGTTTGCGTGCGGATCGTCAACAGCGATATGCGGGAGCTGTACTCCGCGGACGTAAGCCCGGACTGCCTGATCCATCAGTATGGCACGTTCCAGCTGTTTTTGATCTATAACTATACCAAGGAAAGCGGCGGAATGCGGTTCGAAACCGTACCCCAGACCCAATACCAGTCTTTCTATTCCTCGGATTTCAGCGGGGGAGGAAATATCCAGATATCCCCGGGCTGGGAAAACGGCGGCAAGGCCGCGGAGCTGACCGCGGACAAAACCTCGATGGAATCCTTGATCTATTCCCGGATCGTCCCAATGGAGTCGGGGCAGGAGGTGCTGGTGCTGCTTAACTCTACCATTACCCCCGTTACCCCCACGGTGCAGACCATACAGGTCCAATTGGCGCTGATTACCATTGTGGCGCTGCTCCTTTCCGTGGTTTTGGCGGTGGTCCTTTCTCAAAAGATCTCCAAGCCCATCATCAAAACCAACAATACCGCCAAAGAGCTGGCCCAGGGCAACTATGGCGTCACCTTTGAGGGCGGGGATTACCGGGAGATCCGAGAGCTGAATACCACCCTGAACTATGCTTCCTCAGAGCTGTCTAAGGTGGAGGCCCTGCGGAAGGAGCTGATCGCCAATATCTCCCATGACCTGCGGACGCCTTTGACCATGATCGGCGGCTACAGCGAAATGATGCGGGATATCCCCGGGGAAAACACGCCGGAAAACGCCCAGATCATCATCGATGAAACCACCCGGCTCACCAACCTGGTGAACGATATGCTGAATCTGAGCAAGCTTCAGTCCGGCACCCAGACCCTGACCCTGTCTGAGTTCAGCCTGACGGAGGAAATCCGGGAGATTTTAAACCGGTACAATTCCCTCACCAAGCAGGAGGGCTATGATATTGCCTTTGATTATAAGGAAGACGTCATCGTGGAGGCGGACCAGGTGCGGATGTCCCAGGTGGTTTACAACCTGGTAAACAACGCGGTGAATTACGCGGGCAAGGATAAGCGGATCGTGGTCCGCCAGCGGCTGAAGCCGGGCTTTGTCCGGGTGGAGGTCATCGACCACGGCGAGGGTATCGAGCCGGAGAAGCTGGAACTGATTTGGGACCGCTATTATAAGGTGGATAAAACCCACCGGCGGGCGGTGGTGGGCACCGGCCTTGGGCTTTCCATCGTGAAATCGGCGTTGGAAATGCACCACGCTAAATACGGCGTGGAAAGCACCGTGGGCCAGGGCAGCACGTTCTGGTTTGAACTCCCCCTGCCGGAATACTTAGCCCAAATCGACGAATCCCAGGAGCAATAAAAGGCGCGCCTTTCCGTGGCCCGGGAGTTTAAAAATCCGGCGGGCCGCTTTTAGGGCCACGGGGCGTAAGCGATCTGCAAAAAAGATAAAAAAAGCCTGGATCAAACTGATCCAGGCTTTTTTACAAGGCGTTTAAGCTTGACGGCATTTCCGCCAGCTCAGGAACGCGTAGCCGAAGCATAAAACCACAATAACGCAAATTTCAGGGAGAATGATATATTCGATCGGGACCCGCAGGCCAAAGCAAAACGCGGCGGTATAAAGCTCCAAGGTAAGCAAAAGCGCCAACATGCAATAAACCGTCAGAGAGGTCAGCTTGGGCGCGAACCAGGGATTTTTTGAGACTGGGAAATAAGGCTTTAGCAGGGTAAATAGAAGCAGGAGGCAGGGCAGAGCGAAAATGCCGATTTTTGGGGCGTACCAGTTGACGCGCAGGCCGTTCCACTGCATGGGAATCCGGTCCGGCAAAAAGAAAATGACGCCGGCGGCGAATAAAAAAGAAGCCGCGGTCAACGCCCAGGCGGGCCAATTGCCGGCGATAAGCCGTTTTTTCATGGGATCATCTCCAAAAATTTTAAGCGGGCTGGCTGTTAAGATAAATTTGCTTGATTTTTCCATAGTCGCAGCCGCCCTGGGCATGGTAGCACTGGGTACCGCCATCCTTCCAGATGGTTCCGTTTTTATCCACGCTGAAGGAAGCTACCTGCCGGTCTTCATGGAATAGATTTACGGTAATCATGGAGATCAGGTCCATTTCCCCCGTTACCGGCTCCACCTTTAAATTTTGATAGGTGCCCGCCAGATAATGAAGGGTTTCCTCATCCGCGCCGAACATGGCGTAACTGCTGACCCCGAAATAGATGGAGACGTCATCCACCTCCAGGCCGGGGCCTTCCCCTTGAGGCTGGCAGCCCGCGGCGGAAAATACCAAGGCCAAGGTCAATACCGCTGCCGATAAAAAAGAGAGAAGCCGTTTCATAAGGATCACCTCAACTCAAGGGAACCGGGCCTCAGCGCCCAAGCCCCCGTTTGATTCCGAATTATCCGCAAAGACGCGTCATGATTCCATCAGTAATAGTATTATAGCACACGGGCCTAGGGAAAACCATTACAAAGCTGTCTCAGATTTGTCTAAGTTGTAAAAAAAACCTTTAGATTTTCTTAATTTTTGCGGTTTTTGTTGAAAAGGCCCCCTTTTTGCCAAAGGAATTGAATCGGTTTCATGGCGGGGAGCCAGGCGTGCCCCCTTAGACGGCATAAGCCCGTCTATTGGAGGCGGAACCGCTTAGGTTTGCACAAAGAGGGCCTATGGAAGGGCTGAGAAATATGTTGAGAGATCCGCCGGTTCCCGCCGGGAGCTGGACGAGGCCCCGGAAAGGCGCGGCCCGCGGGCCGGGAATGGGGAACCTGGGACACAAATTTGATGAATTGTATCAAACAGGAATAAAATTACGATAAGCTGTTTTTGAGAAAACAGTTCAATTATGATAGGAGATTTCGCGCCAAAAAAGCCTGTTCCCGAAGCTTTCCGGGAACAGGCTTTTTTATCGGCGGTTAAGACGCGGGTCAGCCTTCATTGATGACGCCGCCCATAAAATCGCCAAGCTGTTTGGTGATGGCGGAAGCGTTTTGTAAATCTTTGCCCACAGAGGTGACGTAGACTTTGATTTTTGGTTCGGTGCCGGAGGGGCGCACGATTACCGCCGCGCCGCCCTCCAGGGAATAGGAAAGAACGTTGGACTTAGGCAGCTTGATTTCGGTTTTCTCTCCCGTGGTAAGGTCCGCGGACTGAGACAGCTCGTAGTCGGCGATTTTGGTCACCTTCATGCCGGCGATTTCCTGGAAAGGCCGCTGACGCAGCTGGGACATTTTATTCGCCATAATCTCCATACCCTCGGCGCCTTCAAAGCTGTAGCTGAGGGTAGTGTTCTGATAATAGCCGTAACGGTCGTAAAGCTCGTTCATCACCTGTACCAGGGATTTCCCCTGCTTGCGGTAATAGGCGGCCATTTCGCAGATCAGCATAGAGGTTACCACCGCGTCCTTATCCCGGACATAGGTGCCCGCCAGGTAGCCGTAGCTCTCCTCAAAGCCGAACACGAAGCGGTCGGCTTCCCCGGCCTGCTCTAAGCCCAGGATTTGTTCGCCGATGTATTTGAAGCCGGTGAGCACGTTGCGCAGCTCACAGCCGTAGTCGGCGCAGATCCGCGGGATCATCTCGCTGGTAACGATGGTTTTTACCGCCACCGGACGCTCCGGCAGGGTGCCGTTCTGCTTCCGGCAGGAAAGGATATAATTCATCAGCATGATGCCGGTTTCATTGCCGGTCATCAGCCGGTAATCACCGCCGTCCTTCACGGCGATGCCCACCCGGTCGCTGTCTGGGTCTGTGGCCAGAACCAGGTCCGGCTTGCTTTCCTGGGCCATCTTCAGGGCCAGGGTGAGAGCCTCCCGAAATTCCGGGTTCGGATAGGGGCAGGTGGGGAAGTTGCCGTCGGGCAGCTCCTGCTCCGGCACCACTTGGATCTCCTTGACGCCGACGCGGGCGAGGATTTTCCGCACCAGCTTGTTGCCCGCGCCGTTTAACGGCGTATAAACCACTTTCAGGCCGCTGTCCGCGCAAACCCCGGGATTGACGCTTTGGGCTTCCAGGCAGTCCAAATATTTATCATAGAAGCTGTCCTCGATGTATACGATCTTTCCGGTTTTCAGCCCCTCGTCAAAGGAAATCTCGTTCACCCCGTCGAACAGGTCCACATTCAGGATTTCCGCGTACACGTTGTCCGCGTCGGTGTCGGTCATTTGGCAGCCGTCCGGCCCGTAGCATTTGTAGCCGTTGTATTTGGCGGGGTTGTGGCTGGCGGTAATCATGATTCCCGCGTCACAGTGGAACTCCCGCACCGCGAAGGACAGCACCGGTACCGGCTGGAGCTCTTTGGTAATCCGGGCGGTAATGCCGTTGGCGGCCAGCACCCTGGCGCATTCTTTGGCAAACAGGTCGGACTTGATCCGGCTGTCATAGGCGATGGCCACGCACGCGCCGTCTTTTTTAGAGTTAAGATAATTCGCCAGGCCCTGGGTGGTGCGGCGGACGGTATAAATATTCATACGATTGGTGCCCGCGCCGATAACCCCTCTCAGGCCCGCGGTACCAAATTCGAGTTCTTTGTAAAACCGGTCGTAGATTTCCGTTTCGTTACCGGAAATTTCTTTCAATTCCTGGATAAGGTCGCTGTCTTCCACAGCTTTTTGGAGCCAAAGGGCATACTTTACGTTGCTTGCCATTTTATTCATCCTTTCCTGTGAAGCTTATTTCTATTTTACCATAGTTTTCCCACGGATTCAATCGAAACCGGGCCGCCTGCCTTCTTTTTGAAAAAATCTAAAATTTCAGCAAAAGGGCTTGCGTTTCCGTCGGTTTTATGTAATGCTAATAGTGTCTATTCTATCAAAAAAGGGGTAAGGAAAGAGAATGTACGACGTAGTTGCTTTAGGAGAACTTCTTATTGATTTTGTTCATCAGGGGAACAACGATGTGGGGTACCCGCTGATGCAGGGGAATCCCGGCGGCGCGCCGGGCAACTTTTTGAGCACCCTATCCAAATTTGGCGCCAAAACCGGTTTTATCGGAAAAGTGGGAAGCGACCGGTTTGGTAAAATGCTGGTGAAGACCTTTCAGGAAGCCGGGGTAGAGACCAAGGGCATTTTGGTGGATGACCGGTATTTCACCACCCTGGCCTTCGTCACCCTGGATGAAAGCGGCGACCGGGAATTTTCTTTTGCCAGAAAACCCGGCGCGGATACCATGCTTACCGCCGAGGAGCTGCCCGGGGATTTGGTAACGGAAACGAAAATATTTCATTTCGGAACCCTTTCCATGACCGGCGAGCCTGCCAGAAGCGCCACCAAAGAGGCGGTGCGCATGGCGAGGGAAGCCGGGGCCATGATTACTTTTGACCCTAATTTGCGCCGCCCGCTGTGGAGCTCTATGGATTTGGCCCGGGAGCAAATGCTGTGGGGCCTGCGCCACGCGGATGTGGTGAAAATCGGCCAGGATGAACTGGAGTTTATTTTTGAAGGGCAGGATTTCAAGGAAAGCGCCAGAATGCTTGTGGAAGAATTCGGCGTGAAGCTGGTGTTCGCCACCATGGGCAAGGAAGGCTGCTACTTCATCAACCGGCGGGGGGATGGGCAGGTGCCTACCTTCCAGGAAGTGAAAACCATCGACACCACCGGCGCCGGGGATATTTTTGGCGGCTCGGCGGTGTACCAGGTGTTTGCCTCCGGCGCGGCGCCGGAGCAGCTGACGCCGGAGCAGCTGACGGGGATTGTCCGGTTCGCCAATGCGGCCGCTTCTTTGTCCACCACCAAGCATGGGGGGATTCCCAGCATTCCGTCGAAGGAGGATGTGGAAGCATTCCTGCAGGAGAAAAACGCGTAACGTGAAAAACTCCCCAGGCCGCAAAACGCGGCCGGGGAGTTTACTGCTTTGAATATATTCAGGATCAGGCGTTTAAAACCGTGCCGCCCATCATCTCGTTCGTCTTTTTTTCGTAGAGGTAGTCCTCTACATATTCCGATAGATTTTCTGGATAAGCACTGTTTTCCATGAGACATTGGGTGAAGTTGACAATCTCGTCAAAATTAGTCGTGATATTGCTATAAGACGCGAAGCCACTGTGCGAGGGTTTGCTGGATTTGATTTCAATGCCATAGGAACCATTGGTTGCTTGAATGTAATACTCCAGTTCCATGTGGTCGTCTTCCTGCACGAAAACCGACCCAAAGAATTGTCTCATAATACCCCTCCGTTTTGTTTCCTTAATTAGTGAAGTTATTTCACAAAAGCAATGATAATACTAATTGTTGAATATTTCAAGGCTGTTTTTACAAAATAGGGATTTTAAACAAAAAATAATTTGCAGTTTCAGGAATACTTTTTATAGTATTTTCATAAAAAGCGACCACAATATTTAGTTTTTGACAGGAGGGGAGTGTTTTGCCCAGATTTCTTCTGGATTCGACAAAAGAGGGTTCGCGTCAGGGAATAGGGGGAAAGCTCGAAAATTCCGTCATATATCTTGTTGTGTTTTTGCTCTGTGTGGCTGCCGCCGCGCTGGCCTTTCCCATTTCCGGCCAGCTTCAGGGGAAAGAGATTCAAGTGGTATCGGCATTTTTCGCTGGCGGAATTATAGCGGTGCTGTGCGTTTTGTGGAAGCTGAAAATGCTGGACCAGAAAACCCTGCTGTTTCTTTTATTCCTGCTGGGGGTGCTGATGCGGCTTGCCTATGCGGCGGCCTATCCGGCGCAAGCGCGGCAGCACGATGTTTTTGATTCTGACGGCCATTTGCAATATATCATGCGCCTGGCGGAAACCTGGCGGCTGCCGGAGACTAATAACTGGCAGTATAATCACCCGCCGCTGCACCATTTTCTGGCGGCGGTATGGATAAAGGTGTTCCAGTGGTTCGGCGTAACAGGCGAAGTGCAGCTTGCGGAAACCCTTCAGTATCTAACCTGCTTTTATTCCTGCGCCATGCTGGTGGTGGTTTACCGCATTTTTGAGGAAAACCCCTTCGGCCGCAGGGCGGTGCCTATCGCCTATGCCCTGGTCTGCCTCCATCCCACCTTTTACCTGCTGGCGGGCTCCTTGAATAACGACTGCCTGATGGTCCTGCTGTTTTTCGCCGCGGTTTTGTACACGCTTCGGTGGTACCGGAACCCCAGCCTGAAAAACAGCCTGCTGCTGGCGGCAGCCATCGGCTGCTGCATGATGGCCAAGGTCAGCGGCGCGATCATCGCGCCGGTAACCGCCATGGTATTTTTGTGGAAGCTGATTGCCTTGGCGAAAGAGCGGAAATGGAAGCTGTTCCGGCAGGCCGCGGCTAAGCTGGCGGCGTTTGGAGCGGTTTGCGTGCCCTTGGGCCTTTGGTATCCGGTGCGGAACCTGATCCTCTTCGGCCAGCCCCTGGGGTATGTGGCCCCGATTGGCGAGGACGCCGCCATCTACTGCGGCAATGAATCCCTGGCCGGCCGTTTTATACCCTTGTTTTCCCCAGACTGGACGAAAAGCCTTTACTGCAACCCCTTTGAGGATTATAATATTTTTGCGTATATGACAAAATGCTCCGTGTTCGGGGAGAACGCCCTGGAGGGCGGCGCGGTGGCGGCGGCGCTGCTTTTGATCTGCGCTTTCGCGCTGACGGCGGCTGTCCTGATTTCCATGGTTTATGTGCTGGCCCGGGGCCGTAACGAAAGGACAAACCTGTTTTTTTGGGTGATGGCGGCTGTCATGGCGGCGCAGGTGGGGCTGTTTGTCTACTCCAACGTTCAGTATCCCTATGGCTGCACCATGGATTTCCGGTATCTGGCGCCCGCGGTTCTGCCGGGAGCCGTGTTCCTGGGCGCCGCGGTTCAGCGCCTGTGGCGTTCCAAGCGGGAATGGCACCAATATTTAGCGGCGGTGCTTTGCTGCGTGGTGTTTTTATTCTGTATCAGCGGCATCCTTTTGTATTTGATGCTTTCATAAATAGGAAGAAAGAAGGAGAACCATTATGTCACAGTCCGTAGTGATTATCGGCGCGGGGCCGGCAGGGTTGACCGCCGCCTATGAGCTGCTGAAAAAGGGCGGGGTATCCGTTACGATTTTAGAGGCCACCGGGGAGATCGGCGGCATCTCCAGAACAAAAAACTATAAAGGGAACCGTATGGATATCGGCGGGCACCGGTTTTTTTCCAAATCGGACAAGGCGATGGATTTCTGGAAAGAGATCATGCCCCTTCAGGACCCGGAACAAGGGGTTACTCCGGAAAAAACAGACCTGCTGTTTCTGGTCCGCCACCGGCTTTCCCGCATTTTATTTCTCAGGAAATTTTTTGATTATCCGGTGACCCTCAACGGGAGCACCATCAAGGGCCTGGGCTTTGCCCGGCTGATGAAAATCGGCGCAAGCTATCTGAAAATCTGCTTTCAGCCGGTGAAGGATATCGACTCTTTGGAAAAGTTCTTCATCAGCCGGTTCGGCGTGGAGCTTTACGAGACCTTTTTCAAGGATTACACGGAAAAGGTGTGGGGCGTGCCCTGCTCCCAGATCAGCCCGGACTGGGGCGCCCAGCGGGTAAAGGGGCTGTCGGTGTCCAAGGCGCTGCTGCACAGCCTGAAAAAGCCCTTTATGAAAAAAAGCACGGTCAACGGCAAAAAGGTGGAAACCAGCCTGATCGAAAGCTTTATGTATCCCAAATACGGCCCCGGCCAGCTTTGGGAGGAGGTCGCCAACCGGGTGGTTGCCATGGGGGGAGAAATCCGGTTCGGCAGGAGGGTGGACCAAATTAACGTGGAAAACGGCAGGGTCGCCTCCGTGGCCACCGTGGATGAAAACGGGGCCCGGGACACGGTGGAAGGGGACTATTTCCTGTCCTCTATGCCGGTGCGGGATCTGATCCGCGCCATGGGCCAGGCGGCTCCGCAAAAGGCCAGAGAGGCCGCCGACGGCCTGGTTTACCGGGACTTTATGACGGTGGGCCTGCTGCTGGACCAGCTGAAGCTGAAGGACCCAAAAGCGGAGGATGGCAAGGTGATGGACGACTGGATTTATATCCAGGAGCGGGATGTGAAAATCGGCAGGCTGCAGCTGTTTAACAACTGGAGCCCGTACATGGTGAAGGACCCCGATACGGTGTTTATGGGGCTGGAATATTTCTGCGACGAGGGGGATGAAATGTGGAACACCCCGGACCAGAAATTTATCGATTTTGCCGTGGGCGAGCTGGAAAAGCTGGGAATCGTGGAGAAAAACCACGTGAAAGACGCGGTGCTGATCCGGGTGCCCAAGGCGTATCCCGCCTATTTCGGCAGCTACGGCCAGTTTGACCAAATCCGGAATTTCACCGATTCCCTGGAGAATTTGTTCCTGGTGGGCAGAAACGGCCAGCACCGCTATAATAACATGGACCACTCCATGCTGACGGCCATGGCCGCCGCGGACGCCATTCTTTCCGGCAATGCCAAGGACAAAACCCCGGTTTGGGATATCAACACCGAGGAAGAATACCACGAGGAGAAGGAAGAGGCGTAAGCTGGTTTCACAAGGTTATTTGTATTTGCCCCGTGCGTACAGATGGAATAATTCCATGAGCCGCTGGGACATGTCGTCCTTCTGCGACACGCCGTCCCGGAGAAAGGCGGCGGTTAACGGGCTGTCGTCTTTTAAAAGTTCATTTCTGATCCAGGTTCCCAGGCCGAAATGATAGCGGTTCAAATCGCCGGGATCGCAGGCTATAAATTTTTTCAATTCATTTTCAGAAAAAAGCTTTTCTATTTTAGAGAAGCTTTTTTTCATTTCCTTGCATAATTTCATATTTAACACCTTTTCTTTTAATGTTCAAAATCGTCGGCAGTTTTCACTGATAATAAAGTGAAAATCACCTCAAGAATATTTTAAGGGAATTTACCTTAAAACGCAATAAGGAATATTCCCTTATTGCATACTAAACATGAGGTGATAAGAATGTTTGAGCGGATACGAAACCTGCGGGAGGATAAGGACCTTTCTCAGAGAGTATTAGCGGAATATTTGCAAATTCACCAAACCACCTATTCTGATTATGAACGAGGCAATTTAAAAATTCCACCGGATGTGCTGATTAAATTATCCAAATTTTATGGCGTCAGCGTGGATTATTTACTGGGCCTTACCGACGAAACACAGCCTTATTCACAGCAGAAGAAATCAATATAGAAATTTTCCTGATATTTGGCATCAATTAATATGATAATTATATCATGCCATGCGGATTATATGTCACCTGGTATCATTCAATAAATAAAATATTTCCTTTATAATTATATACGGTGACATGATATGAAAAACAAGCATTATCTTGGATATCAAAGTTTGGGCTTGTCTGCGGCCTATTTCAGAAGACTTCGCGGCCTAACCCAGCAAAATATCGCGGATGAAATGAATGTTAGCGTGATAACCATCAGCAGAATTGAAAACGCCAATACAGGAATTACCCTTGATATGCTATTTCAATTATCCAAAGCGATTGAAACCCCTTTGAGCGAATTGTTCGCCCACGCAAAGCTGTAATTTGAAAATACCGCCGGCTGTGTTGATGAATAGCTGAATTTTATGGCGTTAGCGTAGATTATTTACTAGGCCTTGCTGACGGCGCACGGCCGTATTCCCAGCCGAAGAAATAACATTTTTTAAGCGGCTCTCTCACACGTTAAGAAAACCGGCCCGCGGGCCGGTTTTTTCCGTTTTCGCCGCCCGCTCTCATTACCTGGCGGTTCCGCGCCGGAAACCAGAACAAAAAGCGCCCTCCGCGATTCCGCGGAGGGCGCGCCGTTTTGCTATATTTTGCGGGAAACGCTACAGCACCAGGGTGCCGTTGTCCGCCTGGAGCAGAATGAAAATCTGTTCCTCCAGGGCGGTTTGGGCGTTGATATATACCAGCACCCGGTCGCCGTTTTCCGCGGAGCAGGTGAATTCATAGCACAAAGTCTCGTTCAGGCCGCTGGAAGGGATATAGCACAGGCTTTCGGCTTCTACCGTCAGCCGGGGGCTGACGGCGGCCCGGGCCTCGTCGGCGGAAATGGGGCTGAAATCCACAGCCCGGTCGTGATGGTTCATCAGGTATCCGGTGGCGTTAAAGGACACGATTTCTCCGGAGTCCAGAGCCACGCCCACCTTCACTAAATCGCTGTAGCACACGGCTCCGTCCTGCACATAAGCGTAATTGATGGTGCAGATATTGTGATTGGTAACGTAATAGCTTTCCTTCATAGAGGGATAGCCCGCCTGGGCCAAAAAGGCCTGGGCTTTTTCCGCGGCCCCCTTAAAATCCAGCTTGGGGCTAGCGATCAGCCGGGAGTTGAGCATGGCGTTCACGTACCCTCCCTGCTTGGAAACGGTGATGGATTTATCCCCCGCGGTGAACCGGTAGCAGGGAAGGTTCCCCTCCGTATCCCCAGGCCGGGCCAGGTTTTGCGGCTGCTCGTTTAAAAACAGCGCCGCCGTGGTCTGAGCCGTATCGGCTGAGACAGTCTGCGCGCCCTCTAAAAACTTGGGCTTCATTTGGGTGATGTGGTCGGAAAACGGGCCGTCGTAGATCAGCGTGGGATAGTCCGTAAAGCCCTCGTTCATTTCCCGAAACCCGCTGTTGATGGCGGGCACCGCCTGCTCCTGGGTTTCCTGGGACAGGGCCTGGTATGCCTGCTCTGTCTGCCCGATGGGGATTTCTCCCTCCATCAGGGTGGTCTGCAGGTCCTTCAGGCTGTCATTCAGGCTCTTGGCATACTCGCCCAGGGCGATGAAATTATCCATTTCCTCGTCGGTGATTTCCTGGCCTTTGCTAAGCTGGGTGGAAAGATACAGGGAAAAATCCCCTACCTGGGAAATAAACTTATTCACGTTGGAAAGCTCCTCATAAGACAGGGGCAGCTCCGCCAAATAAATTTTCGCGTCGCTGCTTTCCTTCAGCAGCTTGGCGGCGATGCCCTGCTGCTGGGGCGCCGTGTTGGCGTAAACCCCTTTTTCCAGAGCCACCTCCAGATTGGAAACGCTGTCGGACAAATCGTTTAGCGAACGCTGGTAGCCGTACTCGTTGTCCCGCCTGTAACGCTCCGCGGCCTGATAGTTAATCAGCGCCCCGACGCCAAGAAAAACGCACAGGGCGGTGAAATAGCTGAGAATCCGGATAAATCCCCGTTTGGTCAGATTTGGGTTCATAAAATATGCCTCCTGGACGAAAGTTAGTTATAGATTGCCAAAAATCCAGGGAATTTATGCGGGGAAATCCAGGCGGCTTTCAGAAAAATAAAAATTTTTGTTGACAAAAATCCGGTTTGTGGTATATGATACTAATAATTTCAAAAGAAAAAATGCGCTGATAGGGAAGAGTAATTTATTTCCTGCTTTCAGAGAGCCGCCGGTTGGTGCGAGGCGGCAGGGGAGAAAAATGAAAATCGCCCTTGAGCAGCCCGCTGAACCCGTTGGGTAGTAAGCGGTGCCGGTTCCCTCCGTTATTGGGGTAGCATTCGGCGTCAGGCCTGATGTGAACAGAGCGGCTCTGGATCTGCCAGGGCAACAAGAGTGGTACCGCGGAGGATAATGAAGGCCTTCGTCTCTGAAAGAAAGAGGCGAACGGTCTATTTTTTTACCTATTTTCAGAGATTTTAGAGAGGCAGTGAAACGAAAATGGAATTGACAGGAGCGCAGATCATCGCGGAATGCTTGTTGGAGCAAAAGGTGGATACGGTGTTTGGGTACCCCGGCGGCGCCGTGCTGAATATTTACGACGCCCTGTATGAATATCGGGACCGGATAAGCCACGTGCTTACCGCCCATGAGCAGGGAGCCTCCCACGCCGCCGACGGCTACGCCCGTTCCACCGGCAAAGCGGGCGTGGTGATCGCCACCTCCGGCCCCGGGGCCACCAACCTGGTCACCGGCATCGCCACCGCCGCCATGGACAGCATCCCCCTGGTGGCCATCACCGGCAACGTGGCGGTAGACCTGTTAGGCCGGGACAGCTTCCAGGAGGTGGATATCACCGGGATTACCATGCCGGTAACCAAGCATAACTTTGTGGTGAAGCGGGTGGAGGACTTAGCCCATGTGATCCGCAAGGCGTTCCAGATCGCCCAATCCGGCAGGCCGGGCCCGGTGCTCATCGACGTGCCCAAGGACGTCACCGCCAACCGGTGCCAATATGAAAGGCGGGAGCCCCTTCCGCTGCAGCCGCCGCCTAAGGCGCCCCGGGAGGAACTGGAGAAGGCGGCCCAAATGCTCCGGGCATCCAAGCGGCCCTTTGTGTATGCGGGCGGCGGCGTGATCGCCTCCGGCGCTTCCCAGGAGCTTCTCCGGTTCGCGGAAAAGCTGCAGGCGCCGGTGTGCACCTCTCTGATGGGCCTGGGGGGCTTCCCGGAAAACCACCCCCTTTCCCTGGGCATGATCGGCATGCACGGGTCCTACGCCGCCGGCATGGCCCTGGACCACAGCGATTTGATCGTGGTCATGGGCGCCAGGTTCTCCGACCGGGTGGCCGGGAACCGGGAAAAATTTGGGGAACACGGAAAAATCCTTCAGCTGGATGTGGATTTGGCGGAGATTGATAAAAACGTGCTGGTGGACCGCTATTTGATCGGTGACCTGAAGAAAACCGCGGCGGCGCTCAACGGCCTGCTGGAGCCTCAGGACCACAGCCAGTGGCTGGGCCAGCTGGAGGCCTGGAAACAAGAGGCGCCCCGGAAAAAAGCGGTTCACGGGGAAGCCCCGGACCACACCCATATACTTCAAACCATCAATTCCCTGCTGAAGCCGGACGATATTCTGGTCACCGACGTGGGCCAGCACCAAATGTGGGCGGCCCAGGATTACCAATTTCTAAAGCCCCGCACCTTTTTGACCTCCGGCGGATTGGGTACCATGGGCTACGGCCTGGGAGCCAGCATTGGGGCCCAAAGCGCCCACCCGGGGCGCAGGGTAGTGCTGGTCACCGGGGACGGCAGCTTCCACATGAATCTGAACGAGCTGGCGACCTTGGCCTCCTATGAGCTGCCTGTTATGGTGGTGGTGATGAACAACCAGGTGCTGGGCATGGTGCGCCAGTGGCAGAAGCTGTTTTACGGCGGCCGTTTCTCCCAGACCGACCCACACCGGAAGACCAACTTTGAGGCGCTGGCCAGGGCCTTCGGTGTGGAGGGAAGAACGATCCGCGAGGACAGCCGGGTGGAAAGCGCGCTGCAAGAGGCTTTTGCCCTGAAAAAGCCGGTGGTGGTGGACTGCCGCATCTCACCCGACGACAACGTGCTGCCCATGATCCCGCCGGGAGGCACCGTGGGGCAGATGATTACCGAAATGGACTGACCGGGAAAGGAGCGTTACTGATGGAACAAAAGCAGACGATCACCCTGATTGTGAAAAACCACCCCGGCGTCTTATTGCGGATCACCGGGCTGTTTACCCGCCGGGGCTTCAATATCGACAGCCTGACGGCGTTCCCCGACGAAAAGAAGGAGTTTACCACCATGGTGGTCACCACTTACGGGGACGGCGCCACCGCCAAGCAGATCATCCGCCAGGTGAACAAGGTGCAGGAGGTTGTTTCGTCGGAATTAAGGACCGGCGAAATTTGAAATCTTGACCGCAAATCCGATCTGTAATATAATAGAAAGGAAAACATCATGGAACGATATGTTGAAATTTTCGATTCTACCCTGAGAGACGGAGCCCAGGGAGAGGGAATTTCCTTTTCCGTGGAGGATAAGCTGGCCATTGTAAAGAAGCTGGATGAACTAGGGGCCACGTTTATCGAGGCGGGGAATCCCGGTTCCAACCCAAAGGATCTGGAGTTTTTCCGCCGGGTTAACGAGACCCAGCTGAAACACGCCCAGCTGGTGGCGTTCGGTTCCACCCGCCGCAAGGGAATTAAGGCGGAGGACGACGATAACGTCAAGGCCCTGCTCGCGGCCGATACGCCGGTGGTGGCGGTGTTTGGGAAATGCTGGGACCTGCATGTCACCCAGATCCTGGGGACCACCTTGGAAGAAAACCTAAACATGATCCAGGATACCTGCCGGTATTTGACCGGGCAGGGCAAGCGGGTGTTTTTCGACGCCGAGCATTTTTTTGACGGCTATAAAGAAAATCCGGAATTCGCCATGGCGGGACTGGAGGCGGCCCAAAAGGGCGGCGCCGTGTGCCTGGCCCTGTGCGATACCAACGGCGGCTGTTTTCCAGATGAGATCGCGCGGATCACCGGCGCGGTGACAGAGGCTTTCCCCCAGCTTACGGTGGGCATTCATACCCACAACGACGGCGGCATGGCGGTAGCTAATTCTGTGATGGCGGTGGGCGCGGGGGCTTCTCAAGTGCAGGGAACCTTTTTAGGCTTCGGCGAGCGGTGCGGCAACGCCAATTTGTCCACGGTCATCGCCAACCTGCAGCTGAAAAGA
The DNA here is from genome assembly GCA_902490005.1 of uncultured Ruminiclostridium sp. GTDB lineage: Bacteria > Bacillota > Clostridia > Oscillospirales > Acutalibacteraceae > Clostridium_A. Next base: position 69,123 of record CABUCM010000008.1, read on the forward strand.
GGCTTCCGGTGCATCCCGGAGGAAAACCTAAAGCTGCTGACCCCAACGGCCCGGGCGATCGCGGAGATTTCTAATTTGGTGCTGAACAAAACGGAGCCCTATGTGGGCAGCAGCGCTTTCGCCCACAAGGCGGGAATGCACGCCGACGGCGTGATGAAGCTGTCCCGTTCCTTCGAGCATATTCCCCCGGAGACCGTGGGAAATGAGCGCCGGTTCCTGATGTCTGAGATTTCTGGAAAAGCCGCGGTTTTCAGCAAGATCCAGAAGGTATGCCCCAAACTTGCCAAGGATTCCCCGGAAACCGGGAAGATTGTTAAAAAACTAAAAGAATTGGAAAACGAGGGCTATCAATTTGACGGCGCGGATTCCAGTTTTGAACTGCTGATTCGTAAGAATACAGGGACCTACCGCCCCTTTTTTGAGCTGATTCATTACCAAATCCTTTCCAGCCGGCCGGCGGACCCGTCCGCCAGCGCCAGCGCGGTGGTAAAGGTCCGGGTGGGAGAAAAGCTCCAATTAATGGCGGCGGAGGGCAACGGCCCGGTGAACGCTTTGGATAAAGCCCTGCGGGCCGCGCTGGAAGTGTTTTATCCAACCCTGTCCAAGGTTCGTTTGATCGACTATAAGGTTCGCGTGATGGATGGCAAAAACGCCACCGGCGCTAAGGTCCGGGTTCTGATCTCTTCCACGGATGGAAGGCGGGTGTGGACCACGGTGGGGGCCTCCGGCGACGTGGTAGAGGCCAGCTGGACCGCCCTGGTGGACTCCATCGAATATAAGCTGATCAAAGACGCGGAGGATATCCTCCTGGGGAACTGACAGAAAAACGGAAACGGCAGTGAAAGAATGCTTAAAAAAGATGCGGCTTTGACGCGGGATGGGAACCAGGCGGCGGGAAAACCCTCATGCCGGCCGGCCCCTGGATCCGCGGCCGCTCTGCTATAGGATTTCTATCATAAAAGAAATAAAGTGAACGCACAGAGGACTATTCCGGCGTTTGGCCGGAAGTGTACGCGGGTCTTGCCCGCCGAAAGGAGAATGCAAATGCCGTTTCAAAGATTTTCAGAAATTACCCCGGAAATTTTGCAGCTGACGGAACGCTGCCTGAAGAATGGAAAAATCGATCCTGGCCTTTACGCCAAGTACGATGTGAAAAGAGGGCTTCGGGATTTAAACGGAAAAGGTGTTTTGGCGGGCCTGACGGAAATCGCCAACGTGCAGGCTTACGATATTGTCAACGGGGAATCCGTGCCCTGCGAGGGAAAGCTGTATTACCGCGGGATCAATGTGGCGGATCTTGTCAAGGGCTTTTTAGCGGATAAACGGTTCGGCTTTGAGGAAAGCACCTATTTGCTGCTGTTTGGGGACCTGCCCAACCAGCAGGAGCTGAAGGACTTTCAGGCCCTGCTGGCCAACTACCGGACCCTGCCCACCGCGTTTGTCCGGGACATCATCATGAAAGCCCCCAGCCCGGATATGATGAACACCCTGGCCCGCAGCGTGCTGACCCTGTATTCCTATGATGAAAACGCCAACGACGTCAGCATTCCCAACGTGCTGCGCCAGTGCCTGCAGCTTATTGCCCTGTTCCCGCTGATTTCGGTTTACGGCTACCAGGCCTACCGCCATTACCACGACGGCCAGAGCCTGTTTATCCATATGCCTCAGCCGGACCTTTCCACCGCGGAAAATATCCTTTACTGCCTGCGGGCGGACAGCAAGTATACCGAGCTGGAGGCTAAGATCTTGGACCTCGCCCTGGTGCTCCACGCGGAGCACGGCGGCGGAAACAACTCCACCTTCACCACCCATGTGGTCACCTCCTCCGGCACCGATACCTATTCCGCCATCGCGGCGGCCCTGGGGTCCCTGAAAGGCCCCAAGCACGGCGGCGCCAACATCAAGGTGGTCAAGATGTTCGACGACATGAAGGAACATATTTCCGACTACGGCGACGAGGACGCGGTGAAGGATTATTTAAAAAGGCTGCTGCATAAAGAGGCCTTCGACAACGCCGGCCTGATTTACGGTATGGGCCACGCGGTGTATTCCTTAAGCGACCCGAGAGCCAACATTTTCAAGGCGTTCGTGGAAAGCCTGTCCAAAGAAAAGGGCCGGGAAGAGGAGTTTAAGCTTTACTCCATGGTAGAGCGCCTGGCGCCCCAGGTGATCGCCGAGGAAAGAAAAATCTACAAAGGCGTTTCCGCCAATGTAGACTTTTATTCCGGTTTCGTATACAGCATGCTGGATCTCCCCACCGAGCTGTTCACCCCGATTTTCGCCATCGCCAGAATTTCGGGCTGGAGCGCCCACCGGATCGAGGAGCTGGCCAACGCCGGCAAGATTATCCGGCCCGCTTATAAGTGCATCCAGGAGGTGCGGGAGTACACCCCACTGTCCGAGCGGTAACATCCGTCCGGTTTTCAGCCCGGGGCCAGCCTTTTTCCAGGGGGCCTTTCCCACGGGAAGCCCGGGGATTGCCAAGCTGGCGCGGACCCGATGCCGGCTGCCCGCCGCGGCTGAAAAACCAGGGCTTGGGCGCCCCCGTCGGGCGGCTAACGAGGCCGCGCGAAAGGTCCGGCGGGGATAAAGCGGCTTGGCGGCTGGAAAACCAATCAATTGAAAAACGGGATTTTTACGCTTTGGAAAATTCTTGTAAAGCGGCTGGATTTTTGATGACAACTGCCCGGTAACGGGTGTCGATCCAGCCGCTTTTTGCGAACCTTGTCAGCAGCTTGCTCACCGTGACCCGGGTGGTCCCCGCCAGGTTGGCGATTTCCTCATGGGTCAGGTTTACTTGGGGCAGGCCGTCCTCCCCCGGGGCGGAAAGCCGCAGCAGGGCCTGGGCCACCCGCTGGTCCGCCTGCAAAAAGGTCATGTTGTCCAATTGCTGGGAAAGCAGCCGCACCCGGTGAGCCATCAGCTCCAGCAAGTGAATCGCCAGGTTAGGGTCCTGGCTGAAGCTTTTTACCAGGCCGTTGCGGTTGATGGCGATCAGCTCGGTTTTTACGAGGGCCTTGGCGGAGGAAACCCGGGGCATGCGGTCGAAAAAGGCGGCTTCCCCTAAAATACCCTGCTCTACGATGGTGATGGTTTTTTCCATGCCGTTTTCCGAGCTTAAAAACACCTTGACCCGGCCCTTTTTGATGCAGTAGAAGCAGTCCGCCTGTTCCTCCTGCCAATAGATCATTTGCTCCTTTTCATAGGTCCGCACCGGAAGGTTCCTGGCGAACAGCCGCCATAGGTCCGTTTCCGGCGGGAGCGGGTAGGCGTCACCGTACATATGCGGCGCCTCCTTTCATGATTTTTTACGCATAGGCGTAATCTGGTTTAATTGTATCATATAATACATTTTTGCCGCAAGACCTGTGGCATAATAAGGGCAGAAAATGAAATTTCGGTATGAAGGAGAGAAAGCACCATGGGTATGACAATGTCTCAAAAAATTCTGGCGGCCCACGCGGGCTTGGAACGTGTGGAAGCCGGCCAGCTTATCGAGGCCAATTTGGATTTGGTCCTGGGCAACGACGTGACCGCCCCGGTGGCCATCAACGAATTTAAAAAGTGCGGCGCCAAAGGCGTGTTCAGCCAGGATAAGATCGCCCTGGTCATGGACCACTTTACCCCCAACAAAGACATTAAGGCGGCGGAGCAGACCCTAAAGGTCCGCAAGTTTGCCAACCAATATGATATTCTAAATTATTTTGACGTAGGCCGCATGGGCATCGAGCACGCCCTCTTGCCGGAGCAGGGCTTGGTGGGCCCCGGCAGCCTGGTCATCGGCGCGGACTCCCACACCTGCACCTACGGCGCGTTAGGCGCCTTTTCCACCGGCGTAGGCTCCACCGATATGTGCGCCGGCATGATGACCGGCAAGGCCTGGTTCAAGGTGCCCGCCGCGCTGAAATTCACCCTCACCGGCAAGCCAGCCCAGTGGGTCAGCGGCAAGGATGTGATCTTACATATTATCGGCATGATCGGCGTAGACGGCGCCTTATACAAATCCATGGAGTTTGCCGGCGACGGCTTGCGGTACCTGTCCATTGACGACCGGCTGTGCATCGCCAACATGGCCATTGAGGCCGGGGCGAAAAACGGTATCTTCCCGGTGGACGATGTGACCAGGGCCTACTGTGACGGCCGGTTCCAGGGGACGCCGGTGGAATATGCCGCCGACGAGGACGCGGTTTATGAGAAGGAATATGTCATCGACTTGTCCGCCCTGCGCCCCACGGTAGCGTTCCCCCACCTGCCGGAAAACACCCGCACCATCGACAACGTGGGCCAGGTGAAAATCGACCAGGTGGTTATCGGCTCCTGTACCAACGGCCGGCTCAGCGACCTGCGGATCGCGGCGAACCTGCTGAAGGGCAAAAAGATCGCCAAAAACGTGCGGTGTATCGTGTTCCCGGGCACCCAGACCATTTATCTGGACGCCATGCGGGAGGGCCTGGTAGAGGCGTTTATCCAAGCCGGTGCCGTGGTTTCCACCCCCACCTGCGGCCCCTGCCTGGGAGGCCACATGGGCATCCTGGCCGCCGGGGAGCGGGCGGTTTCCACCACTAACCGGAACTTTGTGGGCCGTATGGGCCACGTGGACAGCGAGGTTTACCTGGCAAGCCCGGCGGTAGCCGCGGCCAGCGCCATCACCGGCTATATCACCGACCCGGCGAAGGTCTAAGGGATAGGAAGGAGAGAACACAATGAACGCACATGGTTTTGTACATAAATACGGCGACAACGTGGACACGGACGTCATCATTCCCGCCCGGTACCTCACTACCTCCGTGCCATCGGAGCTGTCGGCCCACTGCATGGAGGATATCGACAAGGATTTTATTGCCAGGGTAAAGCCCGGGGACATTATGGTGGCGGATAAAAACTTTGGCTGCGGCTCTTCCAGAGAGCACGCCCCCATCGCCATTAAGGCGGCGGGCGTCTCCGTGGTCATCGCCTCGACCTTTGCCCGGATTTTTTACCGCAATTCCATCAATATCGGCCTGCCCATTATGGAGTGCGAGGAAGCCGCCAAGGATATCAAGGCCGGCGACGAGGTAGATGTGGATTTTGACACCGGCGTTATCACCAATGTGACCACCGGGAAAACCTATCAGGCCCAGCCGTTCCCGCCTTTTATTCAGAATATCATCGAAAAAGGCGGCCTGCTGAACAGCATTCAATCCAAATCATAAAGGCGCTTTTTAAGAAACGGAAAGAGCTTGCCATAAAAAGGCCCGGAACAAATAGTTCCGGGCCTTTTTATTCTGGGCTTTTCGATGTTTAATTCAAATAACCGCCAGAAACGGCGGATTAACCGATCCCGGCCTTTTGCAGGTTTTGTTCGTGCTCCTCATAGGTGCTGGCGTAATAATAATTGCCGCTGGAATCGTGGCAGAAATAAAGATAGGGCGCGTCCGACGGATACAGGGCCGCCTCTATGGTGGTAAGCCCCGGATTGCAGATAGGGCCCGCGGGAAGGGCCGGGCACTTATAGGTATTGTATAAAGCCCGGAAGGGATCGATATCCCCGGTAAAATAGGGGATCACGTCGTCCTCGATATAGGTGATGGTGGCGTCCATCTCCAGCTTCATCCCGGCGTCCAGCCGGTTGTAAATCACCGCGGCGATGTTGGCCACCTCATTAGGGTTGGAGCCTTCCCGCTGGATCAGAGAGGCCACGGTGAGAACCTGGTCCATGGTATAGCCCATTTCCGCCGCCCGCTGGCGGTAGCTGTCGGTGATTCTGGCCTCCGCGTTCCGCAGAAAGCGGCCGATAGCGTCCTGGGGCTTTTCTCCCACGTAAAAATCATAGGTATCCGGGAACAGATAACCCTCCAGCCGGTAGCACCGCCCGCTGGAAGGGGCCGCGGCGATTAAGGGATAGTAGCTGTAATCATAGTTTTCCGCCATATCTGTCAGCGCGGCAAAGGTGCTGACGCCGTTTTCCTCCAAAGCGGTAAAGATTTCCGTCAGGGATTCCCCCTCTGGAAAAGTGATAGTCACCACCTGGTTTGTCTCCGCCTGGCTGGAAGCCCCCGAAGCAATGGAGGAATCCGCCTGGCTGGAGGATGGGATGTTATCCGGGACGCGGGACGAAGAAGAGCCAACCGAAGGGGCGGCGGGGAGGAGAGAATCCTTTAAGGACTGGGATGGCGCGGAGGATTCCGCCGCGGAATTTGGTTGGGAACAGGAGGCCGCGCCGGCCAGCAGCAGGGCGGCCAGAACAATAGAAATGATTTTCTTTTTCATAAGGAACAACCTCCTAATAAACCATAAAAACAGGGCGGGGGTGGGGGTCAGCAATTTTCCCGCCAGTTTTTACAGACATCCACCCATCCGGAAAAAGATGAGGCATACCGCTCCAGCTCCTGGGGGGTTAGCTCGATGGCGCTGTTGGAGCTGCCGCAGGCGGGAAACACGGTGCCGAACCGTTTCAGCGACTCATCCAGGTAAACCTTTACCCCGCTTTTTACGGCGAAGGGGCATACGCCGCCTACCGCGTGGCCTATTAGGGCCACCGCGTCATCCGGCGGCAGCATTTTTGCCTTGGCGCCGAAAGCCGCCTTGTATTTGGCGTTGTCAATTTTCGCGTCCCCGGCGGCGACGATCAAAAGGCATTGATCCCCCAGTTGAAAAGAAAGGGTTTTGGCGATCCGCGCAGGCTGGCAGCTTAATGCCTTAGCGGCCAGCTCTACCGTGGCGCTGGAAACGTCAAATTCCATGATGCGGCCTTCCAGGCCCCATTGCTTAAAATATTCCCGTACTTGTTCAATCGCCATACTGCAGCGCGTCTCCTTTGTTTTTGGTTTTTCCCCGGCGTGTGGGTCGCGGATAGGGAAAAGGCGGGAAAATCGTTCCCGCCTTTGATGTTCGGTTATTTCTGGCCGTAATAGGCGTTGGCGCCGTGCTTGCGCAGGAAGTGCTTGTCCAGCAGCTCCCGCTGCATGGAGGGAGATTGCTCCTTGGCCAGGTTCTCCGTGTGCCAGGCCATCATAGCCAGCTCCTCCAGAACCACGCTGTTGTGGACCGCTTCCATGCAGTCCTTGCCCCAGGTGAAGGGCCCGTGGGATTTTACCAGCACCGCGGGGATATGGTCGGGTTCCTTCCCCTGGAAGGTTTCCACAATCACCTTGCCGGTTTCTTTTTCATATTCGCCGCCGATTTCCTTCGGGGTCATAGCCCGGGTGCAGGGAATGGCGCCGTAAAAATAATCGCCGTGAGTGGTGCCGTAGGCGGGAATATCCCGGCCGCCCTGTGCCCAGATGGTAGCCCAGCGGGAGTGGGTGTGCACCACGCCGCCGATATTGGGAAACGCGTTGTAAAGCTCTACGTGCGTGGCGGTATCGGAGGAAGGGTTCAAGTCTCCCTCAACCTTTTCGCCGTTTAGATTGACGACCACCATGTGTTCCGGCTTCAGCTTATCGTAATCCACACCGGAAGGCTTAATCACGAACAAGCCCTTTTCCCGGTCGATGCCCGATACGTTGCCCCAGGTGAACACCACCAGGTTGTGTTTCGGTAACAGTAAATTCGCTTCCCATACCTGCTTTTTCAATGCTTCTAACATAAATCAGGAACCTCCTAGTTTTGAGATAAATGTGATTTTGGCGCCGTGCGACACCAGGCCCGCGCCTCTAGCCTGTCCGCGCGTACCTGCCATACAGCCCCGCGCGTGGTTTTTGAGAACCGATGTCTTTGGAAAAGGAAGCGCCTTCAAACGGCGGGATTATCCGCCGCGGGCTTCTTCCTAAAATTGAAAGAACCAACCGCTCCTATTGTATGCGCAATTCTTTTTTTGTAAATTCTATTTTAGAATTATAACCAACTTTCTGTAAGACCCTGCGCCGGCGAAGGGGTTACAACATCTTTTGGACCAGCACCGATATCAGCTCCGCCGATTTGCCGGCGGCGCCTGTATCGCGAGGATCATATTTCAGCGCCCCTTGAGGGGCTAAGTCCGCGTTATGCCCTTCTAGGACTGGGGGAGGCCGCCTCTTTAGCGGCGGCTATGATTGGGTAAAATAAAGAAAAACATGGGCGCCAAAGCGGATGCCCGCAAAAAAGCGGCCCCAATGATCTGGGGCCGCTTTTTATGAGCTTTATTCGTCTCTGCCGCAGCATTTCTTATACTTTTTACCGCTTCCGCAGGGACAAGGATCGTTCCGACCGACTTTTTTGCCCTTGCGGACAGTTTTGTTGGCGGAATCAGAACCGTCGGAGCCGCCGCTGGTAGCGGTGGGCTTTGCCACCTGTTCCCGCTTGGGGGCGATATACCGGGCCGGGGCCGGAGGCGGTACGGGAGCCTGGGGCTTATCGCCGGCACCGCCGGCGCCCTGAGGCTGGGCAGCGCCTGCGTTGGGAGCGTCAGGATTGGCCACCTGTTCTCTGGGAGGGGCTTTCTGCACCTGAAGCCGGAGGGTGAGCATCATTCTCGCGGTATCCTCCCGAATAGAGGCGATCATTTCATCGAACATATCGAAGCCCTCCAAACGGTATTCCACCACCGGGTCACGCTGGGCATAGGCCCGCAGGCGGATTCCCCGCTTCAGCTCTTCCATGGCGTCGATGTGGTCCATCCACTTGGTATCCACGTTTTTCAGCAGGACCACCCGCTCCAGCTCTCTCATCAAGGGAGCGCCAAAGACCTTTTCCCGGTTTTCATAGATGGCCTCCGCTTTTTTATCGATCTCGTCGACGACGTAATCCGCTTCCAGGTTTTCGATCTCAGAGGGGGCGAACTGAAGGTCATCCGGCCCAAGCAGCCAACCGCGGTAGTAATCCCGCAGGCCCTCCAGGTTCCATTCCTCCTTGGGGGTTTCGGCGGGCAGATAGGATTTTACCCTGGTTTCCACCGCCTGGCGCAGCATTTTGAGAATCTGCTCCTTCAGGTCCTTGCCGTCCAGCACTTCGTTGCGCTGGGCGTAAATGATTTCGCGCTGGCGGTTCATCACGTCGTCGTATTGCAGCACGTTTTTCCGGATGCCGAAGTTGCGGCTTTCCACCTTGCGCTGGGCGCTTTCAATGGAATTGGAAAGCACCTTGTTCTCAATGGGGACGTTTTCCTCCACGTTGAGCCGGTCCATGATGGCCTTCATCCGATCGCCGCCGAACAGGCGCATCAGGTCGTCCTCCACGGACAGGTAGAACCGGGAGGTTCCGGGGTCGCCCTGGCGTCCGGAACGGCCTCTCAGCTGGTTATCGATCCGTCGGGATTCATGGCGCTCGGTGCCCATGATAAACAGGCCGCCGGCCTTACGGACCTCTTCCGCCTCGGACTTGATGGCGTCTTTATATTTTTTATTGAGCTCCTGATAGGTTTTTCTGGCGTTGATAATATCCTCGTTGTCCGTCTCGGCGAAGCCGGTGGCTTCCACGATCAATTCCTCGGGGACCTGCATCCGCCGCATCTCCGCCTTAGCCATATACTCGGCGTTGCCGCCCAGCATAATGTCCGTACCACGGCCGGCCATGTTGGTGGCGATGGTGACGGCGCCCTTTTTACCGGCCTGGGCGACGATCTCCGCTTCCTTGTCGTGGTATTTGGCGTTCAGCACCTCGTGCTTGACGCCCCGGCGCTTCAGCATTTTGCTCAGCAGCTCGGATTTTTCAATGGAAATGGTGCCCACCAGCACCGGCTGGCCCTTTTCGTGGCACTGGATGATATCCTCGATCACCGCCTCGAATTTTCCCTTTTCCGTGCGGAAGATGCTGTCCGGCAGGTCGTTTCGGACCATGGGCCGGTTGGTGGGGATCTCCACCACGTCCAGCTTATAGATTTCCCGGAATTCCTCTTCCTCGGTCATGGCGGTACCGGTCATGCCGGAAAGGCGGTTATACAGGCGGAAATAGTTCTGGAAGGTGATGGTGGCCAGGGTCTTGGACTCCCGGGCGACGGTGACCCCTTCCTTGGCCTCGATGGCCTGGTGAAGGCCCTCGTTGTACCGGCGGCCGTACATCAGGCGGCCGGTGAACTCGTCCACGATGATGACCTCGCCGTCCTTCACCACGTATTCGATATCCCGCTTCATTACGCCGTGGGCCTTGATGGCCTGGTTGATGTGGTGCTGTATGGTGATGTTGTCCGCGTCGGTCAGGTTGTCAATATTGAAATAAGCCTCCGCCTTCTTAACGCCGGAGGGGGTCAAAGTGGCGGTCTTGGCCTTTTCATCCACAATGTAGTCGGCGTCTTTATATAGCTCGTCGTTGTCCTCTTTTTCGTTGAGCTCCGCTACCCTGGTTTCCTTCAGGGTTCTGGCGAACCGGTCGGCGAGGGTGTAAAGCTCGGTGGATTTATCCCCCTGGCCGGAAATAATCAAGGGCGTTCTGGCCTCGTCGATGAGGATGGAGTCCACCTCGTCCACGATGGCGAATACATGGTCCCGCTGCACCTTGTTTTCCTTATAGGTCACCATGTTGTCCCGCAGGTAATCAAAGCCCAGCTCATTGTTGGTGCCATAGGTAATATCCGCTTCATAGGCTTTCTTCCGTTCGCCGTTGTCCAGGTCATGGACGATCAGGCCCACGGTCAGCCCTAAGAAACGGTACAGCTTGCCCATCCACTCTGAGTCCCGGCGGGCAAGATAATCGTTCACCGTGACAATGTGGACGCCTTCGCCGGTGAGGCCGTGAAGGTAAGCGGGCAGGGTAGCCACCAGGGTCTTGCCTTCACCGGTTTTCATTTCCGCGATCCGGCCCTGATGAAGCACGATACCGCCGATAATCTGTACCGGGAAGTGGCGCATGCCCAGCACCCGGTCCGATGCCTCGCGGCAAACCGCGAACGCGTCGGGCAGGATGTCGTCCAAGGTCTCGCCGTTAGCCAGCCGGTCCCTTAAGATCCCGGTTTGCGCGGTGAGCTCCTCATCGGTCATATCCTTGTAGGTATCTTCCTTCATCAGCACCCGGTCGCAGATGGGCTGGATCCGCTTTAATTCCCGTTTGCTGTAATTCCCAAACAGGGAGGCTAATACGTTCATGCAAAAACCGCCATTCTCCGCATGGTTAAAATTGAACACTGTGAAAAGCCGGGCGCCTTCATGCGGCAAGGGCCGGGCTGAATAAATTGAAAGCAAACTGCAATATCAATATACAAGCTTTATTATTATAACATACAATTACGAAGAAATAAATCATATTTTCCGTAAAATATGCAAGGAATATAAGAAAAAACCAGGCGCGAACAGCCGCGCAGAGGGGCGGATAAAGCGAAAAGCGCGCCGCGGAATCGGGCGGTTTATACAATAGAACAGATTATTTTAACTTGTTTATTAAATGTATTTATAATTAATAATGCAAAACAAAATAAAAATAAAAAATTATAATAAAAAATATT
>CABUCM010000009.1 GCA_902490005.1 uncultured Ruminiclostridium sp.
GAGCAGGGGACTGAAAATCCCCGTGTCATTGGTTCGATTCCGATCGGAGGCACCACAACGTCCGCTGACAGCGGACGAGAAACGCGGATGTAGCTCATCTGGTAGAGCGCCACCTTGCCAAGGTGGAGGTAGCGAGTTCGAGCCTCGTCATCCGCTCCAATGATAGAAAGGACGCTTAAAATGTAATATTTTGAGCGTCTTTTTCATAAAATAAGAGTATGGTGCCATGGCCAAGTGGTAAGGCAAAGGTCTGCAAAACCTTTATTCCCCAGTTCAAATCTGGGTGGCACCTCCAAAAAAGCAAGGGAAAGAAAAATCTTTCCCTTGCTTTTTTATAAGCACTTTTCCCGTAAAAGGGGCACTATAGGATAATCGCAATTATAAACACCAGTTCTTTAAAACTAGGTTTTACCGGCAAATTGGTAGAAACCATGTGTTATGCCGGGCATTTTTATAACTGTGTGCGGCTGTAAACACTGCAACACATTACAGCCTGTCGCAAGGGCTGCCGCTTCTTATAAAAAAATTCTGGCATACTAATGTTGCGATAGTATCAATTCCGCAAGCGTAAGGTTAAAAACGGTCGCTTTTATGTGGGGCTGTTTTCAAGGCTTGTTTGTCAAGGTACGGCTTATTGAAAAATAGGCCTGCGCGCTTGTCCCAAAACATAAGAGCGCAGGCTTCACAAATGGTAGTTATCAGGTTGAAATTTAACCTGTAAATGGCATTTACAAGCCCTAGGAGTAGTTGCTTTACTCATATGGCGAGGACGGATGATTGCTGGTAACAATCATCTGTCCGGGAGCGTCATTTTATTTTTTGCGCTTTGTTATACCACAAATTTCTGAAAAGGGAAAGTCCTGAGCTGATATTTTTCTATCATTTTTTGCATTTAAAGACCCGGCTTTATGCTGGGACTTTTTTATTTAATGTGCTTGACACACCGCCTCATCTGCTCCACATGAACTTGGATGCCAATGTTTTTTCAAGCTATCCGGATGGAGGCACTTCTTTTACACCAAGGACAAAAAACGCTAGACTCTAAGGGGAAAGAATTTCTTTGATTCATTAGTTCCATTTATTATGGAATAGTTAGGGAGAAAACAATTTAAACAGTATAATGATTTTTGTCAAATAAACCGTTATTAAAAGAAAATAGCGCTATCATTTTTAACAAATGACAGCGCTATTCCTAATGAAGGTATCGTTTTTCACCATTACATAAAATCTGGAATCTCTTCGTGTTGTATTTCTTTACTTTAAGATGGATTGGATAGTATTTAACAATAATATTAAGATTAACTTTTAATTACCGGGATTTTGGTTTTAGACTGGATGGATTCCACCCAATGGGCTATTTCCTCTTCTGTGGGAGTTTGAAGCCCCTGGAGTAAATAATCCTTTCCAATGCTTGCGCTTTTTCCTTCGCCGAAATTATTGTACGGCTCAACATGAACCATCTGGACATGCTTTAATTGGTTAGCCAAAGCGGCAATACTGTCAAAATGAGTTTTTCGGTCGTTGATTCCCGGGATAATTGGACAGCGAAGAATAGAAGGGATTCCGGCGGCGTCGATGGAAAAAAGATTCTCCATTATCTGGCCTTGATCTGTGCCTACATATTCCAGGTGGCGCTTAGAGTCTGTCTCCTTGATATCATATAAAAACAGATCCACTACCGGAGCAATTTTAGAGATCACATTGGAAGGAGCATACCCAGAGGTTTCAAGACAGGTATGCAAGCCTGCCTTTTTTGACGCTGATAGAATATGATAAGTGAAATCCGGCTGCATCAAAGGCTCGCCTCCAGAAATCGTAACCCCGCCGCCTGAAGTCTGATAGAAATTTATGTCTTTGAGGACCTCTTTCATAACGTCATCCACGGTATAACGCTTGCCGACCATTTCCAGGGCGCCGATACACGCCTGAACGCACATGCCACAGCGAATGCATTTTGTCCTGTCTATTTGGTGCGTTCCATCTTTTAAAATGTGGCATTGGTTCGGGCATATGGAAAAGCACGCGCCACAGCCAATGCAAAGGTTTTCGTGAAAGGCCAATTCTGGTTCTGCCGCGTTTGATTCCGGGTTATGGCACCAAACGCAATGCAAAGGGCAGCCTTTGAGAAAAACTGTGGTGCGTATGCCTGGGCCATCGTGTACCGACAATCTTTGAATATCAAAAACCATTCCGTCCATTATCTGTTATGTCTCCGTCTATTGATAATATTGGTCTGCAGCTCAGGGGTAAGGCCGACAAACCGGGCAGAAAAACCTCCAACCCGGACAATAAGATGCTCATAATCCTCCGGATGCTTTTGCGCTTCGATTAATTCTCTTACGTCAGTGGTGTTTCCTTGGAAAACCTGGGCGCCGTTTTTCAGAAAGGTCATCAGCAGGTCGGCAATGAGCTTTTCTGTCGCCCATGTGGGGTCTAAATCCCACATGGTAGACGCGCCGCCGCTGAAATATTGGAAAGGCATTTGGGTGCAGGAATTCATGGCCGCGGTAATCCCGCAGGTCATAGAGCGGGATTGGGGGGTAAGCCCTTGGGCCACGGTTGTATGCATATTATTTCCATCGGCGGTTGCCCCTAGCTGAGCGGCTGCCAACGGCGCGTATACAAAGGTTAAAACCATCGGACGGAAAATACCTCCGTAGCGGTTGCGCCTTGTAACGAACATTTTGGCAATGTCGGTTACCACGGCGCGGGCAAAATGATCCACGGCCTCATTTTCCTGCCCATATTTGGGAACCGCCCTTAGCTGGCGCTGAAGGCGTTCAAAGCCCTTGAAATCTGCCTGCAGGGCAGAGAGCAATTCTTCCGCCGTACAGAGGTGCTGTTCAAAAACTGCTGATTTAACCGCATAAAGCCCATCGATCACATTTGGGATACCCAGCGGGGTCATGCTGTAATCATGATACCGGCAGCCGCCGGCGTGCATATGCCGTCCCCGTTCCAGGCAGTCGTCGATCATACTGGAGATCAGATAAGCCGGCCTGTATTTTTCATCATGAATACTATAGCGTTCGATCATGTCGAAAGACATTCCTACCAAACGGTCGGTATACTCCAAATAATTTTTGTAAAAGGATTCAAAGGTTTTATGATGTACTAGTCCGGGCAAACGGATTCCGGCGGTGTCCACCGGCTTCTTTTCGGATAAGCTGTATCCCCCCGTAATAGCCAGCTCCAGCATTAAGGGCATATTGACCCACGCGCATTGGAGAAAGTCGTCGTTCATACCCTGTATGCCTACCTCTAAGCAGCCGCCCACGCCATATTCCGTGGCGTCCTCCGGTCGAACCCCGTTTGTTTCGATTAAAGCTTTGATCACGTTGGGGTCATAATAGATCTGCGCCCGGTTGTGGCCTTCTTTTAAATATTTCGCGCATAGCTGGATATAGTCTTCATCGGCGTCCTTGGGAATCCTCATATAAACAGTGGGATGGGTGATGTTCAGCCCCATAATAGCCTCCACCATGATTTTGGACAAAGGCGAGACCGCGCTGGTACCGTCCCTATGAGTGCCGCCGGCGATAATCATTTCATTCCAAAGATCGTTGGCGCTGACGCGCTCGTCCAGGCGGATGAACAGCTCTTCCATCAGCTCCTTCGCTTCCTCCAGCGTACAGGAGCCGTCCTCTAAATCCTTTTTCAAATAGGGCCACATGTATTTATCAAACTGGCCGGGGCCGTTGCCACCAAAGGGGTTTTCATAGAACACCGCCAGATATTGCATGAAAAACGACTGGACGGCCTCTCTGAAATTGCGGGCGGGATAGCGGGGGACACGGCGGCATAAATCGGCAAGGTCGTTTTTGCCGCGGCTCTCTAAATAAACGACATGCTGGTCGTTCCAGTTTTCAAGGGCCTCTAAGGCGATCAGAACCCCCTGGTAAAAATGTTCCGCTTCTTCATCCTTTGCCGTTTCCAGGGCTTTTTGATACCGCGCTTTCAGCCCTTCCGTACCCAATTGAAGAATTTTCATCCAATCCCAGGTGATATGTCCCCGTACCGGCTCTGTAACCAAATGAAGCTCCGCCAGCTCCGAATATCCTCGATAAACCTCTTCTCCCAAATCCCAGCCCGGCATTTGGAGGGAATAGTCTTTTAGCTCCGGGTCATAGCGATCCGGTTGAGCGAACCGCACCTGATACGCGCGGCCGATGATATGGTCGTCGTCGGTGATAATAACCGGGGCATGCCGCAGGGCATAGGAAAACGATAGCGCGGCCCGTTCCCAAACCTCCCGGCCGGAATATAAATTTACCGCGGCGTATTGAAAATCGCGGTTAAACAGACATTCCGGAGGATTTTTCCATGTGTTTTTCGCGTACGCAAAGACGCGTTCAATCCTTTCTGAAAGTTTCATGACAAAAAATCTCCCTCCATGCAATGAAAAGTCATTTGATACGGTACAGCGCGTCGAAGCGTTGTGTCAGCGAGCCGTTTTGATCCTTGAACTGGCGGCAGATCCCCCATTCTTTTCCAGTGGAATAAAAGCACTGGAAATCATCGGGGCTTACCTTGGGCGCGATGGAAAGACTGTTGTGGGGCAGGTCGACGCTCAGCCCGGACAACGCGTTGAGCACGCCCCAGCTTGCCATAGAACGGGCGTAATGGTTGCCGCATTCCACTTCATTAAACGGGTTTCTCTTATATCCATCGTACCTGCTGCGAACCGCGCGCACGATGTCCATCCCCTCGTCTAAATATCCTTCATAAATCAGCCCGGTGGCAACCTGGTATTCAATGCCGGTCCACACTTCATCGCTGTACACAAAGGGCTGCTTAGGGCGTCCTCCCGTGGGCCAGGAGCAGAGTAAAAGCCCTGGTTCATCCTGATAGGCATAGCCCCGCTGGAGGCTTTTGTGGGCTCCCATTTTATCCCTGAAATTATATTTATAAATAGCGGCCACGGCTGATTTCACGTGTTCATCCGGGAAAAGATGGCCTAAACCATATAAATGGGCTAAGGTCTGCCCCAAGAGTTGGTCAGAAAGACAGCCGTCGCCGTACTGGTATTTGTACTCATTGACGCCGCCTTCCATCACCTGGCGGTAATATTCGCCGTTATACAGCATTTCGTCCATCGCTTTCGCGCCGGTTTCCCACATGGCCCGCCATTTTTGGGCAAGGGCCGGTTCCTCCAGATAGTCCGCCATTTCCGCCGCGGCTTTCAGCGCGGCGTAGTAAATGGAGTTGCCAAGAGAATTAACCCCATAGAACTCAATATCGTAGGTATTGTGCTGCTGTCCGTCAAGCACGCAGTCACCGTCGGAATCCCAGTGGGCGGAGGAAAAGCTAAGAGCGGACACGACCTTATCCCATAGCTTTTTCAGGAAATCATCGCTGCCGCTTGTTTTCCATTCCCGATAGACCCGGAGGATACTGCCGAGCTGTCCGTCAACGGCAGGGTACATGTCCCAGGGCTTTCCTTCCAGCCGGAGCTTGGCGCGGAAATTCATTTTTCCGTCCTCGCCGGTTTCCTGAAGGAACTCCGTTTCTCTCATGTTTTGTTCCAGAGCGGGGAATAGGTTGGCAGCGGTTTGGGCGTAATTCCATACGTGGGTGCAAGTGCCTGGACAGCTGCCAGCCTGGAAAAAGCAGCCTTCCCAGCCGAAAAAGGTCCCATCGGCGATACGGAAGCAGGTGGTGGAACGAAGCGCCGTAATGTTGCTGGCCGCCGCGTCGATCACTTCCGGATCTACGGAAGAGGAAAACAAAGCTTTTGCGAAGCTTTCACTGGTTTCTTCCAGGCGCGGGATGTTTGCGTGAAGATAATTTGCGGCCTCTAAGGCGTCTTCCCACAGCACGGAATAGTAATTCTGGTGGATGTCGGAACAAAAGACAGGGTTTCTTGCCTGGTGCCCATCCGGCCACCAGCCGTAACGATCGGGGAAGTGCCAGGTGAGATAAAACACGTATTCTCTTGCTTCTCCGGGCTGAAGGGCCTTTTGAACGGCGATGGAACCCACCGCGCATTCTTCCTCGCTGGGGTTGACCTTGGAAACCGGCTTTCCGTCGCTGAATGCTTCGTGCAGCATGCCGTCTTCCGTGAAATCCTGCCAGAACTCCTCCGCGCCATCCCACCAGCCCTCGTTAAGCCAACAGGTTTTCGCTGAAAAGCCCTCCAGGGCTTCGGCTAACAGGGCCATGGTACCAAATCCAATTTGATTTTGATCCAAATCGGTAGAATAGCTGATCCCCTGCAGCCCGTTTTTCTTGATTACCTGATTTTTGGGATGCCCGTTGAGGTACAGCTTATTTAGGCCGTCATAAGAGAAAGATTCAAAACCGCATGCGTTTGGCATGGTCCCGGAAACCGTAACTTTTGCCGGCTGGCTCGTAAGGTTTTTAATCCGGTAGGTAAAGCGGATGCCCGGAATCCCGGAATTGATATCATCCAGGGGGATAAACGGGGTGAAGGCTTGCAGAGTCACCTCAAAGGGGAAATTTTCTTTCTGAAAGGCAATGTTTGCGAAAGGGTATGCGCTGGAAAAGCGGCTGGAATCAAAGCGGGGCAACCCAGGCACTAAGCCGGGAGCGACCCCCATAGGGGCGTCGCAAAGACCTTCCGGCTTTGCTTCCAGAACGATGGCATCCTGTTCGCCGGAAGGAAACGAATACCATAGGGAAAAGAAGGAGTATGGCAGTTTTAAGCCCTTGCTCTGCCGGTTGAAGATTTCAAAATCACACAATTCCCCTTTTGCGGTTAAGGAAATATTTCCGGTTCCAATCCCTCCCAAAAGAAACCGCAGCGCGTCAGCCTTGCTATCGTATGATTTTATATTCGGAATATTTTTCAGTTCTATCATTTCTGTTTCCTCCACAAGACAAAGTTAACTTTTCAGGCCAGCCAGAACAGTAGCGCTCATCAGCTTCTTTTGGCAGAAAATATAAAGCAGGAGCGGCGGAATAAAACTCATGACAACGCCTGCCAGAACGATGGAAATGCTTCCGGAACCAAATTCCGCCTGCCCTTTTAACACCGTTAAGCCTAAGGGCAGGGTCATATTCTTGTACTCTGAAATAAAGATCAACGGCTGGAAGAAATCATTCCACAATACCAAGGCCCTGGTCACCAATACTACAACAATTGAGGGAGCGCACATGGGAAAAATGATGCTCCGGTAAATACGGAACCGGCCAGCGCCGTCCATATAGGCGGATTCATCGTAGCTTTTGGGAATGGTGAGCATGTTCTGCCTGAGAAGGAAAATCGCCAGCGGGTCGATAATCGCGGGCAGAATCAAAGCCCATAGAGTGTTTAAAAGCCCAACCCCCTTGAGCATTAAAAATTTTGGAATCACTGTGACCTGAGCGGGTATCATTAATCCAGACAGAAAAACTATGAACAGGACCTTTTTCCCTGGAAAGTCGATACGGGCAAACGCATAGGCGGCAAGGGAAGAAATAAAGACCTGTACCCCGGTGCCTATTACGGTGACGATAACGCTGTTTTTCAGAAAAGACAAAAAGGGCAAAATGTCAAATACCCTCGTGTAATTGCTCCAATAAAACTCTGTTGGTAAAAAATGAGGGGGAAGCGTGAAGGATTGCGTCGGTAAACGCAGGGAGGTGGAAATAATCCACAGCATCGGCATTAGCCATATCAGAGAAATGGCAAAGATCACGATAATCAGCACGACTCTTTTTATGACCTTTTTAACGCGGGCAGTACTATTTTTCATTTTGTGAAACCTCCCCTCTATTCTACGTCGTACGTCACCCATTTGTTTTGGGTGCTGTAAAGGACTATGGTAATCACTAAAACAATAAGAAAGAGCACCACGGAGACCGACGACGCATACCCCATTTCATAGGCTTTAAAGGCTTTTTCATATACATGGAGGGCCAGCGTGCGGGAAGCGTTTCCGGGACCGCCGTTTGTAATGATATAAGGCTCGTCAAAAATTTGGAACGTGTTAATCGTAGTTATGGTAATCACGAAAAACAGGGTGGGCGTAAGCATGGGAAGGGTAATATGGAAGAATGTCTGAATCTTGTTGGCCCCGTCGATTTGAGCCGCTTCATAGTACCCATCCGGTATGCCCTGTAAACCAATGAGGTAGTATAAAAAAGGCGTACCCACAAACTTCCAAAGGCTGAACAGGCAAATGGCCACGATGACCCCGGAGGACGAAGTGAGCCATTTTACACCGGAGATTCCAAGCTGGGAAAGAAGCCAGTTGAACACGCCGAAATCGTAGTTGAACATGTAGTACCAGGCGATGGCCACAGAAGCCGTTGTCAAGATAGAAGGCAGATAAACGGCGGTGCGGTAAACATACTTCACCGGGCCGCGTTTTTCTTTGTAAATGGCAAACGCTAAGAGCAGCGCGATAACGATATGTAAAACGACTAGGATCAGCGTCAGTTTAAACGTATTCCAAATAATCTGCCAGCTGGTAGGGTTCTTAAAAAACTCAATGTAGTTATCAAAATTAATCCATTCCGAGCTCTGAAGCATATTATAGTCGAAAAAGCTCAGCAAGATGGTAATCACCATCGGCGCTCCGATAAACAGCAAGAACGCTAAAAGAGCAGGCAGCAAAAACAAATAGCCCGAAACAGCGTCGCTTTTCTTTTTGCTATATGGCCTCTTATTCAATCTATACCACCCCTTAAAGTGAATTTATCCCGATAAAAGCCTTTGCTTTCATAAAACAAACGGGGCGCGGATTCCTTTATTTATACTCCGCACCCCGTTCAACATTAATTCAACAGTATTTACCCGGAAAACGCATTACTTCTGAAGGGCTACATCCATCTCATCAGCCATTTGCTGGCAAATAGAGGCGATATCCGCGTTTTCATCTGTCATCATCATGGAGAAATAAGTATCAAAAATTGTTCCCAAATCAGCGTAGGACGTAGGCGCCTCTACGGATTTCATGCCCTTGGTTAAGGTCTCGAAATAAATTTCGCGGTTTTCAGGATACCCGGCGGACTCGATGATTTCTTCGCCGCACTCCAGACGGGAGGGGGTGCTGCCGAACTTAACAAACTCTTTAATAAAGGCGTCGGACGCCGTCCATACGAGGAACTCGCAGGCTTCGTCATAATGGTCCGTGGTAGAGCTTATCATAAAGCCCTGGGTGCCGTAAACGTTAGCCTGTGTTTTAAACGAGGGATTATACTGGACGCCCACCGTACGGAATCCGTTGGCTTCATAAGTGGCTAACGGCCAGCGGCCGGCGGTAATCATGGCAATCTGCCCGTCTACAAACATCTGCTGATAGTTGTCGTTGGGCTGCGGAACCGGGGCGTACTGATACTTGTAGATCAGGTCATGGATAAACTGGAAGCATGCAATGGCGTTTTCAGAATCGCACGCGGCCTGTGTCCAATCATCGTTGAGGAAAGAAGCGTCCCACGCAAACAGCCACGCGGAGGTTGCAAAGTAATAATCCGGAACCAGCAGCGCGTAGCGTTTGGAGCCATCGTCATTTGTCTTTGTCAGGGCCTCGCAGTACCGCAGGAACTCGTCGGTATCCCAGTCTTCACTGGGAAGAGACAGGCCCGCCTCCTTCAAATAGTCTGTATTCAAATGGGTGATACAGGGGTTCCACATGGTGACCAGGCCGTAAACATCCTCGCCATCGATAAAGGGCTCGATTAGTTTGGGATCGTAGGTATCTTCCAATACAGACTCATAAATCCCCTCATGGGAATCAAAATAATTGTTAAGAGGCTGTGCCAGCTTGTTTTTATAAACCATCTGAAGACCTTCCGTAGCCATGTCGAATACGTCGGGCAGCGCATCAGAAGCGGCCATTGTAGCAAGCTTGGACACGTATACGTTCCATTCCGAACCGTCAATGGAGAGCTCTTCCAGATTGATTTCAACGTTGGGGTTAACCTCTTCCGTGTACTTCTTCATAAATTCCTTGTTGGCTTCCAACCCATTTCCATAGCCAACCATTGTGACAACGTTCAAAACGGTTTTTTCCCCAGAAGGAGACCCAGAATTTTCTTCTGATTGGGATGAGGCGGACTGTGAGCCTTCACTAGACCCAGAAGGGGATCCTTCTGACGAGCAGCCAAACACGGACACAGACATTGCCAGAGCCAATAGGAATGCTAAGCCTTTTTTCATTTTTTCTTCCTCCATTAATAATTGTATTCTAACCATACGAATCTTGTCGTTTCGCATGAAAGAATCCTTCCATAAAGGGTGGAAAAAGCGATTGGAAAATAATGATATCCTATGATAAAATGACACAAAAATATTGAGTTTTGCGGTAAAACACCTAGGAAGATTGACATTAAACTTCTTGATGCTAAAATATTTGCATAAAAGTTAAACAAAAATCTTGCTGTTATTATAACGATTTTGCTAGAAGATTGAAATGCATAAAAAAACGATATTATAAAACTTTTCTACTTTTAGGAGCGGTTGCTATGTATGTTAAAATGTGTGGACTTCACGCGATTCATGAAAAGAAATTCAGAATTAGCCGCCCCAATGGCTCAGGTGATTATTTATTTCTTCGTCTGAAGGCACCCACCCGTTTTTTCATAAGTGATAAAATCTACGACGCTCCAGCGGATCAAATCATGCTTTATCAAAAAGGGACACCCCAGTTTTTTGAAGAGCTTAACGGGGTCACGCATGTGGATGATTTTATGCATTTTGACGTCAGCGGTGATGAGGATCAAAATTTTTTAGAAAGCTTGTCCTTAAAATATGACGAACCGATTAGAATACCTTATATTGATCCTTTCATGAGCGTTCATCAGAATATATGTTTTGAGTTTCTAAACAAAAATAGCTTTCAGGATATGGCTATCGATTGCCTGCTGAAATACTTCTTAATCAAGCTGAATGAATGTATGAACGAAAAAAATTCGCATAATTACGACATCTCCCTTCGTGAACGTTTTAACCAATTGCGGCTGGCGATCTATAGCTCTCCTCAACAGAATTGGACAGTGAAAAAAATGTCCTCGATTGTTAATCTGAGCCCTTCTTATGTTCAAAGCCTCTATAAAAAATTCTTTCATATTTCCTGTATCGCGGATTTAATTTCAAGCAGGATGGACCGGGCGCAGCAGATGCTTATTGTCACTGATTATCCGATCAAAAAGATTTCCTTGCTTTGCGGCTATGAATCCAATATTTATTTTTCCAGGCATTTCAAAGAAAAGGCAGGGATGACCCCCACGGAATACCGGCGTTTATACCATTTATGACCATGGCTAACTTAAATAATGAAAAATGCCCCCGTTTGAAGCCGGCTTACTAACCGGACATAAACGGGGGCGGCCAATTTTTTAGGCTATTGATGATTTTACCGGGCCGGTAGATCCCCGGATAATTAAGCTGGGCGGCTCGATGGTTCCTGTGGAAAGATTGTTTTCCAATAGGCTTTTTCAGCGGGCTCCGGTATGGTATACTTATATTGTTAAAGGCCGGACTTATTTCTGAGGGAACCTCGTTTAATTCTCACTGGCGGTGGCCGCGGTGCAACCAATACCCCGCCGTTTCAGGTTTATCAAACAGCGTATAAAAATCACAGCCATACCGATGCCAGCGCGCTGAGTATGGCGGATAACCAAGCCTCTGCCATTGGGAGTTATTTATCTGTATCCAACTGTATTAACTTGAAAGGAGAATGAAGCATGAAGCCGGAATTAAAGATAGGAATGATTGGACAGGGGTTTATGGGAAGAGCCCATTCTAACGCCTGGACAATGCTGGAACGCTTTTTTGACGTTCCTTATCATCCAGTATTAAAGGCAGTGGCCGGCACAAAATCTTTCGTGAAAGACTTTGCCGAAACCTGGGGGTATGAATCTTATACCCAAAACTGGCGCGAATTGGTCCAGCGAGACGATATTGATGTCATCGACGTGGGCGCCCCGACCTATTTACATAAAGAGATGGTGCTCGCGGCGGTGCAGGCTGGAAAACACGTTGTCTGTGAAAAGCCCTGTGCTCTTACGTCAAAAGAAGCTCAGGAAATGGCTGACGCGGCAAAAAAAGCGGGAGTCGTGCATTATTTGAACCATAATTACCGCCGTGTGCCGGCGGTGGCGTTTGCGAAAAAACTGATTGACGAGGGGCGTCTGGGCCAGATATACCATTGGAGAGGCAGCTATTTTCAGGATTGGATTTTAGACGCCAGTTTTCCGCTGACTTGGCAGCTGCAGTCGGAAAAAGCGGGCGGAGGGCCGCTGTACGACCTGGCTTCCCATGGGGTAGACCTGGCTAGGTATTTGGTTGGCGAGCCGGTTTCGGTCATGGCAAAATGTAAAACGTTCGTTGCGCGTCGCCCTCTCTCAGACGGGGACGCGGCTGTATTTACCAAAGGCTCGCCTAACAGCGGCCCAAAGGAAGGAAAGGTTACTGTGGATGACGCGGCCTTCTTGGTGCTTGAATTTGAGAATGGAGCGTTAGGGTCCATCGACGTCAGCAGATTTGCGGCCGGATGCAAAAACCAGAATAAATTTGAAATCTACGGCAGTAGGGGCGCTCTAAAATTTGATCTGGAAAATTTAAATGAACTTCAGTTTTTAGATTTGGATGCTCCGGCTGGGGAGCAGGGCTTCAGAACGATTATGGCCACCTCTCTGGCGCATCCTTATGCAGGCGCTTGGTGGGGGCCTGGGCATATCATTGGTTATGAGAATACCTTTTTTCACGCTTTCGCGGATTTTGTCCAGGCTGTTCAACAGAATCAAGTGATACAACCCAATCTTTTTGACGGGGTCCAGATTGCTAGGGTATTAGAGGCGGCTCAAAAATCCAGCCGGGAAAACCGCTGCATTCAGATTGAAAAGTCATAGAAATTCATAAATGGATGAGCGAGGCGTTTGTAATGGAGGTTCCTTCCATAATATTAGCGGGGGAACCAATGGGCCTTTTTATCGCTTAGGAGAAAGGCCCTTTAGAAGAAGTATCTAATTTTGACGCAGGCGCCCAAGCGATTGTCAGCCCGGGAATCAATCCTGGTGTGTTCAGTTGGTGTATCCATGAGAAAACCCCTGTGATCCCTAGCTGCGCGACGCCTACGGAAATAGAATTCTGCAAAAGGTACGGCTTGAAAGCGGTAAAGTGTTTCCGGCTGAGGTGGTCGGGAGCGTCAAAATGCTGAAGGTATTGGCGGGGCCCTATGCCGATATGAGATTTATGCCCACCGGCGGTATCAATAGCTCAGATGTGGGGGAGTACTTATCGCTTCCTAACGTAATACGCTGCGGCGGCAGTTAGATGGCTACAGAAGAGTTAATCGATTCAAAACAATTTAATAAAATTGAGGGCTTAGCGAGAGAAGCGAAAAAGATTTCAGAGAACCGGTTTGGTATTTAGAGTTTAGAAACCAGCGTATGCCGCCCAGGGAGTTTTTCAAAAAAGATGCTTGCGCCGGCTATCGAAATCATTTACTATTTTGCGCCCCCAAAAAAAGGACTGAGTCATCAGTCCTTTTTTTATTGCATAAAGAAAGAGCCACTCGCGATGGCGAGTGGCTCAAAAGAAGGCGTGTGCCGGAAAAGCTTCGTTTGGCGTGGGGAAGCCTCAGGCCTGCCGATTGAACGAGAACCTAAAAGAGGCCTGAGGCCCGAAGCTTAATGGCACGAATGGTTAAAGGGATACAAGATGAAATCTGCTCATAGGGGTATCAAAGGCCTTTTTTGATGGGAGGTACAAAATCAGCCTTATACGTTGAATTTAACCATGTTATTGTAGCTGATGGCTAAACTCTCAAATGGGTCAACCTTGCAGATGTCCTGCTCGACGACAGCATATTCCACACCGATCTCTTTACAAGCTTCGATCACACCGGGCCAGTCGATATTTCCCTCGCCCACCTCGGCGAACTGCTTGCAGACTCTCTCTATATGGTCTTCGGTGCCGCCGATAATGGCATAATCCTTAAAGTGGCAGATGGTCATACGGCCTTTTACCTTCCGGATATACTTGGGGACGTTAACGCCGCCAGCGGTCATCCAGTGGGTATCCATAATAAAGTTTACGCCTTCGGGGTCAGTTTCATCGAAAAGAATGTCAAAGCCCTTTTTGCCGCCTCCGAAAGAGTAGAATTCCAACGCGTGGGGATGGTACAAAAGACGCATGCCTTCCTTTTTCAGTTCAGCGGCGATTTTGTTTAGGCTGGCGGCATAAAGCTTATAGCCTTCCTCGCTTTCGCGCCATTCTCTCGGAAGAGTAGCTACTTCCACATACTTTACCCCAAAAACATGGGCTTGCTTGAGCGCCGCGCCGATTCCCGCTTTGGGATCGGAAACCATCAAATCATAGTTGCCACCGGCAGAACAATCTGTCAGGCCGGCATCATCGAGCAACGCTTTAAATTCCTCGTCGGTTAGATAATCAGGGGTGCCGGTTTGAATGGAATCATAACCGATCGCCTTAATTTTCTTCAGGGTTTCGGCCATGCCGGCTTTGTCTTTGGTAAATTCGCGTACGGTGTACATTTGTGCGCCTTTTCTCAATGTAATCGCGACCTTTCTAAGTATAAAATGGATTGCTTCACGAAATTAACAGAAATTCTTCCGCCGGCTAGGAACAGCCGATGGGTTATTTGGATTTTTCATAAAAATTAAAGTAGTAAGATCGTAGCAAAGTAAAGTTTTAGCTGTTGCTGTCAATGATCTGCTGAATGCGATCATTCATGCCGGACAAGATAGTATCGAAATCGTCATTACCACCCAAAACCTCTGTGCTAAGCTCACGAGCCAAATCCTCGCCTTCCAGAGAAGACATCGCCGGGAAAGCACTCAATGAAGGATAGTTCAAAGAACAACCATGAGGCATTATTTCTTCCGCGAAGAAACTTTTAATCTTGTTGTCCTTAATCGAGGGCAACTGATGTTTAGTGGTATCAGCCGGGAAAGCGCCCATGCCACCGTCTTCCCACAGAGCGCCGTTGTTAAGAGTCCACCATTTCATAAAGGTCTTAACAGCCTCTGGGTATTTGCTGTCGCTGTAGCCCATTAAACCATTCATACCCATGGGGGAACGTACGGTTCCAGTGGGGCTTTCCAGAACAGGCAGCACTTCGGTATTTTCATAGATCTCCTGGCTGGTTTCCTCAATAACAGGACCGAAGTCAGGGCCGCAAGGAATACACCAGGCCTTTCCCTGCATGTACAGTTTCTTGCCATCATCTTCCTTCATAGCAGCCGCTCCAGGAGGAATTACGCCGCTGTCGCGCAGTTTAGCATAGAATTCCAGGGTGCTCTTCACTTCAGGAGTATTGATATTGGCCTGCTGGTCTTCCGTAACATAAGCGCCGCCGTTACCGAACATAAACTGATAGAAGCCCCAGTGATTTTCACCGGCCAGAGCCATACCGTAAACATCGTCATGAGTCATGGCCTTTACCACCTCAAACAGTTCATCCCAAGTGGTAGGAACGTCAAGGCCTGCCTCTTCCAGCCAGTCGGCACGATAGAAAATGCCTCTTGGATCTACGTTAAAGGGGAGTGCGGTTTGGAAACCATCTACATTGAACTGATCAGCAGTGCCGGTAGACCATGTTGTTCCTTCCTCTTCCAATTCCTCCATGATGTCGCTGACGTCAATCATTTTGCCCATGGCATGGAACTGTAAGGACTGGAACCCAGGACCAGTGCTGACATCCAGGGTAGTGCCAGAGGTGACGGCAGTCTGGAATGTTACGGAAGAACTATCCCAGGGAATCTGCTGATAGGTTACCTTAATGTTGGGATACTCTTCCATAAAATCTTCGACCAATCCTTGTGCTACGTTTTGATATTCGGAAGACCCCCATGGCATATCCCAGAATACCAATTCCGCGGCCTCGCCGTCGCCGCCAGTAGTCGATTCCGCCTGAGAACCGGTGGAATCAGTGCCTTGAGAAGAGGACTCGGTGGAGCTGCTGTTGCAGGCCGCCAAAGAGACCGCCATACATCCGGCAAGCACCAGACATAATGCTTTTCTCAGTTTTTTCATAATTTACCTCCTGAAAAATATATTTTTTTGCTTTTTCAAGCAAGCCTACCAAAATTAGCCTTTCACCGCGCCTGACGTTAACCCGGCAACGATATACTTCTGCATGAAAATTAAAAAGAACAAAATAGGAATCAGGGCAATAGAGGACGCCGCCATCAAAGAACCCCATTCTGTGGTAAACTGCTGGATAAACGCCTGCAAGCCAACCGGAATGGTTTTCATCTCCTGGGTTTTCAGGAAAATGTTTGCGGTCATAAATTCATTCCAGCAGCCGATAAAGGTGAAAATGATAATGGAAGCGATTCCAGGCTTGGAAAGCGGTACGACCAGCTTGATGAATGTCTGGAAAACGTTGCAGCCGTCTATTTGCCCGGCTTCTTCCATTTCGATGGGGATGCCGTCAAAAAATCCGCTGATGAGCCAGGTGCAGAAGGGAATGTTGCTGGATATGTAAATAATGGTCAAGCCCAAAACGGTATCATTTAAATGGACTTGGGTAAAGACCAGCACCAAGGGAATCAAAACCAGCACGCCGGGGAACATTTGAAGAATTAAGAATAGGGAAGAATAGTATCTGAAAAAACGAATGCGGCGGCTGTAACGAGAGATCGCATATCCAGCGAGACAGGAAAAAACCGCTACGATCAGGGAAGCGGAAACAGCGATTAAAACACTGTTTTTCACATAAAGCAGAAATGGCGTGGTTTCAAATACCCGGTAAAAATTCTCTAATGTGAATTGGTGAGGGAAAAGGTTGTTATTTGTCAGGATCTCAGCTTTTCCTTTAAAGGCGGTGCCGATCACACTGATAATCGGAAGGACAATCAAAAATCCGATCACTAAAAGGAGAAGATAAAACAGGATGGATTTGACGACTTTTTTCGGCGTCGACTGTAGCTTAAACATAATTGTTGTATTCCCCCTTTAGTCTTTATCCCGCAGCAGCCGGCGGTATACATAGGACATTATGAACATGATTACCATCATTACCACGGCGATTGCGGAGGCATAGCCCAGAAGCTGGCGGTAGAACGCCATATTATAGGTATAAATCGAAATGTTCATGGTAGCTCTTCCCGGGCCGCCTTTGGTGAGAAGATAGACGATATCGAAATTGTTAAAGTTCCAGATCATCATCAGGACCGTAGAAACGACGCTCACTTGCTTAATCATCGGCATGGTGATGTAACGGAATCTTTGAAACGCGCTGGCGCCGTCAATATGGGCGGATTCGTATAAGTCCGGGGAAATCGCCTGCATGGCGCCGATCAAAACCATCATCATAAAGGGGAAGTTTTTCCAGGTGCCCACAAGCACCGAGGTCAACTGGGCCGCAAGCGGGGTTGCCAGAAAGAGAATCGGTTCCTGAATCAAGCCGAGCTGCATCAAAGTCGTGTTGATAAAGCCGAATTGGTCATTCAGGATCCAGGACCAGGAGTTTACCGCGACCACAGAAGGAACCACCCATGGCAGAAGATATAATGCCCGAATGACGCTTTTGCCACGAAAAGGCTGGTTTACAAAAAGCGCCAATACTAAACTGATGATATAAACACAGATTACAGTACTGATCGCGTAGAAGAAAGTAAAGCCAATAACGCTCCAAAATTCCTTATCCTCAAACAATACCTTTCCAATGTTTTCGAAACCAACGAATGTTGTCCGGTCAGGGTATAAAGCGTTTGAGTTCGTGAAGCTGAGATAAAATCCCCGAAGCAGCGGGTAAATATTAACCAGCAGCACAACGATTGACGCGGGCAGAACAAATAGGTATCCAGCCCGATGCCTTTTCCTAATTTGCGATTTCAAAATAATCACTCCCAAATCACATTTGTTTGTTGTGTAAATTCACAACTTTTCCTTTTGCTGTGATTGCATTATATACTGTTTGCACATTATACGCTTGTATAAAACCGCAGTTTTTTATAATACAAAATTATCCTTTTTATTTACTGTTGAAAAATGTTCTTTTTTAGGAAGTCTTTTTCCGTACGATTTTCAATTGTTTCCGAAATTGTACGGGAGAGCAGCCGTGAAAGCGTTTGAACTGGCGTATAAAATAGGAAAGGTTGTTGAACCCCACCTCCATAGCGATATCGGTAATCATATCGTCGGAGA
Source organism: uncultured Ruminiclostridium sp. (assembly GCA_902490005.1). Lineage (GTDB taxonomy): Bacteria > Bacillota > Clostridia > Oscillospirales > Acutalibacteraceae > Clostridium_A. Next base: position 18,065 of record CABUCM010000009.1, read on the forward strand.
AGATCAGCATTTCAGAGGCCCGCTGGATTCGATACTCATTGACATACTCTAAAAAGGTTTTTCCGGTCTGTTCCTTAAATAGGCGGCTGAAATAATTGGTGCTGTAGTTGAACCGTTTTGCCACCGTGGCAAGAGAAAGATCTTCATTATAGTTCTTTTTCAGATAGGATAAGATCGCTTTAATGCTGTCCATATTTTTCCGTTTGGAATTTTTATCAGTTTTCAGGCCGAACTGCTTGCTGCATTGCAGTACCTGCGCCATGAGCTCGAATAGCTTTCCCTTGATGTACACCTCAAATAAAGGGGATTTTTGGTGATAAAGGGCCAGAATATCCTGAAAAATGCCGACAATTTTTGTTTGCTCAACAGTATTCTTGGAGATGTGCTGAGACAGGGAGAGATCCTGCTTGATTGCCGGCTGAATGTATTTTTGGTCTACACAATCGTCTGAGGACCCCTCTAAAAAGGAAAGATTGAAGACGATGGCCTCTCCGGTATAATCTTCGGAGGAATCTTTGCGGATCATATGTAAGGTATAGGGCTCAATTACCACAATGTCGCCCTGGCTGGCCCGGATTTGATTGGCTCCAATATAAAAGACAGCGACGCCGGAAGAGATATAGGCGATCTCCATTTCTTCGTGCCAATGCATAGCGATTTGACGGTCATCCCCCAGTGTTTCGCGGCAGGTGGTAACAGGAAATATCAGATTGCCATGTTGCTTTTTTTCCTTCAGGTTTAATAGGTTGTTGGCAGTTTTCATCTGTGGTTTCCTCCCGATTTAGTAATTTATACAATTTAAGACACAAAATTTTGGAGCAATTAACGCAAAAAAAATACTGTTTTATACAAAATTTGTAAAAAAACAGTATTAAAAAATTTGTCTTAAATTGTATGATTAACGGTTTACCATGGGCTTCATTTTGTCATTTTAAATCTGTAACGATAAATTTGTGCTATAAAAGTCATAAAAAAATGCAAGTAAATACAAATAGATTCCATTACAATCAAACTAAATTCCGAAGAGAGACTTTTAGTTTAATTTCCACGGAAAAATTGATGCGGGAATTACAAAGGGGGAGAGGATGCTTGTTGGATTATAAGAATTTCAAAGCAACGGCGTATGTCCATGCAGAATACCTATATCAAACAACGCTGGAAGATATCGACAGAGGAATTCAGTATTTTCTGCAATATATTCCTTTGAAAAAAGTTTACCTGGAGACCCATCGCGGCCTTTATGACGTTCCAAAAGATAAAATGGCGATAATTATTGAAAAATTTGAAAACGCGGGGATCGCGGCTTCCGGAGGAATTACCTCTACGATCACGATACCGGGCCATGAGAAGAACAGCGTGTTCGACGTGTTTTGCTTTACCGATCCGGTCTACCGCGAGAAGTATTTGGAAATTGTGAAGGACACGTCTTCTCAATTTGACGAGATCATCTTAGACGACTTTTTCTTTACGGCCTGCCGGTGCGAAATGTGCATTAAAGAAAAAGGGCGGAAAACCTGGGCTCAATTTCGTCTGGATCAAATGGAGGAATTTGCCAGAGAAATTGTTGACTATGCAAAGGAAATAAACCCGAAATGCCATTTTATCATTAAATATCCCAACTGGTATGAATCTTACCAGGAATGCGGCTATAATCCGGAAAAGCAAAAGGATATTTTCGACGCGATTTATACCGGTACGGAAAGCCGTGACCCCCGTTACAGCCAGCAGCACCTGCAAAGATATTTAAGCTACAGCTTAGTCCGGCTGATGGAGAATATCGCTCCCGGACGCAACGGCGGCGGCTGGGTAGATCAAGGCGGTTCCTGGGATAACCTGAACGTTTGGCTGGAGCAGTTCTATTTGACCGCTTTGGCGGGGGCGAAGGAACTGATGATGTTCAATTTCCATGAGTTGATGGGGTCACCGGCGCTTCCGCCCTTGGGCCAGCAGCTCTACCGGTTCGACCGGTTTTTAAGCGAAGCGGAAAATCCTGTTGGAACCGTGGTTTATGAACCCTACAACGGCACCGGCGACGACCAGCTCATCAATTATCTCGGTATGATGGGACTTCCGCTGGAGCCTAAGCCCGAATTTGACCAGGACGCTCCCGCCATGTTGCTGACAGCCTCCTCGGCGTGGGATAATCAGATCGTTCCCAAATTAGAGTATTACGTCCGGGCGGGAGGGACCGCGATTATCACCACCGGATTCCTGCGGGCGACCTATGAGAGAGGAATTCAGGAGATGACGTCGGTCAGGCTTACCGGCCGGAAAGTCTCCGGGAAAGAATACTGGCTGGACTCTTACTATTTAAACCATAAGGATTACTGCGGCGCTTCGGAAAGCATTGGGATAGATGTTTTGGAATACAAAACTAACGCCTCCTGGTGCGAAATCGCTTTGGTGAACGGGGACTGTAATTTTCCTGTATTGGTAGACGAGTTCTACGGGAACGGACATCTCTATGTTTTGAATATCCCGGATAATTTCAGCGACCTGTATCGCCTGCCGGAAAAAGTAGCGGCCAATATCGGAAAGGTATTTTCTAAAGGTCAACGCGTTTACCTTTCCGCTCAACCGAAACATAACCTTTTCTTGTACGATAACGGTGTATTTGTGGTTGCTTCTTACCGGCCCCACGAGGAGGATTTAGATATCATCGTGCGTGGAGAAGATGTGGTTGGGATCCAGGATCTGGAAAGCGGCGAGGTGTTTTCCATTTCAAGAGCGGGCCTGCGGCCGGTTAAGCGGTTTGACTCCGCGAAAACAACCGACGAGAGCCAGGAGAATGTCATCACGGTGCCGGTGAGAAACGGCGCGTTCCGCTTTTTCCGTTTGGTAACAAAATAAGAAGTTTCAAGCACTTTCCTTGCCGGAAGCGATTCCGGCGGAATCAAACAATAAAGGAGAATTATTATGGCGAAATCAGTAAAAGTCGGTCTCATTGGATCAGGAAGCATCAGCTATACGTATCTGAACAACCTGACCAAAACATTCAGCATCACAGATGTGGTAGGGTGCTCGGATCTTATTCCGGACAGAAGCGCCAGCCGAGCGGAGGAATTTGGAATCCGCCAGATGACAAACGAAGAAATCTTTTCCGACCCGGAAATTGAGATCGTTGTCAACACCACCTATCCTATGTCCCACTATAAGATTTCCAAACAGGCCATGGAAGCCGGAAAGCATGTTTACGCCGAAAAGATGATGGCCACCAATTTTGAAAACGCGAAAGAGCTTTATGACATTTCCAAAAAAGAAGGGGTCCGTCTGGCTCAGGCGCCGGATACCTTTTTAGGAGGCGGGCTGCAGACAGCCAGAAAATTACTGGATGCCGGCATGATCGGAAAGCCCTTCGGCGCTCAGGCCATGTGTATCCGCGGCTACCGGCTGACCGGAGAGGAACGCCAGGATCCGTTGCCGTTCTGCTTTACCGATGGGGGAAACATCCCTTATGACATGGGCGGCTATTACATTCACGCTCTGGTCAATATGCTGGGGCCGGTTAAGCGAGTGGGCGGTTTCTCCCGGGCGTTTGAACCTAAGGAAATTTACCGCAATCCCCGCCATCCCGACTATAAGGGCGGCATTGATTTAGACGTTTCCACCATTATGACTGGTTCCTTGGAATTCTGGAACGGCTGCTATGCCAATCTGACCACCATGGGCGTCAGCCATCTGAACGAGATTCCCAGACTGGAAATCTACGGTACGGAGGGAACCTTGATCCTGCCCGACCCGAACACCTTCTGCGGCCCGGTTATTCTGATGCGGGGCACCAGTGACGAAAATCTGCAGACCTGCGAAATGCCGCTGACCCATGGCTACGGCTACAAAAACCCAGAGGATCCTCAGGCTACGGAAGAGGCCAACAAATGGAAGGACAGCTACCGCGGAATCGGCGTCGCCGATCTTGCATGGGCAATTCGCAATGGGCGCCCGCACCGCTGCAGCGCGGAACTGGGACTGCACGCAATGGAGATTATCCATGGAATTGAGCGCAGCTGCGCGGAAAACAAGCTTTATGAAATGACTACGAAGCCGGAACGCCCGGAGGCCATTCCCACAGGCTTTATTTATGACACAGCCAGCGAGGCTTGCCTGGATACCTAAAATTTTAGGGGGAAAGAAAAATGGAACTTAAAATTGGCGTAATTGGATTTGGCGGTATGGCCTCCTGGCACGCAACCTATGCTTCCAAGCTGGAAGGCGTCAGCTTTGTATGTGCTTACGATATTGATGCGGAGAGAATGGAGAAAGCCCGTGAAATGGGTTTGGAAACCGTGGATTCCGCCGATGAATTGCTCCAGCGCGAGGATATCAACCTCGTGCTGGTGGCAACTCCCAACCACGTGCATAGGGAATATACCGTGAGCGCGCTGCGGGCGGGGAAGCATGTTTTAGTGGAAAAGCCCGCCACAATGTCTGTGGCTGACTGGGATGAGATGGCCCAGGAAGCGCGGCGCTGCAAAAAAATACTCACCGTACACCAAAACCGCCGGTGGGATAAAGATTATCTTACCATGCGCAAAACAGTGGAAGACGGTTTGGTGGGAGATATTCTCTGCATTGAATCCCGCGTGTTTGGCACCATGGGGCCGATGTTCCGCTGGAGAGGCTTCAAGGAATATGGCGGCGGCATGGTTCTGGATTGGGGCGTGCATCTGTTTGACCAGCTGCTTCTTATGTTCCCCGGTAAAAAAGTGATTGATGTAAAAGCCGAAGTGCGGAGCATGATGAAGCAGGAGGTAGAGGACTACTTTAAGGTTTTGCTGCGCTTAGAGTACGGAAAGCTTCTTCAAATAGAGGCTGGCTCCTATGCGTTTAGAAAATTGCCCCGCTGGTATGTGTCCGGCGACAGGGGAACCATGACGATCGAGGATTTCGCTATGAGCGAAGGCGGAATTACCGTACCCTCCGGGGAACCGGTTCTAACGTCGGAAGTGCTGATGACTTCGGCTGGCCCCACCAGAATGATGGTTCCGCAGCTTCCCGAAACCAAGAAAGAACTTCCTCTGCCCGTGGTGGAAGAGGAAACCTTGTCGGTATATCGTAATTTGCTGGAGGTCTTGAACGGCCAAGGCGAACTGATTGTAAAGCACTCGGAGGTGCGCCGGATTCTCAGATTGATTGAACTTGTTTTGGAATCCGCGGAAACAGGCCACTCCATCGCTTGTTCTTTGTAAATTCCTTTTATTTTGGTTGGACGGTCCCGGGTCTATGTGGCAACTCGGGATCGTTCCTTTTTTATCACGGAAAAATTGAAAAAGAATAAATCCTTGAAGTACCTAAAATGATTCTGAATGAAAGAGGTGCTGCAAAATATTCTTTTGCGGCACCTCTTTTCAAAAGATAGGAAGGAAGAAATATTAAAAAAATGAAGAAGAAAATCAATAAGTGAATTAGCGAATAGAAGGATTCAGCAAACGCATTCTTGCCTCTACCAATTCTTCACAAGCCTTTTTCGAGGCCTGGTACACATTGGTTACATTGTAACGGAAATCAGGCTGCTGCTGGACCTCGGCAATTTTTTTGGCAGTGACGGTTACTAAATCGGTAGCGATATTGATTTTGGCAATGCCGCAGGATACGGCTTCCGCGATTTTGTCCTCGGGGGTGCCGGAGCCGCCGTGCATAACCAGCGGAACGGATACCTTCGCGGCGATTTGCTTCAGCCGGTCAATGTTGATCTGGGGCTTGAAAGAAGCGGGATAAGCGCCGTGCATGGTGCCAATGGAAACCGCCAGAGCGTCGACGCCGGTTTTTTCAACGAAATAAGCGGCCTCGTCGGGATCAGTCTGGAAGGATTCCGCAACGGTTACGTCCTCGTCGCCTTCGTTGCCGGGCAGCCTTCCCAACTCAGCTTCAACGCTGACGCCGGCGGCGTGGGCAACCTTGATGACTTCCCGGGTGAGCTCGATGTTTTTCTCAATGGGGAAACGGGAGGCGTCGATCATGACGGAGCTATAGCCGGCGACGATGGCCTGCACAATTTTATCATAGTCACGGAAATGATCGGCATGAAGCGCGATAGGAACGTTCACATTATCGGCAACGCTTTGGGCTATTTTACGAACGCTGGCAAACCCTCCCATGGTGTAAGCTTCGCCCTCTCCGATAATAAAAATTGCCGGCTGTCCTAATTTTTGTGCAACATTGGCAATTGCGCTGGCGGAATCGTAGTTCCAAATCATGAAGCCACCGACTGCGCGCTTTTCTTTTCTTGCATCCTTAAGCATTTGGTCCATTGGTACTAAAGGCATTTTTTAATTCCTCCTAAAATAATATATATTGCACAAAGGAAATCGGAAAAGGGTTTATGTATTGACTTTTCTGATGCTCCGTGCTACAATCGTATTATCGTTCATATTAACGATATTGTCAAGACCTTTTTATAAGATTTTTAAAAAATCATGAAGGGGGATAGAGATTGTGACAACGAGAATCAAGCAATTGAAAGACATAATTGTAAATCAAAAGCTTCAAAAAACGCACCGGAAAAAATGCCCGGTAACGTTCCAAGAGCTTTATAACCGGGAAGATTCCCCTGTTTGCCGCAAAACAAAAAGGCTTTGCTGGATTTTGGAGAATGAAGAGGCGGTTTTTCTGCCGGATTCCAAAATAGTCCTGATGCGTACCTTTTATGATGTTCCCGATGTGTTTGATGGAGAAGAGTGGGAGCGGCTTAGAGGCGAGCGTTTTCTTCATGAGCTGGGCCATGTATCCAATATCTGCCCTGACTACGGAAGGCTGATTGGAACGGGGCTTGTCCCCGCGCTGGAAGCGGTACGAGGCCGTCAGCGGGAGGGCGCGCTGGCGGAAAGCCAGAAAGCTTTTTTGGAATGTGAGGAAAAGATTCTGGCCTCGCTGCTTGCCTTTTGCGGCCGGTATGCGGAAAGCCTTCAGCGGGCCGGCGAGCCTCAATTGGCGGATATCTTCCGGGTTCAAATTCCTTATGGCGCCACCAGCTTTCACGGCGCGCTGCAGTTTTTCCGGCTTTTACATTTTGTCGCTTGGTATGAAGGCGAGTACCATATGTGCGTCGGCCGGTTCGATCAATACATGTATCCCTATTTACAGCGGGATTTGAAAAACCGCGCCATAACCAATGAAGAAGCCTTTGAGCTGCTGGAGGAATTTTTCTTAACCTTTAATATTGACAGCGACCTGTATCCCGGGGGGCAGCAGGGGGACGACGGCCAGAGCATGATGCTGGGCGGTGTGGACCGGCAGGGGAACGACGCTTACAATTTGCTTTCCGAATGGTGTCTGAAGGCCTGTGAGGAACTGGCGCTGATTGACCCAAAGATAAATCTTCGCGTCAATGGCTCCACGCCGGCGGAACGCTACGTAACGGCGACTCAATTGACAAAAATCGGGTTGGGCTTTCCCCAGTATTCCAACGACGACATTGTGATTCCCGCTTTGGTGAACTGGGGGTATTCCTTGGAAGACGCCAGAGATTATACGGTGGCGGCCTGCTGGGAATTTATTATCCCGGGAAAAGGTATGGAAATCCCCAATATCGGCGCGTTTTCATTCCCGAGGGTGATTAATGAAACCGTCCGCCGGGATTTAGATTGCTGCAAAAGCTTTGAGGATTTCTTAGACAGCCTGAGAATGCGGATCCAGGAGGAAGCGGACCGAATCGAAGAATCCGTCCGCAATCTTTATCTGGTGCCGGCGCCGTTTCTGTCTCTTATGATGGAAGGCTGCCTGGAGCGGGCCCAGGATATATCCGAGGGCTGTGTCTACAACAATTACGGGCTTCACGGCACGGGGCTTTCCTGCGGAGCGGATTCCCTGTATGCCTTGAAAACCTACTATTTTGAGGAGCAAAGGGTAAGACTGTCCGAGCTGCTGCAGGCGGTCTATGATGATTTTGAAGAGGATTCCCCTTACCTGAAGCTGGTGAGAGAAAAAATGCCCCGCATGGGGGACGGAGAACCGGAGGTGGACCGCTGGGGCGTGTGGCTCCTGGACCAGTTTGCCCAGGCGCTTGCTGGGAAGCGGAACGAGCGGGGCGGGATTTTCCGGCCCGGGACAGGTTCGGCGATGTTTTACATACAGCACGCGGTTGAAATCAACGCGTCTCCCGACGGCCGGAGAAAAGGGGAGTTCCTCCCGGCGAATTATTCGCCAAGCCTGTTTGCCAAGGTGAAGGGGCCGCTGTCGATTATTCAGTCCTTTACCGCGCCGGATCTGAAAAAAACGGCAAACGGCGGGCCGCTGACCCTGGAATTCCACAATAGCATGTTCCGTTCGGAAACAGGGATTGAAAAGGTGGCGTCTCTTGTGAAGGCGTTCATTGCCATGGGAGGGCACCAGCTTCAGCTGAACTCTGTCAACGCGGAAACCCTGCGCGACGCGCAAAGCCATCCGGAACGTTATCAGAATTTAATTGTACGGGTTTGGGGCTGGAGCGCTTATTTCGTGGAGTTGGATAAGATTTATCAAGACCACCTGATCCGAAGAGCGGAATATGTAATGTGACGGTGAATGTATGAAAACGGGAAAAATCTTTGATATCAAGGAGTTCGCGGCGTTTGACGGCCCGGGAGTCAGGGTCACCGTTTTCTTCCAGGGCTGCCCCCTGCGGTGCCAGTGGTGCCATAATCCAGAGGGGCTGCCGGCGGAAGGCGGACGGCGCGTGACTTCGGAGGAATTGGCCGCAATGGTCAGGCGCTACCAGAGATTCTGGAAAATTTGCGAGGGCGGGGTTACTTTTTCCGGCGGAGAGCCGCTTTTGCAGGCGGATTTCCTCTGCGAAACCATGAAAAGCCTTCCTGACATCCATAAGACCATCGAAACCTCTATGTGCGTTCCCGAGGCGGATTTTCAGCGGGCGGCGGAATTGGCGGATTTTTTGTACGTGGATTTCAAACTGTACGACCCGGTTCAGCACCGCCGGTATACCGGCGCGGATAACCGTCTGGTTTTCCGGAACCTGGCGTGGCTTTCCCAAAGCGGCTTTTCCTATACGGTGCGGGTTCCGCTGATCCCGGGGGTAACGGATACCGAAGAGAATTTGGAGCGGATTTCCGGATATTTATCAAAGTTTTCACCGGCGCCCCGGGTAGAGCTGCTGCCCTACAACGAATTCACCAAAGCGAAATACGATCAATTGGGGATTCCCTATCAGCCTGATTTTCAGCCGGCCCGTCCGGTCCGCGCCGACAGCGGTGTTTTTTTGAAAAAAGGCGTTCCGTGTACAGTAATGTAAAATTTAAATATGAAAAACAAAATTAAGGAGTGAGCACATGCAAAATTTTATTTTCTACAATCCCACCGAGATTATTTTCGGACGTGGGCAGGAAGCTCTGGCGGGAGCAAAGTGCAAGGAGTGGTCAGATAAGGTCCTGATCCTGTACGGCGGCGGAAGCGCCGAAAAAAGCGGCCTTTTGGGCAGGGGTCGCGCTTCCCTGGCTGACGCCGGCGTAAGCTATGTGGAACTGGGCGGGGTAAAGCCCAATCCCAGGATCAGCCTGGCCCGCAAGGCCATTGAGCTTTGCCGCCAGGAAAAAGTCGGCCTGATTTTAGCGGTAGGCGGCGGAAGCGTCATTGACACCGCGAAAGCTACCGCCATCGGCGCTTGCTATGACGGGGACGTGTGGGATTTCTATGAAAAGACCGCTGCCCCTCAGAAGGCGATTCCCATCGGAACCATTTTGACCATTCCGGCTGCGGGAAGCGAATCCAGCGATTCTTCCGTTATGACCAATGAAGAGATCGACCATAAGCGTTCCTGCGACAGCAGATTGCTTTACCCCAAGTTCTCCATTTTGAACCCGGAGCTTACCTTTACCATGCCAAAGTACCAGATCGCCTGCGGCTGTGTGGATATTATGGCGCACGTAATGGAACGCTATTTCACCAACGAGCCGTATAACGGGGCCACCGACCGTATGGCGGAGGGCATTCTGAAGACGATGGTCAAGTTCGCGCCTAAGGCTTTGGAAAATCCCGAGTGCTACGACATACGCGCGGAGATCATGTGGGCCGGCACCTTGGCGCACAACAATTTGATCGGCTGCGGACGTTCCGCGGACTGGGCGAGCCATCCCATTGAACATGAGCTAAGCACAGAATACGATATCGCCCATGGCGGCGGCCTGGCGATGATCATCCCCGCTTGGATGAAGTATATCTACAAAAAGAGGCTGCCTCAGTTCCTGCGCTACGCGTCTGAGGTTTGGCATGTGGAATACGACAAAGAGAATCCGGAAGCCATGGCAATGGAGGGAATCCTGAGAACCCAGAAGTTTTTCGAATCCTTAAATTTGCCCACCACCCTGACTGCGGCGGGCCTGCCCACAGATAATTTCCGTATGCTGGCGGAACGCTGTGACAGAAACGAGTTGGGAAAAGTCGGGCATTTTGTCCTGCTGGATACGGATGACGTAGAAAAAATTTATCAGCTGGCGGTTTAAAATTATATATAAGGAGGCAAAGAAAGTGAAAAAAGAAACCATCAAAATTGGCTATGCGCCTACCAGACGGGATTGCTTTACCCACCCGGAGGCGGCTGAAATGCGGGAGCAGATCAAGAAAACCGTATCAGCCTGGGGAGCGGAACTGGTGGACATCGAGGGAATCAACGAGGAAGGCATGCTGATCGCTCCGGATGATATCCCCAAGGCGGTGAAGATTTTTAAGGAAGCGGATGTAGACGGTATTTTTATTGCCGAATGCAATTTCGGCGCGGAATCCATGGTGGCCCGCGTGGCGGCGGAGATCAAAAAGCCCGTTTTGCTGTGGGGCCCCAGGGACGGCATGCCGGTCCCCGGCGAGGACAGAACCAGAGACACCCAGTGCGGCTTGTTCGCCACCGGAAAGGTGCTAAGACGGTTTAATGTTCCATTTACTTATTTGGTCAACAGCAAATTGACCGACGAATCCTTTGAGCGGGGCTATAAATCCTTTGTAGCCGTGTGCTCTGTGGTGAAGAATTTTAAAAAGACCAGAGTGCTTCAGATCAGCGTCCGGCCGGAGCCGTTCTGGACCGTGATGTATAACGAGGGCGAGCTTTTGGAGAAGTATGGTATCCAGGTATACCCTGTCACTTTGCAGGATGTGCGGGACTACATCGATTTTCTCATCAGCTCTGACAGCGCCGGCGTGAAAGAGGCCGTGGCCGACTACCATGCCCGTTTGGACTGCTCCGCCTTATCGGAGAGCCAATTGGTTAATATGGCGCGCCTGCAGGTGGCCATTAAGGATTTGTGCGGCCTGCATGGGTGCAATTCCGTGGCGATCCACTGCTGGGGCCCGATGCAGAAGCTGCTGGGCGCCGCTTCCTGCACCATCAACGGCATCTTGACCGAGCAGGGAATCCCCGTGGCCTGCGAAACCGATATCCACGGCGCCATCACCTCGATCCTGCTTCAGTCCGCGGTGCTGTGCACCAAGTCTATCTATTTTGCGGATCTGACCATCCGTCATCCGGAAAACGACAACGCGGAGCTTCTCTGGCACTGCGGCAATTTCCCGCCCTCTTTGGCGGCGGATCCCGGCAAGTGCGAGATTAAGCCCTTGTGTCAGGATCTGGGCCCGATGCCCAGCCAGAGCCATTGGGAAATCCGCCATGGCGACATGACCGTTTGCCGCTTTGACGGCGACCACGGGGAGTATCAGCTCATGATCGGACAGGGAAAAGGCGTGGACGGCCCGGTGACAAAGGGCACCTACAGCTGGTTTGAGGTGAATGATTGGCCGCTGTGGGAGGAGCACCTGGTAACAGGTCCGTACATTCACCACTGCGCGGGCGTTCACGCGAAAGTCGCTCACGTTTTGTACGAGGCATGCAAGTATTTGGGGATCAAGGCAGACCCGATTTCACCTACCGCCGAGGAGCTCCAGGCTTATTGGAGAGGAAACTAACGGTATCGCCCGAGGAAATTAGCTTTATCAATTGATTAGATAAATCACAAATGATATACTATATATTAATTAGAAAGCGGTTTCCTTAAAATATTGATGAGGGCGAGGTGTCTCCGGGACGGAAGAGCCATGGGAAAGAAATACAGAACGCAAGTGACAATGAAAGATATTGCTTTAAAAACGGGATACTCTGTCAACACCGTTTCCTTGACATTAAAGGGAGCGGAAGCTGTAACAGAGGAAACGAAAGCTAAGATCCTGAAAGCCGCGGATGAACTTGGCTATATCGGTAACTCTGTTGCAAGTTCGATGCGATCCGGTTATACGAAGAATATCGCGATGCTTGTAGGCGATGTTGCAAACCCATATTTCGCTCAAATCATTAAGCAAGGCGTTAGCGTTCTCAGTAAGCGCGGCTATAATGTCATGGTCTATAATACGGACGAGCGGGACGATTTTGAACGCAAGTGCATTCGTTCCGCCATCCGGCAAAATGTGGATGGAATTTTATTCTGTCCCATGAGCCGCTATGATAAAAATATTAATCTTCTCCTGCAGTCCAGAGTGCCTTTTGTGGTTTTTGGAGGGCTGCTGGAGGATAAAAGAATTAATATGGTGTCCTTGGACGATGTCAAGGGCGGCTATTTAGCGACAAAGTATCTGCTGGAACAAGGACACAGAAAGCTGGTTTTTGTCAACGCGCCGGAATCAGCTTTGGGCTCCATAGAACGTTTGGAGGGCTTTAAACAGGCGTTGGCGGAATATGGGATCCCTTATCAGCCGGAAAACGTGCTGGAATTCCGGTTTACGCTACAGGAAAATAACGGCTGGGAAGAGATCAAATACGCTCTTTCACAGCGCCTGGAATATACCGGCGTGGTGGCGTTCAGCGATATGATCGCCATGCGCTTGATTCAGCTTTTTCAAAGCGAAAGCTTTCGGCAGAAGAAAATCACCCAAGCGGACATTGTGGGGTTCGATAACTCCCTGCAGATGTTCCCGCTGTCCGTGAATTTTCCCAGCGTAAGCTTTTCAGAACTGGATATGTCCGTAGTGGCCCCGCAGATGCTGTTGGATATGTTAGAAAGAGATATTTATACACCGAGACAAATTGTGCTCGACGTAAAACTATACCGACATTGAGGAGAAACTTATGAGTGAACTATATACGGTCCAAGATCCGCGGTTCCAGCGTTACGGCCGTGTGATAAACGGCTATCAGGTTGAGGATATTTGCGAGGCCGCCGGCAGGATTCCCATGCCAGGGGAGGGCGTTGCCTATGAACGTTCCATTCCGGCGCTGGAGGCGACCGAAACCTTCCGTAAGCTGGAAAAATGGTTCGGCGGGGAAGCCCGGTGGCAGGGCGGCCTATGCTGGGGCGATAATCACAAGATGAACGCGGTGGAGTATCACCGCAGCAGCGAGATTAATATTGCCGTCACAGATATGGTCCTGATGCTGGGTGACCGGAGAGACGTGAGGGATAACCGCTATGACGCTTCCAAACTGGAGTTTTTCCAGATCCCCAAAGGGACGGTGGTGGAATTATACGCCACAACCCTGCATTTCGCGCCCTGTACAGTGAATCCCGCCGGCTTCCGGGCAATTGTTATTTTGCCGCAAGGCACCAACGCGCCGCTGTCTGCCGAAACCAAAAAAGCGGTTTCTTCCGCCAAAGGAGAAGACCGCCTTCTTTTTGCCAGAGACAAGTGGATGATCGCCCACGCGGACTGCGGGGATGCCCAGAACGACATCGCGTTTGTGGGAATCTCCGGAGAAAACCCGGAATATCAGGGATAATGGGAAGAACCATAATTTTTTCAATTATGAAACAACCAGGAGTGAAACTCATATGAGTATTGACGTAGTAGGCGTCGGCTATCCCGTTGTGGATTGCCTGGCGAGAATTCCGTTTTTCCCGGAAAAGGATGGGCTGGTCCATATGGACGACTGCAGCTGGCAGGGCGGCGGTATGGTTTCCACAGGCTTGATTGCGGCGTCTGTTCTAGGGGCCTCCGCCGGGATGGTCGGCGTGGTCGGAGACGACCAGTACGGCCGGTTCTGCCTTTATGATTTTGAGCGGAACGGGGTGGATACCAGCCACATGGTTATGGATTATGGGGCCACCACCAATTTCGCCATTGTTTTATCCGAGAAAAACTGCAGAAGCTTTCTTTCCCGGGATGGAAACCGCAGAGAATTGCAGCCTGAGGAGCTGGACGCCCAATACATTGCCCAGGCAAAGTATTTGCTGGTGACGGAAATGGATGCCGCAAGTGTGGCCGCCTGCCAAATTGCCCATGAAAACGGGGTCAAAGTGGTGATTGACGCTGATATTTTCGATCAAAGAACGGTGGATCACCTGGATTTGATCGACGTGTTCATCGCGTCTCAGATTTTTTATGAGGAAATGTTCCAAGAGGGAAGCATCTGCGAAAACTGCCGGAAAATCTGCGGAATGGGGCCTGAAATCGCCATCATCACCCTGGGCGACAAAGGTTGCGCCGGCATATTCCGGGGAGAATATATCCAGGCCCCCTCTTTTGACAGCATCCAGGTGGTGGATACCACTGGGGCGGGGGATGTATTCCACGGGGCGTTTATTTACGGCCTGCTCCAGAATTGGAGCGGAACCGTAATCGCCAGGTTTGCCAACGCGGTAGCGGCGATCAAGTGCACCCGTTTAGGCGGGCGCGCGGGGATTCCCAATTTGGAAACCGTGGAAAAACATTTAGCGACAGGGGTTATTGAACAGGGATTTTTAGAGAAAAGAGCAGAGATGTACCGTGAAGGGCTTGTCACAGAGGCGGGCTAAACGGTTTTCAATTGCAAAAGGAGAAGCTTCATGCCAAATTATGATGTCGTATGTCTTGGCATGGCAGTGTGTGATATCCTGGCAGGACCGGTGGATGCCAGTATATTTGACAGAGATACCACCAAAGTCCCTTCTATTGAAATGAGATCGGGCGGCGACGCCATGACGCAGGCTGTTATCAGCTCGCGCCTGGGCTGCAAAACCGCCCTAGCCTCTAAGGTGGGAAACGACGCCTATGGCAGGTTTTTACTGGATACCCTGACGGCGGAAGGCATAGGCCATTCCCATATGCGAATCGGGGAAGACGGTATCGATACGGCGGTATCTATTGTCCTGGTGGGGAATGATGGACAGCGTTCATTTATTGCGTCCAAGGGGCTTAACAACATAACCTTGTGCCTGGAAGATTTAGATATGGATCTGATCTGCGGCGCGAACTTCCTGAGCTATGGAAGCTTGTGCTTTATGAAATCCCTGGATCCCGTTGTGGGAGAAGCCGTATTCAGGGAAGCCAGGAGGCACGGGGTCAAAGTGGTGGCGGACTGCTGCGCCAACGTTTATCATTATCCGCCGGAAGTGATTCTTAACACACTGTCTCAGATCGATTATTTCGTTCCCAGCGAGGAAGAGGCGTTTGGCCTCACCCAGCAGGCGGAGCCGAGGAAGATGGCCCAGGCGCTGTTTGATTACGGCTGTAAAAACCTGATTATCAAGCTGGGGACAAAAGGCTGCTATGTGAAATCTCCTGAACTGGAAGGGCTCATGCCGGCGTTTTCTGTAGACAAGGTGGTGGATACCACCGGGGCGGGCGATAATTTTGTAGGCGGCTTGCTGTCGGCGCTGAACAGAGGGCTGAACCTGGTAAAAGCGGTTCAGTTCGCACAGGCGGCCGCCGCCGTTAGTATCCAGGAGGTTGGGGCTACCAAGGCGGTGCGCTCCAGAGGCCAAGTGGATGAATTTTTAAAAACACAAATAACGGAAGGAGTCTTCAAAAGATGAATCGTATGTGTATTGGAGGCATGGAAGCTTCCCGCATCTCTTTGGGCTGCATGAGAATTGATAAGCTCTCAAACAAAGAGGCGCAGGCACTTTTGAACACAGCCCTGGAAAAAGGAATTAATTTTTTTGACCATGCGGACGTTTATGCCAGCGGAGAATCCGAGCGTGTTTTTTCCAAGGCGATAAATATGGACCGGTCTTTGCGTGAGAAGATTTTCCTGCAGTCCAAGTGTGGAATCCGCAAGGACGGCATTGTGCGCTATGATTTTTCCAGAGACTACATATTGGAAAGTGTGGACGGCATTTTAAAGCGCCTGAACACTGAGTACCTGGATGTGCTTCTGCTGCACCGCCCGGACCCCCTGGTGGAGCCGGAAGAGGTGGCCGAGGCGTTCGACCGGCTGCATACCGCGGGCAAGGTCCGCAATTTTGGCGTGAGCAACCAGTCCCCTATGTTGATGGAACTTCTGTCTAGATATGTGAGACAGCCGCTGGTTATCAATCAGCTTCAGTTCAGCATTGCCCACACGCGGATGATGGATTATCAGATTTATTTCAATACGGATAACCCCGAGGCGGTGGACCGCAGCAGCGAGATCCTGGAATACTGCCGCTTGAAGGATATCACCATTCAGGCGTGGTCCCCGTTCCAGTACGGCTTCTTCCAGGGAAGCTTCGTGGACAATCCGAAATTCCCCAAAATCAATGAGGTGCTGGACCGGATTGCCAAAGAAAAGAATGTGTCCAAGTCCGCTGTCGTGGTGGCCTGGATTTTGCGCCATCCCGCTAAGATGCAGGTGATTGCCGGAACCACCAATCCGGGACGCCTTTCCGATATCTGCCAGGGCGCCGACGTCTGTATCTCCAGAGAAGAGTGGTATGAGATCTACAGCGCCATGGGCCGGGATATCCCGTAAACCAGCCGGGGCTAAAAATTCATAGTAACATTGACTAATTATCCATGGTAACGCTTGATTTTAAGAAGCCTCTTATCATGGATAATTCCTTATCTGGAAGCTTATTTGCGAATAGAACATAATGAAACAGAGTATCCAATTACGGTGGTAAAAGGAGAAATACGAGATGCAATTGAAACAGAATGCCAAATACGCCATTGTGGCGCCCACCAGTATGGGCGTGCGGATAACGCCGAAGGACCGCCAACCGGTACAAATCAGCCATGACTATGTAATGTATGCTACCAGCGCGGAGAGCAATGTGTTAAACGTGGCGGCCTCGTTGGGTATGAACACAAAGGTGTTAACGAGTTTTGTCAGTGGCAGCCCTATCGCGGCTTTTATAAAAGCGGAACTGCGGGCGCGAAACATTGAATTTGAAGGGGCAGAGGTGCCTCAGGGCGGCCCGTGGGGATACCGCTTCCACTGCCTATATGGTTTAAAGAATGGCTTGCTTCTGTTTTTGATACGAGGCAAGGAAGTCAGCAGGAAAATAGGCGGCCTTGCGAAAAAGGGCTTAACCACAATGTTTTGTCGTTAGGCTCTTTTTGCGTTTTAAAATTTTGGGGCTTTTCGTAAATTTATTTTTCTAAACTGTATGTAAAATAGTCGACTATTCTGAAGCGGTATGCTAAAATAATAATGGAAAATCATAGTTAAAGCTATGAAACCAGGCACACTAACTGATGATCTAAAAGAAGTTTAGAGGTTGAAGGAGAATTGGTATGGGGGCCCGTAGATACCAAGGGGAACGTCAAAAAGCGATAGGCGGTTTCAAATCTGGGTTCAACGGAAAATGGCTGGTATTTTTAGCCGTTTGTGTTTTAGTGATTTCCGGCTTCACTATTTGGAACGCCGCTGGGCTGCAGAGGGCTGTTCATGAAAGGACAGAGAGCTATGTGGAGGATGTGTCGGTTCAGCTGTCGAATGATATCGACAACCGGCTTTCCAAGGTAACGCTGGATTTGGAAATGCTGGAGGACAGCTTGCTGCAGGCTGATCTGAGCAGCGATCATGAAACCTTAAAAGCCTTTTTAGACCGAAAGGCGGATATTTTAGGTTTTACTTCTCTGATAATATTGGATGCCAAAGGCGGCGTGTATGAATCCAACCCCATAGGCGAGGATTATTTCTCTCTGCCGGGGATACAGGATTCTCTGGCGGGGAAAAAGGGGGTTTCCTTTTTAAACCAGCAAGGCGTTTTATATTCCATCCCGGTTATAGAGGGGGGGCCAAATCACTGGGGTTTTGGCCGGCGTCCGAAATAAAGAAAATATGCAGAAGCTGATTCAGGCCCAAAGCTTTGATGGAAACGGCCTAACCTGCATTACGGACCTCAATGGAAATGTGATTATTTCTCCCACAAACTTGGAACCTTTTATGCGGCTGGATGATATTTTCGTGAAACAGTCGGACGAACGGGTCTTAAATAATATTTATCAGATGCAGGAAAATATGAAAAACCGGCAGAAAGGCACGTTTACCTTTACCGCGGCCGACCAAACCAATCTGGTTTTGTCCTACAGCCCTTTGGCAAGCTATGATTGGGTTTTGCTGACCCTGGTGCCGGCCGACCTAATTTCCCATGAAACCGATCGGTATGTTTTTCAAACCTATATCGTGATTGCCGGCACCATCGCGCTTTTCATAATTATTTTAATTATTTTGGTCAGAGTCTATCGCAATCATTATAAGGAACTGCAATATACCGCTTTTACAGACCGCTTGACCGGTGAAATGAATAACGCGGCTTTCCAAATAAAATGTCAATCGTTATTTCCCAAGTCGCCTCCGGGAACCTATGCGGTGGCGCTGCTGAACATTAAAAATTTTAAGCTCATCAACGAGAATTTCGGAAGCGGCGAAGGCAACCGAACGCTGGATTTTATGATGAAAATCATGAAAAGCTACGCGGGGCCGGAGGAATTTGTGGCCCGGGCCGACGGGGACAATTTCTTTTTCTGCATGAAAGAGAACGACCCTGAGGTGATCCGCAAAAGGCTTAATCAGGTTACGGAAACCTTGAACGACCGGTTTAAAATTTCCACCAGCGCGCAGGAGGCCCCGTTTCATCTCATGATCCATCAAGGGGTTTACCTTGTGGATGACCCCGGCTTGGAGATCACGGTGATTCAGGACCGGGCAAAAACCGCTTGCAGAAGCCGGGCTGCCCAAGTGGATAATCTGTGCGTGTTTTATGACGCGGAGTTCACCCGGAAGCTGAAACGGGAGCATGAGCTCAATGACCAGTTTGAAAGTTCCCTGCAAAACGGGGAGTTTCAGGTTTATCTTCAGCCCAAGGTTTGGGTGGACAACGGGGTTCCCGGCGCCGCGGAGGCGTTGATCCGGTGGCGGCATCCCCAGCAGGGGCTGATATCGCCCGGGGATTTTATTCCGGTATTTGAGAAAAGCGATAGAATATGCCAGCTGGATTTTTATGTGTTTCGGCAGGTATGCAAATTTTTAAGGGCCAGGCTGGATGCGGGGAAGAGCGTGTTTCCCATTTCCGTCAATCTTTCCCGGCGGCATTTCAAAGACCCAGAGGCCCTGTCAAAGCTGAAAAAAATTGCCGGGGAATATGAGATTCCGGAGAATATCCTGGAACTGGAGCTGACCGAGTCTGTCTTTTTCGACGATCAGGGCATTTCCCATGTAAAGGGGCAGATTGAGGAAATGCACCGTATGGGTTTCCGGTGTTCCTTAGATGACTTTGGGGCAGGGTTTTCCTCCCTGGGGCTGCTTATGGAATTCGATGTGGATGTCATTAAGCTGGACCGCCGGTTTTTCCTGGCGGTAGGCAAGGAGAAGACCCGGGATGTGGTTGCGTCCATTACGGATCTGGCGGAAAAGCTGGGTATCAAAACGGTTGCGGAGGGGATTGAAACCCAGGAGCAGCTGGAATTTGTGAGGCAGGTGCGGTGCGATATGATCCAAGGCTATCTCTATGCGAAGCCCATGCCGGTTTCCGAATTTGAATGCTGGCTGGAACAGCGGCAAAGCGCCCCTAAAAACCGGGAATAGGAGAAGGTTACAATCAGCGGCGGCCCTTTCAATGGCTGCCGCTGTATTGACTTTTAGAAGGGGATAGAGTATCATAATTTCGTCTGCACAGGACGAAAATTAAGAAAAGAAAATCAGCGCGCTTGCGGCTCAACGGTTGTAAGCGCGTTTCTTTCATAGTAGGTTTGGAGCGTAAATGATGGATAAAGAACGCGGTATCGGCACCCATATTCTGGCGTTTGCGGCGCCGGGCGTTTTACTGCTGTCTGTATATATTGTGTTAGGGGTGTACCCCTTTGGAGAAAGATCCCTGCTGATTACGGATATGAGCCAGCTGTATGTGGATTTTTATTCTTATTTAATCGATGTGTTCCATGGCGGGGAATCCCTTTTCTTTTCCTGGAAAGCGGGCCTGGGAATGAATATGATAGGAGTGGTATCCTTTTATTTGGCCAGCCCGTTTTCTTTGCTGATCGCTTTTTTTGACCATCAGTCCGTGACCGAGGGTATTCTTTTAATCACCCTGCTGAAAGCGGCGTCCTGCGGCCTGACGTTTTCCATTTATACAAAAAAGGTTCTGCGTCTGGATGGCACCCTGAACCTGTGCTTTTCCATCGCCTACAGCCTGATGTCCTATGTGGTGGTCTACGCCTTGAATATTATGTGGCTGGATGGCGTCATTTTGTTGCCCTTAGTGCTTTTAGGCATTCACCGGGTTCAGGAAAAGGGCAGTATGCTTTTGCTTTCGATGGCATATACGATACTGTTTATTTCTCAGTTTTATATCGCCTATATGGTGGGGATTTTCTCTCTGCTGTATTTTATCGGCCTGTGCGTCGTGAAAAAAAGCTTCTCCTGGAAAACCATAGGGAAATTTGCCGGCTGTGTGCTGATGGCGGCAGGCCTCAGCGCCTTTTTGTGGCTTCCCACCTATTTACAGCTTTCTTATGTTTATCTACCGGAGCCCCAGAGCTTCTCTACGGGAGACGTTACCTTTTCTAAAATTTTCAGCAAAACCCTGTTCGGCAGCTATGATTCCCTTACCTATGGCCTGCCGAACCTTTACTGCGGGATGCTGACCATGCTGTTTGTTCCTTTGTACTTTTTAAACCGGCAGATCTTATTGCGGGAAAAAATCGTCAGCGGCGCCGTCAGCTTATTTTTGTGCGTCTGCATGATGGTCTGGCGGCTGAATTTGCTGTGGCACGGCGGGGACGAGCCCACCTGGTTCCCATACCGGTTCAGCTTCCTGCTGACCTTCTGCGGGCTGTTTATGGCCGTGCGGGCGTTCCGGCATCATAAAGCCTATTCCCCCAGAGCGTACGGGCTTTCCGTTTTGTTCCTCTCTTTGCTGATCGGCGGCCTCTGGTTCTTCCATTATGACTGGGTTACCTTTGAAAATCTGTTGGTATCCGTTTTGCTGCTGGTTTTATACGGATTTTTTATGGTGGTTTATTGCTTCCGCCCCAGGCTGAAAAACGCCCTGGCAGTGCTGGCCTTGGTTTCTGTTTGCGTCGAGATGGGGATAAACGCCGTCAACCTGACGGATTCCCTGGACCGCCAGTTCGGCTATGATGACAGAAGCTCTTACACGGAAAATTACCGTCAGAAAAAGGAGCTTCAGGAAGAGGCTTCCCGGTTGGCGCGGTCCTCCTGGTACCGCATGGAGGATAAAACCAGAAGAAACGCCAACGACGCCCTTTCTCTAGGGTATCAGGGGCTGGCTCATTACAGTTCGTTTACCAATCGGAATATGAGCAGCTTTTTAAGCCGGCTGGGGGTATCCACCCGGGTGCAGGACCGTTTTTTGCGGTACAGCGGATCCAGCGGCGTCACTGATTCCCTGCTGGGAATCCGGTATGTTGTCGGCCATAAGGCGCCTCATTTGGGCTATGTCCCGGTGGGAGAGGCCGAGGGTTTCACCTTGTATGAAAACCCTGACGCCCTGCCGGTGGCATTTTTATCGGCTCAGGATCTGGGAGCCTTCCATCTGGCCTTTGAGGAAAATGTATTTGAGGCGCAGAACCATTTGATGTCCACGCTGCTGGGAGAGGAAAAGAGCTATTTTACTCCCATCGAGGGCGCGGAAATGACGCCCTCCCATTATGCTTATCCAGGCCAGTGGTTCAGCGACGGCTGGTGCACGGTTTCTAAAATGGAGGGGGAAGACGCCTATTTGGAGTTTTCCGTGGTCAGCGACCGGGCCCAGGAAATTTATTTTTATATGACATCCTCCGGCTTTGCCGATAACAATTATTTGTTTCTAAATGGAGAAATCATTGAGGATGAAAAATATCCCCTGACCGGGGCGGTGGATTTGGGATGGTTTGAAGAGGGCGAAACCGTCAAGGTGCAAATGTATTTGAACGGCGATATCACTTATTTGAAAATGCCCTTGTTTTATGGATTTGACAGGGAAGCTTTCCATCAGGATTGCGGTACGCTGAGAGCCGGCGGCATGACGGAAATCACCCAGGACCGGACCGGAATATCCGGCACGGTTACGGTGGAAAAAAGCAGCCAGATGCTGTTTACCTCTCTGCCCGCGGACCCAGGCTGGACGGTTTGGGTGGATGGAGAACCAGTGGCGTGGGATACGGTTTCCAACGCTTTTTTAACAGTGAGGCTTTCCAAAGGGACCCACAGGGTTTCTTTTACCTATTGCCCGCCCGGCCTGAAGACGGGGATTGCCGTCACCGCGGCGAGCGGGCTGGTGGGTGTGCTGGGGCTTTGCTGGTTCAGGCTTCTTCGAAAACGGGAACGGAATCAGTGGCGGCTGTGATACCGGCGCTGGATTTAGCAGGCTTAAGATCAATAGCGTAGAGAAAAAACGGAGGCTTTCTTTATGAATGTTTTAATAGTAGGATGTGGGAAAGTAGGATCCCGGCTGGCAAGACAGCTGGCCCAGCGGGGCCATAATGTCTCGGTAGTGGACCGGGACGAGGATATGTTCGTTCAGCTTGGCGAGGATTTTGACGGCGTTACCGTCACTGGAATGCCCATGGATATGGATGTGCTGAGAAGCGCCGGGGTAGAATGGTGCGACGCGGTAGCGGTGGTGACGCCGGATGATAATTTGAATATCACCATTTGCCAGATTGTAAAGACTTTTTTCCACGTGGAAAACGTGGTGACCAGAATCAGCGACCCGGCCCGGGAGATGGCGTTCCATCAGTTTGGGCTGTCCTCTGTGTGTTCCACCAATTTGGTGGTAAGCTCTATTTATACGGCGCTGACCCAGCCCACCGAGGAAAAGCAGATCACTTTTTCCAACGCCACCATGGCGATGGCCGCCCGGCCGGTGGAAGAGATGTATGTGGGCAGATATTTAGATTCCATTCCTAAGCCTGCTGGTGAGGCGGTCACGGGAGTGCTTCATCCCGGCGGAGAAGTCGAAATCTATGATGGGAAAAACCGGATTGAGCTGCATACCGGCGATCAGATTTTAACCGTGCATTCGGTGGATTGAGAGGAGGGATTGTTTTGAATATCGTCATTGTAGGCGGGGGAAAGCTGGGCTATTCCCTTGCGATTAATATGCTGGACAGGGATTTTAAGGTGAACGTGGTGGAAAAGAATAAGGTGCGCGCCATGTGGCTGGCAAACGAGTTGGATGCAGAGGTCCTGTACGGCGACGGCACGGAGGTTGAGGTTCTGATGAAAGCGGGGGCGCAGGAGGCGGATTGCTTTATTGCGGTGACCGGCCAGGATCAGGATAATTTGGTAGCTTGCCAGTTAGCGAAAAAACGGTTCCATGTGCCTAAGGTAATTACCAGGGCCAACGATCATAGAAATCTTCCGGCCTTGAGAAACCTGGGACCGGATATCGCCGTCAGCAGCACCGAGATCATCACCCGGGCCATCGAGCAGGAGGTGGACAGTGCCGGTATGCACCTGCTGGCCAGCCTGAACCGGGGCCGCGCCGCTATTTGCGCCCTGACGCTGCCGGAAAATTCCCGGTTTGACGGTATGAGCCTGAAGGATATTCAGATGCCTCAAAATTCCTTGATTGTGTCAGTGGTTCACCAGGATGTCTTGACGATTCCCCAGGGCTCCACGGTGCTCAGCTCCGGTGATGAGATTGTGGCCATTTGTGAAAGCGATCAGCAGAAAGCGTTAATGAAAATGTTTCGGTAAAGCCAGCCGTTTATATAGGCGCGCCCTTTTCAGTTTATTAACCAAGCATAAAAAAGCCCTCCGCAAAAAACGCGGAGGGCTTTCATTTACATTAAATTTTTAAATGATTATCCCACAATGACCTTGCCTTCGGGAAGGATCTTTCCGGCGCTGCCGTTGTGCTTCATCGTGAGAGCCAGCGCTAGAGAAATGGGACCGACTCTGCCAATAAACATGGTGAGCATGACAAATATTTTGGCCGCTATGGATAAACCGGGGGTTAAACCGGTGGTCAGGCCAACGGTACCGAAGGCGGAAACCGCCTCGTAAATAGAATCAATCGCTGAAATTTCCGGCGGAGTGGTAATCATAATGACGGAAGAGGTGATCGCTATCACCACCAGCGCCATCGTGACGATGGTCATGGAGCGGTAGACCACGGATTTATCCACCCGGCGTTTGTTGATTACCGTTTCATCCCGTCCCCGTGAGACGCTGAATACCGTAGCCACCAATACCACAAAGGTGGTAGTTTTGATACCGCCGCCGGTGGAGGAGGGAGAAGCGCCGATAAACATCAGGATAATGGTGACCAGCTTTGTGGCGTCCCCCAATTCTCCCTGAGGAATAGTGGCGTAACCCGCGGTTCTGGCGGTGACCGATTGGAAAAAGGAAATATTCAGCTTTTCCCAAAAGCTTAAGTCCTTTAAGGTGTGGTTATATTCCAGGCCGAAAACTAAAATCGTTCCCAGTGCCAGCAAGGACACCGTGGAAACCAGGACGATTCTGCTGTGCAGCGTCAGATGAGGGCGGCGTTCTTCCTTTTTCAAGCGTTTTCTGCCCCAATTGTACACATCCACAGCGACAATAAAGCCGATGCCCCCAAGAATAATCAGAAAGCTAATGGTCAGGCAGACCAAAGGGTCCCCGGCAAAAAGCTCCAGGCTGGCGTCCGGCCTTAGAAAGCCTAAAATATCAAAGCCCGCGTTGCAGTAGGAGGATACCGACAGGAAAATGGAAATCCAAATGCCCCGTCCTCCGAACAGGGGGACAAAACGGAGCATCAAAAGAAAAGAACCGATGGCCTCACAGACGAAAGTGAAAAATATAATGGTGCGAAGCAGGCGGGGAAGGTCTAAGGTACTGCCGTTAGTATACTCTTTGGCGATCTGCATGTCCCTTAGATCCAATCTCCGGCGTAGAAACAGGGTAAAGCCGCTGGTAAAGGTCACCAAGCCCAGTCCCCCTAGCTGAATGAGGCCCAGGATGACCACTTGTCCAAAGGCGGACCAATGGGTCCAGGTATCGAATACCACCAGGCCGGTGACGCAGGTGGCGGAAGTGGACGTAAAAAAAGAACTGAGCAAATCTGTGGCTTGCCGGCCTCTTGCCGAGATTGGCAGAGCCAGCAGAATCGCGCCGATGACAATGATAATAAAGAAACTGGAAACAATCAGCCGGACCGGCGGGACATCCTTTAGCCGGTGGATCAGAGATCTTTTTTCGCCTGTTTCCATGAAGCGTAACCGTCCTTTTCTAAAAAGAAGTAAACTACAATATTATGTCAGCCTGTTTTTATTTTCCTGGGATACCAGAAAAATTCTTTTTGCCGCACCTGTTTTATTCAGCACGCCGATGAGCGGCAGCCCCAGCCCATAGCAGACCACCAGCTCGCCGATACCGACGCTGAGGGCCATGGCTAAAAATAGGGGGACGGAGAATCCGGCGGGGTCGGTAACGGCGATAACGCACCCCACGATCACGGCGTTGCAGAGCACCGGCGGCAAAGGCGCCAAAACCGGAAGCCCTTTCACCGTCAAATTCCTCACCAACCGGGTGAGAACGGCGGCCAGCAGGGTGGCTGTGGTGCCGGAAACCCAATCGATGACGCCCATAGGACTGCCAAGGTTGGATAAAAAGCAGCCAATAGCCAAGCCGGGAATTGCCGAAGGGGTAAATACAGGCAAAATTGTCAGGGCCTCTGAAAAACGGAACTGAACGCCCTGATATGCTAGGTTCAGCGCCGCCGCGGCGTAGGTAAGCACCGTGTAAATCGCCGCAATCATTGCCGCCTCTACCAGGCGGCGGATTTTAAACGACTGGTTCATATGAAATTTTCCTCCGTAGTGTTTTTTTAGGTCAGGAAGTTGCGACTGACCGCCAAGAGATTGAATTTATCTTACCCCTTTTATGGAAAAAAAGCAAGCTGCCACGCCATTTTTGTACAGCTTCCATTAAGATTGTCCCAGGCAGGGAAAGAAATGCTTCAAAATGCGAAAAAGAAAAGCTGCTCCGTTTTACGGAACAGCTTGAAGCTTCCCAAGAAGGGGGTAAGCCCTGATTAAGGGACAAACTTATTCCCCGGTTTTACCAAGCAGGTTGAACCGGAACAGTTTGCTTTCGTCGTCGGGATTTTCACAGATAATATAGGCTTCGGCGATTTTGCCGCCTTCAATTAACTGGGTTAAACCGACCAGCTGGCAGAGCTTGCTCTTCAAATTCAATTTGTCGCCTTCTCTGGTTACCAGATAGACGTTCCCCTTACAACTGTCCAGAACAGCCAGAAAATCAGGAACATCCACATTATGAAGCTCGATAGGTGTTGCCATGCTGATTCCTCCTTTTCCCTTAAGGCAAAGTTTTGGATTTTTCAAAGCCTGCATCTATTATAGCATAGTCCGAAAAATTGTCAATTAATGCCATTGTGTAATTTTTGGTTATTTTGCCGTCTTGAATCCTGATAATGTGCTGGGCGGAACGGGCGATGGCGTCGTCGTGGGTAATGAGAATGATGGTTTTACCCTCCTGGTTTAATTGCTTTAAAATATCTAATATCTGAGCGCCGGATGCGCTGTCCAGGTTTCCGGTGGGCTCGTCGGCCAAAATGAGGGGAGGACTGGCGGCGATGGCTCTGGCGATGGCCACGCGCTGCTGCTGGCCGCCGGACATTTGGCTGGGCAGATGCTTTACCCGGTGTCCCAACCCAACCTTTTTCAAGGCATCCATTGCCAGTTTTCGGCGTTTTCCTTTTTCCAGCCGCCGGTAAATTAAGGGAAGTTCAACATTTTCAAAAGCGGTCAAACCAGGAATTAAGTTAAATCCCTGAAAAATAAAGCCGATTTCCTCGTTGCGGATCAAGGCGAGATGATCCTCGTTAAGGGTGGCTACATTTTGCCCATCCAGAAAATAAGAGCCGCTGGTAGGTACGTCCAGGCAGCCTAAAATGTTCATTAAGGTGGATTTTCCCGAGCCGGATTGCCCCACTATGGCCACAAATTCCCCGCGGCCGATAGAGAGGGAAATCTCGTTTAACGCATAGATATTGTCTTCCCCTGAGGGATAAATTTTTGAAAGATCTTTCAGTTCCAGCAAAGTTTTCAATGACGTCTTCCTTTCGAGGGTTTCTGAGTTTAATATGCCCCAAAACCTTTGGATATTTGTATCATTTGTAGAAAATAGAAATCGTCGTTTATAGAAAATGCAGTATAAACCCATTGGTTTTTTGGCTAAAATTTTGACGTTTATTCATAAGGATAGTGGCAACCGGGCGGCGGGCCGGGGGTTGGAGACAATTGTCAAACAGCTTTTTTTATTGTATACTAAAGACAAAATGAAAAACATTGACAGGAGCGATAACGATGGATAAATTCTGGAAACAGTTCAAAAGCGGTACGGATATCAGAGGGGTGGCCTCGGAAGGCGTAGCTGGACAGGAAATCAACCTGACCGACGAGGTGGTAGAGAAAATTTCCGCCGGATTTGTCCTGTGGCTTTCTGAAAAGGCGCAGAAGCCCGCCAGCCAGCTGACTGTTTCGGTGGGGCATGACAGCAGAATCTCCGCTTCCCGGATTCAGGCGGCGGTGGTCAGAGCGCTGGAACCTGCGGGCGTTACCGTGTACGACTGCGGGCTGGCGTCCACTCCGTCTATGTTTATGACCACCATCGATTTAAAGTGTGACGGCGCGGTGCAGATTACCGCCAGCCATCACCCATTTAACCGCAACGGATTAAAATTTTTCACCCCTGACGGCGGCTTGGAAAGTGACGACATTACCGCGTTGCTGGCCTTGGCGGAAGCGGGGAAAAAGCCGGAAAACGCGCCTGGCGGCAGTGTGAAGCAGGCGGCGTATATGAAGGATTACGCCAAGCATCTACGGGATATTATCTGTCAAGGGGTGAACGCGGATGATTACGACCGCCCGTTGGCGGGGTTTCATATTGTGGTGGACGCGGGCAACGGCGCCGGCGGTTTTTACGCCAGCGACGTGCTGGCGCCTTTGGGAGCGGATGTGACCGGCAGCCAGTTTTTAAATCCGGACGGCATGTTCCCCAACCACATTCCCAACCCGGAAAATGAGGAGGCGATGGCCTCCATCTGCAAAGCGGTGAAGAAGCAAAACGCGGATTTGGGCGTTATTTTCGACACTGACGTGGACAGGGGCGGCGCCGTGGACAACCGGGGCGAGGAGATCAACCGGAACCGTTTGGTGGCGGTAGCCGCTGCCATCGCCCTTGAGGGAAACGAAGGGGGTACCGTTGTCACCGATTCCATCACCTCCAGCGGCTTGAAGCTTTATATTGAAAATACGTTAGGGGGTAAACACCACCGGTTTAAACGGGGCTATAAAAACGTGATTAACGAAGCCCTCCGGCTGAATCAGGAGGGGATTAACTGCCCGCTGGCCATTGAAACCTCCGGCCACGCGGCGCTGCGGGAGAATTATTTCCTGGATGACGGCGCCTATCTGGTCACCAAGATCATTATTAAAATGGCCCGGCTGAAAAAGGAGGGGAAGACCCTGGATTCCCTGTTGGCGCCGCTGCAGGAGCCGAAGGAAAGCGTAGAGGTCCGCATGCCTATTTTGGCGGAGGACTTCAGAGCCTGCGGGGAGCGGGTGATTTCCGGCCTGGAAGCCTACGCCAAGGCGCACAGCGGCTGGCAGATTGCTCCCGATAACCATGAGGGCATTCGGGTGTCCTTCGGCAAAAACCAGGGCGAGGGCTGGTTTTTGCTGCGCCTCAGCGTCCATGACCCTATTATGCCTCTGAATATCGAAAGCGACGCTGAAGGAGGCGTGAAAATCATTGCCAATCAGCTGTATGATTACATAAAAACCGTAGAAAACGTGGAAATTTCGCCCTTGGAAAACCTTCTGTAAAACAAAAAGCGAAAAGGTCCCGGCTTTGGATATTCCCTTAGCTGGGATCTTTTTAAATGCTTAAAAAAGCAACGCCTTTCCTTTCTTTTGACGGCTTGAGCACCCGTCATTATGCCGGTTTTGGTGAAGCTCTTGCTCTTGTCTAAGCTTTTCATCTCACCCGGCTAACGTGCAGCTTTTAGCAGAGGCAGAAAAAAGCACGAAGCAAAGCTTCGTGCTTTTTTGAGAGGAGAAAAATTTTGAAAAAAGCGAGGGATATCAATACAAAGGAGGGATTAGAAATCAACCTTGGTGCCGTAGAAGGTAGCCTTTAACAGCTGTTCCATCTGGGCGGGAGTGATGCTTCTGGGATTAGAACCGGTGCAGGCATCTCCCACAGCGTTGGCAGCCACCTCAGGCAGCTTCTCTAAGAATTCCGCTTCGTTGATGCCGAAATCCTTCAGAGTCTTGGGGATATTCAGCTTCACATTGTAGTCGTCGATCTTGGCGCACAGAGCCTCCACCAGTTCGTCGTCGGTGTTGCCGGGAAGGTTCACGGATTTAGCGATGGCGGCATAGCGTTTCTTCGCGGTGGCATCCTTCGCGTTGTACTGAATCACGTAAGGCAGATAGATGGCGTTGGCGCAGCCGTGGGGAATATGCCCGGTGCTGTAGGCGGCGCCTGTTTTATGCGCCATAGAATGTACAATACCCAGCAAAGCGTTGGAGAAAGCCATACCGGCGAGGCACTGGGCATAATGCATTTGCTCTCTGGCGGACATATCGCCGTTGTAGGAAGCCGGCAGATATTCAAATACCATGCTGATGGCCTTTAACGCCAGCGGATCGGTAAAGGGAGAATTCAAGGTGGAAACATAAGCTTCGATAGCGTGGGTCAAAGCGTCCATGCCGGTATGTGCGGTCAGCTTCTGAGGCATGGTCTCCGCCAGATCCGGGTCGACAATGGCTACATCAGGCGTAATGTTGAAGTCGGCCAGAGGATATTTGATCCCCTTCTGGTAATCAGTGATAACAGAAAAGGCGGTTACTTCGGTAGCGGTACCGGAGGTGGAAGGAATCGCCAGGAATTTTGCCTTCTGGCGCAGGGTGGGGAAGCCAAAAGGAGTAATCAGGTCTTCAAACTTGGTGTCCGGATACTCGTAAAAAGCCCACATGGCCTTTGCCGCGTCGATGGGAGAACCGCCGCCGATGGATACGATCCAGTCAGGCTGGAATTCCTGCATGGCCTTAGCGCCCTTCATCACGGTTTCTACG
This sequence comes from uncultured Ruminiclostridium sp., assembly GCA_902490005.1. Taxonomy (GTDB): domain Bacteria; phylum Bacillota; class Clostridia; order Oscillospirales; family Acutalibacteraceae; genus Clostridium_A. The sequence continues at coordinate 48,245 of CABUCM010000009.1, forward strand.
GAAGGATCCGGCTCAACGCCTTCAAATAACATGGTCTCAATGCCGGCCTCGTGAAGGTTGTCGACTACTTTGTCTAAAAAGCCGAAACGCTTCATAGAACCGCCGCCGACCACGACGATGGCCTTTTTCCCCTTTAAGGTCTTTAATTCGTCGATGGAGCCTTTGCCATAATAGATGTCCCTGGGGAGTGTAAATCTTGACATAAAAAAGCCTCCTGTTTTGTAAAGATTGCTGATCGTGTTTGTGAATTAGATAACAATCTTTTGATGGTTTTATATTACTACTTTGATAAAAAAATATCAATATAACGAATGCACAATTATAAATAATATATTTTGTTTATAATATCGAAAAATAAAAAAGAAGAAAGAATCTGGCTGTTTTTTCATGGTTATGATATAATAATTTTGGTTTCATATTATTGTTTATATTTTTTGAAAAATGAATGACATAAAAAGGAGATAACATATATGAGATTTATTTCTTGGAATGTAAACGGGCTGCGCGCCTGCTTGACCAAGGGTTTCCCGGAATTTTTTCAAGAAATTGACGCTGATTTCTTTTGCCTGCAGGAAACTAAAATGCAGCAGGGCCAAGCGGAGCTTTCTCTGCCGGGTTACCACCAATATTGGAACAGCGCCGTTCGCAAGGGTTATTCCGGCACCGCTGTTTTTACGAAAGAAAAGCCCTTGTCCGTAACCTATGGCTTGGGATTGGAAGAACACGATCAAGAGGGGAGAGTCATCACCCTGGAATTCCCTGGTTTTTATTTGGTGACGGTGTATACCCCTAATTCCCAGGATGGGCTGAAAAGGCTTTCCTACCGCATGGATTGGGAAGACGCGTTCCGGGAGTATTTGAAAAAATTAGATGAAAAAAAGCCTGTGGTGGTCTGCGGCGATATGAATGTGGCTCATCAGGAGATGGATTTGAAAAATCCCAAAACCAATCGGAAGAACGCGGGATTTACCGATGAGGAGCGGGAACGCTTCTCACAGCTGCTGGCCGCGGGCTTTACAGATTCCTACCGGTATATGTACCCGGAGAAAATTGAATATTCCTGGTGGTCCTACCGGTTTAACGCCAGAAAGAACAACGCCGGGTGGCGTATTGATTATTTTCTGGTCAGCGACCGGGTCAAGGAACAGATTCAGGAGGCCAAAATCCATACCCAGGTGCTGGGCAGCGACCATTGCCCGGTAGAGCTGGATATCAAGCTTTCCTGACCCTAGGAGCTTGGGCGCGGAGGCTGGGATTTCTTTTGACAAGCGAAGCCGGGTGTGATAAGCTGAAGATATGAAGAGGCTGCGGAGGTGTTTTTATGGATAATAGGGTAAAGGCTGCTTTTTCCTATGTATTCGGCTGGATTACCGGGATCATTTTTTTAGCGATTGAAAAGGATGACGAGTTTGTACGAAAAAGCGCGGCCCAGTCTTTTGTGCTCAGCGTTCTGCTGATGATTTGCCATGTTTTGGTGTTCTGGATTCCGATCATCGGCCCGGTGCTTTCCGGATGCCTTGGCTTCGGCGGATTTTTGCTGTGGGTTATCCTCATCGTGAAGGCGGTCCAAAACATTTATTTCCGGCTGCCGGTAATCAGCGCCATTTCGGAAAACTATGTTGTCCGGTGGTTTCGCTGAAATAGGGATGCGCCGGTCAAGAAATCAGATATCACCACATATTTAGGAAAAGAACGGTTAAGGGAGCGTCCGCGGGCCTGAAATGGGCCTGCGGATTTTTTGATGGGCAATTTGCCAGGTCCCGTGGGAATTGCATGAAGAGGCTCCCGGAAGCTGTTCTTTTTTTGTCAATTTCTATGTTAAGTGAACATTTTGTGATGGTTCTGTCAAAATCCAAGGAGTTTGCCGGTTTGTTCATAAAATGTTAACATTTTTAAGACATCTTTCGTCTAATATAAATAAGGAATAAACGGCGGGACAGGGGTTCCGTTGTTGAAATAGTGAGGAGTTGAAACGCAAATGATAGAGGTAAAAAACCTCAAAAAGCGGTATGGCAATAAGCTGGCTGTGGACGACGTCAGCTTTACCGTGGAAAATGGGGAGATCCTAGGCTTCCTGGGGCCGAACGGCGCCGGAAAATCAACCACCATGAATATCATTACCGGTTATCTGTCTTCTACCGAGGGCACGGTGACCATCGACGGGTGCGAGATTTTGGAAGATCCTACCGGTGCGAAATCCAAGATTGGGTATCTGCCCGAATTCCCGCCATTGTATCCAGATATGACCGTTATCAAATACCTGGAATTCATGTATGACCTGAAGAAGGTAAAACTTCCGAAAAAGGCCCACATAGCCGAGGTCTGCGACCTGGTGAAGATCACCCATGTAAAGGACCGTGTAATCAAGAACCTTTCTAAGGGCTATAAGCAGCGTGTCGGCCTGGCCCAGGCGTTGCTGGGCAACCCGGAGCTGCTGATTCTAGACGAGCCGACGGTGGGCTTGGACCCCAAGCAGATTATTGAGATCAGAAATCTGATTAAAAGCCTGGGCAAAAAGCATACGGTCATTTTGTCGTCTCACGTTCTGCCTGAGGTACAGGCCACCTGTGACCGGGTAATCGTCATCAATAAAGGCTCCATCGTAGCCGACGATACCCCCGAGAACCTGTCCAAAAAGCTGACGGGCGAACATAAGCTGGTGGTGCGCATCGACGGCAGGGAGCAGGAGGTTTACAGTACGCTGAAAGCCATCGACGGCATGATCGCGGTGACGAAGGAGGGCGAGAAAGAGCCCGGCGTATATGAGTTCACCATTGAGGCGAAACCGGATCTGGATATCCGCCGCCCGCTGTTCCGCGCCATGGCGAAAAGAGATTTCCCGATTTTAGCCATACGCAACGCGGAGCTGACGCTGGAGGATATCTTCCTGCAGCTGACTGATGAAAATCAGAACCGTACTTCTATCCGCTCTATGATGGAAGAAGAGGTTGTTTCTTCCTCCGCCGCGGATTTGAAAGACGTAGCCAGGGCGGTTGTGGAATCTCAAAGCGCGGAGGCTGACAGCGAGGATACTACTGAGAACGGGGGCGAAGATCAATGAGCGCAGTGATGAAGAGGGAATTGAATTCCTATTTTTCTTCGGCGATCGGCTATATTTTTATTGCGGTGTTCTATGTGTTTGCTGGTTTTTACTTTTTTGTAACCTGCCTTCTTAGCGGGAATTCCAGCCTAACTTATACTTTTTCCAATATGTTTGCCATTGCGGTTTTCCTGGTGCCTGTTTTGACCATGCGCCTGTGGAGTGAAGAAAAGAAGCAAAAAACCGATCAAGCGTTGTTTACCGCTCCGGTTAAGCTTCTGCCCATTGTTCTGGGCAAATATTTCGCCGCGCTGGTCATTTATGCCATCAGCCTTGCGATTTTCCTGGTTTTTGGCCTGGTGATATCTTGCTTTGTTACCCCGGAATGGCCCGTGATTATCGGAAATCTTTTGGGACTATTCCTGTTGGGGGCGGCCTTAATCGCCATCGGCATGTTCCTTTCCGCCTTGACGGAGAATCAGGTGATCGCCGCGGTTTCCGGTTTTGCGGTAGGCCTGCTGATTATGATGCTGGATTCCATCGGCTCTCTGTTCAGCAATACGTTTTTGGTGTCTATTTTCACAAACCTTTCCTTTAACGCTCACTACACCAACTTTACCACTGGTTTGTTGAATTTTGTTGACATCATCTTCTTCTTGAGCGTCATCGCGGTCTTTGTGTTTTCCACCGTTCGCGTATTCGAGAAGAAGAGATGGAGCTAAGGGAGGTGCTGTGAAATGAATCTGAAGAAAAAAGAAACAGAGAAGGCGGCGCCTGAAAAGAACCTGGAGCCGGTTTTGGAAACCGGCAAGCCCGCCAAGAAAAACATTTTCAAAAGCAGAAAGTTTAAGTATGGCGGAATCGCCACGGTCATTACGGTGCTGTTTATCGTGGTGGTCATCGTAATCAATATGATTATGGGTGTTTTGGATTCTAGAGTGGTCATGGAGGTAGACTTGACCCCGAACAAGGTTTACGGACTGACCCAGGAATCAATTGATTTTGTCCAGGGCTTGGATAAGGATGTGGAGATTGACATCCTGAGCAGCAAGGATTCCTTTGAAAACAACGGCCAGTATTATGTACAGGCCGCGGCCATCATTGAGAATTACAGTAAATACTCCAACCGGGTAACGGTAAATTATGTGGACCTGGTGAAGAATCCCACCTATGCCGCCAGCTATGAAAACGAAAGCCTGGCTGTCAACGACGTTATGGTCAAATGCGGCGAAAAGCATAAGCTGGTAAAGTCCAGCGACCTGTTTAACAGCGAAATGAACTATAGCACCTTCAGCTACGTGGTCACTTCTTCCAAAGCGGAGCAAAGCGTCACCTCCGCGCTGGTAAACGTCACCAGCGACGAAATCACCAAGGTGGCGATTCTGAAGGGGTATGACGAGGCGGATGCTTCCACCTTGACCTCCCTGCTCACCAGCAATAATTTCGATGTGGAAGAAGTAAACATCGTTACGGACGAGATCCCTGAGGATGCGAAACTGGCGGTTATTTTCTCTCCCGGACGGGATTATGACCAGGCATCTTTGAAAAAGGTGGACGCTTTCCTGAGCAACGGCGAAAAGCTGGGAAAATCCCTGGTATTTGTCGCGGGAACCCAGCCGGATCAAATCCCCGAGCTGAACGCGTTCCTTGAGGAATGGGGAATGGGAATTGAAAGCGGCGTTTTGTTTGAGATGAGCACAGACCACCTGTTCAGCAACACGTCCCCCTTCCAGTCCATTGTGGATTATGAGAATGAGGATTATTCCGCGGCGATCACCAATAAAAATATCCCGGTTGCTATTTTCCAGAGCAGGGCTGTTGAAATTCTGCAGGAAAGGGATTCCATTAAGGTCCTGCTGCAGTCCTCCGAGAATTCCGGCATTTATCCGGCGGACGCGGCCGAGGATTGGCAGCCCGAGGAAAGCGATTTAGTCGGCCCGATTCCCGTGGCGGCGGTTTCCACCAAGCAGGTTTCCGGTGTGGATGACGCCTCCAATGTGGCTGTGATCGGTTCCGCGGCGGCCTTCGCTTCCAGCTTCCTTTCTTCGACTTCTCTGAACAATTCCGCTTACTTTATCAATATGTTCAACACTCTGGCGGAGCGCGAGGATACGGTTATGATCGAAGCGAAAACCTTAGGCGGCGCTACCATGAATATTATGACCAATGTGTCGATCCCGCTGGGCGTGGTCTTTACCATTGTACTGCCCCTTCTTATTCTGGTAACAGGCTTGGTGATCTGGATTCGCAGGAGGAATCGCTAAGGATGAAAAAAAATATTCGAATTATGATTATCTCGGTGGCCGCCGTAGTAGTTTTGGTGGCCATGCTGGTGATATTGATGAACCTCCCCTCATCGGGAGGAGACGACGCCTCCGGCGCGGCGTCTAGCACCGCTATTTCGTTGAACACCAAAACTGCCGACGACATTTCCAAGGTTGAGGTGAAAAATGACGGCGGCAGCTACTGGGTAGATTTGAAGAACGCGGACAGCTCCCAAGTTGAGGGACTGGACGGCTTTGCGTTGAATACCACGTCCCTTTCCGCGTTAAAGTCGGACTGTGCCGGTGTTTCCGCCACCCAGCTGGTGGAGGAACAGGCGGATGACCTGTCCATCTATGGCTTGGACAATCCAAAGGCGCAGGCGACGGTCACTTATAAGGATGGGGAAACCCTTACCATCGCCGTGGGCAATCAGGCGGCGGGCAACGCGGGAACCTATGTCACTGTAAACGGTGAAAAGAAGGTTTACCTGTTTAACAGCACGAAGGTGGATACCTTCTCCTACCCGCTGATGGAGTATGTTTCCAAGGCCATCACGCCTTCTCAGGAGGAAGCGGTGGCCGCGGCCAATGGCGGAGATGTTTCTTCCAGCGCCGACGGCCAGGCCCAGACTCCTGAATTTGCTAAGATGACCCTTTCCGGCACGGTTCGGGAGGAGCCTATTGTGGTTGAGCCGGCGGAATCGATTTCCGGTATTTCCCAGTTTAATATTACTTCTCCTAAGGTGAAGTCAGCTGACTATACCAAGATCTCGGAATATATGGGGGTTGTTTACGGCTTGAACGCCGACGAGGTGGTAGCCATCAATCCCACAGACGCTGACCTGGAAACCTACGGCTTAAAAGATCCCTATTCCAAGCTGGTGGCGGATTTCGACATCGGCACCGTCACGCTGATGACCTCCGCGCCGGATGCGGCTGGAAATGTGTGCATCATGAACGGCGACAGGCCCAATGTGATTTACCGGATGTCTGCGGAAACCCTGACCTGGATTAATGCCACTTACAAGGATCTGGCTTCCACGCTGCTCTTCACTCCTAATATCAAAGAGGTGAAGACGATGACCGTGACCACGCCGGACAAAACCTATGTGTTCCACCTAACCAGCGTGGCGGACGAAGAGAACGACAAGAAGTTCACCACCACCATCACCTATGACGGCAAGGAATTGGATGAGGATCTCTTTAAGGATTATTATCAAAACATGATTTCTGTTTCTACCGATGAAGAAACCGCCGATCAGCCCACTGGGGATCCTATTTTCTCGGTCAAGTATGAGTATACGGATTCCAGCAGGACGCCCGATGTGGTGGAATATTACGAGGCTAGTTCCAGAAGAGTGTTCATTTCCTTTAACGGCCAGTGCGATTCCCTGACAAAATCCACTTATGTGGAAAAAATGATCCAAGATACCGAAAAGGTGGTCAAGGGGGAAGAGATTACCGCTGTCCTGTAATTTTTGATCTAGAAAAAAGAAACGAAATAGAAGAGGCCCGTCTCAAATGAGACGGGCCTCTTTTCTTGGGAAAAAAGCATTGAAAAAGCTGAAACGCAAATAAAACAGAGCCTCACAGCCGGTTTCCTGCTTGTGAGGCCCCTTTTTCGATATCGCCGCGGAAAGACAAAGCGAATAGTTACGTCCGAAGGACAAACCCCTATTTGATTCGATAGGTTTTTCTGTGAGCTTTCGGATGCTTTTGATCCCATTTCCTCATAAACACAAGATAAGCGATGAACAGGAGGAGAAACACGCCGGTCATCAGCGCGCCGGCCTTCAGCCCAGGCGTGGTATAATTAAAGCGGATTGTGCTTTCGGTGTTGGCTGGGACGCGGACCGCCATGAAGCCCACGTTCACCTTTTCAATGACAGCCTCCTCACCGTTTACCGTGGCGCTCCAGCCTGCTTCCCAGGGAACGCTGAAAAATACCAGTTCGTCCCGGGCGCCTGCGGTATAGATAGCGGTAAAGCCGTAGTTATCTCTGGTAAAAGTGGAACAGGGGTCCGTTTTCCGGTTAAGGCAATCCTGGAAGTAGTCCTCTTCGCTGTACCGGAAGCTATCGGCGGGGGCCTGGGTAAGAATATCCTGGTTGCGGATGATGGCGTCGTCCTCCAGCACGATAGCTTTCAGAAGCGCCAGATGCCGGGATGATTCCGCGATGCCGTCATATTGCTCCCGGGTCATATACTGGTCATAGGTGAAGCCGTAAGGGATAAAATACCGGTTTTCCCAGATGTCGAAACCGTTCTGTGTGTCATAAAAGCTCCAGCCGGGCATCTTGGTGTCATTGGAATCGGTGGAGGACTCAAATTCATCCGAATCGCCGGTGTAGTCAAACAGCCAGCGGGTGGAGGTCAGAGCCCTCAGGCCATAGACGTTGGTTTCAGGCCGGGAGCCCACGTCTCTGGTAACGCCGATGGAGGGGTAAAACTCCATAATAGAGCCGGGGACAATGCTGTGAAAGGCCTGAATGGTTGGCATTTGCCAGAACATGGCCTGGTTGTCCATTCCCTTGTAAATATCGATGCGGCTTTCCACTTCCGGGTCGGGCAGGTCGATGTCCTCTCCCTGGTTGAGAGAGTAAGGAATGATAAAATTGTGCGTATCGTAGGACTGGGCCTTGCCTAAACCGATGAGATAGGCCGCGTAGATCACGGTAATGATGGAAATGGAAACCATTGTTACCCGATAGAACATCCTGCGGTCCCGCTTTAAGAAGCGAAGGGCGATGACCAAAAGCAGCAGGCTGGCAAAAGCGATAGCCACATAAATCCAGAACCGGTCAGGGTAATCCATTAATCCGAATTTAGTGGTGGTAGAGCCGTCGTCATTTTTGATTTCCTGGGGAATAAAAGCGATGGGGACCGCGATAGCGGCGGTAATTCCCATTGTCCATTTAATAGACCGTTTCCAAGCCGGCAGCGGAATGCTCTCTAAGCCTTTTACCGTGGCCAACACCATCATCAAGGTGAGCATATAAAACCAACGGGCGTAATAGCTGGAGTTGAACAGCTGGAACATACTGTTCAGAACGGGCACCATGGCCATGAAGAAAAGAATAATCAAAAGGCGCTTGAGCCAGTCGTTTTTCTTTGTTTGTAGCCAGGCGATTACCCCGGTCATGCTGAACAGAGGCAGCCAGGCCCCAAGAGAGGCCCATTTGGCGTTGGAGTCCGGCGTAAAGTTGGGCCTTGCGGGGATGTCCGGCGGGAAAAACAGGCACTGTAAAATATGGACGTAACGCTGTTCGTTGCCGTAAAGCAATGCGCCCCAGCCTTGCGGCGGGTTATCGATTCTGGGGTTCTGAACCACCGCCAGCACAGTTGGCAAAAGGAGCACGGCGCTTAGCCCAACGCCTACCACCGCTTCAAACAAAAGCCAGAAAAATTCTCCCAGCGTAATTTTCCATGAATTGGCGAACATCCGGACAAACCAATAAATCAGGCAGAATGCCACCATGCCGGTGAAGAAATAATAATTGACGAAGCAGCAGGCAAATACCGCCAACGCAAACAGTCCCCGGCGTTTTGTGGCCATATATTCATCCAAGGCCGCCAGCAGCAGAGGGAAAAAGATAATAGCCTCATGAAAATGGTTGAAAAAGATGTTGTAAATGGAATAGCCGGAAAAGGCGTAGAGCATGGCGCCGATCAAAGCGGTATTTTGATTCCGTACATACCGCTTTAAGTAGATATAAGCGGTGAGAGAAGCGCAGCCCATTTTCAGCATCAGCAAAGGCCCCATCAAATAAGGAACCGCGTGGCTGGGGAAGGGAAGCGTCAGCCAGAAGAAGGGGCTTCCTATCAAATAGAAGGAATAGGAGCCGATGGTGTTGGCGCCTAAATCGGTGGTCCAGCTCCAAAAAAAGTTGCCGGAACGAACCGCGTCGTGGATCATTTGGTAGAAAGGCACCTGCTGCACGTTGAAATCACCATAATACAGGAAATATCCCTGGTCATAGATGATGAAAGGCAAAAAGAAAATGACAGAGACGCCAAACCCCAGAAGAAACGCTTTCAGATGCCACCGTTCACGCCGGGCTGGGGGATGAAGGGAATAGGAATACAAAAGAACACCTCCGGAGGAACGTTTGCGGAAACCCCGGTATCGCAGGAGTTTTGGCAACGCCCTGAAATTTACCCGCCGTCTTTGAGGAAAGCGGCGCTTTTCTAACAAACAGCCGCAAAAAAGCCGCCCTTCAAAGCTGCGGAGAGTGAAAATCAATTATTTTATATTATAACATATCACAGATTAAAAAAATACTGGAATTTGGAAAAGCTTTCAACTATACTAAGAAAAGGTATGATTGGGTCAAAGATGCCTATGCTGATACTGAGGATATGATAAAAAGGGAGATCTTTATAATGGAACAAAACGCTAAAGGGTATCATTTTTACGCCATGCTTTCCCGTATGAAATATATTAACCGCTGGGGCTTGATGAGAAATACCCGGCAGGAAAATATCTGTGAACACAGCCTGGAGGTCGCCATGATCGCCCACAGCCTGGCGGTGATTAAAAACCAGCGCTTCGGCGGCTGCGTCAATCCAGAGCGCGTGGCCTTACTGGCCGTTTTTCATGACGCCACGGAGATTATCACAGGGGATCTGCCCACCCCGGTGAAGTACTATAACCCAGAGATCCGCACCGCCTACCGCCAGGTAGAGGATATGGCTACAGACAGGCTCCTTTCCATGCTGCCGGAGGACCTGCAGCCGGCTTACGAGCCGCTGCTGGCCCCGGCGGAGGACGAAAAAGAACTTTGGCGTCTGGTAAAAGCGGCGGATAAAATTTCCGCTTTAATTAAATGTATTGAGGAAAGAAGCATGGGAAACGGGGAATTCCATCAGGCGGAGCTCGCCTTGCGGGAGTCTGTGGGCCGCCTTTGCTGCCCGGAGGTAGATTGCTTTTTGGAGGAATTCCTGCCGTCTTACAGCCTGACCCTGGACGAGCAGGAATAAAATATAGTTTGACCGTATTTCTCTTTTTTAACGCCTGCCGCCTGTCCTACGCCGCAGTATGATTGAACGCTGCGCGGTATGTAAGCTGTCGGGAAACCGTGAGGCGATAGCGAAAATTGTAAAACTTTGTTCACAAAAACATTGCAGGAAGCAAACAGAATCAGAGCAAAAAAATTTGCCAACCCGCGAAATTTGTTGTATAATAAATCCCTGTTACCAAAGAACGACGATTTTCCCGAAGGAGCGTGAAATTCATGGCGTCTAACCGAAGATACCAGAGTCCCGCAAATAATAAAGAAATTTCATCCATTAGCAATGGAAAAAACCCGTTTAAAAGATCCACGGGAAGAAAAGTTTCCAATGTGATTATTATATTGTTATGCGTTATTTTTTCCGGCTTGGGAGGCGTGGTGGTATACGCCCATAGCCTGCTTGCCGGGATGTATCAAAATTTGGATTCCACCGTGCTGGACAGCAGCGCGAAAGAATCCCTGGCTGGAAGCGCCGCTAGCAGCACCAGCAGTATCGCGGAGGTGCCGGCCAATATCAGCGGCACCCTGATCAAAGACCCGATGGTGCTGAATATTATGCTGTTCGGCTCCGATGAGCGGCCGGGAGCGAATGAGTATGGCCGTTCTGACACGATGATGCTGCTGTCGATTGACAACCGGCATAAGAAGCTGAAACTGACGTCTTTTATGCGGGATACTTATGTCAACGTTCCGGAATGGGGAGACACAAAACTGACTCACGCTTATTCTTATGGCGGTCCCTCTCTTGCCATTGAAACCATTGAACGAAATTTTGGAATCGATATTGACCGTTACGCCGTGGTGTATTTTGATACCTTCCCTGGAATTGTGGATACTTTAGGGGGGATCGAGGTGGAGATGACCCAGACGGAAGCGGATGTGATGAACGAAAGCGTAGGCCCGGAATTCGCCACCTTTACCGAAGGGAAAAATATGCTCAACGGCGGAACCGCTTTGGTCTATGTGCGGATTCGTTACGGCGTGGGCGACGACTTCGGCAGAACCCAGCGGCAGAGAGATTTTATGCTGCAGGTTCTCAATAAGGTCAAGGGCACCCGGGATGTGGGAACTCTTTTGACCCTGCTGACAAAGGTTCTTCCCGGCATAACCACCAACATTTCCGTGAATGAAATGACCGGCCTGGCCGGGGGGGCGGTTTCCTCTTATATGGCCTACCCAATGTACCAGTTCCGGCTTCCGGAGGACGGATATTACAGCAACGCGATGCTGGATGCGGGTGATGTGCTGGTTATTGACGATTGGGAGCAGGCCAGAGAGCATCTTCAGCGGTTTATTTATGAGGATACGGTGGATCCTATTTACGGACCTACTACCGAAACCATCGGCAGCGCCATGGGCAGTTCCCAAACAGCCGGTTCTTCCACATCTTTTGGTTCCTCTAGTGAAGAGTAAAAAGCAATGAAAAAGCCTTTGGGGAAACTAGTTTCCCCAAAGGCTTTTTTACATAGCGCGCCCTTTCGTCAGAAGAAAAGGGTTACGGCTTTTTCAGAAGAAGCGTGATTTCCCCTTGGTTTAAGGAGAGAATTTTTTGCTGGATCCTGGAATGCCGCAGTTCCTTGCGGACCATGTCCTTTAAGGCGCTGCCCCCGTGATAGCCGTGAATCACCACGATTTCACGAATGTTTTTATCCGCCCGGCTCAGCAGCAGCTCCAGTTCGTGCTTTGCCTCAGCGGCCCGCATGCCGTGTATATCCGCTTCAATGGTCCAGCCGTATCTTCTTTCCAGCAATACCCGTCACTCCTTTTCTTCCTGGCTGTGGATGCCCAGGGCTTTTAAATCCGCGCCGCACTGTGTGCAATACCCCATTCCCTCATAAAGCACTGAGCCGCATTGAGGGCAGAATTCCTCTAACACCAAAAATTCCGCATCCGGCCGCCGCTTCCTGTGGGGCGCGCGCTGAAGCCAGAAAAGCAGCCCCCCTGCGGCCAGCAGAATGGCCAGCACTCCCGCGCCCGCTACCAGCCAAAAGACAGGATTCCAGTTTTTGTTTACTGCGGTTAGGACCACCACGCCCTTGGTTGGAATTGCTTTACCTGTCTGGGCCTGTTCTCCGTCAAAAGACTGGCTGCCGCCGGCGCTGTCCGACTGGAGAAACTCGTCGGGCGCCCGGCTGGAAAGATAGCGGTAGGTGGGACGGCCGGAAAAGCCTATTTTTTTCAGAAAAGCGGAGAGGTCCAGCCGGTCCTCCAGGTTGTCGTAGGAGAAAGGCGCGAACCCGCCCTGCTGGGCAAAGGAAACCGTATTGCCGCCGCCGATAATGACCGCCTGGTCGCTGGTGATTTCCGCGGGGGAACCGGTAATGGTGGCGATGCATTGGCGGCCCCTTGTTTGAATATCGGTAAACTGGGTGGGCAGAGAGGAAAAATAATCTTTTGCCTTTTGAGGCCCGCCGTTGCTTCCGGCGAAGGAAAGGGTTAAAGTTCTTTGATATACGCCGCCGCCCTGGTCGGAAAGGGCCAGGCCCACGGCGGAAACGGCGTATTCGTTGCTGCTCTTCAAGGAAAGCTCCAGCAGGGAGACGTCGCCCTGAAAATGAAACTGGTTATCCTCTACCGTACCGCCGGAGTCGATGGCCTCGCCGCCGTTTTTCAGGCTGACGTCGGAGATTCCCGAATGATCCTTGGTGTCCAGAGTATAAATTACAAAGGTTTTTCCTTCCCGGTTAGAGGGAAAGGAGGAAAAGTCCAGGGTTTCCCGGAACACATGCCGGGCGCTGAACAGAGTCTGCTCCGTAGAGGTAAACTCCGCCTGTGGAGCGTCGCTGTCCAAAGCCTGGCAGGTTAACGCGGAAAGCTCCGCGGCGTTTTTCGCGTCAAAAGACAAGGTGAAGACCCGGCCGGTAGAAATAGATTCCCAACCGCTATTTCCATTTTTCGGCACCAAGGAATCCATATATTGCTCCAGCTTGTCTCCAAAGGTATCGCAGGCGTTTTGGGGAATCTGATAAGAAATCGTCCGGCGGAAAGCGCCGTCAGCGAGAAGGTCGGTGTGCATGGTGATCTTGTCAATGGGCTGATAAGCGAGGGTGGATAGCTCCAGCGGTTCCCTGGCGGAAGTGATAGTGTTTCCTTGCTGGATTTCGCTTCCAGCAAGGGTGAACAAGGCCGTGTCTGACGAAAGCAGCCCCTCTTTTTTGGCCTGGGCGGTCAGCCAGCCCATCAGCTCCTGAGAGGTGAAGCCCTCTTGCAGGGACTGCCCCCGGGCGAATAGGCTGTCGGGGCTGGAATAATAAAGCGCCGGTTCGCGGCCCAGCAGGGCCGAAACCTTCTGGCGGTAGTCTGAGATGCTGCCAAACGTCAGAGTGAACCGGTAATTGGTATGAAACCGGCCTTGGTTTTTCTCAAAGGTGAGTTCCTTCGGGCAATGGAGGGAAAGGAAGGCGTCAAAGGCGGCTTCGCCGCCGTTAATCTTTTCCGAAAGGTCGCTGTTGGCGATGACGCAGTTCATTGTGCGGGTTCCAGAGCCATCAGGATTTAAGGCCAGCCGAGTATCCGGCTGGCGGGCGGAACAGCCGCAAAGCAGGCACAGCAGCACAAAAAAGAGAAGCGGCGGCAAAAGCCGCGCGGCATGCCGTTTTTGTTTCATAAGACCCCTCCTTTGCTTTACAGAACTATTATACAATCTTTTGTGTTTCATTTCTACACAAACCTAACATTTTGAGAAAATACGCATGTTTCGGCGTGATCCTCAAGCCGGCCCGTATAGTACGATCCGGCTTGGCTCGCCAAAAGAAAAGGCGTACAAAAAAGAATCCCAGCCCATACCAAAGATTCCCACTATGAAAAGAAGCAGGAAGCACCCCAAGGGAAGCAGGGTCAATTTTTTATTCAGCCGGTGAAAATATTTGGTAAGCCAGATAAAGACAGGAACCACCATCAGCAGCCACAAAAGCAGAAAAACCACGCCGAGCATTACGGAAATGTCCGCTTCGCTTCTAAGGTCGTAGCCATAGCCCTTGCCATTTCCGGTAATACACAGAAAGGTGAAGCTGATCCAGATCGGGGAAAACAAGGCGGCGGCGCCCAGCCACAAAAATGCGAAAATAATTCTCGGCTTTTGCATAGCTATTCTCCTAAAGTCTAATGAAATTTTCTGTTTGCTCTATTTTACTACGTTTTACCGGGATTTTCAAATTTAACAGGGTTTTATAAGAATCCAGGCGTTTTCTGTCGGCGCGTCTTGGAACCCGATTCTTTTTGTGCTATAATAACCACAGAAATGCCATTTTCGATTCGCCGCCAGGCTGGGCGAAGAAGGGAGTTATCGGTATGGTTGTGGTGGATATCAGAAATATTTTTGCCGTGAGGAATGTGGAAATCATCGAAATCAACGATGATTTTATTTATTACGCAGAGGAAAAAAAGGAAGAGGGCCACAACAATCTGTTTTTGCTGGAGTATAACCGGGTATCCAAGCGGGAGCGGGTAGTGACCCATTATTCTTTAGACGACCCCACTTTTGTACAGCATCTTTTCAGCTTTTCAGACAGCATAGTCCTGCTGCTGGAGAACGGGGGGGACAGCGTGTGGATTTTCCGGGTGGATAAAAACACCGGGGAGGAAACCGCCCGGATGAAGGTGAAGCTTGTCGGCGGTTTTTCCGACTGCAAGGCTTTGGATAAAGGGCATATCCTCCTTTGGACCACGGCAAATGAGGAGTATAAGGAATTGTTCGCCAAGTACCAGGAGAAAACGGGCCACGCCCGGATCGCTTATCTTCACGACCTGGACACCACGGAAAAATACTTAATCAAGGATCAAATCCTTTGCCGGCTCAGCGGGGAGGATATTGTCCTCTACCGGCAGGAGGGGGAACACCGGGCTTTGCTGCTGAACCCCTATGGGGATGAAGAACACAAGGAAAAGTGTTATAAAAACGCCAGGTGGATCAGCCAGCCGGTGTGCGACTACATTTGGGATGGAAGCGTTTCCGGCATATTGTCTGAAATAATCCAGGGCAAGGGCGCCCTGTCTCTGAAAAAGCTGGTCACCGCCGGCATCGAGGGCTTGGCCCGCTATACCGGCATGGATCAAAGCTATGTGTATTTCCGCGCCAGGCATTTTCCCACAAACAGCGAGTGCGTCTGCCGCTGTGAGAAAGCCTCCGGTAAAGTGGATGTGGCGGCCCAGCTGCCCTTTGACCAAGAGGGCTGCTATTACCACATGGATATTAAGGAGTGCAAGGTTTACCGGATCACCGAGGGGGAGGAAACCTGCCTGGTGGAAGGGGTTGTGAACAGCGGCGTCCGGGGAGAATATCAAAAGCAGCTGGGTGAGTTTATCAGCTGTGTGGAAGACCGGTTCCTTATTACCCAGAAGGTGATGACGGACAGCCAGGGGCAATACGAGTTTGAGTACCATTCTATCTGCGACACCAAGAAAAAAACGGAGGAAAGCTTCGAGTGTAAATGCGTGGTGAGCAAAAACACTCTTGTGCTGTATTGATTTATGGAGAAAGGGAAAGCTTCCGGCGGCCTTTTGGGCCTTGCGCTCAGCTATGTTTGGCTGGCGTCCCTTTGGAGCCTTTATCGGCTGTGGGGGCAAAATTTGCTGTATGGGGCCCTGCCGGAGGTTCCGGCGGCGTTGGCGGAGGGCGCTATCAAGCTTGTGATATACGGGCTTCCCGTGCTGGTTCTGGTGAAAACGAAAAAAGCGGCGCTGGCGGCGCCTGCAAACCGGTGGCTCCGTTTTAACCGGGCAACCGTTACGGTGGGGCTGGGCGGCGGCGCCTTGTTCCTGGCGTTTTTTCTGCTGATGAACCTAATGAAAAACGGAATGCAGGGACTTGACTTTCACTCTCCCGGCGCGGGGGAAATCCTTTCCACAGTGCTGTTCGCGGGATTGACCGAGGAGCTGTTTTTCCGGGGCCTGCTGCTGAATTCCCTGATGACCAGGCTTTCCTTTGTGAAAGCCGACGTGATCGCCGCCTTGGCGTTTGCGCTGATTCATCTTCCAAGCTGGCTTTCGTCCGGCGGGGTTCATCCGGCGGCGCTTTTGGCCAATATCGTTTCGGTGTTTGTGGTGGGTCTGCTGCTGGGCGGCGTGTTTGAAAAGTCCAGAAACCTGTGGGGGCCGTTTCTCTTTCATGCCCTTTATAATTTTGCCGTCGTCTTTTTGGCGGTGTAAGGAGGCGTATTACTATGGATAAAATGCTCAAGCGTCTGAAATGGACGGAGATATTGGAAGGAGCCTTGGTTGCCCTGGCGGGCCTGGCCTGCGTGATTTTCCCCGGTATATTGGCCAACATGTTTTCTTTTCTCATTGGGGCGGTGACCCTGGTGATCGGCATCTGTCAGATTTTTCAATGCTTTGTGGAAAAGAAATACCTTTCTTTTCCAACTTTAAAGCTTATCATAGGGATCGTATTCTTGGTGTTCGGCGCCGCCTTTTTACTCCACCGCAGCGCGCCCATTACGATTTTTGCCGTGATTACCGGCATTGTAGTGCTGGTGCTGGGCGCGGTGAAAATGAACGAGGCGATCAAGGCGCGGGAGCGGAAAAAGCCTTATCTATGGCTGTTCATACAAAGCGCGGTTCACATCGCCTTCGGCTTTTTGCTGGTGATTAACCCGACCTCAGGAACCAGCCTGTGGATTGTGCTGATGGGGTGTTACCTGATTTATTTGGGATTAACCCTGGTGGTCACCGCGGCCCTTTCTAAATATGAGATTACAAAATAAGAATTCAAAAAAGCGCCGGGCGTCTTTGAGACGCCCGGCGCTTTTTGCTGGGATGGTTTCTCTTGAAAAATTGAAAAAGGATGGTATACTGATAAAAAGGATGTTTTGGGATGTGAGGTTATACTATGAGGTTTATCGGCGGCAAAACGTTACTGCTTAATCAAATCAAACAGGTCGTTCGGGAAAACACGGATGGGACGGAACGGGTGTTCTGCGATATATTTTCCGGCACCGGCACGGTAGCGCGGTATTTTAAACCGGACTATGAGATCCTTTCCAACGACCTACTTCATTTTTCCTATGTGATTCAAAAGGCCACCATTGAAAATAACAGCGCCCCAAAATTCTCCAAGCTGAAGCAGATCGGCATTTTAGACCCCTTTACGTTTTTAGAGGAGACGAGGATTCCCGATTTTCAGGCGGATCCGGAGCAATTTTTCATTACCCGGCATTATTCCCCTAACGAGGGGTGCGATCGAATGTACCTGTCGCCTCAGAACGCCAAAAGGATCGATTTTATCCGGAACACCATCGAATCCTGGAGAACCGCGGGCCTGCTGAACGAAAACGAGTATTACTACCTTTTGGCCGGGCTGATCGAGGGCGTGCCCTTTGTTTCCAATATCACCGGCACCTACGGCGCTTATTTAAAGCAGTGGGACAAAAGGGCCTATAAGGATTTTAGCATGATCCGCCTGGAGGTGGTGGATAACGGATATCAAAACCATTGCTTCAACCAGGATTCCAACCAGTTGATCCGGGAGATCGAAGGAGATATTCTATACCTGGACCCCCCTTATAACAGCAGGCAGTACGCCCCCAATTATCACCTGCTGGAAACCATTTCCCGTTACGACCGGCCCGAGATTTCCGGGGTGACGGGTATGCGCCCCTATGAGGATCAGAAATCCTCCTTTTGCGTGAAAAGCCAGGTGTCAGAGGCATTTGAGGAGCTGGTTGACCGGGCAAAATTCGACCACCTTGTGCTGAGCTACAGCACCGAGGGCCTGATGTCCGCCCAGGAAATTGAACGGGTGCTGAAAAAACGGGGACTGGAAAGCAGCTATCGAAGATATGACATCCCCTATAAAAAGTACAAAAGCAAAATTCCCAGCGGGGAGAACGAGCTGAAGGAATACATTTTTTACGTCCGGAAAAAAATCCGGCATACCAGGGTGTTTCAGGTTCGGGCCAATCCACCGCGCAATAAGGCGGCGGCCACCAAAAAATATCTGAAAAGCCCCTTGAATTACATCGGGGGAAAATATAAGCTGCTGCCCCAGATCATGCCGCTGTTTCCCAAGGAGATTTCCACCTTTGTGGATTTGTTTTCCGGCGGCGCCAACGTGGCCATCAATGTTTCGGCGGACCGGATTGTGTGCAACGATATCAATTCCAAAATTATCGGGCTGTTCCGGGCGCTTCAGACCACGGATTTGGAAACCATTCTGCGTAGAATCGACTGTAATATTGAAAAGTATCAGCTTTCCAAGGAAAACCAGCGGGGCTTTCTGAAATTCCGCGAGGATTATAACCGCACCGGGGACCCTATCGATCTTTATACCCTGACCTGCTTTTCCTTTAATTATCAGTTCCGGTTCAATAACCAGCTGGAATATAACAATCCCTTTGGCCGGAACCGGAGCCAGTTTTCCCAGCAGATGCGGAGCAACCTAATTGCTTTCGTGGAAAAGCTGCAAAGCAGCCCGATATTTTTTGAGAACATGGACTTTACCCAGTTTACCCTGGAGGGCCTGGGCCCTCAGGATATGATTTACTGCGACCCGCCGTATTTAATCACCACCGGTTCCTATAACGACGGCAACCGGGGGTTCCAGGACTGGAACCGGGAAAAAGAGCTTCAGCTGCTGGCGTTTTTGGACAGGGCCAATGAAAAAAACATTCGGTTTGCCCTTTCCAACGTCATCGAGCATAAGGGGCAAACCAACGAACTGCTTTTAGCCTGGAGCAAGCGTTATCGTGTGATCGAGTTAACCTCCAGCTATTCCAATTCCAGCTACAACACCCAAAGGGGCAGCAGCAGGGAGGTTTTGATTGTAAATTACGATAAGGAGGGATTCTATGATTCATCTCATCCACACCGAAGCAAAAAGGTTTAGAACCTTTGGCTGGGTGCAGGACCCCAGCGATTTCCGCAGCCTGTGCGGCGTGGTGGCCGTTTTTGACGAAAATTCCTCAAAGCATCAGGAGCTTGCCGCCCGGGTGATCCCCAATCTGGTAGAGGAGCGGGATGGGCGGCAGGCCCTGCTGGACGCCTTAAACCAGAGACCGCTGAGAATCAAATACGCCCATCTGGTGGGCACCTCTTTCACACCCCGCGGCGCCGCACGGTGCAACGGTATTGTCCAGGCGGCGGTGAAGGGCCAAGTGCGGCCCTTTATCGGGGACTGGCCGGCGGATAATTTTGTCCGCTGGGCCCAGGCTTTGGGCTTTCTTCAATATGATTATCAGGACGACGCTTTTGAGATTACGGAAGCGGGAAAGGCTTTATCCCAAGCAAGGACAACAGGCGATAGCCTGAACCCCAAGGAAAAAGAGCTGCTGACCGCCGCTGTTTTGGCTTATCCCCCGGCGGTGCGGGTTTTAAGCCTGCTGGCGGAGGGGGAAGGAGCCCATTTGACCAAATTTGAGCTAGGCGGGCAGCTGGGCTTCGTGGGAGAGGACGGCTTTACCAGCCTGCCTCAAACGGTGCTGGTGCGGTCGCTGGCGGCCTTGGAGAACGCCAAAGATAAAAATAAGATGAAAACGGATTGGGACGGCTCTTCTGATAAATACGCCCGTATGATTGCCAAATGGCTGGAAAAGCTGGGCCTGGTGGAGCAGGTATCAAAACCGGTGAAGGTAACGCTGGCGGGGAAGGAATATACGGAATCCATTGGCCAGGCATATCTCATCACCGGGGCTGGGCTTGCCGCCCTGAACCGGACCCTGGGCCGCAGCCGTCACAAGAGGATTCCCAAAAACGTTTCCTTCGAGATGATGGCTACCAAGGGGGAGGACAGGGAATACCTGAGGACCAGAAGGACCTATGTGCTGAAGGCGGTGTCCGAAAGCAGGGGAGCCATATCCTATGCCGATATCAAAAACCGCTTGAAAACGGCGGGGCTGGAGGAGGACGAGGCCACGGTAAAGGACGACGTTCAGGGCCTGATTCACATCGGGCTGAATATCGCCGCCGGAGAACGGGAGTGCGCCTGGAAGGACGAGATCAACGACTTTACGCTGCCGCTGCCTAAAGAGCTGTCCAAATCCGACCTGCTGGAAACCAAGGAGGATCTGCGGAAAACGCTGAAGCATATTTCTCACGGATATTTATCCCTGGTGGATTTGGCTTACGACAGCAAACAAAACCGCCTGTTTGAAATGAAGGTCATCGAGCTGCTCACCGAGGAATGCGGCTTTCAGGGGCTCCACTTAGGCGGCAGCCGTAAGCCGGATGGCGTGCTGTTTACCGCCGGGCTTCTCAATAATTATGGGATCATCATTGACACCAAGGCCTATTCGTCCGGCTACAACCTGCCGATTTCCCAGGCGGACGAAATGGAGCGGTATGTCCGGGAAAACCAGACCCGGGATAAAAAGGTGAATCCTAACTGTTGGTGGGAGCATTTTGGCGGGGGTCTGGGGCCGTACTATTTCCTGTTTGTTTCCGGCCACTTTATTGGAAATTTTCAAACCCAGCTGGAACGGATCAGCCTGAACACCGGCGTCAAGGGAGCGGCAGTGGGCATTTCCCAGCTTCTGCTGCTGGCGGACGCTGTGCGGGGCGGGGCAAAGGATCTGGAACAATTGGAAACGCAAATGTTCCAGAACAAGGAGTTCCTTTTTTCCTGAGGAAAAGGGTAAAAAGAAGGACGAAGCCTTAACTGGCTTCGTCCTTCTTTTATTCGTGATCTGTTTTTTCAGGAAGCTGGGTGGGCTTGACGACCAGCACTTTGTCGATTCTCCGGTTCTCCACCTGTTCCACGGTAAAGCGGACGTTTTCGATATTCACGGTGGGATGTTCTCCGGGTTTGGGGATATGCCCCAAATGCTCAATGACTAGGCCGGAAACCGTATCATAATCACCTTCAGGGAAGGTGACGCCCAGCAAATCGGAAATTTCATCAATGGAGGTGGTGCCGTCAACGGTAAAGGTGTTGTCGTTGACCCTGCAGATTTCCTCCTCCTCGTTGTCATATTCATCCTGAATGTTGCCCACAATGGCCTCCACCAGGTCCTCCATGGTGACAAGGCCCTCGGTGCCGCCGTATTCGTCCACGATGATCGCCATTTGGGTTTTGCTGGCGGTCATTTCCGCGAACAGCTCGCTGCACCGCTTGGTTTCCGGAATGAAACTGGCGCCGCGCATCACGTCAGTCAGCTTGGTTTCCTCGGGCATTTGGGAACAAACATATTTTAAAAGGTCTTTTACATAAACGATGCCGACGATGTCGTCCAGGTCCTCATGGTAAACCGGGATCCGGGAATACCCGCTTTCAATGGAAAGGTTCACCGCCTCAGAGATGGAACTGGTGTCCTCTACCGCCGTCATATCGGTGCGGTGTGTCATAAGCTCGGTGACCGTGGTGTCGTCGAATTCAAAAACGTTGGCGATCATATCCTTGGCGCTGTTTTGAATCACGCCCTTTTGCTCGCCTACGTCCACCATCATCAGGATTTCCTCCTCAGTGACGGTTTCCTCCGACGCGTTGGGATCGATCCGCAGCAGCCGGAGCACCAAGTTTGTGGACACGGTTAGGAAAGAGACAAAGGGCTTAAAGATGGTAGCGGTGGCGTTCAGCACGCCGATAAACCGGAAAGCCAAAGCTTCTGATCTCTGCATGGCGATTTTTTTCGGTACCAGCTCGCCCAGAACCAGGGAAAAATAGGAAAGGATAATGGTGATAATCACCGTGGCCACGCCCTCCACCACAGAAGGGGAGAAGGGAAGAAACGTCATCACGTCGGCAAGCTTCTTGGCGAAGCTTTGGGAGGCAGAGGCGGATGTCAGAAAGCCGGATAAGGTAACGCCGATCTGAATGGTGCTGAGAAACCGGCTGGAATTGCTGGTCAGCTTCAGAATCTTTTGGGCTTTTTTGTGGCCGTCCTCAGCCATCTTTTGAATCTTATTGTCGTTTAGCGTGATTACCGCGATTTCCGACGCGGCGAAAAAAGCGTTGATCAGGATCAGTACGATGAGAAGTATGATCTGTATTAACGGGTCGCCGTCGGGAACAGGGTCAGCAGGCATGGATAAGTAATCCCCTTTCAATCTATAAAGTTGGTTCCATTTTACAAGATAAGCCCTTATTTTGTCAAGAGCGGGCCGGCTTTGTGAAAAAATTATTAAAAGGCGGTAAATTTCCCAGGGAAATCGATTTTAATCCTTTACATAAGGATAAAAAAATGATAGAATCTTATGTGATGCAACAGCGCCCACTGTTGCGAAGTCTCTTTCATGAGCTAACCTTAAAGGAGGAAATATTACATGGCAAGAAAAATGAAAACCATGGATGGTAACAACGCCGCCGCGTATGTATCCTATGCGTTTACCGACGTAGCTGCCATCTACCCCATCACCCCCTCTTCCGTAATGGCGGATGAGACGGACAAGTTTGCCGCCAACGGTGTGAAAAACTTGTTCGGCAGAGAAGTACAGGTAACCGAGATGCAGTCCGAGGCCGGCGCCGCCGGCGCGGTGCACGGCTCTTTGCAGGGCGGCGCGCTGACCACTACCTACACTGCTTCTCAGGGATTGCTGCTGATGATCCCCAACATGTATAAGATGGCCGGCGAATTGCTGCCCAGCGTTATTCATGTATCCGCCCGTGCGATTACCAGCCATGCCCTTTCTATTTTCGGTGACCATTCCGATATTTATGCCTGCCGCCAGACCGGCTACGCCATGCTGTGCGCCAACAGCCCCCAAGAGGTCATGGACCTGGGCGCGGTAGCCCACCTGAGCGCCATCAAGGGCAGAGTGCCTTTCCTGCATTTCTTCGACGGCTTCCGTACCTCTCACGAAGTACAGAAGATCGAGCAGTGGGATTATAAGGATCTGGCCGATATGCTGGATTGGGAGGCTGTGGACCAGTTCCGCCGCCGCGCTCTGAACCCTGAGCATCCGGTGATCCGCGGTACCGCCCAGAACGACGATATCTTTTTCCAGGCTCGCGAGGCTTGCAACACCTATTACGACGCGGTTCCCGACGTTGTGGTTGACTACATGAACCAGGTCAACGCCAAGATCGGCACCGATTATAAGCCCTTCAACTACTACGGCGCTCCCGACGCGGAGAGAGTCATTATCGCCATGGGCTCTGTCTGCGAGTGCGCGGAAGAGGTTGTGGATTACTTGAACGCCGCCGGCGACAAGGTTGGCCTGATCAAAGTCAGACTGTACCGTCCCTTCGTTGCCAAGTATCTGCTGGATGTGATTCCTTCCACCGTGAAGGCGATCTCCGTTCTTGACAGAACCAAGGAACCCGGTTCCATCGGCGAGCCTCTGTATCTGGATGTTCTGGCCGCTCTTTCCGGTACTCCCTTCGGCTGCATTCCGGTATACACCGGCCGTTACGGCCTGAGCTCCAAGGATACCACTCCCGCTCAGATCATTTCCGTTTACCGCAACATGGAGACCGATACTCCCAAGAAGCGTTTCACCATCGGCATTGTGGATGATGTCACCCACCTGTCTTTGGATGAGAATGAGAATCCGGACACCACTCCCGCCGGCACTCATTCCTGCAAGTTCTGGGGCCTGGGCGCGGATGGCACCGTCGGCGCCAACAAGAACTCCATCAAGATCATCGGCGATCACACCGATATGTACGCTCAGGGCTACTTTGCCTACGACTCCAAGAAGTCCGGCGGCTTGACCGTATCCCACCTGCGTTTCGGCCATAAGCCGATCAAATCCACCTACTATATCAGCAAGGCTGACTTTGTGGCCTGCCACAACCCGTCTTATGTTGACAAGTATGACATTGTCGAGGACCTGAAGAAGGGCGGAAACTTCCTTCTGAACTGCCCCTGGGATGTGGAAGAGCTGGATAAGAGACTGCCCGGCAAGATGAAGAAATTCATCGCTGACAACGACATCAACCTGTATACCATCGACGGTATTCAGATTGGTAAGGAAATCGGTTTGGGCGGCCGCATCAACACCATCCTCCAGGCCGCGTTCTTTAAAATCGCCAACATTATCCCCGAGGCCGACGCCGTTCAGTATATGAAGGACGCCGCCACTAAGTCTTACTCCAAGAAGGGCGAGAAGATCGTCGCCATGAACCATGCCGCTATCGAGAGAGGCGTCAGCGACGTTCATAAGGTCGAGGTTCCCGCTTCCTGGAAAGACGCCTGCGCCTGCGACGAGAAGAAGCTGGTTACTGCCGACAGAAAAGACCTGGAGCAGTATGTCAACAACGTATTGAATCCGGTTAACGCCTATCAGGGTAACAAGCTGCCTGTTTCCACCTTTATGCCTCACGTGGACGGCACCGCTCCTCAGGGCTCTTCTGCTTTTGAAAAGCGCGGCATCGCGGTGGATGTTCCTGAGTGGCAGCCACAGAACTGCATTCAGTGTAACTTCTGTTCTTATGTGTGCCCCCATGCCGTCATCCGTCCGGTGGCTATGACCGCCGACGAGCTGGCCGCCGCTCCCGAGGGCACCAAGTCCAAGGATATGACCGGCGTGCCCGGCATGAAGTTTGTGATGACCATTTCCACCCTGGACTGCACCGGCTGCGGCTCCTGTTCTCAGGTATGCCCTGGCATGAAGGGCGAAAAGGCTCTGGTGATGAAGCCCATCGATACCCAGCGTCCCGGACAGAAGGTCTTTGATTATGGCCGTACCCTGAACGAGAAGCCTGAGGTCGCCGCTAAGTTTAAAGAGACCACCGTCAAGGGCAGCCAGTTTAAGCAGCCCCTGCTAGAGTTCTCCGGCGCCTGCGCCGGCTGCGGCGAGACTCCTTACGCCAAGCTGGCTACCCAGCTGTTCGGCGACAGAATGTTCATCGCCAACGCTACCGGATGTTCTTCCATTTGGGGCGGTTCCGCGCCTGCCACTCCTTACACGGTAAATAAGAAGGGCCATGGCCCGGCTTGGCAGAACTCCCTGTTTGAGGATAACGCCGAGTTCGGCCTTGGAATGACCCTGGGACAGAAGGCTGTTCGTGAAAGACTGGCCGGATATGTCACCGAGATTTCTGATAAAACCGATAACGCCGACCTGAAGAAGGCCTGCGCGGATTATATCGATACCTTTAACGATTCCGGCGCAAACCGGGGTGCTGCCGATACCCTGATCGCCGAGCTGGAAAAAGCCTCTGCCTGCGACTGTGAGGTTGGCCAGCTGGCTAAGAAAGCATTGGCTGATAAGGACTTCCTTGCCAAGAAATCTATGTGGATCTTCGGCGGCGACGGCTGGGCCTATGATATCGGCTTCGGCGGCTTGGATCACGTCATTGCTTCCGGCGAAAATGTGAATATCCTGGTGTTCGATACCGAGGTTTACTCCAATACTGGCGGACAGGCGTCCAAGGCCACTCCGGTCGGTTCTGTAGCGCAGTTTGCCGCCGCCGGTAAGGCTACCAAGAAGAAGGACCTGGCCGGCATCGCTATGAGTTATGGCTATGTCTATGTGGCTCAGGTTGCCATGGGCGCTGACTACAACCAGTGCATCAAGGCCTTCGCCGAGGCGGAAAGCTACAATGGTCCTTCCATTATCATCGCTTACGCTCCCTGTATCAACCATGGTATCAAGGGCGGCATGGGAATCTCCCAGGCGGAAGAGAAGAAGGCCGTAGCCGCTGGCTACTGGAACAACTTCCGCTTCGATCCCCGTAAGGCTGACAACGGTGAGAATCCGTTCACGCTGGACAGCAAGGCTCCTACCGCCAGCTATCGTGACTTTATCATGGGCGAGGTTCGTTACAATTCCTTGACCCGCGCCTTCCCTGAGAGAGCCGAAAAGCTCTTTGAAAAGGCGGAGAAAGCCGCTGCTGACCGTTACGAGCATCTGGTTAGACTGCAGGAAGTTTACGGCGAGAAATAAGCAGTACAGCAGAGGAAAACCAGATATTTTAAGACAAAAACGCCTCCGGAATTTTCCGGAGGCGTTTTTTGGTAAAAGCTTCAGGCTGCGCGGGAGTAGGAAGCGGCGTTCTATCAGTCGGAAAACGGTTTTTTCAGAGGATAAAAATACGGACCGGCGGGGTTGATGTTGTCCCTGGAGAATCGTGAGCCGACAACGGCAATGATGGATTGGAGGCCAACCCAACAAGAGGACATTATGCCTTTACCGGCTGAAATGGGGTGGCGATTGCAAACTAGTGGCCTTTGCTTTGCGGATTTTGCGGCAGATCGTTATGTTCATAAAAATTTAAAAGAAAGGGTAAAAGAAGAAAAAATTGCAGATGAAACCTTTTAAGGCGCCACACCCGCGCTTTGGCGCGTAAAAATCAGCCGGCGGGCGATCCTTACCAAAGCGCGGGCGATGCACCGGCTATTTACTCGCTGGGAATATTTTTTCATGGCCTTAAAAATCCGTCACATTTCCTATACTTTTCCGTAGACTATAAGGAAAGCTTTTAGTTTTTAACCTGTTAGGAGGATCATTATGGCGGATAATTTTGAAACCATGAATCAGGAATCTCCAAATTACGGATGTTTTAAAGAAGCCGTGTGCATCGACGCTTCCCGCGTATACGATTCCTGCGGCGAAGAAGAGTGAACACTCTAGAGGAATATAGGTAATAGAGAAATTTCTAAATTAAAATCAGCTGGTTTAGCTCCTTTTTCTTTGTGATATATTACCTTTTCAATTACAGATTTTAAAAGTTCATTTTGTTCCTGCGGACGACATTGTCTATATTGCGTTAAGACTAATTCAATTTTTTGAATCATTGCGGGGATATTTAATTGCTTTTCTTGCTTTTGGAAGGAGGATTTTGTTGCCTCTAGTTTTTCAATCTTTTTTGTTAAAGCGGTTCTTCTTTCCATAAAAGTTGCCACGTCGTATACTTGCTGTTCCAATAAGTCATGTAACCTAGATAATTGTTCTTTTGTTGCTTTTAATTCTTTATCAATGGCTTTTATGGCTGTAACCGACGTTTCTTGTTTTTCTTCTTTCATTTGCTTTTGTCGCCCTCTTAGCCTGGTTATTTCACTTCTAAGAGATATTAAAACAGCGTCTTCTACTAACGGCAGTTTACTACTTGGAATACAGCCACGCCTTACACAAAGCAAATAGGGGCCACCCCGCATGTGAGGAGCTCTAGTCATGATCCTATCGCAATTCCCGCAATGAATTAACCCGGATAGTGGGTTTTCGATCACTCCTGTAAAGCTAGGGGAGTGGTACTTTGTGCGAGCTATTTCTTGTGCACGGTTATATAAAGCCTCATCAATGATTGCGGGGTGAAGACCGTCTACTATAATCCATTTTTCAGGTGGGTTATAGATTGTTTCGTGCTTTGCGTTTCCCCGCGTACCTTTTCTAATATGTGTTTTTTGATTCCAGACGATTTTCCCTATATAGACCGGACTTTTGATGATTTTCATAATAGATGTGCGCCCAAATTCTTGTGATCGATGCGGCTTTGCTCCCATGCTATTTATGGTATCTGCTATATGTTGACAGCCCATGCCTTTATTCACATATAAATCAAATATCATTCGAACGAAAGGAGCCTCGTCTTCGTTAATTGCCAAAGAGGGCCGTTTACCAATCTTTGCCGAAACATAACCATAGGGGGCATTTGCTAAGTATCCGCCCTCCTCTATGGTTTTTTGGATTCCTCGCTGCATTCGGCGTTTTATCATTTTTAATTCTCTGTGAGCCATGAAACCCTCAAACTCGGCGTAATCTTCATCGAACTCGTCGTTTAAATCGTATTGCCGGTTTGGGGTAATTATTTTTGTATTGGAATATTTAAAGGTTTCCAAAATGATGCCTTGATCGCTGGTTTTTCCACGACCCAGACGATCTATATCCATGCACAAAACGGCGTCGTATTTTCCAGCTTCCACATTTTCAAGCAATCTTAGCATTTCTGGGCGGCTGTATAGCGATTCGCCGGATACAACTTCCTCATACACGTTTTCGCCTTTAATATCAATCTCGTTTTCAATAGCATATTTGTTTAGAATTTCCCGGTGGCGGCGTAAAGTGTCCTCCACACTTTTTTCTGGGTCGTCTGAACGGCTTTTTCTCAAATACATTGCGTAACGCAGCACATCAAACACCCCCATAAAAGTCTTTCTTTAAACATTATATAAAAAACCACCTTCAAAGTATGACTTGCCAAGCCTACCCTGAAAGTGGTATAATTTCGTTGATCGGACGGATTATCCACTTTGGGTAAGCTGTTCTATTTTCGCCGCTCGTTTCTGCGCCAACAGAAGCGGGCGGTTTTTTTATTATTGTACAGTAATATTAAATGTATAATCTTCTATTGATTCGTCCCAGTTGTCTGAGTACCCCTCAAAAATAATCTGAAAGTCTGATTGATTCATTGCCGGGAAAGCAATAACTCCTTGTGTAGTAACGCCTGGCTGTAAATCTGTCTGGATTTCAGGATAGTCGGCATAAAAATTCATTTCTTCCTCATACTGTTTTCCATCTTGAACAATCTTGGTATTGAATGAATAAACAGAAAAACTAGAACTGCCATTATTCTGTATAGACACGTAAACACGGGTTTCTTTTTCAGCAAATTCTACTTTATGTACAGTGATCGAATATCCATATTGATCCTGTGTAACGCCGCTTAACTCAACGGTTTTTAAAGATGGGGCGGCCGCTTCAGCGTAGGAAACAATTTCAATGGAATCTGCTAAAACTCTGGGAGCGGAAATAATGCCGCCGAAAGCGTTGTATCCTCTGTCCTCTCCTTGCACAACGCCGGTAACTCTTACATAATCGTCAACGGCTACTAAAGCTTCGTCTGACTGATAAGCAATGACAGTATTGCGATCACTATTTTCTATGTCAGTAAAGATTTGGAAATACATCACATTTCTATCTTTTTCAGGATTCTGGAAAACTCGCCCAGTCAGTGTTACGCGCCTTCCCTTAAATGCACCCGGGTCAGTATATAGCTGATCGATTTCAGTTTCCGTTAACTCTGATGGAGCCTCGGAAGAAGCGGATTCTGAAACAGAACTTGTATTTTCTTGTAGTTCCGAATTAACGGCAGATTCCGTTTCTGAATTTGGCTCTACCTGAGATGAAACAATCTGAGATATGGTGTCAGCCCCGTTTGACGAAGTCGGGGTTCCGGCTACACCAGATACAATTAAAACAACAATACACAATATAATAAAAGCTGCCGCAATTGCGCCAAAGACGATTAACAGTACGCCCCACCACCTTAAGCCTTTCTGCTTAGGCGCTTGGTCTAAATATTCAGACGTGTTACATTCCGGCACATACTGAGGTTCTTCAGGCGTGTATTGCTTTGTGTGATCGTAAGGCTCATCGGAAGGGGGAGCCGGCTGATTGTCTAGTCTGCCGCCGCATTCAGTACAAAAGATGCTATTGTCATTTGCTTGTTTGCCACAATGAGGACATGTTTTCATAATTCTTCCTCCATTTGAAATATTGTTTCATAGGCCATATTGTTAGGAATCAGCGCCACGCCATTTGTTTTATATGGAAATAATTTCCTCTATTTTTTCCTAATAATTGGGTGTATAATTAAAATATCACAAAAAGCCATTAAAAGAAAAAGGATTACTGTATTGAATACACAACACTCTAGCAACAAAATGTGTTTCAGGTGAGATGATAGCACAATATTTAGTAGTTGAAATTATAGAACATATGTACTATAATTGATTTATCGAAACGAATACGCGAAAGGAGAATGGAAATGGATAAAACATCAGAGCAAATGTTGGAAGAGATTATGATTCTATTAAAAAGAAACGGGAGAAAATTTATTGAGAGGGTTTTAACATACGCCATTCTTCTTGATAAAGCGAAAATAAAATCTAGCTGATGATCGCCGGGCAATTAGCCCGGCGTTTTATTTTTTTGAATATCTTTTCAAGATGCCGTCCACCAGGTCCCTGATGGCGGCTTTTTTGTCGTCCGGTAAATCCCAATAGGCCATTAAGATTGATTTTATCAATTCGTCATCGGACACTTGAATTTCAGTCATAACGCGAATAAAGTCTGCGTCCTCAGATAGTTGTATAAACATTTCTCCATCGCCGGTTCTCAGCCAGTGTTCAGATACATTAAATTCGCGGCAAATATCAGTAATTGTCCGGTCACTCGGAATCATATCAGGTTTTTTATCCAATTTTGAGATATAGGCTGGAGTCAGATTTATCCTTCTAGCAAATTCGCTCTTATTGCCACCTAAAGTGTTAACAATTTTTATGATTCTTTGTGAAATTGTTTCCAATAATATCACCCCCTTGTGTTAACCCAATTATACCTTATGTAAATTGATAATGCAAGATGTTTTTTCAACTGAGTTTAAATTATTTTCTAAAAAACTATTGATTTTTAAACTTAGTTGATATATAATTAAACCAGGTTGAAACAAAACTAAAGAATTACACCAGGAAGGAGCTGATAAAATGAAAAAAATTCCCGGGGTAGACATGGAAAAAGCCACTGATCTTGAAACCCTGGCTGAAAAGCTTGTTATGGTTCCAAAAGAAGAATTGATTTACATATCCGGGCGTGTTGATTCTTATGCAGATATGCAGAAGCGAGATAAAATTGCGCCGAGCGACGAAAAGGAAGCGGGGTGAGGAAATGAATCTAAACATAAAAAATTCTCTCAAAATTAGTCCTGCCGGTGTTTATTTAAATGGGATTAAAATTCCGTGTTGCTCTTCTGTCAATATAAAAAATATCAATCCCATAGACCCAATGGAGGCAACTATCACCATTTCAGTTTACGAGATTGATGTCGATTACGAAACTATAGAGTAAATGGAATGGGGAGGAGAGCAACATGAAAATTACAATCAAAGCTGAACCAAAAGAAATAGCCGCTATCGTAGTCGCGTTACAAGAACGGCAGACAGAGATTGTGACATATCTTGACGGAAAAGAAATATATCACAGAACCAATCCAGTTAAAAGCGATTCCGAGATTCAACAAAGTATTAATAAGGCCATCGAAAGTATAAAACAGTTTGGTGACTAAGGACAGGCAACGGACAATCTAAACAATTCATATATATAGAATCGAGGTGATAAAAATGGTAAACGAAAAAGGAAAGTACATCGGGGAGCCCAAGGTCACTATACATAGAAGGCATGGCACCCCTGAAGAGGTAGCACGGAATCGTGAAAACTTTAGACAAGTGCTTAGCAAGATATACACACGTATAAATGGGTATCCAACGGAAGTTACGCTTGATTGGACAGATTTTGATGAACATGCAAAAACTCTAGAATTTGATAACTAGCTCTGCGGCTAACCCCCGCAGGAGGTCAAAAGAAGGACAAGCGCATGACACCTCAAGCGTGGATATTGCTAATCGCGCTAGTCTTAGTAATCTGCGGCTGCTACAGTTTAGAGCGTGAAAACCGGAAACTAAG
>CABUCM010000010.1 GCA_902490005.1 uncultured Ruminiclostridium sp.
AAATAAAGTCGGGGCGGGTTCACGCTGGCTCTGTGGCCAGCGGCGTGGGCGT
Source organism: uncultured Ruminiclostridium sp. (assembly GCA_902490005.1). Lineage (GTDB taxonomy): Bacteria > Bacillota > Clostridia > Oscillospirales > Acutalibacteraceae > Clostridium_A. The sequence goes on from CABUCM010000010.1 coordinate 53, forward strand.
AAAGCCCTATTGCATTCTGGCGGCGAAAAAAGCATTGCAGGATCATATGGAACGCGTCGGCCTGAAGGGCGAGGTTCTGGATTCCAAGGTTCCCTCCACTTATAAAATCGACTATGAAATCGACGAAACGCCGCTGATCTCTATTTTGATCCCCAATAAAGACCATATAGAAGATTTGGAAAAATGTATTAATAGTATTTTTGACAGCACCTATGAAAACTATGAGATTGTGATTGTGGAAAACAACAGTACGGAATTGAAAACTTTCGAGTATTATCAGGAGCTGGAACAGGATTCCAGGATCAAGGTGGTAACCTGGAAAGGCCCGTTTAACTATTCCGCCATCAATAACTACGGCGCCACCGCCTGTTCCGGAAAATATCTTTTGTTCCTGAATAACGACGTAGAGGTAATTACGCCGAATTGGATTGAGGAGATGCTGATGTTCGCCCAGCGCGAGGATGTAGGCGCGGTGGGGGCAAGGCTCCTTTATCCGGATGGAACTTTGCAGCACGGCGGCATTATTTTGGGCCTTGGCGGGATCGCCGGCCACGTCCAGATCGGAATCAGCCGTGTGGACCCGGGCTATGCTGGCAGGGTTTCCTTTGCCCAGAATTTAAGCGCCTGCACCGCCGCGTGCCTGCTGGTACGCAGGGATGTTTTTGACGAGGTGGACGGCTTTGACGAGGGTTTGGCGGTAGCGTTCAACGATGTGGATTTCTGTTTGCGGATTCGGCAAAAAGGCTATCTGATCGTGTATACCCCCTACGCGGAGCTGTACCATTACGAGTCGAAAAGCCGCGGTTATGAGGACACCCCAAAAAAGCAGAAGCGTTTTCAGGACGAAATAGCCTTAATGAAAGTCCGTTGGGAAGATGTTTTGGAGCATGATCCTTATTATAACCCCAATTTTTCGTTTAAAATCGGCGGGTTTACCATCAAATAACAGGCGGTAAAAAGGGGATTTCCATATGAAAAGCTTTATAAAAAAGTTCTTTGATAAAAGCCTGGTTTTATTTTTAATCATCGGCGCCTGCAATACCGTTCTAAGCCTGGCGCTTCAGTTCGCGCTGTTTAACTGGGCCCACTTTGGGTATTGGGGTTCCTCGGCCACAGCCTTTGCCGTGTGCAGCATCAGCAGCTTTTATTTCAATAAAAAGTATTCTTTTCAGAACACGGAAAAAGTGTGGATCACCGCCCTGCGCTTTGCGCTGGTGATCGCCGTATGCTATGTGCTGGCCTATTACGTGGCGCAGCCCTTGACAGGCTGGCTGCTGAACGCTCTTGGCTGGAGCCTGGAGGCGAGGATCTCCGACCAAATCGCTATGCTGGTGGGCCAGGTGATCTTCACCTTGCTGAATTACACCGGACAGAAGTTCTTTGCTTTTAAAAGCCCGGAAAATAAAAAAGAAGGATAACGGCTCCGCCGTTATCCTTCTTTTCTTGATGGAATAAAAACGCTTGCCGGTTTTACCGGCGGAACGGGAACTTTTTCTCAAGTCCTTGGACCGGGCAGGCTGTCGGGGAAATGGGTTTTACCGCCCCAGCGTCTCGGCCAGCCCTTCCCTCGATGGGTGGGGGCGGTCCCGGGCTAATAGATTCCCTGGACAGTGACTTCTCCGGAGCCTATCTCCAGGATATCGCCGTTTTCCATGCGGACGCGGAGTTCCCCCTCTTTGGTCAGCCCGATGGACTGGCCGGTGAGCTCCCGGCCGCCGCGGACAACGGTGACCTGCCGGTTCAGGGAAACGCACAGGGCTTCATAGGGCGTAATAAAGTCGGCGGTCAAATCGGTGAGAAACCGGCCGTAGTTTTTTTCCAATTCCTCCAGCACAGCGCGAACCAGAGCGGCCCGGTCCGTCTTTTGCCCGGTTTCCAGCAGCAAAGAGGTGGCTTTTTGCTGCAGCTCCCCTTGAAACTGAGGAATGTTGGCGTTGATGCCGATCCCCACCACCACATAATGGATTTGCTCCATGTCGGCGGTAAGTTCCGTTAAAATGCCGCAGACCTTTTTCCGGCCGATGACGATATCGTTGGGCCATTTAATCATGGCTGGGCAGCCGGTAAGCCGGCGGATGGCCTGGCATACGGACAGCCCCACGATCAAGGTGAGATGCGTGGCCTCCTGGGGAGCCACCGAGGGTCGGAGAAGCAGGGACATCCACACACCGCTTCCCGCCGGGGAGGACCACGCCCGGCCTAAACGGCCTTTGCCGCCGGTTTGCCGCTCCGCCACGCACAGGCTACCGTCAGGAGCGCCTGCCGCGCCCTGGCGCTTGGCCTCCTCGTTGGTAGAATCGGTTTCCTCCAGGGCGACGATGTTTCGGCCTAAAAACCGGGTGGAAAGGTCCGCCTGGATCGTGGCGGCGTCTAAAAGGTCCGGCTGGGAAGAAAGCCGGTATCCCCGGTTGGTGACGGAATCGATGACATAGCCCTTTTCCCGCAGGGCTTTTACCGCCTTCCACACCGCGGCACGGGAAACTCCCAGCTGACGGCTGATTTCCTCGCCGGAAAGATAGCCGCCGGCTTGTTTTAACAGGGATAACACTTGATTTTGCATGGGAAATCCTCCATTTTCACAATGGCTTTGCTTTATTATAAACCCATTGGCCGCTGTTTGTCCATGCCGCTTCAAAAAGATACAAAATGTTCATTGAACACCAATGGGAAGAAGTGCTATAATAAATTATTACAAACTGGGAATCTTTTCAAATGGCGGGCCCGCCATTTCGGCAAAACGGAGGTGCGGTATATGGACGTCCAGGTAGGCGACGTTTTGGAAATGAAAAAGCCCCATCCCTGCGGCAGCAAGCAGTTTTTGGTTCTGCGCGCCGGCATGGATTTTAAAATCCGCTGTACCGGGTGCGGCCATGAGGTCATGGTGCCCCGGGCGAAAGCGGAAAAAAATATCAGAAAGATCATAAGGCGGGAACCAGGCGGGCAATAGAAAAGCAATCCTGCCAGATTTTATCATCCTAGAGAAAGCGGTGTCGTGATGTTTGACCGGCTAGAGGTCTTTGAGAAAAAGTATGAGGAATGCAACCAAAAGCTCTATGACCCCAATGTGGTGTCCGACCAGGAGGCCTACGCGGCCCTGATGAAGGAGGTCAAGGGCCTGGAGCCTGTGGTTGAAAAATACAAAGAGTATAAAAAACAAAAAAACAACGAAGAGGAAGCAAAACAGCTGCTGGCGGAGGGCGGCCTGGAGAAGGACTTCCGGGAAATGGTGGAGCTAGAGCTGGAGGAAGCCCGGGCTTCCCTGGAGAAAATTTCCGAGGAGCTGAAAATTCTGCTGCTGCCTAAGGACCCCAACGACGACCGGAACGTCATCGTAGAGATCAGGGGCGGCGCCGGCGGGGAGGAGGCGGCCTTGTTTTCCGCCAGCCTTTTCCGTATGTACAGCATGTACGCGGAGGCCAAGCGGTGGAAAACAGAGATATTGAACGCCAACGAGACGGAGCTGGGCGGCTACAAGGAGATCAGCTTTATGATCGCCGGCGAAGGCGCCTATTCCCGGATGAAGTATGAAAGCGGCGTCCACCGGGTTCAGCGGGTGCCGGAAACGGAAACCCAGGGCCGGATTCACACCTCTACGGTGACGGTGGCGGTGCTGCCGGAGGCCGACGACGTGGAAGTGGAAATCAACCAGGCGGATTTGAAAATCGATACCTTCCGCTCCGGCGGCGCGGGAGGACAGCACATCAATAAAACCGACTCCGCTATCCGTATCACCCACCTGCCCACAGGCTTGGTGGTGGAATGCCAGGATGAGCGCAGCCAATACAAAAACAAGGATAAGGCCATGAAGGTGCTGAAATCCCGCCTGCTGGAGGCGGAGCGGGAGAGGCAGCAAAGCGAGGTGGCCCAGGAGCGGAAATCCCAGGTGGGCACGGGAGACCGGAGCGAACGGATCCGCACCTACAATTTCCCCCAGGGCAGGCTCACCGACCACCGGATCGGCCTGACGCTGTACCGGCTGGAGGACCTGCTCAACGGAAATCTTGACGAAGTGATCGACGCTCTGATTACCGCGGACCGCGCGGCAAAATTGGAAAGCACCATCGATCACCAGGAATAGGATGAGAAAAATTGCAAACGCTGATGTTACAGGCGGACGGCCAGGGAATCCGGCGGGCCGCTGAAATAATCCAAAAAGGCGGCCTGGTGGGAATCCCCACGGAAACGGTGTACGGCCTGGCGGGAAACGCCCTGGACGGTTCGGTTTCCAAAAAGATTTTCGCGGCTAAGGGCCGGCCTTCCGATAACCCGCTGATCGTCCATATTGGAAAAACGGAAGAGGCCGCCCCTTTGGTGGCCGAATTTCCGGCCGCTGCCCAAAAGCTGGCGGCGGCCTACTGGCCCGGCCCCTTGACCATGGTACTGCCCAAATCCGGGCTGGTGCCCATGGAGACCAGCGGCGGCCTTTCCACCGTGGCGGTGCGGCTTCCGTCCCATCCGGTGGCGAACCGGCTGATCCAGGCCTGCGGCTGCCCTTTGGCGGCCCCCTCGGGGAACCTTTCCGGCAGGCCCAGCCCCACCACGGCCCAGCATATGCTCCACGATATGGACGGCAGGATCGACGCCATTTTAGACGGCGGCCCCTGCGGCGTGGGGGTGGAATCCACGGTGCTGACCCTGGCGGAGGAAACGCCCCGGCTGCTGCGGCCAGGCGGCGTGACGCTGGAGATGCTCCAACGGGTTATCGGCCCGGTGCAGGTGGACCCCGCGGTGCTTCATAAGCTGGAGGAAGGGGCCAAGGCGGCTTCTCCCGGCATGAAATACAAGCATTACGCCCCAAAGGCAAGGGTCATTCTGGTCAAGGGCAGCGCCCAGCAATACCGCGGGTTTGTCAACGGGAAGAAAGCCCCCGGCGTAGGCGCCCTGTGCTGCGACGAGGACCAGGCGTTTTTGCAGGTGCCCTGCGTGCCCTACGGAGGAGAAAACGACAGCGATTCCCAGGCCCGGGAGCTGTTTGACGCTCTGCGGGCCTTAGATGAACAGGAAGAAATCAACACGGTTTACGCCCGGTGCCCGGCGCCGGAAGGCGTGGGCATGGCGGTTTACAACCGGCTGATCCGGGCGGCGGGATTCGAGGTGATCTCCCTTTGAGCGAACCATTGATTATCGGCTTGACCGGCCCCACCGGGTCCGGGAAGAGCACCGTGGCCCAGGCTTTGGAGGAGGCGGGCTGCGCGGTTATCGACGCGGACCAAATGGCCCGGGAGGCGGTGGCCCCCGGCGCGCCGGCGCTGAAGGAACTGCGGCGAGAATTCGGCGGCGAGATTCTGGACGATTACGGTAACCTTCGGCGGCACACCCTGGCGAATCTGGCGTTTTCCTCCGCGGAAAAAACCAAAAAGCTCAACGCCATCACCCATCCTTACATTTTACGGCTGATGAATGAAAAAATTGAGGATTGCAGGAAAAAGCATAAAAAGGTTATTGTGCTGGACGCGCCGCTGCTGTTCGAGGCGGGGCTGGAAAAAATCTGCGCGGTCACCCTGACGGTGACCGCCCCCAGGGAGCAGCGCCTTCAGCGGGTGATGGCAAGAGATTCCATCACCAGGGAAGAGGCGGAAAAACGTATGTCTGCCCAGCAGGATGACCAATACTATATCAATAGGTCGGATTATGTGCTGGTGAACCAGGAAACCAGCGACGCACTGTATTATCAAACCAGGAGGCTCTTACAGCGCCTCAGGGAGGAGCTCCATGTCTAAATCGGCAAAAAAGGGATTATTGGCCTTGCTGATGCTGGCTGTTTTAGCCGCGGCGGCGGCAGGCGCTTATTTTTCCTATTCTTTTTTCATAAAACAGGCTTATCCTCGCAAATACGCGGATATTATTGAGACGCAGGCGGAAAAATATAACATTGACCCCGCTTTCCTTTACGGCGTCATCCGCACGGAAAGCAATTTCGACCCCGGCGCCCAGTCTTCGGCGGGGGCCATGGGCCTGATGCAGATCATGCCCGCCACCTTTGACTGGCTCCAGACCCATAAAGGGACGGAGCCCAAGCTGGATGCGTCCGCGTTATACGATCCCCAGACAAACGTGGAATACGGCGCGTATTTCCTTTCCATTCTGGAAGAGGAATACGACGACGAAACCGTGATTTTAAGCGCCTATAACGCTGGAATGGGAAACGTGGACCAGTGGCTCAGCGAGAAGGAGCATTCCGCCGACGGGGTAACCCTGCACGATATCCCCTACGGCGAAACAGAGCAGTATGTAAAAAACGTCCTGGAAAGCCAGGCGATGTATCACCGTTTATACGACGGAGAATTTAAAAACTGGAGGTAATGATGATGGCAAAAAAGCAGGAAAAAGAGGCGCCCTCTGTGGAGAAATTGAAGGAGGCCCTGTTTATTGACAAGAAAAGCGGCGCGGGTAAGATCAGCGACGGCGAGTTAAAAAAGGCGGATGCTTTCTGCGAGCCCTATAAAAAGTTTCTGAACCAATGCAAAACCGAGCGGGAGGCCGCCGCCGAGGCCGCTAGGCTTGCCCAAAAGGCGGGGTTTACCGAGTTTGACGTGGAGAAAAAATACGAGCCCGGGGACAGGGTGATGGTAAACAACCGGGGTAAGGCCATTATGCTGGCCGTGATGGGAAAGAACGGCGTGAAAAACGGCGTGCGGATCGCCGCCGCCCATATCGACTCCCCGCGGCTGGACTTGAAGCCAAACCCGCTTTATGAGCAGAACGACCTGGCCCTGCTGAAAACCCATTATTACGGGGGTATCAAAAAATACCAGTGGTCCGCCATCCCCCTTTCCCTCCACGGCAGGGTGGTGAAAAAGGACGGCTCCTATGTGGATATCGTTTTGGGCGAGGATAAGGACGACCCTCAGTTCTGCGTCACCGATTTGCTGCCCCATCTTGGCGGCGAGCAGATGAAGAAGCCCGCCACCAAAATCATCGAGGGCGAGGACCTGAACATTTTGGTGGGCAGCCGCCCCTTTAAAAACGATAAGGGCAGCGAACTGGTAAAGCTGAATATTTTAAAGCTGCTCCATGAAAAGTACGGCATCACCGAATATGACTTCCTGTCCGCGGAGCTGGAGTTGGTGCCTGCGTTCCAGGTGACGGATATCGGCTTTGACCGGAGCATGATCGGCGGCTACGGCCACGACGACAGGGTGTGCGCGTATCCGGCGCTGATGGCTGTTTTAGACCAGAAAACCCCGGAGGATACGGTCATCACCATACTCACCGATAAGGAGGAGACCGGGTCCGACGGCAATACTGGCCTGAATTCCGATTATCTCCGTTACTTTGTGGCCGACCTGGCCATGCAGGAGGGCTTGGAGGCCAGGCACGTGCTATCCAGATCCACCTGCCTTTCCGCCGATGTGAACGCGGCCTTCGATCCCACCTTTGCCAGCGCCTATGAGGCGAATAATTCCAGCTTCCTGAATAACGGCGTGGTGGTAACCAAATATACCGGTTCCGGCGGCAAGGGGGGCACCTCCGACGCCTCCGCCGAGTTTATGGGCCGGATCCGCGGCCTGATGGACAAGAAGAAAATTCTTTGGCAGGTAGGCGAGCTGGGCAAGGTTGACGGCGGCGGCGGCGGAACCGTGGCAAAATACATCGCCAACATGAACGTGGATGTGGTGGATGTTGGCGTTCCCGTGCTTTCCATGCACGCGCCCTTTGAGGTGGTTTCCAAAATCGACGTTTATATGGCGTACCGGGCGTTTTACGAGTTCTTTAAGGCATAATTGGTTTGAAAAAGCGAAAAAGAGGCTCCAAAGAGAATTTTCTCTTTGGAGCCTCTTTTTCGCTAAAAAACACCACTCGCTTAAAAAGCGGGTTTTCCAGGTCCGCTTTAAAGAGCGGACAGGCTTGGAAATTTTAAAGATTCCCGAACCTATTTTATTTCATTTTGAAACCGGGAAAAACAAAACGGCTTATTTTCCCCGCGATTGGCAGCTGGTGCCGGAAAATACGATACCCCGCTGGCAGTCCAGAGTGACGGCGGTGCCGCTTTTCAGCAGCTTGGTGGCGTTCTCCGCGCCCACCAGAACTGGAAGGTCCAGCGCGAGGCCCACGATGGCGGCGTGGGAATTGATGCCGGGGGCCTCGGTGATGATACCGGAGCAGTCTTTTAAAATATCCAGCAGGCGGTTGCTGGTTTGGGGCACCACCAAAATATCCCCGGGCTTGAAGCTTTTCAGCGCCTCGTCTTCAGTGGCGCTGACGCAGAGATTGCCGCAGATAGAGGCGTTATTGACGCCCACCCCGGAAACCAGGGCGTCGCCAACCAAATGAACCTTCATCAGGTTGGTGGTGCCGGAAACGCCTAAGGGCACGCCGGTGGTGATAACCACCAGGTCGCCGCTGTTCACCAGATTCAGGGAATTGGCCACAGACACCACATGTTCAAACAGCTCGTCAGTATTGGTTTTCTCTTCAATCATAATGGGGGTAACGCCCCAGGAAAGGTTCATCTGCCGCCAAACCATGGTGTCGGTGGTGCCGCAGATAATGGGGCAGTTGGGACGGTATTTGGAGATCATCCGGGCGGTCTTGCCGGACTTGGACACCGCCATGATGGCCACGGCGCCCAGGTCATGGGCGGTGGTGCAGGTGGCGTGGGAAATGGCCGAGGTCACATTGGGGCGCTCATACACGTCCCGCTTTTGAAAGCGGGAGACGTAATCGATGTCCTCTTCGGTGCGCTCCGCGATTCTGGCCATGGTTTGCAGGGCGATGATGGGATAATTTCCCGCTGCGGTTTCGCCGGAAAGCATAATGGCGCTGGTGCCGTCGTAGATAGCGTTGGCCACGTCGGTGGATTCCGCCCTGGTGGGACGGGGGTTCTTCATCATGGAATCCAGCATCTGGGTGGCGGTGATTACCTGCAGGCCCGCGTTATAGGCTTTTTTAATCAGTTCCTTCTGGATGATGGGGATTTCCTCTAAAGGAATCTCAACCCCCAGGTCGCCTCTGGCCACCATAATGCCGTCGGCCACGTTGATGATTTCATCGATGTTTTCCACGCCATCCCGGTTTTCGATCTTGGCGATGATGCGGATTTTATCGTTGTGGTTTTTCTTCAGCTCGGTGCGCAGCTCCAGGATATCCCCGGCGGAGCGGGTAAAGGAAGCGGCGATAAAATCGAAGCCCTGCTCTACCGCGAAGGCGATATCAGCCTGGTCCTTCTCGCTGATAAAGGGCATGGAAAGGGTCACTCCGGGCACATTGATACCCTTATGGGAGGATACCGTGCCGCCGTTGATGACGGTGCAGATCACATCGGTATCCGTGGTATTCTCCACCACCATTTCGATCAGGCCGTCGTCGATAAGGATCCGGTCTCCCCGTTTTACGTCGTGAGGCAGGCCCTGGAAGGTGACGCTGGAGACGGTGTTGTCCCCGGTTACGTCGTTTGTGGTCAATGTGAAAGCCTGGCCCTCCACAAGTTCTATTTTAGGGGCGGAAAAATTTCCGGTACGGATTTCAGGCCCTTTGGTATCCAACAGCAGCGCCACCGGCAGGTTCAGTTCCTCCCGGAGCTTTTTCACAGCGTTGATACGGACCCGCTGGGCGTCATGGTCCTGGTGGGACATGTTCACTCTGGCCACGTCCATGCCGTTGAGCATCAGCTGTTTCAGCACCTCTGGATCGTCGGTGGCAGGCCCCAAGGTACAAATAATCTTTGTTTTACGCATAGAAAAGACTCCCTTTTAATGGTTTGATTCTTTATTCTAAAAATTTTCCCACCTTATAGTATCATAGAAATCTCAGAAAAAAAATAGATTTCTGGGGAATTTTGAAAAAACAGGAAACTTCATGAAAAGGCCTGGGAAGCTTGAAAATAATGTGGAAACGTTATACAATATTTTTAAATCGGATCATACCGAAATTTTTGGAAGGTGAGATTGATGCCGAAACGAAAAAAAGAAAAAGCGAAGTCTTCTTTCGACGAGGAGAAAAGACGCAGCGAAGCGGCGGCGTTTTTTATTTCGGTCAAAGGAATTGACCGTGAAAATAAAGCGGTCCGTGTGGATTATACGGCAAAAGACAAAAAGAACAGCACCAAAAAGCTGCGGGTTTGGATGGTGGTTTTATCGGTGTTCATGGTGGGCGTGCTTTCCACCGGCGGTTACCTGATTTACCAGGAGTTTCTAAAATTGGGGCCGCCGAGCCAGCCGGTGTCGGCCAGCGCGGCTTCCACCCAGGAGGGTTCCGGCAGCTCTGCGGCGCCTATCGACCCGAACGACCATCTTTTAGTGGTGGGCAATGGCAAAAAGAGCATTCCCGAGGAATTTACGCTGGATTTGCAGGAATATGAGGGCGTCTCGGTGGACGGCCAGCTGCTGCCTCAGCTGAAAAGCATGATTGAGGCCGCCGGCAAGGAAAATATTACCCTTCAGGTGGAGCAGGGCTATGTGCGGGAAGACGTTGTGCAGAAAGAATACGACGACACGGTGGCCCGGTTGATCGCCGAGGGAAAAAGCAAGGCCAAGGCGGAAGCCGAGGCCCTGAAGGTTACCCTGCCCGCCGGACAAAGCGAATGGAGCACCGGCCTTCTAATCCGGTTCGCCAATTTAGACGGCGGGGACTTCTCCCAATCCAGCGCGTATAAATGGCTCAGCGACCACTGCGTGGAATACGGCTTCGTAATCCGGTATCCAGAAAATAAAACCGAGGAAACGGGCATCACCGCGGCCCAGCCCCAGGTATTCCGCTATGTGGGGGTGGAAAACGCGAAAAAAATGCGCGCCCTGGCGTTCTGCGTGGAGGAATACGCCGCTTATATCAAGGACCAAAAGTCGGGATATTAGGCGGAAACGCGCGGTGGACCAACCGGATATGCTGAAAATGAAAGTTTTTCAAATTAAGGCTTGCTTTTTGCATTAGCCGATGATATAATTCAAATGTTAATGTTACGGTTTCAGCGAAAGAGGTGACAACTGCAATGAAAGAGAATATTCATCCTAAATATGAGGACGCGACCATTACCTGTGCTTGCGGCAATGTAATCAATACGAAGTCCACTAAGGGCGATATCCGTGTTGAAATCTGCTCCAAGTGCCATCCTTTCTTTACCGGAAAACAGAAGCTCGTTGATACCGGCGGACGTGTGGATCGGTTTAAGAAGCGTTACAATCTGCAGGAAAAATAATTTGTGCAGAGCAAAGCTAATAGCGTAATGGAATGTTAAGGGCGGCGCAGATTCTGCGCCGCCTGTCATTTTTTTCCGGAGGGGTTTTTATGAACCAGTACCGCACGGTGAAAAAAGAGGCGGAAGATGAATTTGTGGAGCGTCGTTCCCGTTTTATCGGCCGGGTGAAGCCGGTGAAAACGGAGGAGGACGCTGTTTCTTTTATCCAGGCGTGCAAATCTAAGCATTGGGACGCTTCCCACAACGTTTACGCCTATTCCCTCCGGGAGGGGAATATCCGGCGGTATTCCGACGATGGGGAACCTCAGGGCACCGCCGGCGTGCCGGTGCTGGAAGTGCTGCAAAAAAGCGGGGTCACCGATTTGGCGGTAGTGGTCACCCGGTATTTCGGCGGCGTGCTGCTGGGGGCTGGCGGGCTGGTGCGGGCTTATTCCCACGGGGCGAAAATCGCCTTGGACGCGGGAGAAATCATCACCATGGCCCTGTGCCAAACCGCGGAGCTTCTCTGTGACTATAACCAATACGGACGAATCCTGGCCCTGGTTCCCGAGGCCGGCGGCGTGGTGACGGACACCCAGTTTACCGATACGGTAGCCGTCCGCTTCCAGATCCCCGGGGAAAGCCTGGCCGGGCTGAACCGAAAGCTGGCGGACGCCACCAGCGGCAGCGTCCAGGCGGAGGTTACCGGGGAGCTGTTTGTGGAATGGAACGAAAAAGAATAATAGGGTTGGAAAATAAAATGAACCGAGATAAAATCATTTGCAAATGCTATCATATTACCAAAGGCGACGTGGCGGACGCGGCGGCTAAGGGGGCTTCCTCCTTTCGGGAGGTGAAAAAGGCCACCAAGGCGGGCGCCGCCTGCGGGCATTGTAAAAAGAAAATCAAGAAGCTCATGAAAAAGCTGGCGGAAGAAAACGGAGATTGATGGAAAATTCAAAAAAAATTTAAAGAAAAGCAGGATTTCAGACTTTTTTGGCGTATATCCTAATGAAAAGAAGAAATCTCAGGCCGGAAAGGGGTGGGGTCCATGACGATTCGGGAACGTACGGAAGAACTGGAAGAGAAAATTTTGTCTCCCTATGCCGCTTTATCCAAAAACAGCCTAGGCAGGGATACCCCGGAGGCGCTGTGCGACATACGCACCTGTTACCGGCGGGATTGCGACCGGATTATCCATTGCAAGGCGTTCCGGCGGTTAAAGCGCAAGACCCAGGTGTTCCTTTCCCCGGAGGGGGACCATTACCGCACCCGGCTGACCCATACCCTGGAGGTCGCCCAGATCGCCAGGACCATCGCGAGGGCGCTGCGGCTCAACGAGGATTTGACCGAGGCCATTTCCCTGGGCCATGATTTGGGACATACCCCCTTCGGCCACGCGGGGGAGCGGGCGTTAAACGAAATTATGCCGGGAGGCTTCCGCCATTACGAGCAAAGCGTCCGGGTGGTGGAAAAGCTGGAAAAGGACGGCAGGGGCCTGAACCTGACCAAGGAGGTCCGGGATGGCATTTTGTGCCACACCAGGGGAAAGGAAGCCTCTACCCTGGAAGGCAGAATCGTGAAAATTTCCGACCGCATCGCCTATATCAACCACGATATCGACGACGCCCAGCGCGCCGGCGTGCTGTCGGAACAGGAAATCCCGGAAAAGGCGGTCAAGGCGCTGGGGGCCAGCCGGACGGCCAGGATCAATACCCTGGTGCGCTCCCTGGTGGAAAACAGCCGGGATAGCAATTTGGCTATGAGCCCTGCCGTTCAGGAGGCATTCGACGAGCTGCACGCCTTTATGTACGACCATGTGTACCACAACCCCTGCGCCAAGGGGGAGGAGAAAAAGGTGCCGGAGCTGGTAGAGCTGCTGTTTGACTACTTTATGAAAAATCCCCAGAAGCTCCCGGACCAAATGCAGCTGATCGCTTACCAAGAGGGTTTGGTGCGGGCGGTTTGCGACCATGTGGCCGGTATGACCGACCGTTTCGCCGTGCAGACCTTTACGTCTATTTACATCCCTGATTCCTGGACAAGCTAGGCAAGAAACAGGGATAAGCCGCATATCAATTACCAGGGAAAGGGGGAAATGGCATGCGCCTGCCGGACAGCTTTTTACAGGAACTGAAGGACAGAAACAATATTTTAGACGTGGTTTCAGGCTATGTGAACCTGAAGCGCGCGGGAAGGACCATGTCCGGCTTATGCCCGTTTCATGGGGAAAAGACCCCTTCCTTTCACGTAAACGCGGAGCAGGGGTATTTCCACTGCTTCGGCTGCGGCGCCGGGGGAGACGTCATCACCTTTATCCGTAAAATTGAAAATCTGGATTACATAGACGCGGTAAAGCTTCTGGCCCAGCGGGCCGGCATGGAACTGCCGGAGGACGGCAGGGATGAGGCCGCGGCCCGGATCCGGGGAAGGATCTACGAGATGAACCGGGAGGCCGCACGCTTTTTCCATAAACGCCTATACAGCGAAGAGGGAGAAGCCGCCCTTTCTTATCTGCGGCGCCGGGGGCTCAGCGAGCGGACGATTAAACACTTCGGCTTGGGGTATTCCCCCAATTCCCGCTACGCTCTGGTAAAAAACCTGCGGGCTTTGGGCTATCGGGATGAGGAAATTATCCGGGCTAACCTGGGGTTCCAGGGCAGGTACGGCAACAAGGAAGCCCTGGACCGGTTTACGGACCGGGTGATGTTCCCCATCATCGACCTGCGGGGAAACGTCATCGGCTTCGGCGGCCGGATTATGACCGACCAGAAGCCAAAATATTTGAATACCTCCGACACCATGGTGTTTAATAAAAGCCAGAACCTGTACGCGCTGAATTTCGCGAAAAACGCCGGTGAAAAAAGGCTGATTTTGGCGGAGGGCTATATGGATGTCATCGCTCTGCACCAGGCGGGCTTTCCCACCGCCGTGGCAACCCTGGGGACAAGCCTGACCACCGAACAGGCCCGGCTGATTGCCCGGTACGCACAGGAGGCGGTGATCTGCTACGACAGCGACGGCGCCGGGCAGAAGGCTACCGCCCGGGCGATTCCCATGCTGCGGGAGGCGGGCCTGCTGGTGCGGGTGCTGACCGTCACCGGGGGCAAGGACCCGGATGAATTTATCCGTTCCCATGGGGAGCAGGGCCCGGCCCGGTTCAAGCAGCTTTTGGAAGCATCTGGAAACGATGTGGAATATCGGCTGGAAAAAGCCAAAAATGGCTTGGATTTGTCCCAATCTGACGGGAAAATCGCATATTTGACCGCTTGTGTGAGTATACTAGCGACGCTTGATAGTAAAATCGAGCAGGAGGTGTACGCGGGCAAGGTGGCCGGAGAGGTGGGCGTCGAGAAAAGCTCCGTGACGGCCCAAATTGAAAAACAATTGAAAAAACGCCGCCGGGAGAAGTCCGTGCAGGAGTTCCGGGAGATCCAAAAAGCGACCTCCGGCGCCGGGGACACGGTAAACCCCCAGAAAAGCCAGAACCTGCGGGCCGCCAACGCGGAGGAGGCTTTGACCGCCTATGTGATAAATAACCCGGATATGGCTAACAATATAGGAAAATATATCGCGCCGGAGGATTTTGTCACCGATTTTAACCGCCGCGTTTACGAAACGGTGACAGAGAGAATCCGGGAGAACCGTCCGGTGAGCATGACGGATTTATCCCAGGATTTTTCCGAGCAGGAGATGAGCCGCATTGCCGGCATGCTATATAAGGCCTCGGTAGGAGGGGAAACCCTGGAGGCCGCCAAGGACTACTGTAAGATCATTAAACAGGAAAAAAGCAGCGCCAAGCTGAAGGAGCCCTTAGAGGATGACGAAGCCAAAAGGTTGTTTGAAGAGATTCAGAAAAATAAATTGGGGAAATAAGTAGGGAGGAGCTTTGACAATGACCACAGCTACACCAGACAAAAAAACGGTGATCAGGGATTTGACGGAACAAGCCAAAGCCAAAGGCCAGCTTAGCAACAAAGAGATTTTAGACGCCATTGGGGAGCTGGATTTTGAACCGGAGCAGTTGGAAAAATTCTATGATACCCTGGAAGCCATGGGCGTGGAGATCGTAGAGGATTTTGAGGAAATCCCGCTGGAGGATATCAGCTTTGATTTGGCCCCTGGCGATGATGAGGAGGCCGAGGTGCCCGCGGTGGAAAACGTTGCCATCGACGACCCGGTCAAGGTTTATCTGAAGGAAATCGGCCGGGTGCCCCTGCTTTCCCCGGAAGAGGAAATCGACTTGGCGATCCGCATTACCGAGGGTGACGAAAGCGCCAAGAAGCGGCTTTCTGAAGCGAACCTGCGGCTGGTGGTTTCCATCGCCAAACGGTATTTAGGCAGGGGAATGCAGTTTTTGGATTTGATCCAGGAGGGTAACCTGGGCCTAATTAAAGCGGTGGAAAAGTTCGATTACACCAAGGGCTATAAATTTTCGACCTATGCCACCTGGTGGATCCGCCAAGCCATCACAAGGGCCATCGCCGACCAGGCCAGAACCATCCGGATCCCGGTGCATATGGTGGAAACCATCAACAAGGTGAAAAAAGTCAGCAGCCAGCTTCTGCACACCAACGGCCACGAGCCTACCGCTGACGAGATCGCCCTGGAGCTGGATATGCCGGTTGACAAGGTCCGGGAAATCATGCGGGTGGCCCAGGAGCCTGTCTCTCTGGAAACGCCTATCGGCGAGGAGGAGGACAGCCATCTGGGGGATTTTATCCCCGACGACGATGCCCCTGCCCCGGCGGACGCGGCTTCCCACATTCTGCTGAAGGAGCAGCTGGCCGAGGTGCTGGATACTCTGACCCCTAGGGAAGAAAAGGTGCTCCGGCTGCGGTTCGGCTTAGAAGACGGCCGTTCCCGCACCCTGGAAGAGGTGGGAAAGGAATTCAACGTTACCCGCGAGAGAATCCGGCAGATCGAGGCCAAAGCCCTGAGAAAGCTGCGCCATCCCAGCCGCAGTAAAAAGCTGAAGGATTTTCTGGATTAAATAGGAGAAAACCCATAGAAAGGAGGGCGCTGCCAAATGCATATGACCCTGGAAGCGGACTATGCCGTCCGGATTGTGGAATTTTTGGCGGAGCAGGGCTGTAAAACCGACGCCCATACGATCGCGGAGCAGACCCGGGTTCCCCTGCGGTTCGCCCTTAAAATATTGAGGACCCTGGTGTCCCAGGATATTATCGTCTCTTATAAAGGGGCGAAAGGCGGCTACCAACTGGCCCACCCGGCGGAGGAAATCACCTTACGGCAGGTGATCGAAGGGGTGGAAGGCCCATATGTGCTCAACCGCTGCCAGCACGACGAGTATACCTGCGGCCATACCGCCTGCCGGTTTCACCATGTTTACAATGAAATTTCACAGCTTGTCCGCGAAAAATTGGAATCTGTGAATTTTGCCGTCGAATGCGGCCGGGAAAAGGATACATAAAGCGGATATTGGTATTTCCTCCCGAGGGAGCACCAAGGCTTTAAAACGGGAGCGGCATGCTGGGTTTACAGCCTGGCGGGGCATCTGTTTTATTGGCCCTTCCCTTTGCGGCCGGGGCATAGAGGGTTTGCCTCTCAACAATGACGTCAGCTTAATTTTCGCGGTAATCCATTACGGGAACACACAAGCCTAAAAAGGGCCGCCCTCTTGGGCGGCCCTTTTTTAAACTGCTTTTATTCCTGTGGGAGCACCTGCACCTTGATGGAATCGGAATCCATTTGCTTAAACAGCGCCTCCTCAAGCTTGGCCAGGGGATACTGGTGGGTGATGAGAGGCGCGGTTTTGATTTTCCCCGCGTTAATGAGATTTACCGCCTTTTGGTGAGTGTCCGGGTTGATAAAGGAGCCTTTGATGGTTAGCTCCTTCTGATATACCTGAAACAGGGGCAGGCCGTATTCCGCCTCTACCTGCGGAACGCTGAACAGCAAAACCGTGGCGCCTTTTTCCGCGACGGACACCGCCTGCTGGGTGGCGAAGGGCTTTCCCACGCATTCGATGACCACGTCGGCGCCGGAAATTCCAAGAACCTCCTCAAGCTGTTCCGCCAAGGGGGCTTCCAGGGGGTTAAATGCGAAGTCCGCGCCCAGTTCCAGGCCGATCTGCCGGCGCTTTTCCACCGGTTCGCTTAAAATGACCCGGGCCGCGCCCTTTAGCTTGGCAAGCTGCACCATCAGCAGGCCGATGGCGCCGCCGCCGATGACGCATACCGTGTCGCCCAGCTGGATCTGAGCCAGCTCCACGCCATGGATGCAGCAGGCCAGCGGTTCGGCCATGGCGCCTTCCGGGAAGCTGACCCCGGGGGCCAGCTTGTATACCTGCCGCTCCGGCACCACGCTGTATTGAGCGAAGCCGCCGTCAAAGTTGACGCCCACCGCCACCAGGTTGCCGCACAGCTGCTTTTTCCCGGCTTTGCAGTAGCGGCATTTCCCACAGTAGATATTGGGGTCCACCGTCACATGGTCCCCCGCCTGCACTGAGGTGACGCCGGGGCCTATCTCTGTGACGATGCCGGCGTATTCGTGGCCCAGCACTACAGGGGGAGTGACGTCCGCCGAGCCCTTTTCCCCGTGGTAAATATGGATATCGGTTCCGCAGATGCCCGCCGCCATATTCTGGATTTTTACGTCAAAGTCCCCTAAGGGCGGGAGCGAAACCTCCCGCATTTGAAACTGCTTGTCTCCCAGAAAATAATTGCCTGTCATACGGCTTCCTCCTGATTCAATTTTCTTTCTATTGGCTCCGTTTTCTTCATTATAGTGCGGGGAGGAACGGTTGTAAATATGAAATTTTCCATTCCAAAGATAGATGGAAGAAAAAGCCGGAGGCACTTGTAATTTATTTTGGAAGGGAATAGAATGAAGGTAGCAGCGTTAAGAGATGATTAGGAAAGGAGGAATCCTGATTCATGAAACGTTCCTATGAAATCGACATGTGCAACGGGCCGTTGCTGGGGAAGATCCTTCAATTTTCTATCCCTCTCATCTGTTCGGGAATTCTTCAGCTTCTGTTCAACGCCGCGGATATCGTGGTGGTGGGGCAGTTCACCGGCAGCGACGCCCTGGCCGCGGTGGGGTCCACCAGCGCGCTGAATAACCTGATTATCAATGTGTTCCTGGGGTTTTCTATAGGCTGCAGCATTTTGACGGCCCGGTATTACGGCGCCCAGAAATGGCAGGATGTCCATGAGGTGGTGCATACCTCCATGCTGCTGAGCGTGATCTGCGGCGCGGCGATGATCGTCATCGGGATCGCGTTAGCCAGGCCTTTGCTGGAAGTGATGGGCACCCCGGATAATGTTTTGGACCAGGCGGTCCTTTATATGCGGATCCTTTTTGTCGGGATGCCGGCTATGATGGTCTATAATTTCGGCGCGGCTATTTTAAGGGCGGTGGGCGACACCCAACGGCCCCTGCTGTTTCTTTTAATCGCGGGCGTGATCAACGTGCTTTTGAACCTGTTTTTTGTCATTGTGTTCCATATGGGCGTAGCGGGCGTGGCCTTGGCGACGGTGATCTCTCAGTGCGTATCCGCCTTTATGATCGTTCTGTGCCTGGTGCGCAGCGAAACCTTCTACCGGCTTTATCTCAAAGAGCTGCGCATCTATAAGGACAAGTTGATTGAAATCACCAAGGTGGGCCTGCCGGCAGGCATCCAGGGCGCGGTATTCAACGTGTCCAATGTGCTGATTCAATCCTCGGTCAATTCCTTTGGCTCCGTGGTGGTGGCGGGCAACACGGCAGCCTCCAACCTGGAGGGCTTTATTTACACTTCCATGAACTCGGTTTACCAGGCTTCCCTGAGCTTTACCAGCCAGAACGTGGGCGCCGGGAAGCTGGAGCGGGTGGTGCCGGTGCTTTGGAGATGCCTGGCGGTGGTGTTTGTGGTAGGAGCCGGCATGTGCGGCCTGGCGCTTCTGTTTATGAACCAGCTTTTGGGCGTTTATTCCGGCGAGGCGGAGGTAATCCGGTACGGCGCCATTCGTTTGGGGCTGATTTGCTCCGCTTACTTTTTCTGCGGCATGATGGACGTGGCCTGCGGCTCGGTGCGGGGGCTTGGGTATTCCATCGCGCCGACCGTGGTTTCCCTGACTGGCGCCTGCGGCCTGCGGATTTTATGGATTTATACGGTTTTTGCCTGGGACCGTTCTTTGTTCACCCTGTATTTATCCTATCCGGTAACCTGGGTGATTACCTTCGCGGGCCATATGGCCTGCTTCTTCATTTTCCTGAAAAAGGCAAAAAGGAAGGCGGCGCTGGAGGCACCGCCCCCCGCGCCGGAGCCCAACGGGGAAGGGAGTACATAAGAAGAGCCAAAGCGCCCGGGATTTCCGGGCGCTTTTTGCTTGACCGCGTCAAAAAAGCCGCCGGGAATCCCAGCGGCTTACTTCTTTATCATTTTCCAACGAAAATTTGATTAACTGGAAGAAAAAGGGAATAAACTAAAAAAGGGTAAAAGAAAACAAGAAAAACTTTCCTGGTTTTTCTTGACATTCACAAAAAAGTATTATAAAATAGTATACTGCATCATAATGGAAACATATACCCTAACTCTACTTAATATTATCATCATTGCGACAAAAAAGCAAGGGGAAATGTGAAAAATTTTGGTGGTTGGAAAACGTTGCGTTGGTATCGCCGCAAGGCGGTAAATAGATAAAGGAGTGATTGAGCCTATGGTGAACGTCAAACCGGTGCACTTGGGAGAAACGGTACGAATGAGCTTTTCCCGCATTGACGAGGTTCTGGAAATGCCAAACCTGATCGAGGTACAGAAAGATTCCTACCAGTGGTTTTTGGATGAAGGCCTGAAGGAAGTCTTTAAGGATGTTTCCGGGATCACAGACTACACAGGCAACCTGGTTCTCGACTTTGTAGACTATAAGCTGGATGTCGACAAGCCCAACTACTCAGTCGAAGAGTGCAAGGAAAGAGACACTACCTATGCGGCGGCCCTCCGTGTAACCGCCCGGCTTCTCAACAAGGAAAGCGGCGAGATCAAAGAATCCGAAGTGTTCATGGGCGATTTTCCTTTGATGACCGACAGCGGCACCTTTGTCATCAACGGCGCCGAGCGCGTCATTGTATCCCAACTGGTTCGTTCTCCTGGCGTTTACTATAAAATGGAATACGACAAAACCGGCAAGGAGCTGTTCAGCTCCACGGTGATCCCCAACCGGGGCGCTTGGCTGGAATATGAAAACGACGCCAACGACGTATTCTATGTCCGGATTGATAAAAACCGCAAAATCCCGATTACCGTGTTTATCCGCGCCTTAGGGCTGGGCACCGACGGCGAGCTCCTGGATTATTTCGGCAACGACGCCAGGATCCGCGCCACCATCGAAAAGGACCCCTGCAAAACCACCGAGGAAGCCCTGCTGGAGGTTTACCGGAAGCTCCGCCCCAGCGAGCCCCCCACCATTGAAAGCGCCCAGTCCCACTTGAACGCCCTGTTTTTTGACGCGCGGCGTTACGACCTTTCCAGAGTGGGCCGTTATAAATACAATAAAAAGCTTGGAATTTCCAACCGCTTACAGGGCCAGAAGCTGGCCGCCCCCATCGCCAACCCTCTCACCGGCGAGGTGATGTTCGACGAGGGAAAAGTTCTTTCCCGCGAAGAGGCGATGCAGGTGGAGAACGCCGGCGTTACGGTGGCTTATGCCGCGGTGGAAGGCCAGGAAGAACCGGTAAAGATCATCTCCAACGGCATGGTGGATATTTCCTGCTATGTGGATTTCGACGCGAAAAAGGAATGCGGTATCAATGAAAAGGTCCGCTTCAGCGTGCTGGCAGAGATCCTGGAAGCCGCCCAGACCCCGGAGGAGCTGAAAAACATGCTCCGGGAGCGGGAGGACGAGCTGATCCCCAAGCACATTATCGTAGACGATATTTTCTCTTCTATTAACTATATGAACTGCCTTGCCTGCGGCATCGGCACCACCGACGATATCGACCATCTGGGCAACCGGAGAATCCGTTCCGTGGGCGAGTTGCTGCAAAACCAGTTCCGCATCGGCTTCTCCCGCTTGGAGCGCGTCATTCGGGAAAGAATGACCCTGCAGGCCCAGGACTTGGAGGTGCTGACCCCCCACGCCCTGATTAACATCCGTCCTGTGGTGGCGGCGATCAAGGAGTTTTTCGGCTCCTCGCCCCTGTCCCAGTTCATGGACCAGAACAACCCGCTGGCGGAGCTGACCCACAAGAGAAGGCTTTCTTCCCTGGGCCCTGGCGGACTTTCCAGAGACCGGGCCGGGTTCGAGGTCCGTGACGTCCACTACAGCCACTACGGCCGTATGTGCCCCATCGAGACGCCGGAAGGCCCAAACATCGGCTTGATTTCCTATCTGGCTACCTTCGCCAGAATCAACGAATATGGTTTCATCGAGGCTCCCTTCCGCAAGGTGGACCAGGAAAACCGTGTGGTTACCAACGAGGTGGTTTACATGACTGCCGACATGGAGGACGACTACATTGTGGCCCAGGCCAATGAGCCCTTGGATGAAAACGGGTATTTTGTCCATACCAAGGTCAACGGCCGTTTCCGCGACGAGTTCGTGGAAGTGGAGCGGGACCGGGCGGATTATATGGACGTTTCTCCCCGGATGGTAGTTTCCGTGGCTACCGCCATGATCCCTTTCCTGGAGAACGACGACGCCAACCGCGCCCTGATGGGCTCCAACATGCAGCGGCAGGCGGTTCCCCTGTTGAAAACCGAGTCCCCCATCGTGGGCACCGGTATGGAATACAAGGCCGGCGTGGACTCCGGCGTGTGCGTCCTGGCGAAAAAGGACGGCGTGGTGGAGTCTGTCAGCGCCGACGAGATTCAAATGAAGAACGACGACGGCACCGCCGACACCTATCATATCATTAAATTCATGCGCTCCAACCAGGGAACCTGCGTCAATCAGGTCCCGGTGGTCTCCAAGGGCCAGCGGGTAAAGAAAAACGCGGTTTTGGCCGACGGCCCCGCCACCTGCAACGGCGAGATCAGCCTGGGCAAAAACGCCCTCATCGGCTTTATGACCTGGGAGGGCTACAACTACGAGGACGCGGTTCTCATCAACGAGAAGATCGTTCGCGACGACGTTTACACCTCCATTCACATTGAGGAATACGAAACCGAGGCCCGGGATACCAAATTAGGGCCGGAGGAGATCACCTGCGACATTCCCAATGTAAACGAGGATCTGCTGAAGGATTTGGACGAAACCGGCGTGATCCATGTAGGCGCCGAGGTCCGGGCCGGGGATATCCTGGTGGGCAAGGTCACCCCCAAAGGAGAGACTGAGCTGACCGCGGAGGAGCGTTTGCTCCGGGCTATTTTCGGTGAAAAGGCCAGAGAGGTGAGAGACACCTCCTTGAGAGTGCCTCACGGCGAATACGGCATCGTGGTGGATGTGAAGGTGTTCACCAGGGAGAACAGCCACGACGAGCTGCCTCCGGGAGTAAACAAGGTGGTGCGCTGCTATGTGGCCCAGAAGAGAAAGATCTCAGTGGGCGACAAGATGGCGGGCCGCCACGGAAACAAGGGCGTTGTTTCCAGGATCCTGCCCCAGGAGGATATGCCTTTCCTGCCTGACGGCACCCCGCTGGATATCGTATTGAACCCCTTGGGCGTACCGTCCCGTATGAACATCGGCCAGGTGCTGGAGGTTCACTTGGGCTACGCCGCCAAGGCCCTTGGCTGGAAGATCATGACGCCGGTATTCGACGGCGCCCATGAAGATGATATTTTCGAGTGCTTTAAAGAGGCCGGCCTTTCTGAGGACGGCAAGACCTGGCTGCGTGACGGCCGGAACGGACAGCTGTTCGACAACCCTGTCACCGTGGGCTATATGTACTATCTGAAGCTTCACCATCTGGTTGACGATAAGATTCACGCCCGCTCCACCGGGCCGTATTCTCTGGTCACGCAGCAGCCTTTGGGCGGCAAAGCCCAGTTCGGCGGCCAGCGTTTCGGTGAGATGGAGGTTTGGGCCCTGGAGGCTTACGGCGCGGCTTATACCCTGCAGGAAATCCTGACGGTAAAATCCGACGACGTGGTGGGCAGGGTGAAAACCTATGAATCCATTGTCAAGGGGCAGAATATCCCCGAGCCGGGTATTCCCGAGTCCTTCAAGGTGCTCATTAAAGAACTGCAGTCCCTGGGCCTGAACGTAAAGGTGTTGGATAAGGATGAGCAGGAGATTGACCTGAAGCAGAACTTTGAGGAGGACGACGATATCGGCCTGGCCGATACCCCTGTCCTGGAGGAAGACGAAGTCATGACCTCTATGGATGGCTATACCCTGGAGGATGATCCGGACGACAACAACATGTTCGACGAATCCAGCTTCTTTGACGAAGAGGGAGAAGACGACCTTCTGGATTTTGATTCCATTGCAAGCGACGTACGCGAAGAATAAGGAGGGGGCAATAAGATGGAGTTTAACGTTTTTGAGTCAATTAAAATCGGACTGGCCTCTCCGGAGAAAATTAGAGAGTGGTCCTACGGCGAAGTAAAAAAGCCGGAAACCATTAATTATAGAACCCTGAAGCCCGAGCGGGACGGCTTGTTCTGCGAGCGTATTTTCGGGCCTACTAAGGACTGGGAATGCCATTGCGGAAAGTACAAGAGGATCCGCTATAAGGGCAAGATCTGCGACCGCTGCGGCGTAGAGGTCACCCGTTCCAAGGTGAGAAGGGAGCGTATGGGCCACATCGAGCTGGCCGCTCCGGTTTCCCATATATGGTATTTCAAGGGAATCCCCTCCAGAATGGGCTTGATTTTGGATATCTCTCCCCGGATGCTGGAAAAGGTGCTGTATTTCGCCATGTATATCGTCACCGATCCCGGCGCCGCCAGAGAGCTGACCAAGCAGCAGTTCCTGAACGAAAAAGAGTACCGGGATATGCGGGAAAAATATGAGGACGATTTTGAAGCCGGCATGGGCGCGGAAGCCATCAAGAAGCTTCTGGAGGAAATCGACCTGGACGCTCTTTCCGACCAGCTGAAGGAAGAACTGGCTACCGCCACCGGCCAAAAGCGGGTTCGCCTGCTCAAGCGCCTGGAGGTGGTGGAAAGCTTCCGGCTTTCCGGCAACCGCCCGGAGTGGATGATCCTGGACGTGGTGCCGGTGATCCCCCCGGATATCCGTCCTATGGTTCAGCTGGACGGCGGAAGATTCGCCACCTCTGACCTGAACGACCTTTACAGAAGAGTAATCAACCGCAACAACCGTCTGAAAAGGCTGCTGGAACTGGGCGCGCCGGATATTATCGTCCGCAATGAAAAGCGCATGCTCCAGGAAGCGGTGGACGCTTTGATTGACAACGGCCGCCGGGGCAGGCCTGTCACCGGCCCCAATAACCGTCCCTTGAAATCCCTTTCCGATATGCTCAAAGGCAAACAGGGGCGTTTCCGCCAGAACCTGCTGGGCAAGCGCGTGGACTATTCCGGCCGTTCCGTTATCGTGGTAGGCCCGGAACTGAAAATGTACCAGTGCGGCCTGCCCAAGGAAATGGCGCTGGAGCTGTTTAAGCCCTTTGTGATGAAGCGCCTGGTGGAAACCGGCGCCGTGAGCAATATCAAGGCCGCCAGAAAGGCGGTAGAGCGGGCGAAGCCCGAGGTTTGGGACGCGCTGGAAGTGGTTATCAAGGGCCACCCGGTGCTCTTGAACCGCGCGCCTACCCTGCACAGGCTGGGAATCCAGGCCTTTGAGCCGGTGCTGGTAGAGGGCCGCGCCCTGAAGCTGCACCCCTTGGCCTGTACCGCTTACAACGCCGACTTTGACGGCGACCAGATGGCGGTTCACGTTCCCCTTTCCGCGGAAGCCCAGGCGGAGGCCCGGTTCCTGATGCTGGCCGCCGGCAACCTGCTGAAGCCTTCAGACGGCCGGCCGGTTACCGTACCGACCCAGGACATGGTGCTGGGTTCCTATTACCTGACCTTGGATAAGGAAGGGGAAAAGGGCGAGGGCAAGGTGTTCCGCGACTTTGACGAGGCCTTGATGGCCTACGACGCCAAGGTAGTCAGCCTGCACGCCAAGATCAAGGTGCGCCGCACCCTGGACATCGGCGAGGGAACCATTTCCAAGATGATCGAAACCACAGTGGGCCGGATTATTTTCAACCAGCCCGTTCCCCAGGACCTGGGATTTGTAGACCGTTCCGATCCTGATAACCTGTTCAACCTGGAAATTGACTTCCTGGTGGGCAAAAAGCAGCTGGGCAAGATTATCGAGCGCTGCATTAAGGTGCACGGCACCGCCAAGACCTCTGTGGTTTTGGATAATATCAAGGCCCAGGGCTACAAATATTCTACTCAAAGCGGCATCACCGTGGCTGTCTGCGACGCCACCATCCCGCCGGAGAAGAAAGAGATCCTGGAGGACGCGGATAAACAGGTGGACCGCGTAGGCGCGCAGTTCCGCAGAGGTTTGATTTCCAACTCGGAGCGTTCCGCGGCGGTTTTGAAAATCTGGGAAAAGGCCACCAACGACGTTACCGCCAAGCTGCAGTCCGGCCTGGACCGCTACAACCCCATTTATATGATGGCGGACTCCGGCGCCCGTGGCTCCATGAGCCAGATCCGCCAGCTTGCCGGTATGAGAGGCCTGATCGCCAATACCTCCGGTAAGGTTATTGAAATCCCCATTCGGGCCAACTATCGTGAGGGCCTGAACATTTTGGAATACTTCATCTCTTCCCGCGGCGCCAGAAAGGGCCTGGCCGATACCGCCCTGAGAACGGCGGACTCCGGTTACCTGACCCGCCGCCTGGTAGACGTTTCCCAGGATGTGATCATCCGGGAGGATGACTGCGGCGCCACCACCGGCCTGGAAATCTTCGATATCCGGGACGGCAAGGAGGTCATCGAGTCTCTGCATGAGCGCCTCATCGGCCGCTATCTGTGCGAGGACTTTGTGGATCCGGATACCGGCAAGGTGCTGGTTTCCAAGGATAAGATGATGAACGATGACGACGCCGACATCATCGTGAACGCGGGCACCAAGAAAATCCAGATCCGCTCGATCCTCAACTGTAAGGCAAAGCACGGCGTGTGCAAGAAGTGCTATGGCGCCAACCTGGCCAACGGCATGCCTGTGACCGTGGGCGAAGCGGTGGGTATCATTGCCGCCCAGTCCATCGGCGAGCCCGGCACCCAGCTTACCATGAGAACCTTCCACACCGGCGGCGTCGCCAGCGCGGAGGATATTACCCAGGGTCTGCCCCGTGTCGAGGAGCTGTTTGAGGGCAGAAAGCCCAAGCATTTGGCTATCATCAGTGAGATCGCCGGTAAGGTCCGGTTTGAGGAGATCAAAAAGAACCGCCACGCCGTGGTCTTTAATGAAGAAAGCGGCGAAGAGAAGTCTTACCTGATTCCCTTCGGTTCCAGAGTCCATGTGGAAGAGGGCGACGTAATCGAGGCCGGCGATATGATTACCGAGGGTTCTGTGAACCCCCACGATATCTTGTCCATCAAGGGCACCGACGCCGTGCAGAACTACCTGATCCAGGAAGTGCAGCGGGTATACCGGATGCAGGGTGTTGATATCAACGATAAGCATATCGAGGTTATCGTGCGCCAGATGATGAAGAAGGTCCGGGTAGACGACGAGGGCGACACGCTGCTCATGCCCAACTCCCTGGTGGAGAAGAGCGAGTTCGATACCGCCAACGAGGAAATCCGGAAACGGATTGCCGACGGCGAGCTGGACCTGCGGGAAGCCACCTGTACGCCGACTTTGCTGGGTATCACCAAGGCGTCTTTGGCCACCGATTCGTTCCTGTCCGCCGCGTCCTTCCAGGAAACCACCAGAGTGCTCACCGACGCCGCCATCAAGGGCAAGGTGGACCCGCTGCTGGGCCTGAAGGAGAACGTAATTATCGGCAAGCTGGTGCCTGCCGGCACCGGAATGCACCGCTACAATGATATTGAGTTGGAAGATATCCAGAATACGCCCAGTCCCTTGACAAATGACGTATATTAGTGTTATCATAAACAATTGTGAGCGGTTATTTTGTTGTTGACAGGACAATACTCTTATTGTCCTGTTTAACATATATTATTTTTTGTGAGGAGGTGTCATATGCCAACCTTTAACCAACTGGTCCGTAAGGGACGTGAGGTTTCCGAGAAAAAAGCAAAGGCTCCGGCTCTCTTAAAAGGATGGAACTCTAAAAAGCGTGTGGCGATTGATCAAAATTCACCGCAGAAGCGTGGAGTTTGCACATCTGTTAAGACTGCTACCCCCAAGAAGCCCAACTCTGCTTTAAGAAAAATCGCCAGAGTCCGGCTTTCTAACGGAATTGAGGTAAGCTCTTATATTCCGGGTGTGGGCCACAACCTGCAGGAGCATAGTGTTGTGCTGATTCGTGGTGGACGTGTTAAGGATCTTCCTGGTGTGCGTTACCATATTATCCGCGGAACATTGGATGCCCAGGGCGTTGCCAAAAGAATGCAGGCCCGTTCCAAGTACGGCGCGAAGCGTCCGAAGGCCGGCGCAAAGAGTTAAGATTGTGACCAAACACGTATGGGCTTGCGCTTAACGCGCAATTTAATTGCATGTAACATCTGCAAAACAATGCAGTGATATATACTAGATAGATATGTCTCTGTATTGGCCCGCGGGAGTTTGTCGCTTTCGAGTACCGATGATATCATCTATATGAAGGAGGGAAGCGAAGTGCCAAGAAGAGGCTCAATTGCAAAACGTGACGTTTTGCCAGACCCGCTTTACAATTCAAAATTAGTAACCCGCTTGATCAACAATGTAATGGTTGACGGCAAAAAGGGTGTGTCCCAGAAGATCGTATACGGTGCTTTTGAGATTATCCAAGAAAAAACAGGCAAGGATCCCCTGGAGACCTTTGAACAGGCTATGGAGAACATCATGCCCCTGTTGGAGGTAAAGGCCCGCCGTGTCGGCGGCGCCACCTACCAGGTTCCTATGGAGGTCCGCCCGGAGAGACGCCAGACCTTAGGTCTGAGATGGCTCACCAATTACGCAAGACTGAGATCTGAAAAGACCATGAAAGAAAGGCTTGCCGGAGAAATCCTTGATGCGATCAATGGCGTCGGCGGCGCTGCTAAGAAGCGTGACGACACCCACAAGATGGCAGAGGCCAATAAGGCGTTTGCACATTACAGATGGTAATTTGAGACCAATTAAGGAGGACCCGACACTATGCCAAGACAGGTTTCACTTGAGAAAACCCGTAATGTCGGCATCATGGCTCACATCGATGCCGGTAAAACAACAACAACGGAACGTATTCTGTACTATACGGGCGTAAACCACAAGATCGGCGAAACCCACGACGGTGCTGCTACCATGGACTGGATGGCGCAAGAGCAGGAGAGAGGTATCACCATTACCTCCGCCGCTACCACTTGCTTCTGGAAGGAACATCGTATCAACATCATTGACACCCCCGGCCACGTTGACTTTACCGTAGAGGTGCAGCGTTCTTTAAGAGTGCTGGACGGCTCTGTAACGGTTCTGTGCGCCAAGGGCGGCGTAGAGCCTCAGTCTGAAACCGTATGGCGCCAGGCTGACGAATATCACGTGCCGAGAATGGCTTATGTCAATAAGATGGACATTATGGGCGCCGATTTCTATCGGGTTGTCCAGATGATGAGAGACCGTCTGCAGTGCAATGCTGTTCCGATTCAGCTGCCCATCGGCGCTGAGGATACCTTTAAGGGTATCGTCGACCTGGTGGAAATGAAGGCTGACGTTTATTATGACGAAATGGGCACCGACATGAAGGTGGAAGAAATTCCGGACGACATGAAGGAGCTGGCGGAGAAATACCGCGCTGAGCTGATCGAGCATGTGGCTGAGCAGGATGACGAGCTGCTGGAGAAATATCTGGGCGGCGAGGAGCTCACCATCGACGAAATCAAGCGCACCATCCGCAAATCCTGTATCGCAAACACTATGGTTCCTGTTACCTGCGGTACTTCCTACCGCAATAAGGGCGTTCAGAAGCTGTTGGACGCGATTGTGGATTATATGCCCGCCCCGACGGATGTTGAGGCCATCAAGGGTGTGAATCCGGATACCGACGAGCCGGTAGTTCGTCATTCTTCTGACGACGAGCCGTTTGCCGCGTTAGCGTTTAAGATCGCCACCGACCCCTTTGTGGGCAAGCTATGCTTCTTCCGTGTGTATTCCGGCGTCATTAACGCGGGCACCACGGTTTATAACGCCAATAAAGACAATAACGAGCGTATCGGCAGAATTCTGCAGATGCACGCGAACCACCGTCAGGATATTGAATGCTGCTACGCAGGCGATATCGCCGCGGCGGTAGGCCTGAAGAACACCAGTACCGGCGATACCCTGTGCGATGAAAAGCACCCGGTTATCCTGGAGTCTATGGTGTTCCCGGAGCCGGTTATCCGTGTGGCCATCGAGCCTAAGACCAAGGCCGGCCAAGAGAAGATGGGTATTGCTTTGGCCAAGCTGGCGGAAGAAGACCCCACCTTCAAGGCTTACACCGACGAGGAAACCGGACAAACCATCATCGCCGGTATGGGCGAGCTTCACCTGGAAATCATCGTGGACAGACTGCTCCGTGAGTTTAAGGTAGAGGCTAACGTGGGTAAACCCCAGGTTGCATACAAAGAGACCATTCGCGGCAACGCGGACGTGGACAACAAGTATGCCAGGCAGTCCGGCGGTAAAGGCCAGTACGGCCATGTTAAGATCAGAATCGAACCCAACCCCGGCAAGGGCTATGAGTTCGTCAACGCAATCGTCGGCGGCGCGATTCCCAAGGAATATATCCCGGCGGTTGATCAGGGTATCCAGGGAGCTATGCTCTCCGGCGTCCTGGCCGGCTACAATGTAGTCGATGTAAAAGTGACTTTGTACGACGGTTCTTACCATGAGGTTGACTCCTCTGAAATGGCGTTTAAGATCGCCGGCTCTATGGCCTTTAAAGAGGCCATGAGAAAGGCGCAGCCGGTTCTGATGGAGCCTATCATGAAGGTTGCGGTTATTGTGCCTGAGGAATATATGGGCGACGTAATCGGCGACTTGAATTCCCGCCGCGGCATGATCCAGGGTATGGACGCTCTGCCGGGCGCCCAGCGTATCAACGCCATGGTTCCCCTGTCTGAGATGTTCGGTTACGCTACCGATATGCGTTCTAAGACCCAGGGCCGCGGGCAGTACACCATGGAGCCCAGCGACTACGCGGAGGTTCCCAAGTCTGTTGGTGAGAAGATTATTTCCAGCCGTACAAAGAAAGCCGAATAACTTATCCAAAAGTATTGCAATTTAAGAAAAGAATTGCTAAAATGAGGATTATAGCCCGGCTTATGAAATTAAAAATTATTTTTGATTACAAAGGAGGAAATCCCAATGGCAAAGGCTAAGTTTGAAAGAACAAAACCCCATGTTAACATTGGCACCATCGGTCACGTTGACCATGGCAAGACCACTCTGACCGCTGCGATCACCAAGGTTCTGAACCTGGAGGGCGACGCGGAGTATGTGGATTACGCCAACATTGATAAGGCTCCCGAGGAGAGAGAGCGTGGTATTACCATCAATACCGCTCACGTTGAGTATGAGACCGAAAGCCGTCACTATGCTCACGTTGACTGCCCCGGCCACGCCGACTATGTTAAGAACATGATTACCGGTGCCGCTCAAATGGACGGCGCTATCCTGGTTATCGCCGCTACCGATGGCCCTATGGCTCAGACCAAGGAGCACCTGCTGCTGGCCCGTCAGGTAGGCGTGCCCTATATCGTTGTTTTCCTGAACAAGGTTGACCAAGTTGACGACGAAGAGCTGCTGGAGCTGGTAGAGATGGAAGTCCGCGAGACTCTGTCCGAGTATGAGTTCCCGGGCGACGATACCCCCATCATCAAGGGTTCCGCTCTGAAGGTTCTGGAGTCTGATTCTAAGGATCCTAACGCTCCCGAGTATGCCTGCATCAAAGAACTGATGGACGCTGTTGACAGCTATATCCCCACTCCTGACCGTAAGGCTGACCTGCCCTTCCTGATGCCTGTTGAGGACGTGTTCACCATCACCGGCCGTGGTACTGTTGCCACTGGCAGAGTGGAGCGTGGACAGCTGAAGACCGGCGAGGAAGTTGAAATCGTTGGTTTGGCTGACGAGAAGAAGAAGACCGTTGTTACTGGTATCGAAATGTTCCGGAAGATTCTGGACTATGCCGAGGCCGGCGATAACATCGGCGCTCTGCTCCGTGGTATCCAGAGAACTGAAATCGAGCGCGGACAGGTTCTGTCTAAGCCCGGCTCCATTCATCCTCATACCAAGTTCAAGGGCCAGGTTTACGTTCTGACCAAGGAAGAAGGCGGACGTCATACTCCTTTCTTCAACAACTACCGTCCTCAGTTCTATTTCAGAACTACTGACGTTACCGGCGTTATCTCCCTGCCTGAGGGCACCGAGATGTGCATGCCTGGCGATAACGTTGTGATGGACGTTGAGCTGATCACTCCTATCGCTATCGAAGAAGGCCTGCGTTTCGCTATCCGTGAAGGCGGCCGTACTGTTGGTTCCGGTGTTGTTACCGCTATCAACGAATAATCATCTTTGCATTGCGAGGGCCCAGACGGATTCGTCTGGGCCTTTTTGTTTTCAGCACAAACCGCAAGGCGATGCTGACACAATTAAAATTTGGAAAAAAGGGGGGACCAAGTTGCGTATACGCACAGCGGAACTGCAAGACTTGGAAAAGGTGAGTAAAATTCACGCCGCCAGCTGGAAAACTGCTTACCGCGGCATTTTGCCCGATGACTTTTTGGATCAGCTTTCCTTCCGCCGTTGGGCGGGGTTGAAAGAGATGATGGCGGACGGCCTGGCCATAAGGGTGATTGAATCCGATGAAAATATTTTTGGCTGTATTACTTTCGGCGCCGCCCGGGATGAAGCTTTTTCCGGCTGGGGTGAAATCGTGTCGTTTCATTTGCTGCAGGAAGCCCGCGGAAAAGGGTTTGGCAGGCTGTTATTCCAGGATGGGGTAACGGAGCTGAGAAAAGCAGGCTACCGGGAACTATATCTTTGGGTTTTGGAGGAAAATGAAAGGGCCAGAAGGTTCTACGAAAAAAACGGATTCGCCTGGAACAGAGACCGTCTGGAAAGCGAGGAAGGCGGGCGGCAGGTGACCGATTTGAGATATGTTTTCCGTTTTCAAGAAGAATAAAAAAGCTGTTCCGATCATGCCTGTTATGGCACAACGGAACAGCTTTTGTTTTGTCAGCGAATCTGGGTTTAACCGCGTTTTTCGCCGGAAAGATCCAGCCGCATAATGTGGTCGTCCATCACATACCCGCGGCCGATGTCCGTAACCTCGTCGTGATCCACATAGAACCCTGCTTTCTCATAAAAAGCGATAGAACCTAGGTTGTTCCGGTTGACCGTCAGCCAAATATAGCTGAGACCGCGCTCCCGGCAGATTTTTTTCAATTCTTCCACGGAAAAGGTAGCCAGCCCCTTGCGCCGGAAGGTTTTTTCAATATAAAGCTTGCTGAGGAACAAAGCGCCGTTTTCGATTTTATAACCGCAGAAGCCGGCGTTTTGGCCGTCGCAGATCAGCCAGCAGTAGGTGTAGCCCTGCTTTTCAATCTGATTGGTAACCGCCTGAAAGGACTGGTATTTTTCCACCATGTAGGTGATCTGATCCACGGCGAGTATCTGGCCGTAGTGCTCCCGCCAGATACGGGAGGCCAAAAAACACATTTCCTTAATTTGTTCTGGCGTTTCGATTTTCCTCATTTGGAGATTGCACATGGAACCAACCTTGCTTTCTATATATTTAGAGTCATCATTAGAATTTACGGTACTTTTTAACCTTCCGTTTTCTGCGGTCACGGCGGTTATAAATGGTGGCGATAATCAAATAGATGATAAAGAGCACCACAAAGAGTCCTACGATTCCAAGAAACCAGGGAGAAGAGATGATATTCTTGGCGCCCTCCCAATAATACAGCAGATCGCTTCTCTGCACATCCTCGCTGGCGACCAGGTTAATGGTGGCAAGCTGATGGTTGGCGTAGGACAGGGTGGCCTTTCCTAGGATTTCCCCTTTGGTAATAGGGGCGTTGACGCTTTCCGGCTTTTCTACGTCGGATACCACGATGGAGTTCAAATCCACATCGTTGGGCAGCAGGGAGGTGACATCCGCTTCCGGCACCAGCAAAAGGGTGTCCTTATCCCAAGCCAGGTTCAAATTAACCTCGGCCAAGGGCTTTTCCATATCCACAATGGATTTCAGGGTAAAAGTACGGAACGCCCAGCGGTATAGGGCTTTGGAATCAATCATAGCGCCGTTTTTCGGGGTCGGGTCCTGTCCCTCCACGTGCGGCGAGCCCATAGCCACGCATAAATAGGCATAGCCCTCAGCCTTGGCGGTGGTGACGATGCAGTCCCCTGCCTGGTCGTGCCAGCCGGTTTTGATACCGGTGACATACTGGTAATAATAATCCTCGTAGTAAGGGATCATCATCAGATTGGTGGTGCTGATGTCCCGTTCCTCCTGCATATTCGTGGCGGGAATCGTATGGACCGTTTGACTGACAACATCCATAAACCGGGGCAGGTCCATAGCGTATTCGGCCATAATTCCCATATCCCGGGCGGTGGTATAATGGTCGTCGTCGTGCAAGCCGTCGGGATTGGCGAAGTGGGTGCCGGTACAGCCCAGCTCGGCGGCTTTATCGTTCATCAGCTGGACAAACCGGTCCATATTGGAGAGGTTCTCCGGATTTCCAGTTTCCTGATTGACCTTGCCGCCCACATAATCGGCTAAAACCACGGCGGCGTCGTTGCCGGATTGCACCATCAGGCAGTTTAAAGCCTCATAAACAGACATGGTTTCCCCAACCATAATGAAAGCGATGGAGCTTCCGGTGCCCTCTAGGGAATCCTTTAACTCCTGGGTCAAGGTGACGGTGGTGCCGTCTAAATCATCCACGTTTTCAGCCACCACGATGTAGGTTAAAATTTTAGTGGTGGAGGCGGGCTCAATCCGTTCGTCGGCGTTTTTGGTATAGACTACCGTGCCGGTATCCAGATTTTTCATAAAGATAGCGTTGCAGTTGGTGTCAAAGTCAATGGTAAAGCCTTCTTCCCCTGCGGCCCTGGCTGGGAACGAAAAAACCATGGTGAACGCAATAAGACAAGAAAGCAAAAGGATTAACTTTTTTTTCATAGAAGTTTTTCCTCCGATATGGTATGATTAAATAAATCGGATTGGTTATCCGATATGTGTTTCTATTTTGATGCCGTACTGTCCCACTTGGTCTTGGACAGCTTGCAGAAATTTTTTACAGTGACCGCTTATGTCATATTTAAAGTGAATTTCTATAACTGCCATATGGAATACTGATTCAGGATATTGGCTTTTATATTGTTTGGTTTCCAAGTACGAAAGATAAGCGTTGATTTTATCTTGCAAAAGAATCAAATGGTCATATTCATTGACCGGGTTGTCATCGCCTTGCCACATTAAATGATCGGTCAGCAGAAGACAGATTGCATTTCTGTTATTGTCTATGCCGACGCCGTCGATAATTTCCGGATTGTCTATCGCCATCGCCACACCCCTTTTTACATGCAAACAATATTGGATTATGTATACCATTTTACCTTATTTACCAGGGAAAGGCAAATAAAAAATTTATGACAATGTTAACAATTTCCTGACAGGAGGAATGCAAATGATATTTATCACAGGAGATATGCACGGCGTGATGGAACGATTTCAGGATTCCGCTTTCCGGCACATCAAAAAAGGGGACGTGCTGATTATCTGCGGTGATTTCGGCTTCCTTTGGGAGGGAACCGAGAATGAAAAGAAGGTTCTCAGGAAGCTGGAAAAGAAAAAATATGAAATCCTGTTTGTAGACGGGATTCATGAGAATTTTGACCTGTTGGAAAAATATCCTCAGGAGGAATACGCCGGAGGAAAGGTACACCGGGTCGGCGCCAATATCCGCCATCTGATGCGGGGCGAGCTGTTCACCATCGAGGGCAAAAAAATATTTGCCTTTGGCGGCGGAGAAAGCATGGAAAAAGAGGACCGGGTCAAGGCCGGGAAATGGTGGGAAAGGGAAATGCCCACCTTGGAGGAAATGCAGCACGGGGTGGACCGGCTGGACGAGGTGGACCGGAAAGTGGATTATATCGTCACCCATGAGCCCCCTACTAGGGTGCGCACCATCATCGATAATACTCTCAGAAACTTCAATATGCTGGACGCTTATTTGGATGAGTTGTCCACCAAGGTTACTTATGAGAAATGGTTTTTCGGAAGCCTGCATCTGGACCGAAAAATCACAGCCAAAAGCTATGCGGTATTCACCGATTTGGTCCCAGCGGAAATTCCTGAAGGAAAGAGAAGAAAATAAGCTATGAAGTTTATCCATACGTCCGATTGGCATTTGGGAAAAATGATTTACGGCCGGTCTCTCCTGCCGGATCAGGAATATTTCATCAAGCAAGTTTTTCTGCCGGCCATCGACCGGGAACAGCCTGATTTTGTGATCCTGGCCGGGGATATTTACGACCGCCAGATCGCGCCGGTAGAGGCGCTCCGGCTGTTTGACTGGACCGTGGACCAGATCGCCCAGAGGGAGATCCCATTTTTCCTCATTTCCGGCAACCACGACGGCGCGGACCGCCTGTGCGTGGGCGCCCGGCTGCTGCGGAAAAGCGGCATTTATCTTGCCGCGAGGCTAGAGGACGCCTTGGAACCGGTTCTCCTGGAGAAAAATGGAGAATCGGTTCAGGTGTTTTTGCTGCCTTATTTTGAGCCGGCCCAGGCCAGGGCCGTTTTTCAGGACGATTCTATTCGGGGGTTTGGAGAGGCTTATGAGGCTGCAATCAGCCGGATGGAACAGCGCCGGGACCCTGGGCTTCCCAGCGTTTTGGTTTCCCACTGCTTTGTGGCGGGCAGCACGGTGTCCGATTCGGAAAGCCCCCTTTATGTTGGCGGCAGCGGGGAGATCGGCTCCGGCTGTTTCCAGAATTTCACCTACGTGGCCCTGGGGCATCTTCACGGCCCCCAGAAGGCGGGAGCCAACGGCCGGTATTCCGGCTCCCCTCTGTGCTATTCCTTCGACGAGGTGAACCAGAAAAAGGGCTACACCGTAGTGACCATCGAAAATGAAACGGTTCGTTATGAGCAGGTCCCGGTGGCGCCTATGCGCCCTATGCGCGTGCTGACGGCCTCCTTTGACCAGTTGATGGCGGAAGGAAAAAAAGCCCCCTGTGAGGATTACGTGTTCCTGATGCTCACCGACGACAAGCCGGTGTTTATGCCAGTGGATCAGCTGCGAGATTATTATCCCAACCTACTTGGCCTTTCCAGCCAGTGGCTGAAAAGCGGCGGCCTGCAGGGATTGACCGGGGAACAGCGAGAGCAAAAGGAACGCCTTCAAAAGCGAAACGGGGAAAAGGAGATTTTCAGCGCGTTCCTTTCGAGCGTCTGCCAAAGCGAGGCCACCCAAGAGGACCAGGAGCTGTTTGACCGGATTCTGGCCCAGGTGGGAGAGGGGGCGGTAAAATGACCCCGGTTCGTCTTACCATGCAGGCGTTCGGCCCCTATCAGGATATCACGGAGATTTCCTTTTCTCAATTGGAGGGAAAGCTGTTTTTGATTACCGGCTCTACCGGCGGCGGGAAAACCACGATTCTGGACGCTATTTGCTTCGCCTTGTTCTGCCGGGCTACCGGCGGGCGGCGGACCTGGCAGGATATGCGGAATCTTTCCGCCGGGGAAGACGTGCCCACCGTGGTGGATTTTACGTTTTCCTTAGGCGGAGAGCAATACCGGTTTCGGCGGTCCTGGAGATGGCATAAGGTCCGCGGAAGCGGCCGGCTGGAAATGCGGGACGAGCACCAGTGCAGCCGGAAAAACGGCGAGGAATGGGAACTGGTGGCTTCCGGGGCGGAATCCAAGGTGCGGGAATACGCTCAAAATCTGCTGGGCCTGACCTGCGAGCAGTTTTCCCAGGTGATTGTGCTGCCGCAGGGAGAGTTTCGAAAGCTGTTGCTTTCCAATTCCACCGAGAAAACGAAAATATTCCAAACCCTGTTCCAGACGGAAAAGTGGGAACAGATCACTAAGTGTGCCCAAAGGCTGGCGGATGGTTTAGGCCAGCAGTGCGGGCAGCTGCTTTCCGCGCGGCAAAGCATTTTAGAGAATGAAAATGTGCAAACCGTAGAGGAACTGGCCGCGCTGAACCAGGAAACGGCGGCTGAATATGAAAAAAGCGTGGAGGCTGCCAAGAAAATAGAAAACGAATTGTCGAAAATAACATTAATTATACAAAAAGTAAATAAATTAATGGAAACCCAAGAGAGCCTTTCCAAGGTGCGGGCACAGCAAAAGGAAGCCGCCGCCAAGAAAACAGCGTTGGAACAAAAACACCGGGAGGCGCTGGCGCGGGAAGGGAAGATTGCCAAGCTGGAAGAAGAGAGGACGCGTGTGCTTCAGGCGGTGACCCAGCAGCGGGAACAGCTGGAAACCCTTTCGAAATTGCAAGGGCTGGAAAAAGAAAGGGCCCTTTTAGAGACGGAAAAAGCGGCCCTGGAAAAGGAACAGCGGGACTGGGAGCAAAAGGCCTTGGCCGCGGCGGGGAATTTAGAAAAGGGTAAGGCTTATTTGCGGGATTTGAATGAAAAGCTAAAGGCTTTACCGGAGGCCGCCCAAAAGGCCCAGGAGCTCAAAACCTTTTTTGACCTGTTCACACAATTTGAAAAGGAGCAGGAACGGCTGGGATCGGAACAGCGGGAGTTAAAGGCCTCCCGGGAGGCTTTTGAGCGGGCGAAGGCCAATCTGTCGGCCCTACAGGAAAGCCTGGAAAAAGCCCAGCAAGCGGCCCGTAAGGATATGGCGGGGCATTTGGCCTCCGGCCTGCGGGAGGGGGAACCCTGCCCGGTGTGCGGGGCGGCGCATCATCCGAGTCCCGCCAGGCCTAGGGAAGAGGCCGCCGTTACCCCGGAGGAGGAAAAGCGCCTGAGAGGGCTGGTAAAAGAAGCCCAGGGAGCCTTTGAAAAGGCCCAAGGAGAATTTACCAAGCACCAGGGCCGGGCGGAGTTGCTGGCAAAAACGGCGGAAGAGGCGCAGCGCAAGCTGGCGGCCTGCGGCGTACCCTTGCAAGAGCTTCCCGTTCTTCTGGAGGCGGCGCAAAAAGAACTCGCCGCGCTGCGGGAAGCACGGGAACGCCTTCCCCTGGCGGAAAAGCGGCTTGCCCAGCGGGAAGAAGAGCAGAAAACCGCCAGGGAACAGGCGGAGCAAAGCAAGGAGAAGCAGGCCCGGTGGGAAAATAAGCTGTCCGCTGTCAGGGCCGGGTGGGAATCCCTGCGGGAAACCTTGCCAAAGGACAGTCAAGGGCAAAGCCTTGCCGCCACGGAGAAGAGCCTCCGGGAACGCTTGGCGGCGGAACAGGCGCGGTCGGAAGAACTCCAGCGGGAGATCAAGGAAATCCGGGAGGGAGCTGCCAAAGCCGGAGAAGCCCTGGCCGCCGCCTCCGCCAGGGAACAGGCGATGGTAACCCAGGAAAAGGATGCTAGGGAGCAATGGGAAAAAGCAAAGGCCGAAGCGCCCGGGGAGTTCGACCGGGAGGCGCTGGAACAGGCGTTAACCCAACTTCAGGCGGCAAACCGGGAGGGGCTGCGGAAAACCGGCAGCCTGCTTCAGAAAAAGCAGTCTCTGGAAAAGGAAGCGGCGAAAATCCGGGAGCTTGAGGACGCGGGCAGGGAGATCCAGGAGGAATACGCCAAGGCGGAACGGATCGCCCGGTTTTTCAGCGGGAAAAATCCTCAAAACGTGCCCCTGAAAATGTTTGTCCTGGGGGTAATGCTGGATGATATTTTAAGCCGGGCCAACGTGTATTTTACCACCCTGAGCAGCGGAAGGTACCAGCTGAACCGAAAGCGGGAGGGGGCAAGCCGGGGCTACAGTGGCCTGGAGCTGGAAATTTACGACGCTTATTCCGGCGGCGGGAGAAACGTGGACACCCTTTCAGGCGGGGAGCTGTTTTTGGCTTCCCTGTCTCTGGCCTTCGGCCTTTCCGACGTGGTGCAAAGCTATTCCGGCGGCGTCAGGCTGGAATCTATTTTTATCGACGAGGGCTTTGGCACCCTGGATGACGAAGCCCTGAACACCGCGATGAAAGCCTTGTTTGAAATCCAAAAAAGCGGCAGGACGGTGGGGATTATCTCCCATGTTACCGAGCTGAAAAGCAGGATCCCAGCCCAGATTCAAATTACGGATGGCCACAAAATCAAGGTAGCCCTGCCGTAAGTCATAACCACCAGCAAAGCTGGCGGCTTGAATAGGTCCTTCTAGGGCCTATTGCCGGCTGGCGACTAAAAGACGCATAGACTATTTCGTTACTTGCGTCAAGCGTACTGCCGCCGGCAAATCGGCAATGCTCCACAATATTTCATGTTATTGTATAGCGAGATTGCTTTTTTCATCGCCTACGGCGACAGCTTCCCTGGGGGAAGCCTTTTGCGAAAGCATTTTTACCGCCCCCTGGTAGAACCGGGGTTTTTCTCTTGCTTAAGCGTACAAGAAGACCAAAGACGCCTCCCAAACCAATTTTGGGGGCGTCTTTTCTTCTTGGACAGCATTTAGGCTTAGTTGAACGCCGTTTCCCCGGCGCGGGAAAATAAGCGCCGAATTTCCGCCTTGATCCCCCGGTACAAGGGAGAGGACAAGGCGGGATCTTTTTCCAGCAGGGCTTTCGCCGCCTGTTGGGTCTGGGAAACCACATCCATATCCCCCAGCATGTCGGCGATTTTCAGCTCCGGCAAGCCGTGCTGCCGGGCGCCGAAGAAATCTCCAGGCCCCCGCAGCTTCAAATCCTCGTCCGCTATCTGAAAGCCGTCATTGGTGCGGCACATAGCCTTTAAACGGTACACAGCTTCCTCATTCTGGGCGTCGGAAACCAAAATACAGTAGCTTTTCGCCTTTCCCCGGCCTACCCGGCCCCGAAGCTGGTGAAGCTGGGAAAGGCCGAACCGCTCGGCGTTTTCAATGAGCATGATTACCGCGTTAGGTACGTCCACCCCTACCTCGATGACGGTGGTGGAAACCAGAAGATCCAGCTCTCCTTGGGAAAAGGCGCGCATCACCCGCTCTTTTTCCGCGGGCTTCATCCGTCCGTGGAGCAGGCCCACCCGGTACTGCCGGAATTCCCGGTTTTTCAGGCTTTCAGCGTATTCCACCGCGGAGGCCAGGCTGCTTTCACCGGACTCGTTTTCCACCAGGGGGCAGACGATGTAGCCCTGCAGCCCCTGGTCCAGGTGCTTTTGCAAAAAGCCGTAGGCCCGGCTTCTTTTCTTGGTGTCGATCCAAAAGGTGTCGATTTTCTGCCGGCCTGGCGGCAGTTCGTCTAAAACGGAAACATCCAGGTCGCCGTAAATCATCAGGGCCAGCGTTCTGGGGATCGGGGTAGCGGACATTACCAGGAGATGGGGATTTTTCCCTTTGCCGGCCAAGGCGGCCCGCTGGGCCACGCCGAACCGATGCTGTTCGTCGGTAATTACCAAGCCCAGGTTATGGAATTCCACCGGGTCGGAAAGGAGGGCATGGGTGCCGATGAGCAAATCGATTTGACCAGCCTTCAAAGCGAAAAGGAGCTCCCGCCGTTCCCGCTGCTTGGTGGAGCCTGTCAGCAACGCCGCTGTCAGCCCGGTGCCCTGGAACAGCTTTTCCATGGTGTGAAAGTGCTGTTCCGCCAGGATCTCGGTGGGGGCCATAAACGCGGATTGTATGCCCTCCCTGGCGGCGCAGAAGCACAGCGCCGCCGCAACCGCGGTCTTTCCCGAGCCTACGTCTCCCTGGATCAGCCGGTTCATGGGCGTTTTTTTCCCCATGTCCGCCACGCATTCTCCCACGGCCCGCCTTTGGGCGTTGGTGGGGGAAAAGGGAAGGTGATCGAAAAATTCCTGGGAAACGTCTTTGGAGAGAAAGCAGCCGGTCTCTTGGCGGTTTCGGCTTTTTAACTGGCAAAGGCCCAGCTGTAAAATAAAAAGCTCTTCAAAAGCCAGCCGGCGGCGGGCGGCGTTCAGGGCCTGCTCCGACTGGGGCAGGTGAATATCATGAATCGCCCGGTATAACCCCTCCAGCCGGTAAGCGGCCCGGAGTTCCTCCGGCAGAGGGTCGTTGATATGCTCGGGCAAAAGGGCCAGGGCTTGCCTTACCGCAGCCTCGATCTGCCGAGACGACAGCCCCTCGGTTTGCCCATAAACCGGGTGAAAACCGGAATGGCCGGCAACGGCGGTAAAGTTTGGGGATGTCATTTCCCGCCGGGTAAAGGTGCCGCCCACCTTTCCATAAAAGAAATATTCTCCATTTTGTTTTATCAATTTAGGAATATACCGGTTGTTGAAAAAAGTGAGTTTCATCGCCGAGGCTCCGTCGCTTGCCTGGCACCGGTATAGGGTCATGCCCTTACGGATTCGGGTTTCCGTCACCGGAGAAACCACCATAGCCCGAATGCACACCGGCCGGTCGAAGGGGGCGGCGTCGATCTCAAAGGGATGGCTCCAATCCTCATAGGCTCTGGGATAGTAACGCAACAAAGCGCCGACACTATCCACGCCCAGCTGATGGAACAGCTGGGCGCGTTTGGCACCGACGCCTTTTAAAGTCTGTAAATTTTGATCGAATAAAGAAGCCATAGCTTATTCCGCGGAAATGATGAAATAGTAAATAGGCTGTCCGCCCCGCACTAGGGTAATGTCCA
The DNA here is from genome assembly GCA_902490005.1 of uncultured Ruminiclostridium sp. GTDB lineage: Bacteria > Bacillota > Clostridia > Oscillospirales > Acutalibacteraceae > Clostridium_A. The sequence continues at coordinate 41,893 of CABUCM010000010.1, forward strand.
CATGGGGGCCTACCTTGTGCTGGATCGCCTCTTTTGCTTCAACGGCCTGTTCCTCGCTGATATCCTCGCCGTAAATTAGGGTGAGAAAAGCGGTGTTATGGTCGCAGAGGGACTTGGTCAGCTTGACGGCGGCTCTTACCGGGTCTTTCTCCACGGAGGTCAGCTTGCCGTTTTTCAGCGTAAGGATTTCGCCCTCCTTGATCTTAAAGCCGCCGTATTCAGAATCCCGGGCGGCGAACGTGACTTGGCCGGTAGTGACCTTTCCGGCGGCCTGCATCATCTGTTCCACGACACCCTCGTCGCTCAGGTCGGGGTCAAAAGCCAGCATCGCGGCGATTCCCTGGGGGATAGTCCTGGTGGGGACAACCACCACGGTGCGGTCCTTTGCAAGCTCCACCGCCTGCTCCGCGGCTAAAATGATATTCTTATTATTGGGAAGCACATAAACCTTTTTCGCGGGGGTCGCCATAACAGCCGCCAGAATATTCTGGGTGCTTGGGTTCATGGTTTGGCCGCCGCTGACCACCGTGTTGCAGCCCAGGTCCTGGAACAGGGCCTGCAGGCCGTCGCCGGCGGCAACGGAAACAAAGCCGATCTCCTCGGTAGGCTCCGCCGGTTCAAAGCGGTTGGCGGTCTCCGCGGCTGCCCGGGCTTTTGCCTCCTCGTTCTGCTCGGCGGCAAGCCGGTGCTGTTCCTTCATGTTTTCTACCTTTACTGTCAGCAGCTGGCCAAATTTCAAGGCCTCCTGCAAAGCCTGGCCCGGGTTTTCCGTATGCACATGGGTCTTGATGATCTCGTCGTCATCCACCACCACTACGCAGTCGCCGATGGTTTCCAGATAGGCCCGCAGCTCCAGGGGGCTGGTGGTGACCTCAGGATCCCGGCCCACGATAAATTCGGTGCAATAGGTGAAGGTAATATCCTGGTCGAATTCAGCCGCGGCGTTGCGGAAAAAGTCGTCGGAGCTCACCGGCTTGGCGGCGGCCGGTGCCTCCTGTTCGTTTGGAATAATATAGCCGTCTTTCAGCACAGACATCATACCCTCAAAAATTAGACACAGGCCCTTGCCGCCGGCATCCACCACGCCGGCCTTTTTCAAGACAGGCAGCAGTTCCGGGGTGGTGCGCAAAGCCTCGGTGGCGCCCTGGCAAATGGCGGTCCAGACAAAAACCGGATCGGTATCCTCAGCGGCGGCGGCGCGGCCTTCCTCATAGGCTACCCTGGCGACGGTCAAAATCGTGCCTTCGGTAGGCTTCATCACCGCCTTATAGGCGGCTTCCACACCAATGCCCAAAGCGTTGGCAATATGGGTGCCGTCCATGTTGTCCAGGTCCTTTAGGCCTTGGGCAAACCCACGGAACAGCAGAGAAAGAATAACCCCGGAATTTCCTCTGGCGCCACGCAAAAGAGCGGAAGCGCAGGCGGTAGCCACCTGCCCCACCGCGTCGCTTTCGTTTTTTTCTAAAGCGGCCACAGCGGCGGACATGGTCATAGACATATTGGTTCCGGTATCCCCATCCGGGACCGGGAAGATATTTAATTCATCCACAGAGGTTTTATGCTTTGCAATATTATTTGCGCCGGAAATAATGGCGTTACGCAAACAAGTTCCATTAATCAAATTCAGCACTCCCTTGGTTCTTATTTTTCAACGATTTTTTAAAATCATGCAGATATACTTTTTTTCATTATATCACATTGCATTTTTAGAATCAAACAAAAAAATAACGGCAGCAGTCTCTTTTTTAAGAGATTACGCTGCCGTGGCTTTACGGGTTCGTTATCGGGGTTCTACAATCAGTTTGATAGCGGTGCGTTCTTCTCCGTCGATAATTACATTGGCAAAGGCCGGAATGCAAACCAGGTCCACACCAGAAGGGGCCAAATAGCCTCTGGCTACGGCAACTGCCTTGATCGCCTGGTTGGCGGCGCCAGCGCCAACTGCCTGGACCTCCACACAGCCAAACTCCCGTATGACGCCTGCAATCGCTCCAGCTACAGAGTTAGGTGCGGATTTTGAAGAAACTTTTAGAACTTCCATTAGTCAGCCCTCCTCATTAGAAAGAACTTGGGAGATGGGATTCCCCTAGTATCTATTCTAATAATAGTAGAAAAATGGAGCGTTAAAATTCTAAATAAGAATATTATGTTAAATAATCATAAATTTTTCTTTTTATTAAAATAATTTATGGGTGAAATGCTATTTTAAATAATCTCAAGCCGTTCTACCGCCTGGGTCAAGCCGGTTTTATCGTCGATAGAGAATAAAACGCAGTCCATTTTACACGGGCCGGAGGCCAGGTCGAACCGGACCGGCAGCTTATTTTTCATTTTTTCGATGGTCAGTTCTTTTTTTACCCCCAATACCGAATCAATCACGCCGGTCATGCCCGTGTCGGTAAGATAGCCGGTGCCGCCAGGGAGAATGGTTTCATCGGCGGTGGGCACATGGGTATGGGTGCCAAACACGGCGGAGACCCTGCCGTCCAAATAAAAGCCCATAGAACGCTTTTCCCCGGTGGCCTCGGCGTGAAAATCCACAATGGTGATTTTCGGCTGGTCCGGGCCGGACAGAACCCTGTCCGCGGCGCGGAAGGGGCAGTCCAGGCTTTCCATATAGACGGTGCCCATCAGATTAACCACCTGGACTTGAAGCCGTCCCAGGTCCACCAGGCAGGAGCCCTTGCCCGGGGTGGTTCCTGCCGGGTAATTGGCGGGGCGAAGCACATAAGGGTGTTCGTCATACAGGGCATAGCTTTCCCGCCGGCGGAAAGCGTGGTTGCCGGTGGTGACCACATCCACGCCGCTGAGAAAAAGGTAATCGGCGGAGGCGGGGGTCAGCCCGTTGCCGTCGGCGGAATTTTCCCCGTTGGCAATGACCAGATCAATACTTTTCATTTTTTTCAAGGAGGGCAGGCGCTGCCGGAGAAACTGGCAGCCCACGCTGCCCACTACATCGCCGATACACAGGATATTCATTTTATTCGCCTCGCTGTTTTTTCTTTGTGATCCTTATAATTGCTGAAGGGATCAGGGTTTCATATAAAATAACAAAAATATGTGAAAATTCCATTTGCGCAGTTGACTTCTGATCTGAAAAACTGTGATCTTGCCTTGAAGAAGCGTAAGGTTATGAGAATATGTCCAAAATGCGGAGAAACCAATGGGAACAACCTGACAAAATGTTTTAAATGCGGCGCTAATTTAGGATCTGTGGACAGCTATAAAAAGATATGTCCTAATTGCGGGCTTGTTTACGGGCCAAAATCGGAAACGTGTGAAGAGTGCGGCGAAAGATTATCTGTTGTGGCTGACAGGCCCGCGGTTTCGTTTCAGCAGAAACCGGCAAGTAAAGATTATATGGATACCTGGCTTTATGTGGTTGCCATTTTGTTCCCGGTGGTGGGCATTTTATTAGGCTGCGCTTACATCATCCGGCACGACGACTTTGTTGGGAAGCGGATGATCATACTTTCTCTTGTTTTTATGGTCCTTTGGGGAATTTTGCTTTGGGTGCTGTCATCTTGCGCGGCGGGCGCCGCCGCTTCGCACCTCGGCAGGTCCCTGTATTAAAGCTTTCCAATTTTGAGAAACACATTCAATTGCAGAAAAAGCGCAGAGCATTGGCTCCGCGCTTTTTTCGTTCCAAACTTTCAAACACAATCCCGCTTATTTCGCGTATTCGATGGCGCGGCTTTCACGGATAATGTTCACCTTGATCTGTCCGGGATAATCCAGGTCGTCCTCGATCTTTTTACAGATATCCCTAGCCAAAAGAACCATGCGTTCATCGTTTACCACTTCAGGCTTTACCATGATACGGACTTCCCGGCCCGCCTGGATAGCGTAGCAGCTGGATACGCCGTCGAAAGAGGAGGCAACCTCTTCCAGCTTTTCCAAACGCTTGATGTAGTTCTCAAGATTTTCTCTGCGGGCGCCGGGCCTTGCGGCGGAAATGGCGTCAGAAGCCTGTACGATACAGGCAATAACGGTTTTTGCCTCCACGTCGCCGTGATGGGCGTGAATCGCGTGAACCACAGCCTCGCTCTCTTTATACCTGCGGGCCACGTCTACGCCGATATCCACATGGGAACCTTCGATTTCGTGGTCTAAAGCCTTGCCAATATCATGCAGCAAGCCGGCGCGGCGGGCGATGGTGGGGTCTAACCCCAGCTCTGAGGCGATCATACCGGAAAGGTAAGCCACCTCCAGGGAATGGTTCAATACATTTTGTCCATAGCTGGTACGGTAACGCAGCCGGCCCAGCAGCTTAACAAGTTCAGGATGGATTCCGTTGACGCCAGCCTCGATAATGGCGCGTTCACCCTCCTGCTTAATGGTGGCGTCCACCTCGCGGCGGGCCTTTTCCACCATTTCCTCAATTCTGGCGGGATGAATCCGCCCATCGGAAATCAGCCGTTCCAGCGCGATCCGGGCAATTTCCCTGCGGACCGGGTCAAAGCTGGATAAGGTGATGGCTTCGGGCGTATCGTCAATAATCAAATCAACGCCGGTCATGGTCTCGATGGCCCGGATATTCCGGCCCTCGCGGCCAATAATGCGGCCCTTCATTTCGTCATTGGGCAGAGGCACAACCGAGATGGTGGCTTCAGCCACATGGTCGGCGGCGCATCTCTGAATTGCCAGCGAGATAATTTCGCGGGCTTTGCTGTCCGCGTCTTCCTTGGTTTGCTGTTCGATCTCCATGACCTTGATGGCTTTTTCGTGAACCAATTCGTCTTCCAATTTTTTCAGCAGGTAATCCTTAGCCTGGTCGATGGAAAACCCGGAGATTCTTTCCAGCATTTCAAATTGGCTTTTTTTGACGGTTTCCGCTTCCGCGAGTTTCTCGTCGATTTTTTTGGTCTTTGCGTTGATTGCCTCTTCTTTTGCCTCTAAATGCTCCAGCTTTTTATCCAGGGTTTCCTCTTTTTGCTGGATCCTGCGTTCCTGGCGCTGCACATCTTTGCGGCGTTCGGCGACTTCCCGTTCCGCCTCCAGACGCTGGCGGTGGATCTCGTCTTTTCCTTCCAGGATAGTTTCCTTCTTTTTTGCCTCTGCTGTTTTGATGGCTTCATTGACAAGCCGTTTGGCTTCCTGTTCGGCAGAACCGATTTCCGCTTCCGCCGTATGTTTTCTATGATTAGAGCCCGCAATAAAGGCGATAACAGCGCAGACAATACCAACTGCGATGGGCAGGAGGATTTGTACTATTGGTGGCAAGTGAATTGGCACCTCCTTTTCTTCATTCTGTTTTCAAGTATTTTAATTAAAAATAATAAAAGTAGAGTTTCTCAACTAACAGGTGCGTTAATCCTGAAAATGAGCGTACTAACCCCATGAATACGCATTTTTACGTATCCTTAACAACTATTGTATTACTTTTAGGGGGTGTCTGTCAAGAAAATTGTACATACTTTCTATTGGCCCTTGACAATCTAAAATGTGGGTGTTAACATAACAATAGAAAAGAATCATCTCAAAAACGTTGAGAAGGAAAGAAAGACCATCAGTTTTCCTAAGAGAGCGGGCGTCACCGGCTGAAAGCGCCTGCGGTAAAACCGGTTTTATCTACCGCCTTTGAGTGTGCCGCGAAGAGAAATCGTTCTATAAGCGGCGCCGGCCGACCCCGTTACAGGTCAGTGGAGGGCAAAGGGAGAATTTTCTTTTGCTGAATTTGGGTGGAAACACGGAGCGCAAAGCCTCGTCCCTTTTTGGGATGAGGCTTTTTATATTGTTTCATAAAGGAGCGTATCACTATGGTAAAGGTTACACTGAAAGGCGGAGTGGTGAAGGAATTCGACCAGAACGTCACCATCGCGGAGATTGCCCAGTCCTTGGGCGGCGGCCTGTATAAGGCGGCTTGCGCGGGAAAGCTGAACGGCCAGGTGGTGGACCTTCGGACTCCGGTGACAGAAGACAGCGAAGTGGAAATTCTGACCTTTGATTCCCAGGATGGCAAGAAGGCCTATTGGCATACCACGTCCCATATTATGGCCCAGGCGGTGGGCCGCCTGTTCCCGGGCGCGGTGTTCGCCATCGGCCCGTCCATCGACCAAGGGTTTTATTATGATTTTGATTTGCCCAGGAACCTGACCCCTGAGGATCTGACGGCCATCGAAGCTGAGATGAAGAAAATCATCAAGGAAGACGAACCCCTGGAGCGGTTTGAATTGGAGCCGGAGGAGGCTGTCAAGCTGATGGAGGAAAGGGGACAGCCCTATAAGGTGGAACTGATCCGGGAGCATTCCGGCAAGGGGGAGAAGATTTCCTTTTACCGCCAGGGCGATTTTCTGGACCTGTGCGCCGGCCCTCATTTGATGAGCACCGGCAAAGTGAAGGCCGTGAAGCTGACCAGCTGCACCGGCGCTTATTGGAGGGGAGACTCCAAAAGCAAAATGCTGCAAAGGGTTTACGGGATTTCTTTCCCCAAGGCCAGCGAGCTGACCGCCCATTTGGAAGCCATGGAGGAAGCGAAAAAGCGGGACCACAATAAGCTGGGCCGGGAGTTGGGTTATTTCACAACCTGCGATATTATCGGCCAGGGCCTGCCGATTCTGCTGCCCAACGGCGCAAGGGTAATCCAGCTGCTCCAGCGGTTTGTGGAGGATGAGGAGCAAAAGAGAGGATGGCTGCTGACCAAGACTCCCTATATGGCCAAAAGCGACCTGTATAAGCTGTCCGGCCACTGGGACCACTATAAGGACGGCATGTTTGTGCTGGGGGATGAGGAGAAGGATGACGAGGTATTCGCCCTGCGGCCCATGACCTGCCCATTCCAGTACCAGGCATATTTAAATAAGAAGCGTTCCTACCGGGATCTGCCCTTGCGGTATAACGAGACATCCACCCTGTTCCGCAACGAGGCCAGCGGCGAGATGCACGGCCTGATCCGGGTGCGCCAGTTTACCATTTCCGAGGGCCATTTGATGTGCCGTCCCGACCAGCTGGAAGACGAATTCAAGAGCAGCCTGCAGCTTGCCAACGATATGCTGGAGACCTTGGGCCTGGCGGAGGACGTTTCCTACCGTTTTTCCCAGTGGGATCCGGAGGACCGGGAGAAATATATCGGCACCCCAGAGCAGTGGGATGAAGCGCAAAGCGTCATGAAGAAAATTCTGGACCACCTGGGGATCGATTATGTGGTGGGCATTGGAGAAGCGGCCTTCTATGGCCCGAAGCTGGATATTCAGATCAAAAATGTGTTCGGCAAAGAGGATACTCTGATTACCATTCAGATTGACCAAATGCTGGCTGAAAAGTTCGGCATGGAATACGTGGACGCCGACGGCAAAACGAAAAATCCATATATTATCCACCGCACATCTATCGGCTGCTATGAGCGTACCTTGGCGCTGTTGATCGAAAAATATGCCGGCGCCCTGCCTATGTGGCTCATGCCGGAGCAGGTCCGCGTGCTGCCCATCAGTGAAAAGTTCCTGGATAAGGCGTTAGAGGTGGATCAAAAGCTGAAAGCCCAGGGAATCCGGTCCACGGCGGACAGCCGCAACGAGAAGATCGGATATAAGATCCGGGAAGCACAAATGGAAAAGATTCCTTATATGCTGATTATCGGCGAAAAGGAAATCGCGGAAAATGTGGTTTCCGTCCGTTCTAGAAAAGGCGAGTTGAGCACTATGTCCTTAGAGGCGTTTTTGGAAAAGGCGTTGACCGAAATCAAGGAAAAGACAAAATAAAATATTTTGGCAGGAACGGGCAGGATTTTGCCCGTTCCTTTTTTATAAAAGAAATCGACAGGGAATACTTGATTTTGAAAAAAATATCTGCTACAATAAATATCACTGAATATGCGTGAGTAGTTCAATGGCAGAATGTCAGCTTCCCAAGCTGAACACGCGGGTTCGATTCCCGTCTCGCGCTCCAAGAAGGGGTGACGAAATAGATGTCACCCCGATTTTTTTCAGTATTCATGCGGGTTTCCGGGCTTTTTAGGGCCGATTTTTCAAAATCGCCCCACCGTGGATGTCCAACCCCCAAAAGAGCAAAAAAGACAAAAACCGCTTCCTTATTTTTATTAGGGAAGCGGTTTTGTCATTTTTTAGACACCGGCAGAGAAATGATTTTCGATTGTCTGTCCGGGATATCCTGGGGATTGACAGGGGAAGGAGGCGTTGGAGTTTGACCGGTAGCCGATCCTGAGAAACAAAATGGAAAACGACAATTATTACCTTTTAACCCTGGCAGCTATCGCAAAAGAAATCCAGCAGCGCGGGGAAAAAAGGGAATGCGCCGTGATCCTTGGCGCGGGCCTGCCCCTGGCCGGATTCGGCCGGGAAAAGAAAGTGTTCCGGGAACACCTGTTCCGTTCTTCTCAGCCGGTAAGCTTCAAGTTTGAAGGAATCTCCTATCAGGTGAACATTCGGGACATCAGGTTTTTAATTCAGCCGAAATACCAGGATAACCCAGCAGATTGGTATCGTAGCCGTTATAGATGTTTTCCCCAGAGTTATTTTTCTTGACCTATATAGACATACATTGAGTGGGAATAAGTCTGGAAATTGTAAATATATGAGCACTAAAAATGAGATATCTTAAATAAATGCACATATTTACATAAAATCATCGCATTTTAGTGCTGAAATATATGATAAAATATATGATAAAATATATATGGGTTTCATGGAATGATTTTAAAAAAGGGCAGTGATGAATTAGTGCCGAGGCATATTTTTGTATCATTTTTCATAATGGGATAGATATCATACCGGATTGGATTTTATGTATATCAAAATATAAATAATACTGGGACAGTATAAAGGATTACAAGATACTATGAGGTGTGTTAGATGAGTCGGTTTATACAAATTCATGAAAATCAAATCCATCTTGTCATAGAAATAACCCAAGCACAACAAGTTCGCCTTTTACACTTAAGTTATTTGGAATTTGATAAGAATCAATATTTCCCAAAAGATTCGTTGGATCATGCGAAAATAGTTGAGGTACTAACTACTGGCCTAGGGTATATCGAACATCATGGAATGAAACACAATATGACCGGCATGGGCGATAAGCTACGGTATGTTTCCCATACCGATATCTATAATGAACTGGGAAGAAAATTATCCATCGTTCAAGAAGCAGAAGGACTGAGGGTAATAAGTCATCTGCAATTTTATAATGGCATTAACACCCTCCGTTCCTGGACTACTGTTGAAAATATTTCTGAAAACGCAATCGGGTTGGAATATGTCTCTTCTTTTGCGTTGTCAGGGATAGCGCAGGTGGACTGTGTTAGCTGGGATCAAAAAAGTATCATTTCCATTCCTCATAACACATGGTATGGCGAAGCGCAATGGAAAACAAATACGATCAGCGAGTTGGGGTTATCGCAAGTTAATAAATGGAACCGCTTCACTGTAAAATCTATTGAATGTTCCAATACGGGAACATGGTCCACCAGCCGTTATCTGCCAATGGGATATTTTCAAAATATACATACGAAAGAATCCTTGTTTTGGCAGATTGAGCATAATGGATCGTGGTGCTGGGAAATCGGAGATTGCATGGATCGATTGTATCTGCAAATTTCCGGTCCATGCAAAAATAAATCCCATTGGTGGAAAAATTTACAGCCAAAGGAAATATTTGAAACGGTTCCAGCGGCAATTAGCATTGTTGGAAATGGGTTTGACACCGCCGTAGGTGAGATGACGAAATACCGCCGGATGATTCGTCGCCCGAATTATGATAATGAAGTTCTTCCAGTTATTTTTAATGACTACATGAATTGCCTGATGGGGGATCCTACCACGGAAAAGTTGTTTCCCTTGATCGATAGGGCGGCTGAAGCGGGATGCGAATATTTTTGTATTGATGCCGGTTGGTATTCTGATGGATACTGGTGGGATGGGGTTGGAGAATGGTTTCCGTCTAAAAAACGTTTTCCAAATGGAATTGAGGAGCCGCTTCGGGCAATTCGTGAAAAAGGAATGATACCGGGATTGTGGCTTGAAATTGAAGTAATGGGATTGCGTTGTCCGTTGGCAAACAAGCTGCCTGATAATTGGTTCTTTATGCGTCATGGCAAAAGGGTCGTTGACCATTCTCGATATCAGTTGGATTTTCGAAACCCAGACGTTGGAAAATATGCCGATGGTATTATAGAACGTTTGGTGAAACAATATGGCGTTGGTTATATAAAAATGGATTATAACATTGATGCTGGCATCGGAACGGAATTGAATGCGGATAGTTTCGGAGATGGGCTGTTGGGGCACAACCGCGCTTATCTGCGTTGGTTGGATGGAATCTTTGAAAAATATCCCGATTTGGTAATTGAAAACTGCGGTAGCGGCGGAATGCGGATGGATTATGCGATGTTATCGTGGCTCAGCATCCAATCGAGCAGCGATCAAACAGACTATGTAAAGAATGCGGCTATCGTATCGGGTTGCGCCAGCGCGGTTTGCCCTGAACAGTGCGCGGTATGGTCATATCCTTTGCGCGATGCCGACCGTGAACAGGTTGCCTTTAATATGGTAAACGCAATGTTGCTGAGAATTCATCAAAGCGGACATTTGGCTGAATTATCTTCGGTAGGCTTCCTCTTGGTAAAAGAAGGAATTGAGGTTTACAAACAGATCCGAGCTGACATTCGGTATGCGACACCATTTTGGCCGTTGGGAATGCCTTCCTATACCTCGGGATGGCTGGCCTTTGGGCTGAATTGTGAGGGGAAAAGCTATCTGGCGGTTTGGCGATTAGCTGGGAAAGAGAAGTGCGTAATTCCTCTTTCAAAAGCTAAAAACTTTAAAGAGGTGAAATGCATTTATCCGCGGGAGTTGGAGCAGAGTTGCAGCCTGAACATTGACCAGCATACTCTTATGATGAGTTTTCCACAGGAAAATGCTGCACGCCTATATCGTTTGTGGTAATATATATTATGAATTGTTAACGGTACAATATTTATGGCTATATTTTATGGTTCCATGGACTTAGAGGCTTTTGAATAATTAATCCAGCATAAATAATTGCAAATATTTGGACGGGATTTATGCTAGACTGAATTTTATGGTATAGAATTATAGATTTATTTAGGATGAATTGTGAGAAAGCAATTGTGCTTGTCTTGCATTGCCAAAAAGTTAGTTGTTAGTCCCACCGTTCTTTTGTTTAAATTAAATTTTCAATCGTGTATCACTAATTGTGATTATAGTATTATAGATTTGCCAATAGTAATCTGAATAAAGCAGACTAATGAACATATCAGAATAAAAAATTATGTTTCATATGGAGCTTTCCCTATGATGGAATATGCACTTTAGATTACGATGCTATTTTTCACTAAAAATAAGCTGGATTTTCTAATAAAGAAAATCTTAAAAATTTCATGAAAAGTGTTCTAAAGGCCCTTGGGTGTAGTCTGCTGTTGCACAGAACCAAGAAAAACGGACATTGACGAAAAGCCCCCTGACGTAGGAAAATAATAACTACGACAGGGGGCGATTTGTATGGCAAGACCATATACACATGTACAAGGGGTAGAAAAAGAAATGCTGGAGATGAAAGCAGCAGGGGAAAAACCGTGAAATAGCGGAGAGTTTTGGTTTTAAGGACAAATATGTAGTAAAGAGATGGGTCAAACGGTATAACTGGCGAATGCGGGAAATGGAAGCGGGAATCATGCCCCGTCGCCGGGGAAGACCGACAAAGGGATACGTGCCAACGGAGCAAGAAAAGGACAATGAAATTCGGCGATTTCATCTGGTTTTACAATCATGAGCGTTTTCAACTCAAATCAAAACTGGCGCCGCTTGAAAAGCGGCGCCAGTTTGCGTAATTTCCCGTATTTCTACGCTAGGGGCTTCTTTTTACTGTCTGTTCCTTCTGCTTCAACGCAGTTTTAGACTACACCCGAGGGCCTTTGTCATATAAAGCTAACATTTGGTGTGTTGACGGAGCAAAAAGCTTAAGGGTTACAAACGGAATTAAACTCCTTAAATACAGAACTGTGTTTTCAATATGAATTTAGGCTCCTGGCATAATCTTTCGATATGTTTTAGTTTGCTTCGGATTTGCAGTTCTCGAGATATCGCCATTTTTACCTATACTCAATAGACTTTACCGTCTTAAGTATTGGAGAACGCTCTTGTTTTTTAGTCTGCGTTTATTTCCTGTTTTAACTCCACCGCGAAGCGCTTCTCATTAATTATACTAATGATCGATTACAAGAGAGTAATGTCGACAATCAAAACCTGCAAAGGAAAAGCCAAACGTTAAAGTCCTAAGCTTATAAAGAAGAAGTGCTTTTTATTGAAATTACGGAAAAGGCGATTCAGAATATACAACCATGAATTATATGATTTGATCACGATTAAAATATTATTTGCACCATAGTTTCTTTGTTGTTGTAATGTCTTGTCCCGTTTCTAAGGCCTTTGTAAGACAATGTGATAGATAAGTGTCTTGGCATGCCTCTGCTAGACCGTAAAACTCTTTTCCGTTCTCTACATACTCTTTCATATCCAACAAAACTTGTGTAATCGCCAATTCTTCATCGTTTAAACGCCGTTGATCTGAAATGGTTTTCTCTTCAAATGGGTTTCGATAAATATATTGATCATTTAACATAAGGCCGCGGAGAGAATATCCTTCATGACTGGAATACTGACCTAAATCAATTCGTTTGATCTCTGAACACGCATACTCACCGTGATCATTAATATAACGAACAGTTTGATTAAAGATTTCACCTTTAGTGCCGCATATTCTCAAAAATCGAGAGCGAATCTGAGAAAAATACTGTTCGTCACAGAAATCCAAATAAGCGACCTTACCGTTGGAAAACTCGAACGTAGCAGTATCCCTAGGAACTCTAAGCATATGATCGTTATATACCAATCCAGATCTACTACAAGTTTCACGTAATTCCTGGTAAAACCTTTTAGCAGAAATAGTACACGTTTCAAATTTTACTCCTAAGTAGCGGCGAATCATATTAATCCCATGATAACCATGAAGCATGGACATCAAAACATCCGTAGGCTCCCCGATCATACCGTTTTGTATTATATTCATTAATGCGCTGTGGTATGGTTGGGCAAAATATTGCTCAGCCACTTGGATTTTTACTGGATAGTGTGTGGACTCTTCCCAGATTTGATCAACAGTTTCTAAGGTAGGCGCAATTGGCGTTTCGGAGAGAATTGGAACATTTAGGGCAAATAGTTTTTTATTATATTCAAACGCCACTTCCCAAGGGTAAGATACTACAACAAAATCTAAGTCTTTCTTGATTAACTCATCAAAGTCGTAAAAAACAGGCACATGAAACTTCTTTTGGAAAATTTGGCCTTTTTCTTTGTTTCTCATAAGAACTCCAACGACTTCAAAGGTATCAGGAAGTGTGTTAGCGATGCGCATAAAGAACTCTGAACGCCATCCAGCGCCTAAAACAGCAAATTTAATCATGATAAAGCTCCTTCTAATTTATGTTAAATGAAATCCCAGCGTTTTTATATAGAAACCCACCTCTTTTCTTTTGCGGATTGGAATAACGCCTCGATCGTCCTTAGTGTCCAATATTGTGATTCTAAATCATTACCGGACAAAAGGGAAAAATCCTCCTCCAATATAATGTCCCGAAATGAAGAAACAATATCTAAGCACATGTCAGTATTAATTGGCTCAGGGGCATAGCAAGTTTCCAAACCGCAATATGAGATAGGCTGAAAGCCTTTTGGGCATTTGGAAGGTGAATATATAACCATTGGAATATCAGATGAAAAGAAGTTTAAAAAAATAATTCCTTCAGTACCATACACCCGTATATCCCATGCATTAGTACCTGGCCGGCTACCGGTATTATAATTGCAACGCATAGTGCCGCCCACCCCATTGCTCCACCGAAATAAAGCATTGCAACTATCTTTAATAGTAACATTTATTAACGCATTATCTATACCGACCCTTTGAGGTTGTAATGTACTCATATCAGCAAAAGCGCCTATTATTTTCCCTTGCAAATAAATAAATGTACTTACAATATAAATTCCTAAGTCCCCGGTTACCCCCCAGATATTTTTTGTATCATCATAATACCATGCGGCATGACCAGGGCCTCTATGTGACATGTTACCGTCTAGAGAAACAACTTTTCCAATTAAACCTGATTCCAAACTCTGCTTACAGAGCTTTAGGTACGGGTAATTGTTAAAAGGTAATGCCATAACAACCTTCCCGCTTTTTTTTGCGGCCTCTTTTATCTCTAATAGGTCATTGGAATCTAAAGAAACTGGCTTTTCTATTAAAACATGCTTACCGGCATTTAATGATTTAATACTAAGATCTTTGTGACTTGCCGGTGGAGTGCAAATGACAACAGCCTCAATGTCTGAAGACAGCAACTCTTCCACCGAAGAAAAATAGGGTGTATTATATTGGTGCGATAACTTTTTTAACAGTGTCGGGTTTACATCGTAGATTCCTTGTGTCTGAATTCCAGGAATGTTCTGTATGGATGGAAGATATCGTATCTGTGCGATATTCCCACACCCTAAAATACCAATTTTCAAAACTTTATCCATATTAAATACACCTTTCTCTTTTTCTCAAGTATCGCTTGTAATATCTAATTTATGTGAAATCGGTTTCAGAAAACATTAAACACAATAAAACCTGATAATTACTGGAAGATACAAACAATATTATATACGAAAAAAGTTATTAGTCAATATATAATTTGCATATTTTGAAAACAGTCTACAAAAATTATATAAAAAATAGTTTAAAAATCACGAAAAAAAATAATTAAAATAAAAAAATGTTGACAACAAAAGAAGAAATAGGTATTATTTACCCAGACAGTTGATTGATTTGTAGATAGGAAAATATTTTCCTGTTATAAAATATATGCAAATCAACCAATTGAATTTAAGCTCTAGACGGGCAAAAGATTAAGGAGGAACTATTTTATGAAATGCCTATCTCGGAAAAAATGTGCGGCGCTTGCTTTAGCAGGGGTAATGGCGCTGTTGTCTGCGGCTTGTAGTGCAGACAACGGTACGACTGCAAGTGGCGGGGAAACGTCATCGGCCGCGGGTGAAGCTTCAACCACCTCTAGTGCGGTTCCGGCAGAAAAGGAAACTATCGTGTTTTCTTTTGACCGTGGTGTCGGGGATGCGGTTAGCGAGTTAGTGGAAAACTACAATGCCTCACAAGACCTTGTGACAGTTGAGACTATCGATCTGCCTCAAAACACAAACCAGGTTCATGATGATTTCGCAACAAAGCTTGCTACCGGTGATGATACTGTAGATTTATTTGCGGTAGATAAAACGTTTATCCCGGAATTCAGCGCAGCCGGCTGGCTACAGCCTTTGGATGAATATTTTGACGAAGATTATATGTCACAGTTTATTTCTGCTACTAATATGGCTAGCTACTATAACGGTCAAATGACTGCTATCGCATGGTTTACAAATGCAAACATGTTATTTTATCGTTCCGACATATTGGAAGATAATGGTCTGGAACCTCCAAAAACTTTTGAGGAATTGGAGCAGATGTGTAAGGATTTGACAGGCCAGGGAGGTACCGAATATGGTATCACTTTCCAAGGGGCGCAATATGAGGGAATGGTATGCTGCTGGCTTGAATATATCTGGAGCAATGGCGGAGACGTGTATGATGAAAATGGCAATCTGACAGTCGGCTCACAGAATGTTATTGATGGCACTGAGTTTATGGTCAATTTGGCGAAGAATTATGCGCCAGAGGGTATTACTACCTATCAGGAAACTGAAAGCGAACAAGTCTTTTTAGAGGGTAAAGCGCTGTTCCATCGCAATTCGCCCTATGTCTGGGCTAAATCCAATGCCGAAGGTTCCAAAGTAGCTGGCAAGGTTGGTTACTGCCAGTTGCCGGCAGGACCGGATGGGGATAAAGGTTATACTATGCAAGGCGGTCTGAGCTTAAGTATTAATGTAAACTCTAGTGATTCGAAGAAAACGGCGTGTGTGGATTTTATTCGCTATTTGCTGAGTGAAGAGGGACAGAGAATTATGGGCGCTAATTATGCGTTCCCGCCTGTTCTGGCATCTTCTTATGCGGATTCCGAAGTTTTAGAGGCTTCTCCGGTATTTGACGGTTATGATAAGTATATTGAAGATTCTAAGGAGCGTCCTGCTGTACTCGATTACGCTAAAGTGACCGATGCAATTCAGAAGAATATCCACCAAGCACTTACTGGGCAGACTGATGTGGAAACCGCTATTTCAAATTTGGAATCCGAATTGGAAGCTATCGGTTAAAATCGAAAACTGGGATCTTTGTGAGGTTTTGTAGGAATAAGCACTTTTATTATTCTACATATGTTTATTGAGATTTCAGTTAATTAAGGAAAGATGATGGCAAGGACGCTTCCGAAAGAAAGTTGGTCTGAAACATGTAAAGATGGTATGATGTAGACTTTGCCATCAAATCGATTAACACAAACACAAGTTAAAGGGCTACCTGCAAATGGCCAGGTAGCCCTAAAAGTAAAAGGGGTATTTCTTATGAAAGGAACGATGGAAAAACGAGAGGCCAGAGCCGCGTGGGTTATGATGGCTCCAGCGCTAATCGTAATTGCTGTAGTCGCAATTTGGCCTGTTATGAACACCTTTTATATGAGTATGCATGAAATGGTGTTGACAAAACCTCAAGATGGGCAGCCGTTTGTCTTTTTAGATCATTATATTAAGTTCTTTCAAAATACGGAAGCTTTAGGGGCGCTGGGATTTACCTTTCTGTTTACAGTAACTTCCGTTTTCCTTGAATTAATTTTGGGAATGGTAATTGCTGTTTTAATGAATAAAACGTTTAAGGGAAGAGGACTTTTTCGAGCAACAATGTTGGTCCCATGGGCTGTTCCAACCTCTGTGGCAGCGTTAATGATGAAATTCTTTTTTAATGATCAATATGGTGTTTTTAATGACGTGATTGTACGGTTAGGATTAAGCGATCACTATATCGCGTGGCTTGGTACACCTGGAGGCGCATTTTTCGCAGTTGTTTTTGCTGACGTTTGGAAAACGTCGGCTTATATGGGGTTGCTAATTTTAGCCGGCTTACAGATGGTTCCGGAATCAATGTATGAATCGGCGAAAATAGATGGTGCCGGCGTATTTACTAGGTTTTTTAAGATCACTATTCCAGTTATTAAAAATACAATTTTGGTTGCTATGCTGTTTAGAACTTTAGATGCTTTCCGCGCGTTTGATATGATTCAAGTTATGACTAACGGTGGACCAGGTGGAAGTACGGAAACGATGTCAATGTATGCCTATACTAACTTGATGAGTTATATGGATTTTGGTTATGGGTCTACAGTCGCTGTAGTTACTTTTGTGGTTATCTTTTTGATTAGTATGATTTATATGAAGCTTATGGGTAATAAGCTGACTGATGTTGATTGATAAAAGGGGTATGGTGACAATGAAAGTTCAAATGAACAAACGCATTGGGAGGCTAATATTTTATTTTTTAATAGTTGTTTTTGCCATTATCATCGTCTTTCCTTTTTTGTGGCAAATATTGACCTCTTTTAAGCCGCTAAGCGAGATTAGTTCTATGCCTCCGAAGTGGCTTCCCAGTGAGCTGAATTTGGAGTATTATGTTAATGTTTTTACTAAGCGCCCTTTTTTAAATTACCTTTTGAATAGTTTTATTGTATCTGGGGTTACAACACTTATTAGTGTTTTAATTGGGGCATCTTGTGCCTATGCACTAGCCCGACTTCGCTGCCGGGGGAAAAAGATTATTTTAACCGTCGTGTTAATGGTGTCTATGTTTCCTCCAATTGCTAATTTAAGCCCTCTGTTTGTATTTATGAAAAATATGAAGTTGATTAATACTTACTTGGCATTGATTATTCCTTATACAGCGATGTCCTTGACACTTACTGTTTGGTTGCTGACCAACTTTTTTAAGGATATCCCCAAAGGACTTGAGGAGGCGGCAGGTATGGATGGCTGCGGTATTTATCGATGCTTTGCTACCATTGTTCTCCCATTAGGCGCACCAGGAATCTTTGCGGCAGCCTTGATTACTTTTATTACTGCATGGAATGAGTATCTCTATGCGTTAACGTTTATGACCAAGGATCAAATGCGTACGGTTCCCGTGGGAATTGCGTTATTCCCTGGTAACTATGATTTGCCTTGGGGAGATATTGCGGCTGCATCGGTTGTGGTCGTGGTGCCTTTAATTATAGTTGTGCTTATTTTCCAACAAAAAATTATTGCTGGCCTTACTTCAGGGGGCGTTAAGGAGTAATTTCAATCATAAGTAAAGTCAAGGGAGCAAAGAGATGCCAATTGATTCGCTATATACTACTGAGCAATTACAATCAGTTATAAAAGATCCACAACGATTGAGCTATCATTTTATGCCGCCGGCAGGTTGGATGAATGACCCCAATGGGTTAGTAAAGTTCAAAGGAATCTATCATATGTACTATCAGTGTTATCCTTTTAAACCTGAACCGGGATTGATGCATTGGGGACACGCTACTAGTAAAGATTTGATACATTGGGAGCACCAACCTCTAGCGTTGAGCCCGAGTACAGAATGGGAATTATCAGACAAGAGCGTTGGAGATTATCCTAGTGGGGGATGCTTTTCGGGAAGTGTTGCGGAGAAAGATGGACTGCTTTATGCTATGTATACAGCTGCAAGAGATACGCTTAATGGAACACAGCAAGTACAATGTGTGGCAATATCTGAAGATGGATTCCAATTTCAGAAATTAAAGGATCCGGTGATTTTACATTATCCAGAAGCCGGTTCAGAACATTTTCGGGATCCTAAAGTTTGGAAGCATGGCAATGCTTGGTATTGTGTTATAGGCAGTTCAAAAGAAAATCTTGGAAAAGTACTCTTGTATAAGTCGATTGATCTGTTGCATTGGGAATATGTTGGTGAAATGCTGAAAGCTGAGTCGTCAGAGACACAAGGAAATATGTGGGAATGTCCTAATTTAATTCCTATGGGTGAGAAGGATGTATTAATGTTTTCTCCAATGGGTTTGGAAAAGAAGGGTATTACGACTGCTTATTTTGTAGGAAAATTAGATTATAGCACTGGAAAGTTCCATTCGGAGCATTTCTACAAAATGAATTCCAGCCAGGAGTTTTACGCGCCACAGGTGTTTTACACTAATGAAGAAGAAATCATAATACTGGCTTGGATGCAGCATTGGGGAGTCAAAAATTATCCTACTAGTAAATACGGTTGGAGCGGCGCTATGTCCATACCACTCTCCTGTTCCTTAAACGAAGAGAATAAGCTTTTATGCGCTCCAGTAACGCAACTAGAAAAATTAAGAATCAAAGACATCTTGATTGATATAAGTAAGACGAATCCTTTTGAGGGGGTTTTGCTGAATT
Organism: uncultured Ruminiclostridium sp.; assembly: GCA_902490005.1. Taxonomy (GTDB): domain Bacteria; phylum Bacillota; class Clostridia; order Oscillospirales; family Acutalibacteraceae; genus Clostridium_A. The sequence continues at coordinate 61,284 of CABUCM010000010.1, forward strand.
GCTTTGAGTGCCTATTAGAGATTGAAATTCTTGATTTTCAGAAGGCTTTTATGGAGCTTAAATTGAGGTGTAGTAGCGATGAAACACAATATTCTTCTATAAAGTATCAAAAAGGCTTATTTATAGTTGATTGTACCCGTTCAGGAGAGAGTGGTGGCTGCCTACAATCTGAAGAAGCTTATAGTTTAGGAATTAAGCCGAGAAGAGTAAAAATCCATGCCTTTGTGGATTCGTGTTCCTTGGAAGTTTTTATAAATAACGGTGATATTTGTTTTTCACACCGAATTTTTCCAAGTATTAAAAGTAAGTTTATAAAATTTGTTTCAAATGCCGAAATATGTTTGTTGGATGCTAAGATATATAAGTTATCCTCTATATGGTAAGTGTAAAATTTATTAAGAAAGAATGGAAACATATAAAAATATTTTGTATAATGAATGAAGAATGTAAAGAGGGTGACTAGAGTGAGAGCTGTAACAATTATTGATATTGCCAAACAGGCGGGTGTTTCGGTATCTACGGTTTCTAGAGTAATTAATGATAGCAAGAAAGTTAGCGATTCTCTGCGGCAAAGGGTTTGCGAGGTAATTGAGAAAAATAATTTTCGGCCTAATTCTATCGCTCAAGGATTGGTAACAAAAACTACACATATTGTTGGGATTGTTCTTCCTGATATTTCTAATCCAGTGTTCTATACTTTAATTAAAGGGATCGATGCTGTTTTATCACAGTATGAGTATACGTTTATTTTATGTGAGTCACAGGGTAAATCGTCTAAAGAAGCAGAATTGCTGCAGCTGTTAAGAGACAGAAAGATTGATGGTATCATTTTCGCGGGAGTCACGGTTGACGAAAAATTGATTGCTACTATGAACGACATCCATATTCCCATTGTGTTGGTGTGCCAGGATCCAGAACGGCTTGACTGTGGTTTTGATGTTGTAAATATTGACAACATAAAGTTAGCCTATGACGCCACTCAATTTTTGATTCAAAGCGGCCATGAACGGATCGCGATGCTGTCAGGCCCTCTATATGATTTGGGGTCGGGGAGAAAACGATTTGAGGGATATTGTAAAGCGTTGGAAGATGCGAATATTCCCTTTTATGAGAACTATGTAAAATTCGGCCCCTTTTTATTTGAAGATGGAGTTAGAGGAATGAAGCAGATTTTTGAGGAAAACAGGAAACTTCCTACCGCCGTATTAGCCGCTTCTGATCTAATGGCTATTGGTGCTATCGATTTTCTGATTTCCAATGGGGTTGAAGTTCCTGAGCAGATTTCCGTAATGGGGATGACAGATATTCCTATGTCGGCGATTTATCGTCCCGCCTTGACTACAATGAAATTTGACGCGTATGAGGTGGGAAATACCGCTTCGCATATTTTGATGGAAATATTAAATGGCAACGGTTCTTCTCCTGCATATCATGAGATTGATTTTAAACTTATTCGGAGAAATAGTGTGAAAATAAAAGTATAGGTTGGGGGATATTTTGTTGTGCAACAAGAAAAGCTTATGGTTTGCTTGGATATAGGTGGAACCAACTTAAGGATAGGCGCAGTAAAGGGTCATACTCTTATCGATTGTGAGGTTATGCCTAGTGTGGTGCTTATCGATCACTCTGACCCAATTCAAGGCTTAGCATATATAATAAAAGCATATTTAGGAAAAATCAAAAGAGTGCAGATAGATGCAGTATCCATTGGTGTTCCGGCGTCTATTTGTAAAGATCGTAAAACGGTTTATTGTGCCCCGAATTTATTGGATCGGCAGGGGAATCGATATTTTGATAAAGTGAATATAGCCGATAATTTGCGGGAGATTATTGGCGTTCCTGTATTTGTAAATAAAGATGTGTATAACATATTGTATTATGATATACTTTCTAATCATTTAGAGGACCTGGAAACTGTGATTGGTGGATATATTGGAACTGGATTTGGCGGAGCTGTCTTTTTAAACGGAAAGATTTTGCGGGGAAAAGATGGTGGAGCAATGGAAATCGGCCACGTTTCCTTATATCACAATTCTGCTATTTGCAACTGCGGAAAGAAATCTTGTTTGGAATCAGTAGCTTCCGGGCAATATTTGCAGAAATTGCGCCAGTCACATTTTCCTGAAACAAATATTCAGGATATCTTTATAAGGCACAGCAAGCATTTGTTGATAGAAGAATTTTTATATGCCTGTTCAATGCCTTTTGCTATGTTGGCGACAATTTTTGATCCCAATGTTGTTATCATTGGTGGTGGTGTATCAGAAATGTTAGGGTTTCCTCGTGAAAGGTTTGAACATTATATTTTAGAGAACACAAGCCCGGTCGTAGCATCAAAGGGCGTTAAGTTTTTATATTCACCTAAAAAGCCTGAAAAAGGTATTTTAGGAGCTGCCTATTATGCGAAAAAGATGATGCAAAATGATAGTAATGTATAGAAAGATGGAGGAGTTTACTTTGGAAAAAATAGAGTCTAAGTGCAACTGGGATGAGGGGTTTGCGGTTTCTTTGGATGAGATTACTGGTGTTTCAGAAGAAGTACCGCCGATAAAACGCTATTTGTCCCAGATGAAAGATATGTATTATGATAAAATAGCTGTTAATGATACGTTAAACCAAAATGACCCGTTAATTTACGAGTTTTACGCATTGGAAGCTCCAGTTGACGGTGGAGATATTGCTTTTGGTACTAGCATTGTGTATCCCGGCCAAATCGGTGATGAATATTTTATGACAAAAGGTCACTTTCATAGCAAAAAGATGACTGCTGAGGTGTATTATTGTCTTCGCGGAAACGGGTATATTTTAATTGAAAATGAAGACGGCAAGCAAAAAAGTATGGAATTTCGGCCCGGACAGGCTGTTTATGTACCCAAAGGGTATGCGCACAGGACTGTAAACGTTGGAAGTACACCGTTAGTCTTCTTTTATTCATTCCGAGCTGATGCGGGGCATGATTACAAATCAATTGAGCGTAAGGGCTTCCGTAGTATACTGGTTAGCAGAAATGGCCCACAAATAGTTCCTAATCCGCTTTTGAAATAACCCTGCTTGCTTTTTTGAGCTAATGATTTTTGGTTATAGTGGTTTATAAAAAGAAGGGCTTTTACAAAACAGTAGGTGTTTGATGTTTGCAATCGCTCTGTGGAACATGGTTAACGTATCCGTAACTTCCACCGCCATAGTCGGTTGTGCTGATAAGGGGAGAAGACCATCCTTTCTGCATCATCCTTGGCGAGTCAAGTGTAGCTAGTTTTGTCTCAATTCCTTTCTGGCCTTACTCCATGGCGGTGGCGGTCACTGCTCAGTACATGGGAAAGAAATTTTGGAGGGCTGACAGAGATATCCACTTCACTCTGGTGTCGGGCGGTATAGAGCAGACAAATCTAAAGGTAAAAGGGGCCGGCTATTATATCAGACTGTATTATATGGGCATTTCCAGTGCGGCGAAAAGTATAAAACGCATTGAAAATCGGGTAGCAAAAGGCGGACACGATAATCCCCTCGGAAGATGTTCACAGGCGTTTTTCGGGGCAGTTTGAAAGCCTTGTAAGGTGGGCCCTGAAGTCACCTTATTTGACAATGAAAACGGCTTTGTGGAGATTGCAGAGTATGCCAATGGGGAATTGATTTCCAAGGGGAATTATAGGCCGGGCTGGCTTTTGGAGCTGGTGGAGATCTTGGAAAAATAAACGAGCAGTTTGGCCGCAGAAATCTTCTTTCCTTCCAACGTTCTGAACTAGCCTTAAAGATGAAAAGTGTAATCCAGGCAAAGGCGAAAGAGAAGCAAGCAACATCTACTGGAGGAAGCAATCCCCAGTTTAGTCAGAAATCTGACAAAGCTGCTCCAATGCGAACCGACGAAGAACTTTCCAAGCTGGCCGGAGTATCCAGGGATACAATCCAAATCTGGATTCAGTAAGGCATGGTTCTAACTCACACCAATTAATATGGGGTCGGTTTAACCGAGGCGACTAGGTTTAATCTACGTGGCCTAGGGGTTTCCATTTTGTGCCGTTGATGGGTGACCGGAATCTAGTTCCGCTCAAAATTGAGCGTATCTTTTGCGTTAGCCCTACATGTTGAAAAGGGTAACAAAAAACCGGGGGCATAAACCCTCGGCTAATGAAATCTATATGAAGTTAACCGGCCTTTGCTTCTAAAGCTTCCAGACGTTTTTCCAACTGTTCCATCTTTCTTTCAAGTTCCCATTGCTTTTCATGAGTCAGTTTGTAACCGTCGAGTAGGGAATCGATGCGCTTGCCTGCCTGGTTTTCTACATAAACCTTCATGCGCTGTTCTGATTCGCTAATCATGGCTTGTGTGGTTTCTGCCTGTTGCTGCATAACTTCCAAGATTTCATCACGCTGTTTTTCTAATTTGGAATCAATTCGTTTTTCCATATTATCCATCAACTGTGCAATTGCCTGTAAATCATTCTGATCTAGCATATTCTCACTGCCTTGCCCCTATTTTAGCACAAGCCCTGCTGTGATTCAATGAAAATTTATGGAGCGGGATAATCCCGGAGGGAATGTCTCCTGCGGCGCGGCCGCTTTCTTTTCTTCTTTTATATACGAAGTATATTTCTTATCATTCTTACGTTGTGGTTGTTTGATGGTTATTTCGTTGGTCGATTTCAACTTGTCCAGAGCAGTACGGGTTTCGCTGTTAATAAAGAAGACAAAATCAAACAATTAGCGGGGACGGGTTAACGATTATAGCCGTGGCATACCGCCCCGCAATGATATAAAAATAATAGCCGCTCTGTCACCAGCAGAAGCAGCTATCAAAAAAATAAAGGAGCTTGATCTTTAAAAATATTATACCACAAGCGCCCGGTTAAGTCAATCAATCGGCATGGCGAAGCGGGCGTTTTCTGGTGCTTGTTTTTGGTGTTTGTTTTTACAAAATCGGGCGAAAAGAAACAAATATTCGCAAATATGAAACTTCAAAAAACCGTGTGATACCGCCATTTATTGCACTTTGCAAATGTGCGCAGAAGTCATTTTTATGAATTCGATTTCTGTCTCGCGCTCCAATGGCAGACTGCCGCACACCTCACTTTTTGGGGTGTGTTTTGTTTTGCGCCCGCGCCGGAACGGGTATCTTTTTTGTGACGCAAACCCATACCTGCGGTGAGCAAGTCGCGCACCGTAGGTTTTCTTTTTTATCAGCTTTTGTGCCCGCGTTTTCAGCGGGTATCTATTTTGTAGCGTAAGCCCACAGAAGAACCGCACAAAACAGCCAACAAATGGCTGTTTTGTGCGGTTCTTTTTTGAGTTTTGGCCTTTTATGTACTTGTTTTGCCTTAAAATTACTCGAAGAGGTGCGTCAAAATAAAAATCCCTCCTCACCGAAATCGGCAAGGAAGGCGGAGTTTGGCACTCAAAAATAAGACAATCCAGATTTTACCTCTTTTTCTATGGTATAAACCCGGTGTTTAAACTATTTTTCGAGGTTTATCTCTTTTATAGAAACGGGACATCCAAAAGCAAAAAATAGAAAAACGGGTTTTGAAACAATAGAATAAATATTATTATATTCTGAACCGGGAATTTTCATTTTGTTGAGAGTTTCCTTGGATTTTGGGTTAATCAATTTCTTTCCAACAGCATTGAACAAATGGGCAATAATTTCGCCGTTCCCTTCCAGAGATCAGCCGCCGATCCCAAGCCGCGCACCGCTGGACATTCCATTATGGGAGTCAGGTAGGAATCAAAACAATCATTCGATTTTGAACCATATTTTGCTGAAAAGAATATATAAATTTCAAGATTAATATAAAAAACGCTTGACTTTTAGAGCGCTCCAAAATATAATATAGGCAGAGTTTAAAGGAAAGGGAGCTTCGTAGTGGTAACGCTCTTAGACGTAGCAGCACGTGCGGGCGTGTCCAGAAGCACTGTGTCGCTGGTGATTAATAAAAGTCCTTTGGTAAAGGATGAGACGCGGCAAAGAGTGGAACGGGCTATTCAGGAATTGGGTTATGTGCCAAATCCTAATGCGCGCGGATTAGTAAAAAAAGAGAATAAAAGTTTAGGAGTTATTATTGCCATTGAGGATCAACCATATAATACTTATGAATTCAATTATGAAACAGGACTGTATTCTTATAACATTACGAATGGTATTCCGATTGGATTGGCCAATACGGATTATGGGCTTTTAACAGAGCGGTTTTGTGTTAGTATACAAGGGAAAGAATTGCCAGCTTTAGTAAAGAATAATCGAGTTGACGGCATTTTTTTGGTGGGAGGATTGTTTACCCCAGAATTGATCGAAAGGCTAAAAGAAAAAAAGATTCCAATTATTGCGATTGGCCGTTATTATGACCAGATTGATTCGGTTTCTACCGATGTTACTCAGGGAGTTTATCTTGGAGTTCGGTATTTGCTGGATCAAGGGTACCGAAAAATCTGCTATATTAATTGTCCGCAAATTTATCGTTCTAATGCGGAACGTGTGGCGGGAGTTCAGAAAGCCATGGGAGAGTTTCATCTGGAAATGAAACCGGATTGGCTGGTTTATTGTAAGCACAATACTGGAGAGGGCGGTTATGAGGCGATCAAGCGGCTTTGGCAGTCAGGCGCAAGACCTCAGGCCATCGCTGCGGCAAATGAGCCTATTGCTCTGGGAATTATGAGGTTTTTATACGAGCAAGACGTTCGGATTCCGGAGGATGTAGCTATCGTTAGTTATGAAGACTCCGTTTTAGGGGGATACGCTGTCCCAGCTTTGACTTCTGTGAATATCCAAAAGGAATATATGGGAGAATTGGCCGCCCGAATTATGCTGAAACGTATCAAAAAAGGGCAGGAGGGCGAACTAGAGCATATTATTGTTGAGCCGAATTTAGTTGTGCGTAACAGCGTTGGAAAATGTTAAGTCGTAAAAAAAGTCGATACTGAATGTGCGCTGGATTTTGGAGCGCTCTAAATAGCGGGTAGAGACGATAATCCCCATTGTGTTGTTACTTTTTAGAGAATTGCTAATTCAGAATTGTTGGGGAAGTAACTATATATAAAATTTGGAGCGTTCCAAAAGATATAATTATCTATCGGAAAAGAGTTGATTGTAATGCTGTATGAAAAAAACATTCAGAGAATTTACCAGTATGATGCAGTAGTTGCAGGAGGTGGTCCTGCTGGAGTGTGCGCTGCGGTTTCCGCCGCGAGACAAGGAGCAAAAACCCTGCTGATAGAGCGCTTTGGAATTTTAGGTGGGATGATGACATCTGGGCATGTAGATCCAATTTTAGGGAATGTATCTTCGGGAACCATGTATGATGAAATTATTTCGCGGATGGCCCAGCTGCATCCCGGAGTAGAGCCTCAGGTCACAAGGAATGGCGTAGAACAGCATGTGGATCCGGAAGAGGCAAAAATACTTCTTTTGAATCTGGTGAAAGAAAGTGGAGCGGAATGCTTTTTGCAGTCTTCTGTAGTGGATGTTATAAAGGAAGATGATGAGATAAAGGGAGTTATCATTAGCACGCCTACGGGTTTGGCGGCTGTTTATGGAAAATGTGTCATTGACTGCACTGGAGATGGTTTTCTTGCCGCTGCTGCCGGCGCGGAATATAAAATAGGACGGGAAAGCGACGGGTTATGCCAGCCGAATACGATTGAATTTGTCGTGAATCATGTGGATGAGGCGAGCGCCATTACCTGTTTTGGAGGAAGCGATCCAGTAAGGCTGAAAAATGGCGGCAGTTATGTAGAACTTTGTAAACAGGCTAACATTAGGGGAGAACTTCCGCCCAATGTGTCGATAGTACGCTTACATAAAACCTTCTATTCTGGGGAACGCAGTGTAAATGCTACACAAGTGAACCAATTTAATTCATTGAACCTCGCAGAAATAGCAGAAGCGGATCTTCTTTTACGAAATCAAATTACTCGTATTCTCGGGTTTTTGAGAAAAAATGTCCCTGGTTATGAAAAATGTCGGATAAAATCTTCAGCAAGCACACTGGGTGTAAGAGAAACCCGGAGAATTATTGGGGAATACATTCTGCAGGACAGCGATATTGAACAAGGAAGAAAATTTGAGGATGTGGTGGTTCATAACGCGTGGTTTCTAATTGATATCCATAATCCCAATGGCGGAGGACAGGCGGAAAAATTTTCCCATCCAGCAAAGCCATATGACATCCCAATGCGCTCGCTGATTCCATTAAAATTAGAAAACCTTTTGGTGGCGGGCAGATGCATTTCCGGTACCCATCGTGCTCACGCTTCTTACCGGGTTATGGCGATTTGTATGGCTATAGGTGAAGCTGCCGGTGTGATGGCGGCTTTGTGTGCTGACAGAGAAATTTCACCTAGACGGCTGAATCCAAAGGAGGTGCAGCAAATTCTTATCAGCCGTGGGATTCATTTATTTCAGTAATCATTGCCCTTATATTAAAAAATTGGAGGTTTAGAAATGAAAAAAGTAATCGCGTCCTTACTTGCGGCCGCAATGCTGACTGCTGTGGCTGCCGGCTGCTCATCTAATGGAGGAACGTCAAGCTCTGCGTCTCCCGAAGTATCATCTGCTGCTGAAAGCGCGCAAAACGAATCGAACTCTCAAGAATCTGGGGAGCCAAAGCTGATTGAAGACGATACTTCTCTATCCGGCACTGTACGGTTCTGGATTCCGTTCGCCGGAGATCAGGGTATGGATGACTTAATTGCGGAATTTAACGAAACGTATCCTAATATTGAGGTAAAACTGACTACTTACAGTAATAACACAGATGGAAATACTGCGGTCAACACTTCAATGATGTCTGGAGAAATCGATGTGCTCTGGAGCTTTGAGCTGCACAACACTTACAAACGTTGGGAAAACAACATGTATATGGATTTGTCTGACAAAATTGCTTCCGATAATATTGATTTGGTAGAAAACTGGGGAACCGACGATTATACCTATGATGGTAAGATATATACGCTGCCCGCGGGAGGAAGAGCCTTCTATGTAGCCATCAATATGGATCGGTGGGAGCAAGCGGGTTTAGGAGAGATCCCTACCGAATGGACCTGGGATGAATATCTGGAAGCGTGTGAAAAAATGACGGAAAAGGATGCCGGCGGCAATGTCAGCGTCTATGGCGGCTCGCAGTATCAGGCAATCAATTCCGTGATGAACACCATGTACCAGGTGTATGGCAAAAATGCCATGTATCATGAGGATGGAACCTCCAGCTTTGACGATCCTGTTATTATCAAGGCTCTGAATCGTGAGGTGAAAGCGGAAAAAGAGGACCAGATCTGGTTCCCGCTGACTACCTATCGTTCCGACAATATTCAGGCGCAGACGACTTATCTGACAGAACAAATCGCCACATCGGTCAATACCAATCTAGTTCGCTTTATTCGGGATACCGAGACATATCCGGTGGATTTTGTAACAGCGTTCGCCCCGTTCCCGACTGAGGAGAAAGGGCAGGATAACCACATGGAAGGAATTTCCACATTCTCACATATCGGTATCGCTTCTAACTGCGACAACGAGAATTTTGACGCTATTTATGCGTTTCTGAAATATGCTGCCACCTATGGCTCCAAATATTTGGCGATGGCGGGACATATGCCCACCTGGAGCGGTACAGACGCCGATGCCCTGGTAGATATGATGTTTGGCTCAGAGGAGGATGCGGCAAAACTCATTGATGTGGAAAGCTTTAAAAATGTAGTATGCAATTATGATGGATTAACCTATGTAGATACAGAAACTACCGCCTACAGTGAAGTGAACAGCTTGATGCAGGAGTATGTAATTTATGCTCATAATGGAGAAATGAGCGTAGAGGATGCCTTGGCTGAACTGAAAACAGAAGCGGATCAGGTAATTGCCGAAGCGGAATAAGGTTATTTCAGACATCATTACGGCCGGAGCGGCGCCCCACGCCGCTCCGGCAGAAAGGAAAACGCGATGAAGAGAAAGCATAAAGATAATTTAACAGCGTTTCTTTTTCTTACTCCCACTTTGGTGGTGTTTATCGTTCTTGTGGCGGCTCCAGTTCTGTTTTCTATCTTTTTATCTTTTACAGATTGGAACTTCCTGTCTGGATTCGAAGGCATTAAATGGGTGGGCCTGTCCAACTTTTCTGACCTTCTGGAGGACCGCACCTTTATACAGGCTGTTGGAAACACCTTTATTTACACCATTGCCACGGTACCCGTTTCGATTTTAATTGCGCTGATTCTGGCTTATCTTTTAAACGAAAAGGTATTTTTGAAAACGCCCTTGCGCCTTTGCTTTTTCATCCCTTATATTTCCAGCGCGGTTGCGCTGGCGGCTGTATTTAAAGTACTGTTTCGGGAAAATGGGCCGATTAATATGTTCTGCCAGCATGTGCTGCAGATGGAAACTCCTCCGGCTTGGTTTGCGGATTCCAGCTTAAATAAAATTCCCATTATCATCTTTTTGATTTGGACTGCCATTGGTTATGAGCTGGTTATTTATATGGCCGCTATGCAGAATATTTCTCCCAGCCTTTATGAGGCGGCGGAAATCGACGGAGCCTCTGGATTTGTAAAATTCACCAGGATTACGTTTCCTTTAATTTCCCCGACTACTTTTTATTTAGTGATTGTACGGCTGATTGCTACATTTAAATTGTTTACGGCTGTCAATATCATGACCTTTGGAACGCCTGCCAGGGCAAATACTACGATTGTGACGCGGGTTTACGAAGAAGCGTTTAACAATTACAAATTTGGTTACGCCAGCGCCGAGGCTTGGGTGTTAGTGGTCATTATTCTTATTATAACCCTGATTAATTTCTGGGGCCAGAAAAAATGGGTTCATTACTAAGGAGTGTGAAATATGGAAGCGAAAAAAATCTTGCCTAAGGCAATACGCACTCTAATCATCGGGGTTATTGCGGTTTTATTTTTGTTACCCCTTTTGTGGATGATATCGGCTTCATTCAAAGCGCCTCTGGAGGTCTTTGAGTACCCGATCAAATGGATTCCTGAGATCTTTCATTTCGAAAACTATGTTCAGGTTTGGACCGACGAAGTAATACCGTTTTGGCGTTTATATGGCAATTCCTTATTTATTGTGTTTTTCAGCTTGTTGGGACAGCTGCTGTTTGCTTCGCTTGCGGCATATGCTTTTGCGAAACTGGATTTTAAAGGGAAGAATGTGATTTTTATTGGCTTTCTGGCCGCAATGATGATTCCTACTCAAGCGACTATCATTCCCAGATATATGTTGTTCAGGACCATTGGCCTGTATGATAATCTCTGGGCAATTATTTTTCCCACCTGGTTTGACGCTACGGCAATTTTTATGCTGAGACAGTTTTATTTGGGCCTGCCTGACGACCTCGTGGAAGCGGCGAGAATCGATGGGGCCTCCCACGCCAGAATTTGGGGTCAGGTTATGTTCCCTCTGACAAAGCCGGCAGTGGTATCCTTGGCGATTTTAGGATTTATCGCTTCTTGGAACGAATATTTATCCCCGTTGATCTTTTTAACGGATAAACGCTTATACACGGTAGCGTTAGGAATTCGGTTTTATTTTGCGGATGAGGCACAGGAATACAATATTACTATGGCAGCGGCGGCCAGCGCGGTTATTCCAATTTTAATCTTGTTTCTGGTTTGTCAGAAATATTTTATCGAGGGGATCGCCACCAGCGGAATGAAAGAATAGGTTGAGGATAGTATTATGAAATTTTCAGTCAGTTCTTTAAGCTTTAGCGGCGGAAAAATAAAATTCATGAGTGATCTGCCGAAAAATCTGGGAGTAGAAATTTTTTATGAATGGGGAAGCGAGGATTATTGGAATGGGATTTTACCGGCAATCATCGAGGGTCGTTCTGGAGGATTCAGTATTCATGGCCCGATGATGTTCGACGATTTTTCTAAGCCTTGCGACGAGGAAATTTTATTTAGCCATATGCAGGCCCCCTTTGAGCTGTATCATCGATATCACGGAGAATTTTATGTAGTACATACTAATGGGGGCCTTTCTTATCCTTTCAACCCGATACGCGAGGGGGAAAGCAGAAAGCTTGCCATGGAAAGGTTGGAAAAGTTTCACAGGTTGTGTAAGCGAGAAGGCGTAAATCTGGTAGTAGAGAATGTGGGGTGGAACCGGCAGAAGCGCTTTTTATTTCACCAAGAGGATTATTTTAATTTGTTTCGGCAGATACCGGATTTAAAATGCCTGATTGATGTAGGGCATGCCATGCTGTCGGATCTTTCAGTTTCGGAAATGCAAAAGAAACTAGGCAAACGGATTACCGCATATCATATTCATGATAATGACGGCAGCCGGGATCTTCACTTACCGATTGGAGAGGGGATTTTTGATTGGAAAGCGTTTGTGTTGGGGATTCAGGCTTTCACGCCGGACGCAGAGCTTGTTATGGAATATGAAGGCATGCCTCAGTTAGAACGATATGTTGCGGATAGCGAAAAATTAGAGAAAATCAGTAAACTTTAAAATAGATTAGTTAGGAAAGGAAGCCTATTATCATGGAGAGAAGATCCTGGTTGAACCTGGACGGAAAAACGGTTATCGTTACTGGGGGAGCTTCCGGCATTGGGCGCGCGATTGCCCAGGAGCTGTTATGGGATGGGGCGAACGTAGCGGTGTGTGATTGCAGTCCACAAGAGCCGGAATTTGAAACAGGAGCGGGGCGCTGCCTATATGTCTCAGCGGATGTAACCGATCCTGAAAGTATTTCTAACATGATCGAAAAAGTGAAATCTATGCTTGGAACAATTTATGGATTGGTCAATAATGCTGGAATTAATATTCCGCGCCTTCTGGTAGACTCGGGTCATCAGTATGAGTTAGACGAAACTGTTTGGAATCGGGTAATGAATGTCAATGTCAAAGGGGTGTTTCTCTGTGCACAGGCTGTGGCAAGAGAACTGGAGAAAAATGGCGGTGGAGTGATTGTTAATGTATCCTCTGAATGTGGCTTGGAAGGTTCAGAGGGACAAAGCGTATATGCTGCTTCCAAAAATGCGGTCAATTCCTTGACTCGTTCCTGGGCCAAGGAGCTGGGAAAACGGGGAATACGAGTTGTAGGTATTGCGCCGGGGATTCTGGAGGCTACAGGCTTAAGAACGATAGCTTATGAGGAGGCGTTGGCTTACACCAGGGGGATCACGGTGGACGAATTGCATAAAAGCTACGCTAAAACCGCGACGATTCCCCTTGGTCGCAGTGGAAAACTATGTGAGGTAGCCAATGTAGCGGCGTTTTTATTAAGTGAACGTTCCAGCTATATTCATGGCGTGACTATTAATGTAGCTGGAGGGAAAACACGAGGATAAAAGGAGGAAAGTATGAAGCTGAAAAAGGTTTGCGCTTTGTTAATGGCGGTTTTACTCTGTACGGTTTCCTTTTTAGGAAACACGCAGGCGGAAAGCGGGTCGAATGACTTGGTAGTGTTTGTTTCTGGTTCAGCGGGAAATAATAACAATCCAGGCACATTAGAAAGCCCAAAACAGACCTTTGGCGGGGCGATCGCTTTATTTGACGCCAAAGGATGCGGTGGAACCATAGTGGTGGTAGATGATATTAATGTAGGACCCTGGGTAGCGACAAAATTGCCGGGAAAAGTTACAGTAACCAGCCGATATAACGGTGTCGATTACGGGGCCAAAATGAATTTTGGAGCAACCGGAAAAAAAGCGGTTCTGGTTCTTCAGTCAGAAATGGAATTTAATCATATCACTTTCAATCATGTGTTCAGTGCCT